>NZ_JAGPWD010000021.1 GCF_018119395.1 Massilia sp. ZL223
GCGGCGCCGCCAGCGCCTGGGCGCCCAGGACGAGGGTCTCGCCGGGCCGCAGCTGGACGCCGATCGCGGCAGGCATCCATGCGGCGGGCGCCCGCAGCAGGGCCAGCAGCTGCAAGGCGCACAGCGCGCCGGCCAGGGCGAGCGGCAGGGCAAGCCGGCGCAGCAGGCCCTTCATGCCGCGCTCCGCAAGGCGGGCTGGCGCAGGGCCGCCGCCGCATCGGCCAGCATCCGGCTGATTTCCAGCGCGTGCCGGGGACGGTCCCCGGGCCGCTCGGCCAGCAGTTTGCGCAGCAGGGGCAGGGCCGGGGCGGCGCGGCCGGCGAACAGGGCGGCCTCGTCGGCCTGCAGGGCGGCCGGCCGGCCCTGGGCCGCCAGCACGGCCGCCGCCTCTCGTCCATGGGCCTGCCAGGCCTGGCCGCAGGCGGCGCTGTAGCGCAGCAGGCGTCCGCACACCAGGTAGTAGAGCAGGGCGCCGAGGGCGAAAATGTCGCAGGCCGCGCCGGTCAGGTAGCCGTCCGCTCCGGGGAAGAACTGCTCGGGAGCCTGCCAGTTGGCGGTGCCGCCGTAGGAGTGGGCGCGCAGGTCGTCGAGGCGCCGGTTGGTGCCGAAATCGGCCAGCTTGAGGGTGTTCGTGCCGCGCTCGAGCAGCAGGTTGCCGGGCTTGAGGTCGAGGTGGCGCCAGCCATAGGCGTGCACCTTGGCCAGCGCCTGGTTGACCTGCGCGGCCCAGTCGAGGGCCTGCAGTACCGGCACCGGGCGGCCGGCGGCCTGCTCTGCGGCCAGGTGGGCGGCCAGGTCGCCGTCCAGCAGTTCGAGCGCCAGCGCCGGCATGCCCTGGTGTTCGCCGGCGTCGACCAGGCGCACGATGTGGCGGCCGTCCCAGGGCGCCAGGCCGCGCAGGAAGGCGAGCTCGGTGCGGGCGCAGGCGATCCAGCGGGCGCGAAGCGGCGCCGGCGCGCGTTCCATCTGCTCGGTGTTGACCAGCTTGAGCGCCACGCCCGGTCCGGCGCCCGGGGCGTCGGCGCGCCATACCACGCCGTAGGCGGAGCCGGCCAGCGCTTCGCGCAGCCGGTAGTGTCCACCCGCCAGTTCCACGATGCTGCCTGCTTCGACCATGTTCTCTCCTCATCCGCCAATGCCCTGGACAAGCGGGGGGCGGATGAAAGCGGGGCGCGCGTCCTGTTGACGCGCGCGCAGGCCACGATTTGTATCGGAAAGCTATAATTTGCGAATTTGCAATTGATGAGAGTTCGACGAGCCTCATGAGCGCCCAGCACGACCTGCTTCACCCAGCCGCAAGCGGAACTGTCGACGCACAGGCAGCGCCCAGCGCGCTGCGCATCGCCGTCGTCATCCCCTGCTATAACGAGGCGCTGACGATCGGGCAGCTGGTGCGCGACTTCCACGTCCACCTGCCGCAGGCCCAGGTCTACGTCTTCGACAACAATTCCAGCGACAACACGGGCCAGCTTGCGCGCGAGGCCGGCGCCATCGTCCGCAACGTGGCGATGCAGGGCAAGGGCAGCGTGGTGCGGCGCATGTTCGCCGACGTCGAGGCCGACGCCTACATCATGATCGACGGCGACGGCACCTATGACGTGAGCGCGGCGCCGAGGCTGGTCGACAGGCTGCTGCACGACGGCCTGGACATGGTCGTGGGCAGCCGCGTCAGCGCCGGGCAGGGCGCCTACCGTTTCGGCCACCGGACGGGCAACAGCATGCTGACCGGCTTCCTCTCGACGATCTTCGGCCGCACCTTCACCGACATCCTGTCCGGCTACCGGGTGTTCTCGCGGCGCTACGTGAAGTCGTTCGCGGCGCATTCCTCGGGTTTCGAGATCGAGACCGAGCTGACGGTGCACGCACTCGAGCTCCGCATGCCAGTGGCGGAAGTCGAGACCGTGTACGGCGCACGCCCGGCAGGCTCGGTCAGCAAGCTCAGTACCTGCCGCGACGGCGTGCGCATCTTCCTGACCATCCTGCGGCTGTTCAAGTCCGAAAAGCCGCTGGGTTTCTATTCGATCGCCTTTGCCCTGTGCGCCCTGGCCTCGATCGACCTGGCGATTCCGATCTTCGTCACCTACCTGGAAACCGGCCTGGTGCCGCGCCTGCCCACCGCCGTGCTGTGCGCGGCATTGATGCTGCTCGGGGTGATCCTGCTCGCTTGCGGCATCATCCTCGACGCCGTCACCAAGGGACGCATCGAGCAGAAGCGTTTTTCCTATCTCGCCGTGCCCGCCTTCGATCCGTCCGGCGAAAATGCGTAGGGACGCACGCCCGGCGGGGCAGTTCGGCCGCTTCGCCGTGGCCGGCGCCTTCGGCATGGTGGTCGACATGGCCGTCCTCTACGCCGCGCTGGCCTTGGGGGCCGGCTGGATTGGGGGGCGCCTGCTGTCATTCCTGGCGGCGGCGAGCTTCACCTGGGCCGCCAACCGGCGCTACACCTTCACGGCGACCGCGTCGCCCTGGCGCGAGTGGGTGCGCTACCTCGCGAGCATGGCGGGCGGAATGGCGGTCAATTTGCTGGTGTACGGGCTGGTGCTCTCGCTGCTGCCGGAAGCGTGGTGGGCGCCGGGCGCCGCCGTGGCCTGCGGTTCCGCCGCCGGGCTGGCCGTCAATTTCGTCAGCGCGAAATTCCTGGTATTCAGAGCATGAGGGATGTCGATGGGTTCTCCTAAGCGGCTGTTCGCCGCACTCGAAGCATGGTTCGTGCGCCGCACCGCGGCGCTGGCGCACCCGCGGGCGCCGCGCCGCGCCATGTGGCTCGTGCCGGTGCTGTTCGGCCTGCTGTCGGTCGGCCTCGGCCAGGACCAGAACTGGGACCTGAGGAACTATCACTGGTACAACGCCTACGCCTTGCTGAACGGGCGGCTGGACATCGACATGGCCCCGGGCCAGTGGCAGAGCTATTTCAATCCGCTGATCGACCTTCCTTATTACCTGCTGAGTACGACACTGCCCGGCCCCGTGGTCGGTTTCCTGATGGGCTATGTGCATGGGCTGAACTTCGTGCTGCTGCTGGCCATAGGCCGCCGCCTGCTCGGCGAGCGCGCCGGCGGCGCGCGCCTGGCGCTGCTGCTGGCCCTGTCAGGGACCTGCGGCGCCGCCTTCCTGTCGGAGCTGGGCAATACGATGGGGGACAACCTGACCGCGCTGCTGGTCCTGTCCTCGCTGCTGCTGGTGCTGCGGCGCTGGGAGGCGCTGCAGGCCTGGTCCGCCGCCGCGGCCAGCCTCATGCTGCTGTCCGGCCTGCTCATGGGACTCGGCACGGGCCTGAAACTGACCAATGCCACCTATGCCGCCGCGCTCTGCATCGCGCTGCTGCTGGGCCTGGCCGCCCCCTTGCGCGCGCGGTTTGCCCTGGCCTTCACGCAAGGCTGCGGGGTCCTGGCGGGGATGCTGGTCACGGGGGGCTACTGGTGGCTGGAGATGTGGGAGCGCTTCGGCAATCCGCTCTTCCCTCAGTTCAACAACATCTTCCGCAGCCCGCTGGCGCAGCAATTGGGCGTGATCGACGATTTCCACCTGCCGCGCCATGCGCTGGAAGCCTTGTTCTGGCCCTTCGTCTTCGCCATCGATGTCGGCCGCGTATCGGAAATCCCGCTCAAGATCGCGGCCGTGCCTGTCCTCTATGCGCTGGCGCTGCTGTTCCTGGTGGTGCTGGCGGTGGACGGTGTCCGCGGCCGGAAGGCGCACGCCCGGCTTTCGCCACGTGCGCGTTTCATCCTGATCTTCGCCCTGGTCGCCTACCTGGCCTGGATGAAGCTGTTCGGCATCTACCGCTATCTGGTGCCGCTCGAACTGCTGGCGCCACTGCTGATCTGGATCCTCATTGAGCGCCTGGCGGCGCCCGGCAGGGCGGTGCGGATCGGCGGCTGGCTGCTGGCCGCCACCACCATCGTGGTGTTCCCCTTCGACACCTGGGGACACGGCGGCTGGGCCTCGCCGAACTTCAGCGCGCAAGTGCCGCCGCTTGCGCGGCCGGCTGCCACCATCGTGTTTACGGCCCATGGGGATCCGCCGATGGGCTGGCTGGCGACCTTCTTCCCGCGGGACGTGAAGCTCATTGCGCTGGCCGGCGGCTTCCCGGAATCGCCCCCCTATCTGGAGCGCATCCAGGCTGCCGTCGGGTCCCGCCCGGGGCCGCATTACGTGATGCTGGCGGCAGCCAGGAGCGACAAGGAGAACAGTCTGCAACGCAAGCGCGCGCTGGCGGACTTCTTCGGCTTCACCGCGAGTACGCAAGGCTGCGCCCGGCTGGAGAAACTGGCGCGCCGCCTCCACGCCGACGTCAAAGCGGCCGCCGAGCCCGGACGCGCCTGCACGCTGGAGTTGCCGCAGCGCTACCTCGCAGGACTGCCGGAACAAGACCGCGCCCTCATGCAGGCTGCCCGGCAGGGAATGCGCCGTTATGGCCTGAGGATCGACGAGGCCGCTTGCAAGACTTATCCCGCCGCCCTGGGTGCGACGCCATTCCCGTTCCGCTTCTGCCCGGTGACGGCCGAGCGCTGAACGAACGAAGGGCCGGATCCTGCGGAACAGGTCCGGCCCCGCTTGCTGCCGTCCAGAGGACGGAAGGGGTGATCAGCGGCCGTAGTAGCCGCGGTCGCCGCGATCCCAGCGGTCGCCGCGGTCCCAGCGGTCATCGCGGTCCCAGTGGCGGCGGCCATGGCCATGGCCGCGTCCCGGATGGACGTAGACCGGGCGCGACTCGATGTACACGGGGCGCGGCTGGACATAGACCGGACGCGGTTCCACATACACCGGGCGCGGCTGCACGTAGACCGGCGCCGGGCGGTAGTTGCTGGTGGCGTAGCCGCGGTTGTCGTAATAACCACGGTTGTCGTAATAGCCACGATTATCGTAGTAGCGGCGGTCGTCGCGGGTCGAGATCGAGCTGCCCACCGCCGCGCCCAGCACGCCGCCGACGATGGCGCCCTCGGTGCCGCCGGCACTATGGCCGATGGCGGCGCCGAGCACCGCGCCAACGGCTGTGTTCGTACCGCGGTCGCCAGCCATGGCCGCTGGCGAAGCAGCGGCAGCCGCCAGCAGGACCGCACCAAAGGTTTGCGAATTCAACATGGCTTTTTCCTCTCGCCCCAGCGGAGATCGGATGATCGCTGCAACGCCGGGCATGGAATCACTATAGCCTCGTGTTCCAAGCATTCCACGCGTTAATACAGATTCTTACAACTCCGGCGCGGCTGTAACATTGGCCGCCGCCGCCGCCGCCGCCGCCGCCGCCGCTGCCGCGGCCGGCCCTTGCAGTGGCGCGCCGCCGCCCCATCTACCCAGCATCTTCTTTCCGCGTCCACTTCCATGCGACCCAGCCGTAGCTTCGTGATCCTGCTTTCCCTCCTCGTCCTGCTCCAGGTGTACATCGGCATGCGGCTGCTGCCCGACCTGGCGCTGGGGATGGCCGGCAACATCGCCGCCGTGCTCGCCCTGGTGCTGCTGACCGTGCTGGTTCCGGTCGGTCTGATGTCGGCTTCGCTGCGCCGCCGGCGCTGGTCGGGGATGGTGGCCTGGGCCGGGCTGCTGTCGATGGGCTTTTTTTCTTCGCTGCTGGTGGCGACCCTGCTGCGCGACCTGGTGCTGCTGGGCCTGATGGCGGCCGGCCTCCTGAGCCCGGCGATCGGCCGGGGCAGTGCGCTCGCGGTGCCGCTGGTGGCCGCCGGCGTGACCCTGGTCGGCTTCGTGAACGCGCGCCGGGTCGCGCGCGTGGTCAGGGTCGACGTGCCGATCGCCCGGCTGCCGCCCGAGCTGCATGGCTATTCCATCGCCCAGATCTCCGACATCCATGTGGGGCCGACCATCAAGCGCGCCTTCCTGAACGCCATCGTCAACAAGGTCAACGCGCTCGGCGCCGACGCCATCGCGATCACGGGCGACCTGGTCGACGGCAGCGTGCAGCGCCTCAGCCTGCACACCCAGCCGCTGGCGCGCCTGGCCGCGCCCGACGGCGTGTACTTTGTCACCGGCAACCACGAATACTATTCGGGCGCCGAAGAATGGATCGCCGAGGTGCGCCGCCTGGGCGTGACCGTGCTGCTCAACCAGCACGTGGTGCGCCGGCGCGGCTCGGCGGCCCTCATGATTGCCGGGGTGGCCGACTACACGGCGCATTTCTTCAATCCCGCCCACCGCAGCGACCCGCGCGCCGCCGCGGCTGGGGCGCCGCAGGACGTCGACGTGCGCGTGCTGCTGGCCCACCAGCCGCGCAGCGCGCCGGAAGCGGCGGCCGCCGGCTTCCACCTGCAGCTGTCCGGCCATACGCACGGCGGCCAGTTCTTCCCCTGGAACCTGTTCGTGCCCCTGCAGCAGCCCTTCGTGGCCGGCCTGAAGCGGGTGCGCGAGATGTGGGTGTACACCAGCCGCGGCACCGGCTACTGGGGCCCGCCCAAGCGCTTCGGCGCGCCGTCCGAGATCACCCTGGTGCGCCTGGTCCCTCAGTAAAATACATGTCAATACGGAAATAAAAGCTCGGCAAAAACGCACCGGATGCGCTATTGTTGGCGTCTTCGTCGACCCGACCATAGGATACCCACGCATGAACCGCCGTAGCCTCCGTCTCCCCGTCCTGACCGTCCTTGCGGCCAGCCTTGCCAGCCTGGCCAGCCTGTCCGCCTACGCCGCCAGTCCCGGCAACGATCCGGCCGCGCTGGCGAAGATCCGCGACGCCGCGATGCAGAGCGACTACGCCTGGGAGCGCACGGCGGACATGACCGACCTGATCGGCCCGCGCCTGTCCGGCTCGCCGGGCGCGGCGGCGGCGGTGGCCCAGGTGGCCGAGGCCATGCGCAAGCTGGGCGCCAAGGTGACCCTGCAGCCGGTCAAGGTGCCGCACTGGGTGCGCGGCGTCGAGACCGGCGAGCTGGTCGCGTACAAGGGCCGTCCCGAGGGGATCACCCAGCGCGTGGTGCTCACCGCCCTGGGCGGCTCGGGCGCGACCCCGGCCGAGGGATTGACGGCGCCGGTGCTGGTCGTCAGGAGTTTCGACGAGCTGAAGGCGCGCGCCGGCGAGGTGAAGGGCAAGATCGTCCTGTTCGACGTGGCCTTCGACCAGCACATGGCGGACCGCGGCCTGGCCGGACCGGCGTACGGCCAGGGCTCCGCCTACCGCCGCGACGGCCCGCGCCTGGCCGCCGAGCTGGGCGCGGCGGCGGCCCTGGTGCGCTCGGTGGGCGGCGCCAGCTACCGCCTGCCGCACACGGGCGGCACCGGCCTGCAGGACAACGCGCGCATCCCGGCGGCGGCCGTGACGGCGGAGGACGCCATGCTGATGGCGCGCCTGGCCAAGCGTGGCCCGCTGAGCATGCGCATGGTGCTGACCCCGCAGATCCTGCCGGACGCCGACAGCTACAACGTGATCGCCGACCTGCCGGGCACCGACAAGGCCGACGAGATCGTGATCGTGTCCGGCCACCTGGATTCCTGGGACCTGTCCACCGGCGCGCACGACGACGCGGCCGGCGTGGCCAGCGCAATGGCCGTGCTCGATACCTTGAAGAAGCTCGATTACCGTCCGCGCCGCACGATCCGCATGATCGCCTGGATGAACGAAGAGAACGGCACGCGCGGCGCGCGCGGCTACCTGGCGGCCGAGGAGGGCAACGCCGGCAAGCACTTCGGCGCGATCGAAAGCGACAACGGCGCCGGCCGTCCGTTCGGCATGCGCACCAGCGTGCCCCCGCAGGCGATGAAGCTGTTCACTCCGCTGCAGGCCACCCTGCAGCCGCTGGGCGCGGGCGTTTTCCAGCGCCAGGACGCCTTGCAGACCGGCGACCTGTCGGGCCTGGAGCGCGCGGGCGTGCCCAGCTTCGCTCCGCTGATCGACACCTCCAGCTATTTCGATTACCACCACACGCCGGCCGACACGCTGGACAAGGTGGACCCGGACCACCTGCGCCGCCACGTGGCGGTGATGACGGCCACCGCCTGGTTCCTGGCCAACATGGACCAGCCGATCGGCCGCGCCAGCGTGCCGGAACGCTGATCCCGGGCGCGGCGTATCCCGGACCGGGGATCAAGCGCTCGGGATGCGCCTGACCGCGCGCGCATGGCCGCGGTAGGGCCGCCCGTAGATGGTCTGGATGCCGCTCGCAAAGTTCTGGCCCCAGACCAGCTGGACCCGGGTTTCGTGCGGCTCGCTGGACCAGTACCACTCGCGTTCGAAGGCTTCGCGCAGGTTGGCGAACAGGAGCGCCAGTTCGCGCCGGGACGGCAGCACGCCGCCGTTCTGCATGGCCCAGTCGCAGGCCGCCGGCCAGCTCACGTCCGCCACGTCGCCGGGCAGCAGGATCAGGTGGTAGTCGGGTTCTTCCTTCCCCAGGATCAGGCCTGCGTATTGCTCGTCTTCGCGCAGCATCCCCCGGATTTGCATGTATTCGCCCATGGTGTTCCTTCGCAAGTGATGGCAGTCCGGTTCGACCGTCCGCCCCGCACCTTAGTTGCGTGGATCTTGCGATTTGGATCATGCAAATAGCTGATTTCTATCAAGAAACCATATGGTGTGTGCTACCCGAGGAAACAGCGAAAAAAAAAGTTGAACTTAGGAAGTTTCCTCCACTCAAAGAAGCATCCGTTTCTTTGGCTCAGGGAGTTTCGCATGCACAAATTCGTTCAAGTTTCGTCGATTGCCCTCGGACGCGGCCTGCTGTGCGGCTGCGCCGCGATCCTGTTGAGCGCGTGCGGCGGCAATGGCGGCGACGCCGCAGCCGCCGGTCCGGTGACCCAGACCGCAGCCGAGGTGCTCGACAGCAAGACTTCTGCGGCCGTCCGCTTCGACCCAAGGAATCCGGCGGTGGCGGAAGCGGCAACGGCCGCCGCGATCGCCGGCACCAGCGCCGATGAGACCGCGGGACCGTCCGCGGAGAGCGCCACGCCTGAACCGGCGCCGGCCGCTCCGGCGCCTCAGCCTGCCGAGACGGCCGCCATGCCCGTGGCCCCCACTGCACCGGCCCCGGGCGCCGCTCCAGCCGCTGCCGGCACGGCCCGCATTTACGTCGCAGGCGCCGGGCAGGCGGCCGTGCTGTAGGAGCTCGGACCTCGGGCAGCAGCGGGGGCGCGATGGCCCGTGTCCGACGGATGAACTTTTCTGGCGGCCGGGAGCATAATGGAGTCCTTCCCACCCGACGCGGAAGGACAATCCCATGAAAACGCTCGTCCCGATTGCCGCCGCCGCGCTGCTGGCCGGCAGCGCCCCTGCGCTTGGCGCATCCTCCTCGCTCACCCCGGCGGACGAAGCGGCCGCCTTCAAGGCCGCCGGCTTTACGCTGAAGGGCAAGCAGTGGCGCAAGTGCGAAGATCCGTCGCCGGCGTATTCGCCAGGCGAACTCAGCGAGGTGCGTGACCTGAACGGCGATGGCTTGCCCGAAGCGCTGATCACCGAAAGCAGCAGCTTTTGTTTCGGGCATAGCGGCGCCGCCTACACGCTGGTGTCGAAACAGGCCACCGGCAGCTGGAAAAAAATCACGGGCGGGACGGGCATGGTGGCTGTCTTGCCTGCGAAGGGCAAGGACGGCTGGCCGGACCTCGAGGTCGGCGGCCCCGGCTTCTGTTTTCCGGTAGAGCGCTGGAATGGCAAGGCCTACGTGCTGAACCGGCACCAGTACGAGGGGAGGGCCTGCCGGCCGGGCCGGTGAGGCTAGTCGATCGGCAGCGCGATCTGCGGCCCTTGCTTGCCCTTGTTCACATCGGTGCTGACCTTGTGCCACTCGAAGGCTTCCGGCGGCAGCGCCGCGCGGCGCGCCAGCTCGGCGGCTTCATCGGGCGTCAGGGCAGGGTCGAGCCAGAGCGCCGCATCTTCCGCATCGAGTACCACCGGGCGCCGGTCGTGGATGTCCAGCATTCCGCCCGACGCGTCGTCGGTGATCAGGACGAAGCCGGCCTCGGCCCGGTTCTCGGTGAAGGCGCCGAAATTCGCCAGCGCCAGCATATAGAGGGGTGCACGGTCCTTGCGGTGGATGTGCCAGGGCTGCTTGTGGCCTTTTTCGCCGGTCCATTCGTACCAGCCGTCGGCCGCGACCACGCCGCGCCCTGATTTCATCAGCGCGCGCCAGTAGCGGTTGGTGAGCTTTTCCATGCGGGCGTTGATGCAGACCGGGACCTTGTCCTTGGCCCAGCGCGCCTGGTAGCTCCAGTACACGTCGTCCACGCGCCGCTCGCCATCCTGGATGTGCATCACCGGCCGGTAAGTGCCGGGCGCGACGTTATAGGCCGGATCGGATTCGCTGTCGAATACGGCGTCCGTCCAGCCGAAGGCGCTGGCGTAGTTGCGCGCCGTCTGGCTCTGGTCAAATCGTCCACACATGGCTGCATCCTACCGCAAGCGCCGAAGAAGGCACGCACGCGTTCCGCCCGGCGCGCGCCTGCCGTGCGCCGTTTGGCCGTCCTCACCGGCGATGGTATGCTCAGGGGTAAATAGACAAATCGACATCGACAAGGAGCAGGTATGGCAGCAAGCTGGTGGAAGGTATTGAAGACCGTGCCGTGGAGCGAGGTGATCCACGCCGCGCCCCAGGTGGCAACGGGTGCGCGCCGCCTGTGGGACACCGTGGCGCGCCGCTCCGGCACCATGCCGCCGCCGGGTCCCATCATCGACGAGATCGAACCGCAGGAAGACGTGTTCGGCATCGTCATGGCGCGCCTGGACAAGAACGAGACCACGGTGGGCGAGCTGCGCGGCCAGATGCTGTCGGCCTCGGAGATCATCGCCAACCTGGCCGACCAGAACGCCCAGCTGATCGCCAAGATGGATGTCATCCGCACCCGCATGCTCTGGCTGAGCGTCGCCACCGGCGTCTCTTCGCTGCTGGCGCTGATCGCGCTGGCCCTGGTCGCCGCACGCACCTGAGGACCTGCCCGGCATGAAAGCGGTACTGATCCTGGCGACCTCGTTCGTCTTCATTTCGATGCTGATGAACGCGGCGCGCCGGCGCGGCAAGCTCGACGAGCGTGCGAACCGCGCCGTCGGCGGGCTGGCGAACTCGATGCGCTGGTTCGTCTGGGGCTTGCTGTTCTTCGTCGGCGTGGTGTGCGTCGCGATGGCCTGGCAGACCTTGCAGGCTCCTCGCTGATCCCGGCTCAGCCCGGCGCCGGCGCGGTGCCGAACAGCACCGCCAATTCCTCGATCGCGCGCAGCACGTGCCGCTTCAGGTAGAGCCGGTAGCGCCCGTAATAGATCGCCACATCGTCGTGGTAGTCGCAGCCCAGGACCTTGTCGTCCAGCTGGGTCGCGCGCGGGCAATAGCCGGCCACGCGGTAGAAACGGTACCCGGCCGACTGCCCGGGCGACTGTCCCGCGGCCGGCTTGGTCCACACGTGGCAGGCCGCGTTGCGGCACTTCGCCACCAGCTCCGTGATGTTGGACGCATCTTCCTTCGGATCGATGTAATCGCCAAACACCAGCGGGCGGCCGCTCGCCCTGGCGGTCTGCAGCAGGTCGTGCAGATTCACCAGGAGCATGAGGACGCAGGCTTCGTAGACGGTCTCGGACAGGTCGTACTGTCCCAGGCTCTGCATCAGCGAGCGGCAGGTGCGGATGGCCTGGCCGGCGTCGAAATCGGCGGGCGGCGAGGGCGGTGCGCGGCGTTCAAAAGGGAAGACGTTGTCGGTGTTCATGGTATGCAAGGCGTCTTGTGCTTGTGCTAACCATAGCACAGCGGCGGCGAGCGGCGGTTCAAGCGTGCGCATGGGCGTGCGATTCGCCAGGACAGCCCGCCAAAAGCTTCGCGCAAACTGTTGAAATTCCGGTATCATTCGCCGGTTTATTTCTTTTTTTCAACAAATCGTGCTCATCTCCAAGCCAGAAGCAGGCGCCGGGCTGGCGGCGCGCATCATGAACCTGGTCGACTGCGGCATCGTCGTCGTCGACAGCCAGCAAGAAATCGCCTTGTGGAACAGCTGGATGGTGCCCCGTTCCGGACGGTCCGCCTCCCGAGTCCAGGGACAGCCCTTGTTCGACGTGTTCCCGGCCCTGCGCGGCTCGCGGGTCGAAGCGGCGGTGCTGGCGGCGCTGACCGATGGGCAGGCGGTCACTATCCCGCAGTCGCAGGACCGCACGCCTTTCCCGCTGCGCGAGGCCGGCAGCTTCGACGGCGCCCTGATCGAGCAGGCGGTGTCGGTGACGCCCTTCAGCGAGGACGGCGAACGCTGCTGCATGATCGAGATCCGCGACGTCAGCGGCTCCGCCGTGCGCGAACGCAAGCTGCTCGACCACGCCGAGTCGCTGCGCGCCCGCTCTTATGTGGACGGCCTGACCGGCATCGCCAACCGCCGCCACTTCGACGTGGCGCTGGAGCGCGAACTGCGCCGCGCCCAGCGCGCGGGCGGCGCGCTGTCGCTGCTGCTGGTCGACATCGATTCCTTCAAGGCCTACAACGACCACTTCGGCCACCAGCAGGGCGACAGCTGCCTGACCACGGTGGCGCAGGCGCTTGCCGCCATGCTCAAGCGCCCGGCCGATGTCGCGGCGCGCTATGGCGGCGAAGAGTTCGCCGCCATCCTGCCGGATACCTCGCTGGAACAGGCGCGCGCGCACGCCAACGCGATCCGTGAGCACGTGGCCGCGCTGAACCTGGTTCATGCGCCCGCGGCCGTGCATCCGATGGTCACTCTCAGCATAGGCGTGGCGAGCTTCGACAAGGACCGCCTGAACGAACCGGCGGCCCTGATCGAAGCGGCCGACAAGGCGCTCTACGCCGCCAAGCGCGGCGGCCGCAACCGGGTGGTGGCGGACGGCGACGCGGCCTGAGGGCCGGCCGCCGATCTTCTAGCTTGATAGCGGCATCTTCGCGATCAGCTTGTCGAGCGTGATCGGATAGTCGCGCACGCGCACGCCGGTGGCGTTGTAGATCGCATTCGCCACCGCGGCGGCCACCCCGCAGATCCCCAGCTCGCCCACGCCCTTGGCCTTCATCGGCGAGGAGACCGGATCGGCCTCCTCGAGGAAGATCACGTCCTGGTGCGGGATGTCGGCGTGCACCGGCACCTCGTAGCTGGCCAGGTCGTGGTTGACGAAGAAGCCGTGGCGCTGGTCCACCACCAGTTCCTCCATCAGGGCCGCGCCCACGCCCATGGTCATGGCGCCGATCACCTGGCTGCGCGCCGACTTCGGGTTGAGGATGCGCCCGGCCGAGCAGACCGCCAGCATGCGCCGCACGCGGGTCTCGCCGGTGTAGGCATCGACCGCTACTTCGACGAAGTGGCCGCCGAAGGTCGATTGCTGGAATTTCTTGTCCAGGTCGCCGTACTCCATGATGTCCTCGCCGACCAGTTCCGCGCCTGCCGCCACCTGGGCCAGCGGCACCGTGCGTCCGCCTGCGCGCACCGCGCCGTCGGCGAACACGGCCTCGCTTTCCGCCACGCCCAGGCGCTGCGCGACCGCTTCGCGCAGCTTGACGCAGGCCGCGTAGACGCCGGCGGTGGAACTGTTGCCGCCCCACTGGCCGCCCGAGCCGGCGGAGATGGGGAAGTCCGAGTCGCCCAGGCGCACCTCGACGCGCTCGAGCGGGACGCCCAGCATCTCGGCCGCCGTCTGGGCGATGATGGTGTAGCTGCCGGTGCCGATGTCGGTCATGTCGGTCTCGACGATGACCTTGCCCGCGCGGTCCAGGCGCACGCGCGCCGCCGACTTCATCACCAGGTTGTTGCGGAAGGCGGCCGCCACGCCCAGGCCGACCAGCCAGCGGCCGTCGCGCACCTGGCCGGGACGCGGATTGCGCTTCTTCCAGCCGAAGGTGTCGGCGCCGAGGCGCAGGCATTCGGCGAAGCGGCGTTCCGAGAACGGACGGACCGGCTTTTCCGGATCGACCTTGGTGTCGTTGAGGATGCGGAAGGCGATCGGGTCCATCCCCAGCTTCTCGGCCATCTCGTCGATGGCGATTTCGAGCGCCATCATGCCCGGCGCCTCGCCGGGCGCGCGCATGGCGTTCGCCTCGGGCAGGTCGAGGGTGGCCAGGCGCAAGGCCGTCATGCGGTGCGCGCCGGCGTAGAGCAGGCGGGTTTGCTGGACCGCGGTCTCCGGCTGGCCATCGGGCAGGTCGCCGGACCAGCTTTCGTGGGCGATGGCGCTGATCTTGCCGTCGCGCGCAGCGCCGATGCGGATGCGCTGGATGGTCGCCGGGCGGTGGGTGGTGTTGTTCATCATGATGGCGCGCTGCAGGGCCACCTTGACCGGCCGCCTGGCGGCGCGCGCGCCGAGCGCCGCGCACAAGGCCTCGGCGCGCAGGAACAGCTTGCCGCCGAAGCCGCCGCCGATGAAGGGCGAGACCAGGCGCACATTGGCCGGCGGCAGGCCGAGGGTGCGGGCCAGGTCCTTGCGGCCCCAGTCGACCATCTGGTTCGAGGTGTAGACCGTCAGCTTGCCGCCTTCCCATAGGGCGAGCGTGGCGTGCGGTTCCATCATGGCGTGCGACTGGTCGGGCGTGGTGTAGGTGGCGTCCAGGCGCACCGCTGCTTCCTCGAAGGCGCGTGCGAAGTCGCCGACCCTGGTATCGGGCTTTTCCTCCTTCTTGGGCACGCCCGCCGTCGGCTTGGCCGCGGCCAGGTCGTAGCGTCCGGGCTTCTTTTCGTAGCGCACCCGCACCAGGCCGGCAGCGGCGCGCGCCTGCTCGAAGGTCTCGGCGACGACGACGGCGACGGCCTGGTGATAGTGCTCGATGTTCGGACCGCCCAGCAGGTGGGCGGTGTTGAATTTGCCCTTGCCCAGCTTGCCGGCGTTGGCGGCCGTGACCACGGCGAGTACGCCCGGAGCGCGCTTCGCGGCGGCGGTGTCGACGGAGACGATGCGGCCCTTGGCGACGGCGGCGCCGACGATGTAGCCGTGCGCCGCGTTCGGGGCGATGTCGTGGCGTTCGTAGGCGTAGGGCGCGGTCCCGGTGCACTTGAGCGGGCCGTCGATACGGTCCGTCGGACGGCCGACGATCTTGAGCTGGTCGATCGGGTTCCGGGTGGCTGGCGTGGTGAATTTCATGGCTCAGGCTTTCTTGAGGTCGTGCAGGACGCCGGCCAGGGTGCGCTGCACCAGCGGCAGCTTGAAGGCGTTGTGCTCGGTGGTCTTGCTGCCGGCCAGCAGCAGCTCGGTCACGGCGGCCGCCCCGGACTGCAGGCGCGCTTCGGCCGCCTCGACGCGCCAGGGCTTGTGCGCCACGCCGCCCAGGGCGACGCGGCCGCTGCCGTCCGGCTGGACGATGGCGGCCACCGACACCAGTGCAAACGCATAGGACGAGCGGTCGCGCACCTTGCGGTAGACCTGGACGCCCCCGGCCGGCTTGGGCAACTTGACCGCGGTGATCAGTTCTCCCGGTTCGAGCACGTGCTCGATGTGCGGCGTGTTGCCGGGCAGGCGGTGAAAGTCGGCGATCGGGATGACGCGCGTCTTGCCGTCCGCGCGCACGGTCTCGACCTCGGCGTCCAGCACGCGCATGGCCACCGCCATGTCGCTCGGATGGGTGGCGATGCAGGCTTCGCTGGCGCCGACGATGGCGTGGTGGCGGCTGAATCCCTGCAGGGCGCCGCAGCCGCTGCCCGGGTTGCGCTTGTTGCAGGGCATGTTGGTGTCGTAGAAGTAGTAGCAGCGGGTACGCTGCAGCAGGTTGCCGGCCGTGGTGGCCTTGTTGCGCAGCTGGCCGGAGGCGCCGGAGACCAGGGCCCGCGTCAGGACGCCGTAGTCGCGGCGCACGCGGGCGTCGGCCGCGAGGTCGGTATTGCGCACCAGGGCGCCGACCCGCAGGCCGCCATCCGGCGTGGCTTCGATCTTGTCGAAGCCCAGGCCGTTGACGTCGATCAGGTGGGCGGGCGTTTCGATCTCGAGCTTCATCAGGTCGAGCAGGTTGGTGCCGCCCGCGATGAAGCGGGCGCCCGGCGTCCGGGCGGCGGCGGCGGCCGCTTCGCCGGCGCTGGCGGCGCGCTGGTAGGTGAAGGCCTTCATGCGCGTTCTCCCGCGATTCCCGCGATGCCCGCAACTTCGCCGATCGCATCCAGGATGTTCGAGTAAGCGCCGCAGCGGCAGATATTGCCGCTCATGCGCTCGCGGATCTCTTCGAGGGACAGCAGGGGGCGCGCGCCGATGTCGGCGCTGGCGTGGCTGGGCACGCCCTGGCGGATCTCGTCGAGCACGGCGACGGCCGAGCAGATCTGGCCCGGGGTACAGTAGCCGCACTGGTAGCCGTCGTGCTTGACGAAGGCCGCCTGCAGCGGATGCATGCGGTCCTTGCTGCCCAGGCCCTCGATGGTGGTGACCTCGGCGCCCTCGTGCATCACGGCCAGGCTCAGGCAGGAATTGATGCGGCGTCCGTCCACGATGACCGTGCAGGCGCCGCACTGGCCCTGGTCGCAGCCTTTCTTGGTGCCGGTCAGGCGCAGGTGTTCGCGCAGGGCGTCGAGCAGGGTGGTGCGGGTGTCCAGCTGTAGGGTGACGGCTTTGCCGTTCACCTTCATGCTGACCCCGGCGGTGCTTGGCGGGCGCTCCTGGACAGCCGCGGCGTTCGCCTGGGCCGCGCCGGCCGGCATGGCGGCGCTCGACATGGAAGCGGCGCCGGCAAGCAGGAGATTGCGGCGGCTGATCTTGACGTAGCTGAAATCGTGCATGCTCCCGTTCCTTTGCAGATACCTCGGGCTTCCGGAGACCGACCCGGTGCGCCGGAAGGGCGAGGCATGAACCTTGATTGAACTTTGCCGGGTACCGCTATCGAGGCATCGGAGCGGCTGGCACCGTCCGGCCTCGATTGGACGGCGGCCATCGGCTTGCGGGGTGGCTCGGGTTTCGCCTCGACGATGGGCCCTCGCCGCTGCCGCCGTGATCCCGCCTCGCAGCCCCGGCAGCCTGTTGGAATGTAGCGGTAACAGCGCCGAATGATTCTAAGTCAGCGGACTTCAAGGCGCGCGTACGGTAGGGCACGGCAATTTTTCTCTATCAAAAGCAACAGCTCACCATGCGCGGGCCGGCGCCAGAGAGCCCGGCCATGGAGTCCTTAGCGCTGCAGCACATAGGCGCCTGGGGCCGGCGGCCGGTCGGGCAAGGCCGGAGGCGGCGCCACGCGCGGTCCGGCCCGCCGCGCCAGCCAGGCTTCCCAGGCGGGCCACCAGCTGCCTTCGACCTGCTCGGTCCGTGCCTGCCAGGTGTCCGGGTCGATGTAGGGATCGGCGTGGGCGTGCACGCCGATCTGGTAGCTCCGCCCGGCGCTGCCGGGCGGCGCCACCACGCCCGCGTTATGGCCTCCCGAGGTCAGCAGGAAGGTCACCTCGGTATCGCTCAGCGGGATGATCTTGTAGACGGAGCGCCAGGGCGCCACGTGGTCGGTCAGGGTGCCGATGGCAAAGATCGGCGCCGTGATGTCCGTCAGGGCCACAGGCCGCCCGCCGACGAGGTAGCGCGAGCTGGCCAGGCTGTTCCTGAGGAAGAGCCGGTGCAGGTAATCCGCGTGCATGCGGTAGGGCATGCGGGTGGCGTCCGCATTCCAGGACATCAGGTCGGTCTCGCGGTCCGGGATGTCGAGCAGGTAATGGCGCAGCCGCCGCGACCAGATCAGGTCGTTCGACCGCAGCAGCTGGAAGGCGCCGGCCATCTGGCGCGTGTCGAGGTAGCCTTGCTGCCACATGGTCGCTTCCAGGAAGCTGACCTGGCTGTCGTCGATGAACAGGGACAGTTCGCCGGGCTCGGTGAAGTCCACCTGGGCCGCGAGCAGGGACATGCTGGCCAGCCGGCGGTCGTGGTCGCGCGCCATGGTGGCCGCCGCGATGGCCAGCAGGGTGCCGCCCAGGCAGTAGCCGGCGGCATTGATGTGCGGTGCGCCGGTCTGCTCAGTGATGGTGTCGATGGCCGCCATCACGCCCAGGCGGCGGTAGTCGTCCATCGACAGCTCGCGGTCTTCCGCCTGCGGATTCTTCCACGACACCATGTAGACCATGTGTCCGCGCTCGACGAGGTAGCGCACCAGCGAATTGTGCGGCGACAGGTCGAGAATGTAGTACTTCATGATCCAGGCCGGCACGATCAGCAGCGGCACCTCGTACACGTCCGGGGTGGCCGGATCGTAGCGCAGCAGCTCGATCAGCTCGTTCTGCATGACGACCCGTCCCGGCGTGACCGCCACCTCGCGGCCCGGGCGGAAGCTGGGCGGGCGCGCCTGGCCGGTCAGCGCCTCGCGTGCATCGCGCGCCGCGCGCATCGCGCCATTCAGCAGGTTCAGGCCGCCGCTCTCCAGGGTGGCGCGCTGGACGACCGGATTGGTGGCGACAAAGTTGGAGGGCGCCACGCAGTCGAGCATCTGGCGTGCGACGAAGGTCACCACGTCCGAATGGTGGGGCGAGACGCCGCGCACGCCCGCAGTCGCGCGGTGCCACCATTGCTGAGTGAGCAGGAAGGCCTGGCTGATCTGGTGCCAGGGCCAGGCCTGCCAGTCCGGGTCGGCGAAGCGCTTGTCCTGCTCCAGGGGCCGCACCGGATCGGCGCCGCCGGTGCTCGCATAGGTCAGCCAGCGCTGGGTGCTGGTGGCGGCCTGGGTGAACAGCTCGTGCTGCTTGTCGGGCGACAGCATCAGGTGGCAGGCCCAGTCGAACCAGGCGACGCCAAGGGCGCCGGGCGACAGGTGACCGGTCATGCGGCCGAGCCAGGCGGACAGCACGAGGTCGGCCACGGCGTGGCCGACGGTGGCTTCCGGATAGCGCGGCTTGACGCCTTGCCAGGAGCTGGCTTCCAGGCGCCGTGTGCTGTCGGCGGCTTCGGGGCGGGTATCGGGTGGCATCGTCAGTGTGCGATCAGGAGTGGGCTTGTGCTGCGCGCCAGCAGGGCGCGCGTGACGCCGCCGAGCACGAATTCGCGGTAGCGGCTGTGGCCGAAGGCGCCGGTGACCAGCAGGCTGGCGCCGGCGCGGCGCGCCACCGCCATCAGGGCTTCGCCGGCGCTGTCGCGTGTGTGCTCCAGCACCACCTCGACCCTGGCGCCGTGGCGGGCCAGGTGCAGGGCCATGTCGGCCCCCGGTTCCTCGCCATGCAGGTCGCCCATGGTGTCGGGATTGACGAGGGTGAGCTTGACCGACTCGGCCTGCCGCAGCAGCGGCATGGCGGCGGCGATGGCGCGGATGGCCTGCACGCTGCCGTCCCAGCCGACCACGGCGTGGCCGTTCAGCGGCAGGTCGGGCCAGCCGGCCGGCACCACCAGCACGGGCCGGGCGCCGTGCAGGGCGACGTACTCGGGCAAGCCGCGCACCTGGGTCGCCAGCCCGGGAATGGGCGGAGCCTCGGCTTCGCGGCTGACCACGACCAGGTCGGCATAGCGCGACTCGAGCAGCAGCGCGTAGCGGGCGTCGTCCTCGATCATGCGGCTTTCGAAGGATGCGACGCCCAGGCGCTGGATGGCGGTTTCGAATTGCCGCAGGCGCAGCTGGACCGCCTCGCGCACGCCGTTGAAATCGGACTCCGGCATCATCGGCGCGCCCATGGAGCCGGTCAGCAGGGCGTAGTCGAGCCAGGAAATCCCGGTCGCGGCGCTGCCCACGAGATGGGCCTCCTGTCCATTGGCGAGCCGGGCGGCGGCGCGCAGGCGGGTCTCCTGCTCCGGGCTGCCGTCGACATGCACCACGATGGTCTTGTACATGCTCGTTCCTTTCAAACGGGTTGGCGGACCCGTGCGGCCTGCTTTCCATACGACCGGCGAGCCGGGTCAGCAAGGGAATCTGGCCGGGCGACCGATGCTTGATTGGATCACCCTGTTGCCAATGTATTCCTTTGCCTGATCTGTGTCAGTAATGCGATTGAAATGGATCAAAGAACTTGTAAAAAAGCGTGGCCGAGTTCGCTTGGCAGGGCGCTGAAGATGTATTTCCCGCGTGGTGTGCGACTAGGCTTACGCAAGGACGCGGCCTGGATTACCGAAAAACGGGCTTGTACGGAGGATTTGTATCCCAATCTCTGGTTGCGTACCGGCGCGAGTGGTCGGTTCTCTTTGTGTCTCCATCTCAGCATGGCTGAGGATTCGGCCGCTGCCGGCAGTACGGGCAGCGGCTCTTTTTTTTCGTCCCAGTGGTCTATGCCAGTCAGAGGAAGCGCTTTCCCCCAGTCGCACGCCGCGGCGGGCTGCAGCCGGGCGAATCGGGCCTCCCACCGCGATCCGCCTGGATGCTTGGACACCGTAGCAATGGCATGTAAGTTATTCCGACAGGAACGATGGCCCCGGAGTGGCTGAGCTGTTTCGTCAATCGCGGGTCTAGGCCACTGAACGCGGCCGGGGGCGAACAGGCAGCAGCAGCGGGCGGCTCTCTTGCCGCATGGGCAAAATTGCCAGGATGATCCTGGCAGGGCATGCATGTGCTAGAATGCCGCGCGCTGCCCGGATGGTGAAACTGGTAGACACTGGGGACTTAAAATCCCCCGCCAGGAATGGCGTGCCGGTTCGATTCCGGCTCCGGGCACCACGAATTTCCTCTTCTGTTCACAGCGAACTGCCGCCCTTCACGGCCGCGTTCGCGGGACCTTGCCTGCGGGCGCGCCGCGCGACCGGTGCGGATCGCGCCAGGCATCCAGCGAGTCAGTCTCCGCGCTTCGCATGCACGGGGCGATGTTTTCCGCCGCGCCGGATTCCAGCCGTCGCCAACAATCCAAGCCCAAGCAGCGCCAGGGAGGCCGGTTCCGGTACCTGCCGGATGTGGCCGGTCGCCCCGGTGCGGGGAATCTCCGTGGTCCAGCCGGACCCCGCCTGGGGCATGCCCTGGTCGCTGTTCGCGTCCTGCACGGTGAAGACGATGCTGTTCGACTCCAACCTGATAGGGTGCTCGCTGTTGTTCGCGTAGATATAGCCGCTCAGGTAGCCGCCCCGATGGAAGCTCAGTTCCATGCCGAGGTCGCCCAAGCCGTGCGCGAAGCCCTCGGTTCTCGGGAAATAGGTCATCGGCGTGTACACGCCGGGAAAGGCGTAGTGCATGGACAGCAGGCCGGAACCCGGACGAGGCATGGGCGGCTGCTCGGGGACGAGGTGAAAGCTGAATGCGCCGCTCCTGACCGTGTCATGGTCGAACTCCAGCCGGAGCGTGATCCCATACGGCGTCTCGTGCTTGAGGGCGCGCCATTCATACAGGACGCCGGCTTGGGCGAGGACGGGAGATAGCAGCAGGGCCGCGACCAGGACGGAAATCTTCATTGAATCCTCCATGGGGAAATGATTTCGACCACGCAATATTCGGGCTAGAAACCCATGTCCTTGATCTGAGGAAGGTTTACCGCCGGTTCCTTCGCGCGGCGCGACTGTTTGTAAAAAATCCGACGCCCAGGACGGGCGAAGCAGCAATGCACATACCGAGTAGCCGGCCTCGACATTGGAAGGGTGGCAAGGATGGTGTAGCATGCACGGCGGCGCCGGACGGCGCCACGCTGACGCCTGAAGCATGCATGAGGACTACCATTTGAACATCACGATCAACGACGAGCTCCGATCCTTCGTCGACCCCCTGACGCCCATCGAATACGCCGCCCTCGAGCGCAGCCTGCTCGCGGAAGGCTGCCGCGACGCGCTGGTGCTGTGGGGCGACGTGCTGATCGACGGCCACAACCGCTACGAGATCTGCCGCAAGCACGGCATCGACTTCCGCACCGTCCAGAACGACAAGTTCACGTCCCTGGAAGACGTGATGCTCTGGATGATCGACAACCACCTGGCGCGCCGCAGCGTATCCGACTTCCAGCGCGGCGTGCTCGCCCTGCGCAAGAAGGAAATCCATGCCGCCCGCGTGCTGGAAAAACCCGAAGCCGACGAGGGCGACAAGAACGACCCCGGCGCCGATACAACTCCGCCCTGGAACACGCGCGAGGACATCGCGCGCGCAGCCCGCGTGTCGAGCAACACCATCAGCCAGATCGAGCGCATCCAGAAGGCCGCCACGCCCCAGCTGCGCGAGGCCGTGCGCCAGGGGACGATTTCGATCAATGCCGCCGCCAACGTGGCCCAGCTGCCGGAAGCGGTGCAGATCGCCGCGGTCGCAGGCGGCCGCAAGGAGCTGCAGCAGGCTGCGCGCCAGGTGCGCGAGCAGAAGGCCGCCAGCCGTCCGCGCAAGGAAACGCCCGAAGGCGAGCCGGTCGACGAGAAGGCCGCCCTGCGCGCCGAGGTAGCCGCGCTGAAAGACCGCGTCGCCACCTTGATGACCGAGAACGAAGTACTGAAGCAACGCCTGGCCGCAGCGGGCGCCCAGGACGCATAACACCATCCTCCAGGAGACCTTCACCCATGCTCAGACCCCGTCTCATCGTCACCGCGCTGCTCGGCGCCGCCGCATTCACGGCCCAGGCCGCCCACGCCGAGCCCGCCCTCAAGCCGGCCGCGCAGCACGCCGCCAGCAGCGCCGACATCGCGCGCTGGAAGAAGGCGGCGCAGCAGGTGACGATCCTGCGCGACAAGTGGGGCATTCCGCACGTGTTTGGCAAGACCGATGCGGATGCGGTGTTCGGCATGATCTATGCGCAGGCGGAGGACGATTTCAACCGGGTCGAGCTCAACTACATCAACGCGATGGGGCGCCTGGCCGAGGTAGAGGGCGAAAAGGAGATCTGGCGCGACCTGCGCATGAAGCTGTACATCCAGCCGGACGCCATGAAGGCCAAGTACGCCGCCAGCCCGGCCTGGCTGAAGAAGCTCATGAATTCCTTCGCCGACGGGCTCAACTGGTACCTGCACACCCATCCCGAGGTCAAGCCCAAGCTCATCACCCGCTTCGAGCCGTGGATGGCGCTGAGCTTCAGCGAGGGCAGTATCGGCGGCGACATCGAATCCATCGACCTCAAGCAGCTGGAGCAGTTCTACGGCAAGCGCACCGAGCTGGCGCAGCTGGACGCCGGCAAAGGCTTCGACCCGGAGCCGCGCGGCTCCAACGGTTTCGCGATCGCGCCCAAGCTGAGCAAGTCGGGACGCGCGCTCCTGATGATCAATCCGCACACCTCCTTCTACTTCCGCCCCGAAGTGCACATGGTGAGCGAGGAGGGCCTGAACGCCTACGGCGCCGTCACCTGGGGCCAGTTCTTCATCTACCAGGGGTTCAACGACAAGCTGGGCTGGATGCATACCTCGGGCGGCGGCGACGTGATCGACGAATACCTGGAAACGGTCACGGAGCGCGGCGGCAAATTCTTCTACAAGTACGGCGAGGGCGAGCGCCAGGTGCGCGCGGTGCCGGTCACCCTGCCGTACAAGACGCCAGGCGGCGCCATGGCCAGCCGCACCGTCACCGCGTATTTCACCCACCACGGCCCGGTGGTGCGCGCGCTGGACGGCAAGTGGGTGGCGGTCAGGATGATGGACGAGCCCCTCAAGGCGCTCACCCAGTCCTACACCCGCACCAAGGCCAGGAACTACAACGCCTTCTACAAGGCGATGGAGCTGCGCACCAATTCCTCGAACAACACGGTGTACGCGGACGCCGACGGCAACATCGCCTACTTCCACGGCAACTTCATCCCGAAACGCGACCCGCGCTTCGACTGGAGCAAGCCGGTGGACGGCAGCAACCCGGCCACCGAGTGGAAGGGCCTGCACGACATCCGCGAGACGATCACCTTGTTCAACCCGGCCAGCGGCTATATCTCGAACACCAACAACTGGCCCTTCAGCAGCTCCGGCGCCAGCAGCCCCAGGCGCCAGGACTATCCGGACTACATGTGGTCGCTGCCCGAGAACGCGCGCGGCCGCCACGCCGAGCGCGTGCTCAAGGGCGCGAAGGACTTCAGCATCGACAGCCTGATCGCCGCTTCCTACGACAGCCACCTGACCGCCTTCGAGCCGCTGCTCCCTCAGCTGTTCAAGGACTACGAAGCGCTGCCTGAGTCCGATCCGCGCAAGGCCCAGCTGGGCGAGCAGGTCGCGGTGCTGCGCAACTGGGACCAGCGCTACGCGGCGGCCTCGGTGCCGACCTCGCTGGCCATCTACTGGGGCCAGGACATGGTGGCGCAGCACGGCGCGCGCGCCCGCGCCCAGGGCACGCCGGCGGTGGACTTCATCACCAGCCAGCTGAACGGCGAGGAGCGCCTGGCCTCGCTGGCGCGCGCCTCTAGCAAGCTGCAGGCCGATTTCGGCGACTGGCGCACGCCCTGGGGCGAGATCAACCGCTTCCAGCGCATCAGCGGCGACATCGACCAGCAGTACGACGACAGCAAGCCGAGCTGGCCGGTGGCCTTCGCCTCGGCCAACTGGGGTTCGCTGGCGTCCTTCGGCATGGTGGCCAAGCAGAAGACCAGGCGCATCTATGGCGACCGCGGCAACAGCTTCGTGGCCGCCGTCGAGTTCGGTCCGCGCGTGCGCGCCAAGAGCATCCTGGCCGGCGGGCAGAGCGGCGATCCGCGCTCGCCGCACTTCAGCGACCAGGCCGAGATGTACAGCCGCGGCGAATTCAAGGATGTCCTGTTCTACAAGGAAGACATCGAGAAGCAGCTCGAACGGCGCTACCATCCGGGCATGTGAACCCATGAGCCTGAGCGAAAAGCAGAAAATGCTTGCCGGCCTGCCTTACCACGCCGGCGACGCGGAACTGCGGGCCGAGCAGGCGGCGGCCGCCGCCTGGCTGGCGCGCTATAACGCGGCGCTGGGCGAGCCGGTGCCGGTGTGGCAGGCGCTGCTGGCCGAGCGGGCCGCGCGCGTAGGGCAGGGCGCCGTGCTGCGCCCGCCTTTCCATTGCGACTACGGCTGGAACATCGCGTTCGGGGCGCGCGTGTTCGTCAACTTCGACTGCGTCTTCCTCGACGTCGCCCCGATCACGATCGGCGACGACACCCGCATCGGCCCCGGCGTGCATATCTACACGGCCGACCATCCGCGCGACCCCGTGCAGCGCCGCGCCGGCTTCGAATCGGGCCGGCCCGTCACCATCGGCTGCAATGTCTGGATCGGCGGCGGGGCCATCATCCTGCCCGGGGTGACGGTCGGCGACGACGCCATCATCGGCGCCGGCAGCGTGGTCACCCACGACGTGGCGGCGGGTGCGAGCGTGGCGGGAAACCCGGCCCAGGTGCTGGCCGGCGGCTAGGGCTGCTTGCTATAATCCAACTCTCATTTTTCCCATTTTTCCGCGTAGGGCAGGGCAGTGGCTAAACTCTATTTCAGGTACTCGGCGATGAACGCCGGCAAATCGACCGCACTGCTGCAGGTGGCGCACAATTACGAGGAGCAGGGCCAGCAGGTCAAGCTCTACACCGCCGCCATCGACGACCGCTACGGCGTCGGCCTGATCACCTCGCGCCTGGGCCCGCAGCGCCAGGTCGATACCTTCTCATCCGATACCAATTTCCTGGACAAGGCGCCGGACGTGGCCTGCGTGCTGGTCGACGAAGCCCAGTTCCTGTCGACGGCCCAGGTCCAGCAGCTGCACCAGCTGGCCCAGGTGCGCGGCGTGCCCGTGATCTGCTACGGCCTGCGCAGCGACTTCCGCGGCGAGCCTTTCCCCGGTTCGGCCTACCTGCTGGCGCTTGCCGACGACATCGAGGAAATCAAGAACATCTGTACCTGCGGCAAGAAGGCGACCATGAACATCCGCGTCGACACGGAAGGCCGCCGCATCAAGGAAGGCGAGCAGGTCAGCATCGGCGGCAACGAAAGCTACCGCCAGGCCTGCGGCCGCTGCTTCTATTCGACCTGATCGCGCGGCGGCTTGCCCATGGCGCTGCTGAGCGCGTTCCAGGCCTGGCCGCATGCCGACCTGCTGCTCTACCTCGCTCCTTCGGCGGCGCTGGCCTTCCTGTTCTGGATCGGCTCCAGCGCCCATCCCTTCTTCTTCGTGTTCACGGCCGCCGGCACCCTGTGCCACGAGCTGGCGCACTTCTCGGTGGGCCTGCTGACCAATGCCGAGCCGATCGGCCTGAGCGTGGTGCCGCGCCGCATTCCGCGTCCCGGCAAGGGACACAACTGGGAACTGGGTTCGGTCACCTTCGCCAACCTGCGCTGGTATAACGCGGCGCCGGCGGCGCTGGCGCCCTTGCTGGTGCTGCTGCTGCCTTTCCTGGTGGGCTGGTGGCGCACCCGGGGACAGTGGGCCTTTGAACCCCTCGACCTCGCCCTCATGTTCGTCCTGGCGCCGCAGTTCTTGTCGTTCTGGCCATCGCCGGTCGACTGGCGCCTGGCGAGCCGCTCCTGGCCTTATGTGCCGCTGCTGGCGCTGGGCCTGGGTTTCTACATTTACCATGGCCAGCTGCTCCAGCTTATCAAAGGCTAACGCATGGCTTATGCCAGCCTTAAGTTTGCACTACCGAAACGTACAATCCCGCTCTGCTTGCCAGTTCCTTCCTGTAGAATGGGCCGCAAGCGCGGTTTGACCGGTCCATGCCTGCAAGTGTCGCTGGGCCGCACCGCCACCGCAACAGTATCCGTTCGGAGAACCGAAGAATGAAGAAGCACGTGTTCATCGCCGCCCTGGCATTCGCCATGTCCGCCCATGTGGTGACCGCACAGCCCGAAAGGGACAAGGCCGTCGCCACCATCGCGCCGTCCACTCCCGCCTCCCAGATGAAGCCGATCGCGGCCCAGACCCAGGCCGCGCTGTGGGCCTCGCGCGTGCTGGGGCGCTACCACTACAAGGCGGTGCCACTGGACGATGCGATGTCGAGCAAGATCTTCGACAACTACTTCGAATCCCTCGACAGCGAGAAGTTGTACTTCGTGCAAGGCGACGTCGACCAGTTCGCGCCGATGCGCACCAAGCTCGACGACGCCATCAACAGCGAGAACCTTACCGTTCCGTTCACGATCTACAACCTCTACCAGCAGCGCTTCACCGAGCGCATGACGTATGCACGTGAACTGCTGAAGACCAGGTTCGACTTCACTGCCGATGAGTCCCTGCAGCTCGACCGCGAGAAATCGCCCTGGGCCAAGTCCGAGGACGAGATCCGCGACCTGTGGCGCAAGCGCGTCAAGAACGACTGGCTGCGCCTGAAGCTGGCCGGCAAGGAAGACAAGGCGATCCGCGAGACCCTGGACAAGCGCTACGAGAACTACATCAGCCGCATCAAGAAGCTGAACAACGAAGACGTGTTCCAGATGTTCATGAACGCGTACGCGACCGCGATCGAGCCGCACACCAATTACCTGGGCCCGCGCTCGGCCGACAACTTCGACATCTCGATGCGCCTGTCGCTGGAAGGCATCGGCGCCGTGCTGCAGTCGCGCGACGAATACACCATCATCCGCGAGATCGTGCCGGGCAGCCCGGCCGACAAGTCGGGCAAGCTGAAGGTCGGCGACCGCATCGTCGGCGTGGCCCAGGGCAACGGTCCCTTCACCGACGTGCTGGGCTGGCGCCTGGACGACGTGGTGGCGCTGGTGCGCGGCGAGAAAGGCTCGACCGTCCGCCTGGACGTGATCCCGGGCGACGGCGGCCAGGACGCCAAGCACGTGGCCGTGTCGATGGTGCGCAAGAAGATCAGTATGGAAGAGCAGGCCGCCAAGAAGTCGATCATCAAGGTCAAGGAAAACGGCGTGGAGCGCCGCATCGGCGTGATTTCGCTGCCGACCTTCTACCTGGACTTCGAGGCGCGCCGCAAGGGCGACAAGGACTTCCGCAGCGCGACCCGCGACGTGGCCCGCATCCTTGGCGAGCTCAAGAAGGATAAGGTGGACAACGTCCTGATCGACCTGCGCAACAACGGTGGTGGTTCGCTGATCGAGGCGATCGAGCTGACCGGCCTGTTCATCGACAAGGGCCCGGTGGTCATGCAGCGCACCGCCGAAGGGCGGGTCGAGGTCGAGGCGGACACCACGCCGGGCCTGGCCTGGGATGGTCCGATGGGCGTCCTGATCAACCGCGGTTCGGCCTCGGCGTCCGAGATCTTCGCCGCGGCGATCCAGGACTACGGCCGCGGCCTGGTGATCGGCGAGCCGAGCTTCGGCAAGGGCACCGTGCAGACCCTGATCGACCTGGACCGCTTCTCGCAGAGCGAGAAAGTGCGCTACGGCGAACTCAAGATGACCATCGCGCAGTTCTTCCGCATCAATGGCGGCACCACCCAGCTGCGCGGCGTGACGCCGGACATCAAGCTGCCGGTGCTGTCGGACCTGGAGAACTTCGGCGAGTCCTCGTATGACAATGCGCTGCCGTGGGTGGCGATCAAGCCGGCGACCTACCTGCCGGCGGGCGACCTGAAGGAATTGATTGCGCCGCTGCAGAAACGTCACGAGGCGCGTATCGCCAAGGACAAGGAGTTCCAGTTCCTGCAGGAAGACATCGCCGAGGTGCTGAAGCTGCGCAAGGAGAACGCGATCTCGCTGAACGAAGCCGTGCGCCGCAAGGAGCGCGACGCCCAGGACGCCCGCGCCAAGCTGCGTGAAGCCCGCCTGGCAGGCGCCTCCGGCACCGCCGAGGACGAGCCGGCCCGTGCGCCGGGCGGCAAGGAAGCCCGCGCCAAGGTGCCGGAACCAACCAAGCCGGCCAAGTCGGTGGTGGCCCTGCGCGGTTCGCCGCGCCAGGACGACGGCCTGCAGGCCGACGAGCGCAACCTCCAGGCCGAGCTGGCAGCCGAGAAGGCCGCCAAGGACGCCAAGGACGTGCTGCTCCAGGAAGCGGCGAACATCCTGGCCGACGAGGTAGGCATGCTCAAGACCGATACCCGCATGGCCTCCCGCGCCATGCCGTATATGGCATCGACCCGGGGTAACTGACCCCGACCCGGCTTGGCCGGGTCTGAATCCCCGGGTCGCCCGGCCTGCTGAAACGGCCGCATTCGAAAGGGTGCGGCCGTTTTTCTTTGCGTGGCGATCGCGATGACCGGCCGAATTCACACGCGATCTTTGTCAATAATAATTACACAATGAAACAATTCGTTGGATGTGGTCGGTCTGATAATTTCAGATAGTCATTGGTATGTTAAACACCCAACAGACGAGTCGGTACCTATCGGTTAAAGAACGTGTGTAATCAATAGGGCTACTTGCTCGAAATTAATATACTTTTGGAAGGCGGGGACGAAAAAAACGCGCTTACCGAATTGAAATGTTCGCCTAGTACAGCCATTCCCCTACCGCGATTTCCATATGATGAGTCTGCTACAACTCAACAATAAACAACAGCGCACAATTTAACACTTGTAAAGATTGATAATTTTCCAGTTATGTTACGATAACTTTGAAGTTGCAATAAGAATAACCGCTCAACCTCAAAGGAGTTATTATCATGGCAATTCGCCGCCTTGTACTAGCAGCGCTGCTCGTCAGCGCTGGTATGGCCCAAGCAGCAGTCGTTCCGGCCGCCGCATCCTCCAATTTCCTGACTAACTGGACCAACGGCAACGGCACCGACGTGATCGCATCCGGCGCACTGTCGGACAATGTGACGCTGATTGGTGGTATCTCCCACGGCGCCAGCGCCAGCCTGGAAGACGTCCTGTTCGGCAAGGTGAGCGCCCAGCAGGCCAGCAGCAGCGGCACGCAACTGAAGTACGCCTCGGGCGTCCAGGGTAACTACCTGCTGGGCACCGACAACGGCGCACTGGCCGCACGTCTGGGCAACAGCAAGTCGGTCGTGAACACCAACGACGGCGTGACCGTCCTGGACGGCGTGACCAAGCCGGGCCTGGGCAATGGCAGCGATTTCACCCCGGCACTGGACGACATCCCTGGCAAAGGCGTGGGTCTCGACCAGAACGTGGGTGTCGACGTGGGCGTGGGTGTCGACCAGGGCGAAGGCAATGCCCAGCCGGCCGAGGTGCCTGAGCCGTCGAGCGTCGCCCTGATGCTGGCAGGCCTGGTCGGCGCCGGCTCGCTGGCCCGCCGCCGCAAGCAGTAATTCCTGGGTAAGCGTGAGCGCAGCCTGCGGGCTGCGCTTTTTTTTTGGCGCTGTCACCGTTGAGTGTTGAATCTTCCTTAACTGCTGAGGTCTAACGAGGATCCATATCTCGGCGGAGGAAGCGATGAAGGCCTCCACATTCAAGAAGCTGTTGGAACAGGTCGCAGTCCTAAGCAAGCGTCAACGCGAGCAGCTGCTTCAGGTGCTGCGTTCGACGGTTGGGCTGGACCGCTATTTTGCGCGTGAATCCGGCATCTCTCACCAGGCCGTCAACCTGCGCGCCGGCGAGCGTGTGCGCGGGGCAGTCCATGTCCAGAACGTCAACGCCTACCATCGCCGCTGCCGGAAATGGCTCGCCCGCTTCCATGGCGTAGCCACTCGCTACCTTCCCAACTATCTCGGATGGCGCTGGGCGCTGGATGGAAATCGCTTGGATTCGCCTGACACTCTCCTGCGAGCCGCGATTGGCATCTTCAACACTCAACGGTGACAGCGCCTTTTTTTTCGCTTGTCGTGCGCGGGTATTTCGCTGCGTGTCTAGCGCCGCCCACTTGGCGGCAATCTTGATTCATGTACAATCCTTGTGAACGATCGTGCTTTTTCGGGCGACAATAACAAGGAGACGACATGGATCTGCATTACACGGACGAGGACCTGGCCTTTCGCGACCAGGTTCGCGCCTTCCTCGATTCCCATTTGCCGCAGGACTTGCAGGAAAAGGTGCGCCAGCACCGGCGCCTGAACAAGGACGACTACGTCCGCTGGCACAAGATCCTCGCCGCCCAGGGCTGGGTGGCGCCGGGCTGGCCGAAGCAATACGGCGGCCCCGGCTGGACCCCGGTGCAGCGCCACCTGTTCGAGGAAGAATGCGCGCTGGCGGGCACGCCGCCCATCCTGCCTTTCGGCGTCAACATGGTCGCTCCCGTGATCATGGCCTTCGGCAACCAGGCCCAGAAAGATCACTACCTGCCGCGCATCCTGTCCTGCCAGGACTGGTGGTGCCAGGGTTATTCGGAGCCCGGCGCCGGTTCCGACCTGGCCTCGCTCAAGACCACGGCCGTGCGCGACGGCGACCACTACATCGTCAACGGCCAGAAGACCTGGACCACCCTGGCCCAGCATGCCGACATGATCTTCTGCCTGGTCCGCACCGATCCCGGCGTGCGCAAGCAGGAAGGCATTTCCTTCCTGCTGATCGACATGCATGCGCCCGGGGTCACGGTGCGCCCCATTATCATGCTCGACGAAGACCACGAAGTGAACGAGGTGTTCTTCGACAACGTGCGCGTGCCCGTGGCCAACCTGGTGGGCCAGGAAAATCGCGGCTGGACCTATGCCAAATACCTGCTGGGCCATGAGCGCACCGGCATCGCGGCGGTCGGCCGTTCCAAGCGCGAACTGGCCTTCGTCAAGCGCCTGGCGGCGCGCGAGCAGAAGAACGGCCGCCCGCTGATCGAGGATCCGCTGTTCGCCGCCAAGGTGGCCGGCGTCGAGATCGAGCTGATGGCGCTGGAAATCACGGTGCTGCGCGTGCTGGCGCGCGCCGACCAGGCGCCCGGGCCGGAGGCCTCGGTGCTGAAGGTGACGGGCACCGACATCCAGCAGGCCCTGACGGAGCTGATGCTGGAGGCGGCGGGCCCGATGGCCCTGCCTTTCGACCCGGCCTACCTCGAAGGCGAACGCGCGCACAGCATCGCCGGCGACGACGAGGCGGCGCCGCTCGCGCCTTACTACTTCAATTACCGCAAGACCTCGATCTACGGCGGCTCGAACGAAATCCAACGCAACATCATCACCCAGATGATCCTGGGGCTGTAAGGGGACCACGATGAACTTCGACTTCAAAGAAGAACAGCTCCAGTTCGCGGATGCGCTCAGGCGCTGGGTGGGACGCGGCTACGACTTCGAGAAACGCCGCGCGATCGTCCGTTCGGACAGCGGCATCGACGACCGCGCCTGGGCCACCCTGGCCGAACTCGGGATGACGGCGCTGCCGGTGGCCGAGGAACACGGCGGTTTCGGCGGCTCCGCGGTCGACATGTTCGTGGTGATGCAGGAGCTGGGCCGCGGCCTGGTGGTTGAGCCCTACCTGGCCACCATGCTGGGCGCCGAATTCCTGCGCCTGGGAGGCGGCCACGGCGAGCTGCTGGCCCAGGTCGCGGGCGGCGAGCTGAAACTGGCCTGCGCGCTGGGCGAGCGCCAGTCGCGCCACGAGCTGAACGACATCGCGACCCGCGCCGAGGCGCATGACGCCGGCTGGCGCCTGGAGGGTGAAAAGAAGGCGGTCCTGCACGGCGCCGCCGCAGGTGTGCTGATCGTGTCCGCTAGGACCGGCGGCGGCCAGCGCGATGCGCAAGGCATCAGCCTGTTCGCCCTGCCTGCGGATACGCCCGGCATCACGGTGACCGGCTACCGCACCCTGGACGGCATGCGCGCCGCCGATGTGCGCCTGGAGGGCGTCCTGGCGCCACAGGCAAGCCTGATCGGCAAGGCGGGCGAGGGCGCCGCGATCCTGGAGGCGGCCGCCGACTATGGCGCCGGCCTGCTGTGCGCCGAGGCGCTGGGCGCGATGCAGGCGCTGTTCGACGCCACCCTCGATTACCTCAAGACGCGCCAGCAGTTCGGTGTCCCGATCGGCAAGTTCCAGGGCCTGCAGCACCGCATGGCCGACATGTACATCCACCTCGAGCAGGCGCGGTCGATGGCGCTGCTGGCCGCGGTGCGCCTGGCCGAAGGCGCGGACGACGAGCGGCGCCGCGTCGTGTCGGCGGCCAAGTACCGCGTGGGCCAGGCGGCGCGCTTCATCGGGCAGCAGGCGATCCAGCTGCATGGCGGCATGGGCGTGACCGACGAACTGCCGGCCTCGCACTACTTCAAGCGCCTGTCGATGATCGAACTGACCCTGGGCGACAGCGACCACCACCTGGCGCGCTTCGCGTCCCTGCCTGGCTTCGCCCGGGAGGCGGCATGAGCAAGGTAGAAAAGACGCAATGGTATTTCGAGGATTTTTATCCCGGCCAGGAGATCGACCTGGGCGAACGGCTCGTGACCGAGGAGGAGATCGTGGCCTTCGCGCGCGACTTCGATCCCCAGCCCTTCCACGTCGACCATGAGGCGGGCGCCGCCTCGATCTACGGCACGGTGATCGCCAGCGGCTGGCACACCTGCGCCATGATGATGCGCATGGTGGTCGATGGCCTGATGTGCGCCGCCTCGAGCATGGGTTCCCCCGGCCTGGAAAAGGTGCGCTGGATCCGGCCGCTGCGTCCCGGCGACACCCTGCGGGTGCGCTACCTGACGCAGGAGGTGAAGGGCTCGAACTCCAAGCCGGACCGCGGCGTGGTGTGGTCCAAGTGGATCGCGACCAACCAGCACGGCGAGGAAGTCTGCACCGTCGAGGGCATGGGCATGTTCGGCCGCCGTCCGAAGGAGGGCGCCGATGCCTAGGGTGCTGCGCTTCGAAGAACTGCCCGGCCTGGCGGGCCGGGAAGTCGCGCTCTCCGACTGGTTCGCGGTCGGCCAGGAGCGCGTCGACGCCTTCGCCGAGGCCACCGGCGACCGCCAGTGGATCCACGTGGACCCGGAACGCTGCCGGCGCGAATCGCCTTTCGGCGGGCCGGTGGCGCACGGTTTCCTGAGCCTGTCGCTGCTGCCGGCCATGCTGGACAGCGCGCTGCGCATCGAGGGCCTGCGCATGGGTCTCAACTATGGCCTGAACAAGGTGCGCTTTCCGGCGCCGCTGCCGGTCGGCAGCCGGGTGCGGGCGCGCTGGACATTGGCGGCGGCCGAACCGGTCGCCGGCGGCCTGCAGCTGACCTGGGAGGCACTGGTCGAACGCGATGGCGCCGAAGACGGGCGGCCGGTGTGCGCCGCCGAATTCCTGGTGCGCTGTTACGGCTGAAGCGGCTGGAGCTCCTGGACCGCGATCCGGTACTGGTTGCGGCCGTCGGCCTTGGCTTCGTAGAGCTGGGTGTCGGCTGCGGCGACCAGGGCTGCCGCGGCCTGGTCTTCGCCCGGCACCTGGGTGGCCAGCCCCATGCTGACCGTCAGGCGCGAGGCGGTGGGCGAGGCGGCGTGCGGCAGGTTGAGCTGGGCCAGTTCTTGCTGCAGGCGGCGGGCCACGCATTCGGCGCCGGCGGCGTCCAGCTGGGGCAGCAGGATCGCGAATTCCTCGCCGCCGTAGCGGGCCACCAGGTCGTGGGTGCGGCCCGCGGCCCGGCGCAGGCCGGCCGCCACCTGCACCAGTCCCGCATCGCCGGCCTGGTGGCCGTAATGGTCGTTGTACATCTTGAAATGGTCGACATCGACCAGGATCAGCGACACCGGCAAGCCGGCGCGCGCGCAGCGCCGCCATTCGGCTTCCAGGCGCTCGTCGAAGGCGCGCCGGTTCGCCACGCCGGTGAGCGGGTCGGTCAGGGTCAGGGCGCGCAGGGCGTCGGCCTGGCGCTTGACGGTGAGCTGGGTGCGCACCCTGGCGCGCACCACCGCGGCGTTGACCGGCTTGGTGATGAAGTCCGCCGCGCCGGCCTCCAGCGCGCGCGTCTCGTCCTCGGGGCTGGTCAGCGCGGTCACGAACATGACCGGGATGTCGCTGGTTTCCGGCGCCGCGCGCAGCGCCGCGCACACGGCGTAGCCGTCCATGTCGGGCATCACGGCGTCGAGCAGGATCAGGTCCGGATGCTGGGTGCGCGCCAGTTCCAGGGCGCGCTGGCCGTCCAGGGCGAACAGCACTTCCTGCTCGTCCTGCAGGGCGCCGTGCAGGATCTGGATATTTTCCATGGCGTCGTCGACCACCAGGATGCGCCCGTTGAGGGCCATTTCGGTCCAGCTCATGCTTGCGCCTTTCCTTCTAACAGTTCGCGTATTCGTGCGGCCGCCTCCCCGAAGCGCAGGGTGCCGACGGCTTCCGCCAGCGCGGCCGCCGCTTCCTGGCCGTAGCGCGCCGCCAGCGCGGGGCGCAGGACCTCGAACTGGGTGGTCGCCTTCATGTTGTTATTCTCCAGCAGATGCAGCAGGCGCGCCAACGCGTCCTGCAGCGCCGCGCCGCCGCCTTCCGCCGGCAGGGGCAGGGCGGCATCGCGCGTGGGGTTCTCGAGCTCGCGCGCGCCGGCGGCGGCGACGTCCAGGGCCGCGGCCAGTTCGGCCAGGCGCAGGACCACGGTCGGCTGGCCCTCGTTGCGCAGCGCCAGTTCGAGTTCGTGGGCCGCGCGCGCGACGTCGACCGCGCCCAGGTTGGCGGCGACCCCACGCAGCCGGTGCGTGGCCTGCTGCGCGGCCTGGCGGTCGCCGGCGTCGACCAGCAGGCGCAGCTCCGCCAGCGCCGCGGCGCGGCCATCGACGAAGCGCCCGAACACCGCGGCGAAGCGCTCGAAGCTGCCGCCGAAGCGGGGCAGGGTGGCCTGCAGGTCGATGCCGGGCAAGTGGGCCGGCACCGGCATCGGCGCGGCCTGGGACGGTTCCTCCTTCCCTGTGGCGGCGCAGGGCGCGGCGGCCCGCGGCACGATGCGCGCCAGCGTGGCCACCAGTTCGTCGACGTCGATCGGCTTGGCCAGGTGGGCCTGCATACCGGCGGCCAGCGAGCGGGCCCGGTCTTCTTCCATGGCGTTGGCGGTCATGGCGACGATCGGCAGCGCCAGGCCGGCCGCGCGGATCGCGGCCGCCGCCTCGTAGCCGTTCATCACCGGCATCTGCACGTCCATCAGCACCACGTCGTAGTCGGCGCGCTCGGCCAGCATGCTGACCGCCACCCGGCCGTTGCCCGCGATGTCGACGCTGGCGCCCGCGTGGGTCAGGATGAAGCTGGCCACTTCCTGGTTGATCGGGTTGTCCTCCACCAGCAGCACGCGCAGGCCGAGCAGGCGGGCCGCCAGCGGCGCCGCCTGGCCCGGCGCGGAGGAGGATGTGGCGTCCCCGCCGAGCAGGCGGTCGGCGGCCGCGCGCAAGGTGGTGGGCGTGAAGGGCTTGCCGAGCACCGCGCCCAGCTGCAGCTCATTCGCCAGTTCGGCCATGCGCTCGGCGTCGGGGTCGGCCACCAGCAGGCAAACGCGCGGCAGCGCCCCCGGATTGTCGGCCCGCGCGCTGGACAGCACTTCGACTCCGTCCAGGTCCGGCATGGCGGCGTCCAGGAAGGCCAGGTCGTAGCGCTGGCCGGAGCGCAGCTTGTCCAGGGCCGCCTGGCCACCGCCGGCGCCGTCGACGCTCCAGCCATAGGCGGCGCACGCCGCGGCCAGGGCGGCCCAGGCGCTGTGGTTGTCGTCGGCCACCAGCACCCGCAAGGGCTGGCCGGCGCCGGCCGGCAGGGGCCGCGCATCGTCGACCACCACGAAAGGCAGGGTGAAATGGAAGTCGGCTCCCGCGCCGGCGGCGCTGGTCAGGCCCAGGCGGCCGCCGGCCAGCTCCACCAGGCGGCGCGCGATCGCCAGGCCCAGTCCCGCGCCGCCGTACTTGCGGCTGGTCGAGCTGTCGCCCTGCGAGAAGGCCTCGAACATGCGCGCCTGCTGCTCGGGCGCGATGCCGATGCCGGTGTCGCGCACGGAAAAGCCCAGCTCCACCTGGTCGGCGGCGCGCTTGACGACGCGGATCGACAGCACGATCTCGCCGCGCTCGGTGAACTTGACGGCGTTGCCCACCAGGTTGAGCAGCACCTGCTCCAGGCGCATCGGGTCGCCCAGCAGGGTCGCCGGAACATCGGGCGCCACCGCGAACACCGGCTCCACGCCCTTGGCCCAGGCATTCGGCGCGGTGATCACCGCGATGCTGGCCAGCAGGCTGTCGACCGCGAAGGGCGTACGCTCCAGCACCAGCTGGCCGGACTCGATGCGCGAGAAGTTGAGCAGGTCGCTGAGCATGCCCAGCAGCGAGCGGGCCGCGGTTTGCATGCGCGAGACGTAGCCGCGCTCGCGCCGGCCCAGCTGGCCTTCTTCGAGCAGGCGCGCCAGCCCGACGATGGCGTTCATCGGCGTGCGCAGCTCGTGGCTCATGTTGGCCAGGAACTCGCCCTTGGCGCGGCTGGCCGCCTCGGCCTGGTGCAGGGCGCCGACCAGCTGGGACTGGACGTGCTTGAGGTCCGTCACGTCGGTATGCAGCATGTAGAAGCCGCGCACCTGGCCGGCGTCGTCGACCTCCGGAATGAAGTTGCTGAGCGCCTGGATGATGGCGCCGCCCGGCTTGGACAGGGTGCGCTCGAAGGTCTGGGGCGCGCCGGTGAGGACGGCTTCCAGGAAGGGCTTCACCTGCGCCAGCTGCTCGGCCGGCAGCAGCTCGGCCGCGGTGCGGCCCAGCACGTCCTCCTCGCTGCGTCCGAGCCAGTCCAGGTAGGGGCGGTTGGCGAAGCGGCAGCGCTGCTGCGCGTCCCAGTAGCCGACCAGGGCCGGCAGGTTGTCGGTGACGGTGCGCAGGAAGCGTTCGCGCTCGGCCAGCTGGGCGCTGGCGGCGTGCAGCGCGGCCTCCGCCTCGACCCGGGCGCTGATGTCGCGGATGGTGGCCGCCATCATGCCCGCGCCGCCGATATCGATCCGGCTCAGGAGCACGTCGGCATGGAACAGGCTGCCGTCGGCGCGCCGGTGCAGCCATTCGAACTGGCAGCGCCCGGTGTCGATGGCGCGCCGCATGTATTCCATCGCCGCTTCGGCCGTCGGGCGGCCGTCGCCCTGGAAGGGTGGTGAAGTGCTGACCGGCGATTCATTGAGCAGGGCGTCGACGCCGGGATAGCCGAACAGGTCGGCCGCCGCCTGGTTGGCGCTGACGTAGCCGGCCCCGAAGGCGATCAGGACCTGGGCGTCGCTGGAACCCTCGAACAGCACCCGGAACATCTCTTCGTTGTCGCGGTTGCGCTGTTCCTGGCGCTTGCGCTCGGTGATGTCGAGCACCACCGCGTTCACGCCCATCAGCTGGTGGTCGGGGCCCCACACCGGGTAGTAGCTGGAGATCCAGTGGCGCGTCTGTCCCGGCGTGGCCGGGACCTCGCCGGTGGCTTCTACTTCGAGCAGCGGACGGCCGGTCTCGAGCACCTTGCGGTAGCCGACCTCGAACTCGCTGCCCACCGGGCCCAGGAGCTCGGGCAGGGTGTGGCCGATATGCTCGCGCGCGGACAGCGCGTTGATCTCGGCCAGGTAGTCGTTGATCATGACCACCCGCATGTTCGTGTCCATGAAGCACAGGCCGACCGGGGCCGAGGCGTAGACGATCTCCAGCTGGGCCTTGGAACGCGCCAGTTCGGCGGTGCGCTCGTCCACCAGGGTCTCGAGGCGGGTGCGGTAGGCCTGCAGCTCGGCGTCGACGCGCTGCAGCGAGCGCGCCACCTTGTGGACCTCGTCGATCTCGGGCGGCGGCAGGGCCAGGGGCTCGCCGCGGCCCAGGCTCTCGGCCGGCTCGGCCAGGTCGCGCACGGCGCGCGCGATGGCGCCGCCCAGGGCCCGCGCCAGCCCCAGGCTGATGATCAGCAGGACGGCGATCGCGATCACGGTGGTGGCCAGGGAATGGCCGAGCAGCTCGCGCGCCGCATTGGTCGGGTAGCGGATCGCGACCACCCAGCCGTGCTTGGGCGAGCGCGCGTAGGCCGCGAAGCCCGCCTCCTCCCCGCTGCCCAGCGGTACGGTGCCGCGCCCGTCGCGGGCCAGCCGTTCCGCCAGGGCCGGCGCCATGGGCGCGCCCACGTGGGCGCTGGGGTCGCTGCTGCGCGACACCATCAGCAGGCGCTTGTCGTAGATTTCCGCGGCCCAGCCGTCCGGCAGATGCTGGCTTTCGAGCAGTTCGGTCAGCCTGCGCGGCCGCAGCAGCACCGACAGGACATAGCGCACCTTGCCATCGATCCAGACCGGCACGTCCACCGACAAGGCGTAGGGCTGGTCGCCTTCCGCCCGGTGCAGCCCCGAGGCGATGGAATCCCCGGTGGCGAACACGCGCCGGATGTCGTCCGGATTGCCGAGCACGGGCAGGGGCGCGCCATAGGAGTAGCGCGTATGGAGCAGGGGCGCCGCGCCGGGGCCGCTGAGCATGAAGCCCTGGGCCGGGAATTCCGGGCGCAGCAGCAGGCGCGCGGCGGCATGGAAGGATTCGAGTTCGCCCCTGGCCAGCGTCGGCGAATTCGCCAGCACCCGCGCCGCCGTCTCGCCGCTGTCGAGGTCACGGTCGACCGCGGCGGCCAGCACCTCGGCCACGGTCTGGGCGTCGTCCGACACGTGCGAACGCTCCCGCACCGCCGCGTCCCGGGCCAGGGCGATGTAGCCGATCAGGATCGGCAGCGCGCAGGCCAGGACCAGGGTGTAGAGCTTGGAGCGTATCGTCGGCAGCGAATGGCGTGAGAACGGCAACGGGCCTCCCCGGGGCGAAGCGGCTTGGGCGCCGCGATGCCCCATGGTAGCTGAGCTCAGTCACCATGCATAGCGGCGTCCTGCATGGTTCCCACCGGCCCGGCTCAGCCGTGCCTGCCCAGCTCCAGCTTGGCGATGGCGTTGCGATGCACCTCGTCGGGGCCGTCGGCCAGGCGCAGGGTGCGGTTGGCCGCCCACTGGTAGGCCAGCGGGAATTCCTCCGAGACCCCGGCCGCGCCGTGGGCCTGGATGGCCCAGTCCAGCACGTCCTGGGCGACGGTGGGCGCCAGCACCTTGATCATGGCGATTTCCATCTGGGCCACCTTGTTGCCGACCGTGTCCATCATGTAGGCGGCCTTCAGGGTCAGCAGGCGCGCCGTGTCGATGCGGATGCGGCTCTCGGCGATGCGCTCGCGCCAGACGCCCTGGTCGGACAGCTTGCGCCCGAAGGCCACCCGGCTGCCTAGCCGCCGGCACATCAGTTCGAGGGCCCGTTCGGCCACCCCGATGGCGCGCATGCAGTGGTGGATGCGGCCCGGGCCCAGGCGGCCCTGGGCGATCTCGAAGCCGCGCCCTTCGCCCAGCAGCATGTTGGCGGCCGGCACCCGCACGTTCTCGAACAGGATCTCGCAGTGGCCGTGGGGCGCGTCGTCGTAGCCGAACACGGGCAGGGGCCGCAGCACAGTGATGCCTTGTGTATCGGCCGGGACCACGATCATCGACTGCTGGCGGTGGCGTTCGGCGCCAGGGTCGGTCTTGCCCATCACGATATAGACGCGGCAGCGCGGATCGCCCGCGCCCGAGATCCACCATTTGCGGCCGTTGATCACGTAGTCCTCGCCGTCGCGCTCGATGCGGGTGGCGATATTGGTCGCGTCCGAGGACGCCACGTCCGGTTCGGTCATGGCGAAGGCCGAGCGGATCTCGCCGCGCAGCAGCGGTTCGAGCCAGGCCTGCTTCAGGTCTTCGCTGGCGTAGCGCTCCAGGGTTTCCATGTTGCCGGTGTCCGGCGCCGAGCAGTTGAAGACTTCCGGCGCCCAGGGCACCCGGCCCATGATCTCGCACAGCGGGGCGTAGTCGAGATTCGACAAGCCTTCCGGCGCACGGCGCGAGCGCGGCAGGAACAGGTTCCACAGCCCGGCCTGGCGGGCGAGGGGCTTGAGGCGCTCGATCAGCTCCACCGGCTGCCAGCGGTTGCCGGCGGCGCCGTTGCGCGCGACCGCCTCGCCGAAGGCGGCCTCAACGGGGTAGATGTGCTCGTCCATGAAGGCGAGCAGGCGGCTGCGCAGTTCTTCGCAGCGGGGCGAGTAGGCGAAATCCATGTGTTCTCCAGTTCAGCTCGCGCTGCGCGAGGCGAAGCGCCACGCCATCTCGGCCATCGGGCGCGCGGCCTTTCCGTTTTCCAAGGCCGCGGCGCTGGACGCGGTCCCGTCGACATAGCGCTTCATGATGCCCTGCATGATCCCGGCCAGGCGGAACATGTTGTAGGCCAGGTAGAAGTCGAAGTCTTCCTCGCGGATGGTCTTGCCGGTCCGCTCGCAGTAGCGCGCCACGTAGTCGCGCAGCGCGGGGATGCCGAGGGCCGCCAGGTCCAGGCCCGCGATGCCGCGGAACTGGCCCGGCGGGATGTGCCAGCTCATGCAGTGGTAGGAAAAATCGGCCAGCGGATGGCCCAGGGTCGACAGCTCCCAGTCCAGCACGGCCAGGATGCGCGGCTCCGTCGGGTGGAAGATCAGGTTGTCGAGGCGGTAGTCGCCGTGCACGATGGCGGTGTCGTCGCCGGGCGGGATGTGGGCCGGCAGCCATGCCATGAGCCGGTCCATGGCCTCGATCGGCTCGGTCATCGAGGCCTGGTATTGCCTGGTCCAGCGTTCGATCTGGCGCGCGAAGTAGTTGCCGGGCTTGCCGTAGTCCTGCAGGCCGATGGCCGCGTAGTCGATGGTATGCAGCTGCGCGATGACGCGGTTTTGCTCGTCGTAGATGGCGGCGCGTTCCTCCGGCGCCATGCCGGGCAGGGACTGGTCCCACAGCACCCGGCCCTCGACATGCTCCATGACGAAGAAGGCGCGCCCGATCACGGCTTCGTCGGTGCACAGGGCGAACTGGCGCGGCACCGGGAAGGCGGCGCCGTGCAGCGCGGACATCACGCGGAATTCGCGTTCGATCGCGTGGGCCGAGGGCAGCAGTTTGGCGGCCGGGCCGGGCTTGGTGCGCAGGACGTAGCGCTGGCCGCCTGCACGCAACAGGAAGGTCGGGTTGGACTGGCCGCCCTTGAACTGCTCGGCCTCGAGCGGGCCGCCGGGATAGCCGTCGACATGCGCGCGCATCCAGGCGTCGAGCGCTTCCGTGTCGAAGCGCTGGCGCTCGGACACCGGTTTGGTTCCCATCATGTTTTCGAACATCGTGTCTCCGCTTATTTTGGTAGATCGGATTGCCTTGGAAAGGCACGCGCGTACTATTTTTAGACCGAATGAAAACGGCTTCAGCGTCCTTTCCGGTATTGCTCGAACAATTGTTCCATCGTCGTGGTGCGCGCCCCCGGCTGCAGCGGCCCCGGCGGGACGTAGTTGACGAAGCGGACCACCCAGTCGTGCGGGTCGCCGCCGACGTCGAGGGCATTGATGCAGCCGGCCGCCTGGGACAGGCCGCCCAGGAACAGGCGCTGGCCGGCGAGGGCGAGGGACAGGATGGCGCAATTGACGCCGCCATGCAGGACCAGCAGCGCCGTGTCCCAGTCCTGTTCGGCGCGCAGCCTGCTTACCGCCGGGTGGACCCGGTCCATCATTTCGCCCACCGATTCGCCGCCCAGGAAGCGCTGCTGTTCGTCCACCAGGCCTTCGAAGGCGCCGGTGAAGGCGCGGCGCAGTTCGGCCGTGGGAATGCTGGACAGGCGCCCGCCGCGGATTTCATGCAATTCGGGCCAGACCTCGATCTCGACCGGCTGCCCTGCGATAGCCAGTACCCGCTGGGCGGTCTGGATCGTGCGCGGCAGGCCGGAAACGATGACCCGGTCGAAGCGCACCCCGGCATCGAAGAAGGCATGGCCGGCGGCGTCGGCCTGGGCGCATCCGGTCTCGTTCAGGGGCACGGTCTCGGGCAGGAAGGGCTTGCCGCTGTCGTCGAAGTAGGTGACGCTGCCGTGCCGCATCAGGTAGATGCGGCGCCGTTCGCCTGGGGCGCTGTCATGCATCGGGACTCCCATATTCGGCAAGTTCTTGCCGGGTTAGATATGCAATTTGGCCATCTTACACCGCAGGTATGGATGAGCGAGGCGAATCCGAGACAAAAATGCGCCGCCGAAGGGATGCCAACGGTCAATTTAGGTGCTTTCTGGCATAAAATTGTGCCCGCGAAACATAACTCTCAAGGGGTGCCATGGCAAGGCCAGAAAAAGTCCGTCTCGGCGAAGTGCTGATGCAGCAGAAGCTGTTGAGCGAGGAACAGCTCAACCAGGCGCTGGCGGACCAGAAGCGCACCGGCCGCAAGCTTGGCCGCGTGTTCGTGGAAAGCGGTTTCGTGACCGAGGACCAGATCTCGGGCGCGCTCGCCCGTCAGCTGAACATCCCTTACATCAATCTCAAGTTCTACAACATCAACGCCGACCTGGTGCGCCTGCTGCCGGAAACGGCCGCGCGCCGCTTCCGCGCGCTGGTGCTGGAGGACCGCCGCGAGACCATGCTGGTCGGCGTGTCCGACCCGACCGACCTGTTCGCCTACGACGAGATCGCGCGCCTGATCAAGAAGGGCGTGGAGCTGGCCGTGGTCAACGAGACCGAGGTCCTGGCCGCGATCGACCGCATCTACCGCCGCACCGGCGAGATCACCGGCCTGGCGCGCGAGGTCGAGGCCGACCTGGGCGACACCTCGATCGACTTCGGCGCCCTGGCCGCCAATCCGGGCCTGGAAGAGGCGCCCATCGTCAAGCTGCTGCAGTCGGTGTTCGACGACGCGGTGCAGGTGCGCGCATCCGACATCCACATCGAGCCGCAGGACGGCCGCCTGGCGATCCGCTTCCGTATCGACGGCGTGCTGCACCTGCAGACCGAGGCCGACCTCAAGGTCGCCACGCCGCTGGCGCTGCGCCTCAAGCTGATGGCGGACCTGGACATCTCGGAAAAGCGCCTGCCCCAGGACGGCCGCTTCGCGGTCAAGGTGCGCAACCAGCGCGTCGACGTGCGTATCTCGACCATGCCCACCCAGTACGGCGAATCGGTGGTCATGCGTCTGCTGAACCAGGTCGGCACCACCCTGCGCCTGGACGCCATCGGCATGCCGGCCAAGATCGTGGAGCGCTTCCGCAGCATCGTGGCGCGTCCGAATGGGCTGGTGCTGGTGACCGGGCCTACCGGCTCCGGCAAGACCACCACCCTGTACAGCGCGCTGGCCGAGCTGAACTCGGTGGAGAAGAAGCTGATCACCGTCGAGGACCCGGTCGAATACCGCCTGCCGGGCATCAACCAGGTGCAGGTCAACGACAAGATCGAGCTGACTTTCGCGCGCGTGCTGCGCTCCGCGCTGCGCCAGGACCCGGACATCGTCCTGGTCGGCGAGATGCGCGACCAGGAAACCGCCCAGATCGGCCTGCGCGCCGCGATGACCGGCCACCTGGTGCTGTCGACCCTGCACACCAACGACGCCGCCTCGACGCCGCTGCGCCTGATGGACATGGGCGTGCCGCGCTATATGGTGAGCGGTTCGCTGCAGGCCGTGCTGGCCCAGCGCCTGGTGCGCGTGATCTGCGAAAGCTGCATCGTTCCCTACGAGCCCGAGGCCAGCGAAGTGAACTGGCTGCGCGCGGAACTGGGCGAGCATGCCGCGACCACGCGCTTCTACCACGGCAAGGGCTGCTCGCACTGCAACGGCACCGGCTACCGCGGCCGCACCGGCGTCTACGAACTGCTCGAGATGACCCGCGCCGTGACCGAAGCGGCGAACCACCCCGATCCTTCGCATTTCCTGAAGGTGGCGCACGCCGAGATGCAGGGCCAGACCCTGCGCCGCAACGCCGTCTTCCTGGCGGTGAAGGGGCGCAGCACCATCGCCGAGGCGATGCGGGTCAGTAACCAGCAAGACGACTGATGCCTTTCTTCGCCTATAAAGGCCGCGACGGGCGCGGCGAACTGACCCAGGGGGTGCTGGAAGGCGCCGACAGCTCCGCCATTGCGGATCTGCTGTTCGGCAACGGCATCACGCCCATCGAGATCACGCCCCGCCGCACGGGGCCGGGCGCCGCCGGCGGCGCCCAGGGCTCGCTGCTGGCGCGCTTCACCGAGAAGAAGGTGACGTCCCTGGACGTGCAGCTGTTCAGCCGCCAGATCTACACCCTGCTCAAGTCCGGCGTGCCGATCATGCGCGGCCTGGCGGGCCTGCAGGAATCGGCCGTCAACAAGTCCTTCGCCAGGGTCATCAAGGACCTGCGCGAATCGCTCGACTCCGGCCGCGAACTGTCGGCGGCCATGATGCGCCACCCGGAATGCTTCTCGGCCTTCTACCTGTCGATGGTGAAGGTGGGCGAGATGACCGGCCGCCTGGAAGAGGTCTTCCTGCGCCTGTTCGACCACCTGGAATTCGACCGCGACATGCGCGAGCGGGTCAAGACCGCGCTGCGCTACCCGACCTTCGTGGTGATCGCGATGGCGATCGCCATGGTGATCGTGAACATGTTCGTGATTCCGCAGTTCGCCACGGTGTTCAAGTCCTTCAACGCCCAGCTGCCGCTGATGACGCGCATCCTGCTGGGGACCTCGGAATTCACGGTGGCCTACTGGCCGGCGATGGCGGCCATGCTGCTGGGCGCCGTGTTCGGCTTCCGCTCCTGGATCGCCACCAACCGCGGGCGCCTGGTCTGGGACCAGAAGAAGCTGCGCATCCCGATCGCCGGCAAGATCATCCACAAGGCCACCATGGCGCGTTTCGCGCGCAGCTTCGCGCTGTCGATGCGCAGCGGCGTGCCGATCGTGCAGGCCCTGACCGTGGTCTCGCAGACCGCCGACAACGCCTACCTGAGCATGCGCATCGAGCAGATGCGCGACGGCGTCGAACGCGGCGAGAGCATCCTGCGCACCTCGGTCGCGGCGAATGTGTTCACGCCCATCGTGCTGCAGATGATCGCCGTGGGCGAGGAATCGGGTTCGCTGGACGACCTGATGGACGAGATCGCGCAGATGTACGAGCGCGAGGTCGACTACGAGCTCAAGACCCTGTCCGCCCAGATCGAGCCGATCCTGATCACCTTCCTGGGCGTGATGGTGCTGGTGCTGGCGCTGGGTATCTTCCTGCCGATCTGGGACCTGGGCAAGGCCGCCCTGCATGGCGGCAAATGATGCGGCCGCGGCGCGCCGGCGGGGCGACCCGCTTCGAATTCGCGGTGTGCGCCATCCTGGTGGCCGTGCTGACGGCTGCGCTGCTGGCGCGCCTGCTGGCGTGGCGCGAGCAGTCCGAGCGCACCGCCGCCTACCACGTGGTGGCGTCGCTGCGCACCGCCCTGGCGGCGAAAGCGGCGCAGGTCGGGATGACCCAGGGCGAGCAGGGGATTCTTGCTTTAACACAAGAAAATCCGATGACCTGGCTCAGCAGGATGCCGGCCAACTACCTCGGCGAATACTATTCGCCCGACCCGCGTAGCCTGCGGCGCGGCGCCTGGTTCTTCGACCGGACCGATAAAACAGTCAACTATTTGCTTGGGAACGACACTTTTTCTTCCGGGACATCAAACTTGCTTAAGTTCAAGGTAGAATTGTCCCGCACCTCTGATCCATCCGGCATAAACGCGCAGCACGGCGGGCGGAACAGGAATCCAGGCGCACTGGTCATCGGCGAAGTCGGGACCGGTCGCCAACACTAACCAAAGAACGCGGATTCCATCCGCACCACCTCAACGGAGAGAAAAACGATGAACAAATTCAACACCAAGGGCGCGCAGGGCGGCTTCACGCTGATCGAGCTGATCGTCGTGATCGTGATCCTGGGCATCCTGGCCGCCACCGCGCTGCCGAAGTTCGCCAGCCTGGGCGGCGACGCACGCATCGCCAGCCTGAACGCGGCAAAAGGCGCCATGACCGCCACCGCATCGATGGCGCACGGCAAGTGGCTGATCAACCCGAGCATCACCAAGGTGGCCGTCGAGGGCACCGACGTCAACATCACCAACGGCTACCCGGCAGCGACCAAGAACTTCGCCATCGCCTCGGGCCTGAACGACACCGACTACAAGATCGACGTGTCGGGCACCACCGTGACCGTCACCCCGATCAGCGTGTCGACCCACGCCACCCTGAAGACCACCTGCAACGTGGTCTACACCGAAGTGACGACCGCCGGCGGCGTGCCGACCTACGCGCTGGCTGCCAATACCCAGTGCGAATAAACCCCAGCGTGTAATCTTTCCGGCGAGGCTGCATTGCGCAGCCTCGCCGCTTCATTTCAGGAGCAGCATGGATCTCAGCCTTCGCCCGAACCGGCGGCAAGCCGGTTTCACGCTGATCGAACTGATCGTCGTGATCGTCATCCTCGGCATCCTCGCGGCGACCGCACTGCCGAAATTCGCCAGCCTCGGGGGCGACGCGCGCGTGGCCAGCCTGCAGGCCGCGCGTGGCGCGCTGAGCGCCTCGGCCGCCATGGTCCACGGCAAATCGCTGATCCGGCCGGCCGACACCTCGATCGATGTCGAAGGCACGGCCGTCGCCGTCGTCAACGGCTATCCGAAGGCGAGCAAGGCCTTCGCCACCGCGGCGGGGCTGGGCGACGGCGATTACCTGATCGAGGAAAACAAGGACGAGCTGACGGTCACGCCGCGCAGCGTGGCGGACAATCCGACGCTCGCCGCGACCTGCTTCATCAGCTATGCGGCGCCGACCGCCGCCAACCAGCCTCCGGTCCTGCAGCAGGCCGCGGATCCGCTGGTCTGCGAATAAGCCCGGGACCGGCGTAGCGTGGGCGGCCAGCTCCCCATTTCCCGCTTCCAGCCGCGCCCGGCGCGCGGCTTCACGATGGTCGAATTGATCGTCGTGATGGTCCTCATCGGCATCCTGGCGGCCGTCGCCGCCAGCCGTTTTTTCGACCGCACCGGTTTCGACGCCGACGGCTTCGCGGAACAGAGCCGCGCCTTGCTGCGCTACGCCCAGAAGGCCGCGATCGCGCGCAACGCGCCGGTCTTCGTGCAGCTGGACGACAACCGCATCGCCCTGTGCTACAGCTCGCCGCGCAACTCCCCCCAAGGCAATTGCGACCCGACCCAGCGCGTGCCCGCGCCGGGCGGCCAGATCGGCGGCGGCGCTTCCGAGACCCAGTGCCAGGCCCCCGGCTGGTTCTGCATCGGCCGTCCCGAGGGCGTGCAGCTCGCCTTGTCCGAGCCGATGACCGAATTCAGCTTCAACGCGCTCGGCAGCCCGGTGGCCGCCGGCGGCTTTGGCGGCCTGACCATGACCATCACCAGCAAGGGCGAATCGCGCACGGTGTCGGTGGTCCAGGAGACCGGTTATGTGCAGTAAGACCGCGCGTGCCCGCCAGGCGGGCCTGACCCTGATCGAGATGATCATGTTCATCATGATCGTCGGGGTCGCCCTGGCCGCCGTGATCGGCGTGCTGAACCTGAGCACCAAGGGCAGCGCCGACCCGCTGCGGCGCAAGCAGGCGCTGATGATCGCCGAAGGCTTGCTGGAGGAAGTCCAGCTGGCCAAGTTCACCTGGTGCGACCCGACCTCCGGCAACGCCGGCGACGAGAACGTCAGGAGCAGCGCCGACTGCAACCTGGCCGAGAACTGGGGCCCGGAAGCGGGAGGCGAAAGGCCGCACGACAACGTCAACGATTACGTCAGGGCGGCCGGCCAGGCCGAGGCCAGCTTCAACAATGGCGCCGGCGTGCTGACCGATGCGAACGGAGACGCGATGAACGTGGCCGGTTATACCGCCACGGTGAGCGTCATCCCCGAATCGATCGGCGGCATCCCCGTCGCGAACACCACCTCGGCCGACAGCGACGTGCTGCGCATCCGGGTCGAGGTCCGCTACGACCAGGAGTCCGTCGTGCTCGACGCCTACCGCACGCGCTACGCGCCGGGCTTCCTATGAACCAGCCAGCCCCGCGCCGCGCTGGCGGCTTCACCCTGGTCGAGGCCATCCTCGTCATCGTCATCATCGGCGTGATCGGCGCCATCGTGGCGGTCTTCATCCGCGCCCCGGTCCAGGGCTATGCCGACAGCGCGGCGCGCGCCGCCGCCACCGACGAAGCCGACCTGGCGCTGCGCCGCATCGCGCGCGACCTGCGCCTGGCCCTGCCCAACAGCGTGCGCGTGAGCGACGACGGCAGCGCGGTCGAGTTCCTGCAAACCACGACGGGCGGGCGCTACCTGACCCTGGACGACGGCGTGGCGGCCATGCCGGTCCTCGATTTCGACGACGCCGCCCAGACCCGCTTCACCGTGGTCGGCGGGACCATGCGCCCGATCGAGCGCGGCGACTTCATCGTGGTCTACAACCTGGGCGGCGGCGCGGTGCCCTCGGACGCCTACCTGTACCGCCAGGGCGCTCCCGACAACAACATCGTAAGGGTGGCCAGCGTCGACTACTCCACGCCCAACCACCCGGTCGTCACCATGGAAAACAATGCCTTCGCGCTCCAGGCGACGCCGATGCGCTCGCCGAGCAACCGCTTCCAGGTGGTGAGCGGGCCCATCACCTACGCTTGCGAGACGGGGCGCGACGGCAGCGCCGAGCTGGTGCGCTACTGGGGCTATCCGATCGACGCCAGCCAGAACCTGCCGCCGCAGGGCACGCCGCAGCGCGCCGTGATCGCCTCGCGGGTGGCGGACTGCAGCCAGGTGTTCCGCTACGGCAGCGACGTCACGCGCCGCAGCGCGCTGGTGATCCTGAATTTGTCGCTGCGCCTGGCCAACGACCGGGACAGCCAGGTGCGCCTGGTCAACCAGGTTCACGTGGACAATACGCCATGACGAAGCAATTCCGCACTCTGCGCCGCCAGGCCGGCGTCGGCCTGGTCACCGCGATCTTCCTGCTGGTGGTGCTGGCTGGCCTGGGCGCCGCCGCCGTCACTTTGTACAGCGCCCAGGAGGCCAGCTCGAGCATCGACATGGAAGGAGCCAAGGCCTACCAGGCCGCGCGCGCGGGAATCGAGTGGGGCTTGTACGAACAGCTGCGCCAGAACCGCTGCGCTGCGCGCACTTCCTTCGGCTTTCCGGACACGACCGTGCTGGCGAGCTTCCGCGTGACGGTGAGCTGCCAGGCCATCGACGGCCTGGCCGACGAGGAAGGCGCGGCCGTGGCGCAGACCCGGCGCTGGCGCATCGGCGCCGTCGCCTGCAACCAGCCGGTGCAGGGGGAGTGCACGGCCCAGACCACAACCACGAACACCAGTCCCGACTACGTCCAACGCAGGCTCGAGGTAGAGATATGAACACGCTGCTGAACTTCACCCGCATCGCCTTGTGCGCCGGCGCCTTCGCCTGCGCCGGCCAGGCCGCCGCCGCTTCGCTGGCGCTGGCCAAGTCCTTCGAGGGGAATGTGAACTTCGCCGGCACCCAGGCCAGCCTGCAGTCCAAGACCAACGGCGCCAAGGCCTGCGACCTGGCTTCGAGCGCCTCGGCCGGCATCAGCCTCCCGTCGGAGGCGAACGTGGTCTCCGCCACCTTGTACTGGGCGGGATCCGGCTCCATCGATCCGCAGGTGCTGCTCAACGGCGCCGTGGTCACCGCGCCGGCCGAGCGCCGCTATTCCTCGACCATCGACGGCCTGAGCTATTTCGCGGCCGCCGAGGATGTCACCGAGCTGGTCCGCGGCAAGACCTCCTTCACCTTCGGCGGCCTGTCGGCATCGACCGGCGCCGCCTACTGCTCGAACAAGCCCAAGGACAACGCCGTCCTGGCCGGCTTCTCGCTGGTGGTGGTGTATTCGCACCGGCTGGAGAAGTACCGCACCGTCAACCTGTACGAAGGCTTCCAGGCCTTGCGCAACACCAGCGTCACCGTCCCGATGCGCGACTACAAGCCGCGCACGACCACCGGCGATTCCGGCCGCTTCGGCTACATCGTGTGGGAGGGCGACAAGACCGGCCAGCAGAAGGGCGACTGGGTCAGCTTCGCCGGGCAGGTCCTGCAGTATTCTCCCTTCGCGCAGAAGGACAATGCCTTCAATTCCAAGAGCAGCGCCAACAGCGACGAAAACTCGCCCGGCATCGACTTCGACATCTTCGATCTGGCGCGCCTGCCTGCGTCGGCAAGCGAAGCCAACGCGGTGTTCACCACCGAATCCGACCGCGTGCTGCTGAGCAGCGCGATCGTCGCGCTGCCGTCCATGCCGGCCGACCTGAGCATCCAGAAGACCGCGTCCGGCGACTACAAGCTCGGCAGCGAGATCAAGTACACGCTGGCGGTGTCGAACCTGGGCACGCGCGCCGACAGCCAGGTCAAGGTGGTGGACGTCCTGCCCGACACGCTGAGCTATGTGTCGGCCGCCGGCGCCGACTGGACCTGTTCGGTGAGCGGCAAGGCGGTCAGCTGCAGCTACAACAAGGCGCTCGAGCCGGGCGCCTCGGCCAGCGTGGTCCTCACGGCGAAGATCGCGGCCGAGGGAAAGATTTCCAACACGGCCGAGGTGAGCGGCACGGCCGATGGCGTGCCCGGCAATAACCGCTCGACCGCCGCCGGCGACACCGGCGGCGGCGCGGTCGGCAAGGATCCCTGGGTGTTCACGGTCGGCGAATGCGCGCCGGATACCGCGATCAAGCCCTCGGGCGAAGGCTGCGCGCTGTTCACCGGCCCGCTCACGGCCGGCGAAAGCCGGGCGATCTTCCTTACCCGCTCGGTGGACGGGGTGGCCAAGGCGATCAGTACGAGCGCCAGCACCTCGGTGCTCGGCCACTTCGCCCTGGAGTGCAACAATCCCGCGACCACCGCCGGGGTCAAGCCGCGCATCAGCAACCTGAGCCTGCCGGAGTGCGTGCAGAACGGCACGCTCACGCTGGACGGCTCGAACGCCTTGTACGCCAGCGTCACCTTCGAGGCCAACAAGGCCTCGCGCCAGATCACCTTCCAGTACAACGATGTCGGCCTGGTCAGCCTGCGCATGGTCGAAAACGGCGGCAAGGCCGCCAAGGCCGCCTTCGTGGTGCGCCCCGACAGCATCAAGGCGGCCTACACGCGCGCGTCCGACGGCCTGGCCAATCCTGGCTCCAGCACCCTGGCGGGCGTCGGCTTCGCCGAAGCGGGCGAAGGCTTCCGGGTGACGGTGACCGCCTACGGAATCGGCCTGGCCGACCCCTTGAAGAGCTTCGGCCGCGAAACCGGCGAGACCGCGCCGGCCGCCATCCTGGCAGTCAATGCCGCCGGCGGCGAGACCGAGCAAAAGCTGCTGCAGCAGCAGGGCGCCTGGAGCCATGTAGCGACCGCGAACGGCGGCACCCTGGTCGGCAGCTTCTCCTGGAACGAAGCGGGCGCCGCCAGCCTGGCGCCCAGGCTGGAAGGCTATCTCGGCATCGACCGCACCCTGCTGGGCAGCCGCGAACTGGTCGGCCGCTTCTATCCCGCCTACTTCAGGACCAACACCGAACTCGGCTTCGAGTGCGCGAAGCGCATGGGCTGCCCGCAAACGGGGACCAACCCGGTCACCCGCGCATCCTTCTCGAGCCAGGACTTCGGCGTGCTGGTGCGCGCCTTCGGCCGCAACGGCGAGCTGCAGCGCTTCAGCGGCGACCTGGTGCCGGATATCAAACTGGGCGCCGCCGGCGCGCCCGGCGCGGATACGCTGCTGACCGGCCTGCGCGATCCCGGGCAGGACAAGCGCCTGCTCGAGCGCGAGGTCAGCTACCAGCTGGCCGTCCCTTACGACGCCACCCAGGACCGCGGCGCCAAGTGGACCGCTCCGACCGCGGTCTACCTGCGCGCCAGCGTCGAGGACCAGCGCGCCATGCCGGGTGGCCCGGCGCGCATCGTCATCACCTCCGACCGCGACGCCGATTCGATCGAGGGCGGGATGATGATCCTGAATGGCCGCCTGCTGGTGGTGAACACCCTCGGCACGCCGCTGATGAAGACCCCGGTGCCGCTGCGCGCCCAGTACTGGACCGGCCAGGTCTGGGAGCACAACGGCGTCGTCGACGAGGCCGATCCGGGCAAGGGCGCGGTGCAGTTCTCGGGCTGCACCCGCAGCCTGCGCTTGAGCGCGACCGCGCCCGGCGGCGATTGCAACCGGAGCATCGTAACCCTGGCCAGCGGCGCGAGCCCCGACTCGGTCGACCTGCCGGCCATCGCCGACGGCAAGGGCGTGCTGGTGCTGGGAGCCGTGCCGAACACGGCCAGCGGCAACGTCGACATCCTCGTCAAGGGCTATGAATGGTTACCCAGCACCTTCGGGCGCGTGACATTCGGGCAGTTCAAGAGCCCCGTAATCTACGTCCGAGAGATGTATTGACAACGGAAGCGTCGTAAAGCGGCCTAAAACCTCATTGTTTTGTGAGGGTATGTGAGTTTTTGTGATCGATTTGGGCTCGGCTTGAATATAATCAAGCCTTTGCCGCACCGAACTATTATTCGCGATCACAGACCGCTTGCATGCGTTTTTTTAAGAGAGCAAAGAAGAAAGATGGCTGGCTGACCATCGCCGTCCAAGCGGACGGCGTGGCGGCTACCAGCATCAAGCGCGTCGCGGGTGCGAAGCCCTTCGTGCGCTTCGCCCATTTCCTGCCGGGACAGCCGGGCGTGGAAGTGCTGGAGAAAGCCGCGCGCGAGGGCAACGCCAACGCCTACCGCTGCGCGACCCTGCTCGCGGGCGGCGATTACCAGGTGATCAACCTCGAAGCGCCGAACGTGCCGCGCGAGGAATTGAAGACCGCGGTGCGCTGGCGCCTGAAGGACATCCTCGACTTCCCGGCCGACCAGGCGACCATCGACGTGCTCGACATCCCGGTCGACGCCAACGCCCAGATGCGCGCCCAGCAGACCATTTTCGTGATCGCGGCCCGCAATACCGTGATCAAGCCGCGCCAGCAGCTGTTCCTCGACGCCAAGGTGGAACTGAGCGTGATCGATATCCCGGAGATGGCCCAGCGCAATATCTCGGCCATGCTGGAGCCGGAAGGGCGCGGCGTGGCCATGCTGTCCTTCGGCGCCGACGGCGGCCTGCTGACGGTCTCCTATCGCGGCGAGCTCTACCTGTCGCGGCGCTTCGACGTCAGCCTCGATCAGCTGCTCGAGACCGATCACGAGCGCAAGCACGCCAGCTTCGACCGCATCACGCTGGAGCTCCAGCGCTCACTCGACAACTTCGAGCGCCAGTATTCCTTCATCAGCATCGCCAAGCTGGTGCTCGGCCCCTCCGGCGTGACCGGCCTGGACGAGTACCTGTCGAGCAACCTGTACACCCCGGTCGAGACCCTCGACCTGGCCACCGTGCTGGACCTGAGCCGCACGCCCGAGCTGATGGACGCAGGCATGCAGCAGCGCTTCTTCATTCCGCTGGGCGCCGCCCTGCGCGCGGAGGCGGCGGCATGAGCCAGCAGATCAACTTGTTCAACCCGGCCTTCCAGCCGCAGAAGAAAGTCCTGACGGCAGCGACCATGGCGGTCTCGCTGGCGCTGCTGGCGGGCGGCGTCGGCGCGCTGGCGAGCTACGGCAAGATGCAGACCGCGCGCCTGCAGGAAGAAGCGAACGTCGGCGCGCTGCGCCTGGAACAGAAGCAGGCGCGCCTGGCCAGCGTGAGCACCGAGTTCGCGCCGCGCCAGAAGAACCGCGAGATCGACGCCCAGATCCTCGAAGCCGAGGCCCAGCTGGCGGCGCTGCGCAACATCTCGCGCGTGATCGAGCGCGGAGAACTCGGCGACACCAGCGGCTATGCCGGCTACTTCAAGGCGCTGGCGCGCCAGACCGTGCCGGGCCTGTGGCTGACCGGCGTGAGCGTCTCGGGCGCCGGCCAGGAGATCGGCATCAAGGGCCGCAGCACCGACCCGGCGACCCTGCCGGGCTACCTGAACCGCCTGACCCAGGAGCCGCTCATGCGCGGCAAGTCCTTCACCAGCCTGCAGATCGGCCAGGCCGCGCCGCTGGTCGCGGCGGCGGCCGACGGCAAGCAGGGCGCGACCCCGGCGCCCTACGTCGAGTTCAGCCTGCAGTCGGTACCGGAAGAGGTGCGCAAATGAGCGTCCCGTTGAAACAGCGCGTGACCGAGCTGGGCGCGCGCATCGACGCCCTGACCCTGCGCGAGCGCGGCCTGCTGTTCGCCGCGGCCGCCGCGGTGATCGTGTTCGTCGGCCACACCATGGTGCTGGGCCCGATCTACCGCGCCCAGGACCTGCTGCGCGACCAGATCAGCCAGCAGCGCAACAACATGATCGGCCTGGACGGCGAGATCACCGCCAAGGTCCAGGCCTACCAGGTGGATCCGGACGCGCCGGCGCGCGCCAGGCTCCAGGCCGTGCAGGAGGAAACCGCGGCCCTGGGCGACTCGCTGCTGGCGATGGAGCACGGCCTGGTGCCGCCCGAGCGCATGGCGCCGCTCCTGGACACCATCCTGCGCGCCAATGGCCGCCTGAAGCTGGTGTCCATGCGCACGCTGCCGGCGGAAGGCGTGGGCGCGCCTGCCGGTGCGGACAAGACGGCGCCGGCCGCCGCGCCGGCCAGGGACGCCGCGGCCAAGCCCGCCGACCTGCTGTACCGCCACGGCGTCGAAGTGACCGTGCGCGGCAATTATCTCGACATGGTCGATTACATGAGCGCGCTCGAAGCGATGCCGACCCGGCTGTTCTGGGGCAGGGCACAGCTCGATGTGGAGGAATATCCGGCCTCCCGCCTGACGCTCACGCTCTATACCCTGAGCCTGGACCGGAAATGGATGAAGCTGTGAAGGACACCCTCGTGAAGCCCATGATCCTCATCTTGGCGGCCCTTGCGCTCGCCCACCTGCCGGCCGCCGCCCAGTCGCTGGCCGACCCGACCCGTCCGCCCGCGATGCTGGACGCCGGCCGCGCCGACGGCCTGGCCGATGGCCTGCCGCGCCTGCAATCGGTGCTGATTTCGCCGCGCGGGCGCCACGTGGCCGTGATCGACGGCGAAACCGTGCGCCTGGGCGACAGCTTCCGCGGCGCGCGCGTGGCGCGCATGAGCCAGGGCGAGGTCGAACTGGTGCGCGGCCGCGAACGCCAGGTGCTGCGCCTGGAATCCCTGGCCGCGCCGGTCGCCGGCGTCACCCCGGCCGCGCATTGACGAACGCCCGATGAAACGGACCACGATGAACACACGCTTCCTGATCCCGGCCGCCCTTGCCGCCACCGCGCTGCTGTCCGGCTGCCAGAGCGCCAGCCGGCACGACACCTATGACGCGATCGGCAAGGAGATGGAAACGGCCGGCGCCAGGTCCCGGCAGGCCGCCGCGGCGCCCAGCGACGAAGCCGTCGCCAACGCGCTGCTGCCGCCGGTGAGCAGCCTGGCCAGCCAGCTGCCCAAGGCGCGCCCGGCCCTGGAAGAGCGTTTCAACGTCTCCTTCAACAACGTCCCGGCCCAGCAGTTCTTCCGCTCGATCGTGGCCGGCACCCGCTACAACATGCTGGTCCATCCCGAGGTCAGCGGCAACATCAGCGCCAACCTGAAGGACGTGACGATCGCCGAGACGCTGGAAGCGGTCCGCGAGATGTACGGCTACGACTACAAGATCGAGGGCACCCGCATCACGATCCGTCCGCTGACCATGCAGACCCGCATGTTCCAGGTGAACTACCTGACGGCCAAGCGGCGCGGCATGTCGAACCTGCGCGTGAACTCGACCTCGGTGGCCGATGCGGGGGGCGTGCGCAACAACGGCGGCCAGAACCAGGGCAATACGGGCAACACGGGGAACAACACCGGCGGCCAGAACCAGGGCGGCCAGAACGGCTCGAACGTGGTCCAGGTCGACAGCACCGACATCAACACCACCTCCGAGAACGATTTTTGGGGCGAGCTGAAGTCCGCGCTGGAAGCCATTGTCGGCTCGAAAGAGGGCGGCCGCAGCGTCGTGATCAGCCCGCAGTCGGGCGTGGTCGTGATCCGCGCCATGCCGGACGAACTGCGCAGCATCGACGCCTACCTGAAGGCCACCCAGCTGGCGGTCGACCGCCAGGTGATCCTGGAAGCCAAGATCCTCGAAGTGGAGCTGAACGACCGCTTCCAGAGCGGCATCAACTGGGCCTCCTTCGCCTCGATCAAGAGCTCGCACCCGAACCGCGTCTCGGGCGGCATGATCGGCCCGGGCGCCAACCTGGCGCCGCTGCCGCGCGACGGCGGCCAGCCGGCCATCATCGCCAACGGCCAGGGCCTGAGCGCCAGCACCGGCTTCTCGCTGTCGAACGCCGCCACCGCGGCCGGCTCGCTGTTCGGCTTCGCCTTTCAGACCAATAACTTCGCGGCCCTGATCTCCTTCCTGGAATCGCAGGGCAACGTGCACGTGCTGTCCAGCCCGCGCGTGGCGGCGATGAACAATCAGAAGGCGGTGCTCAAGATCGGCACCGACGAGTTCTTCGTCACCGGGATCACCAACACCATCAACACCACCAACAGCGGCAGCACCGTCACCCCGAGCGTGACCGTGCAGCCCTTCTTCTCGGGCGTGGTGCTGGACGTGACCCCGCAGATCGACGACAAGGGCAACATCCTGCTGCACGTGCACCCGTCGGTGAGCCAGGTGTCGACCGTGAACAAGGACGTCGACCTGGGCACCGCAGGCACGGTCAGGCTGCCGCTGGCGGCGTCCAGCACCTCGGAACTGGACAGCATCGTGCGCGGCCAGAACGGCCAGGTGGTCGCCATCGGCGGCCTGATGCGCCAGGCCTCGACCGGCGACGTCGACCAGCTGCCGGGCGCCGACAAGCTGCCGGTGCTGGGCGCGCTGTTCCGCAACAAGAACCGCGTCAGCCAGAAGCGCGAGCTGGTGGTGCTGATCAAGCCGACCATCGTCGAAGGCGCGAACGACTGGAGCCAGGACCTGCTGGACGCCGGCCGCAGGATCGAGCAACTGGACCCGCGGACCCGGGAGCGCAAGTAATGTACGCGGCCCACTTCGGCCTGCGCGAGCTGCCGTTCGGGATCACCCCGGACACCAGCTTCTTCTTCGGCAGCCCGGGTTCGCAGGAAGCCCTGAATACGCTGCTGGTGGCGGCGCGCGGCGGCGAGGGCTTCATCAAGATCACGGGCGAAGTCGGCACCGGCAAGACCCTGTTGTGCCGCAAGTTCATGGCGACCCTGGGCGAAGGCTTCGTCACCGCCTATATCCCGAATCCCTACCTGGAACCGCGCACCCTGATGCTGGCCCTGGCGGACGAGCTGGAGCTCAAGCTCGAGCGCGAGGCCGACCAGCACCAGGTGCTGAAGGCCATCACCCAGCGCCTGCTCGAACTGGCGGCCCAGGACAAGCGCGTGGTGCTGTGCCTGGACGAAGCCCAGGCGATTCCGGTGGAGAGCCTGGAAGCGCTGCGCCTGCTGACCAACCTGGAAACCGAAAAGCGCAAGCTGCTGCAGATCGTGCTGTTCGGCCAGCCGGAACTGAACCGCAAGCTGGAGCTGGAATCGATCCGCCAGCTGGCCCAGCGCATCACCTTCCATTACCACCTCGGCCCGCTCAGCCGCGACGACCTGGACTACTACGTGGCGCACCGCCTGCGCGTGGCCGGCTTCACCGGCGCGCGCCTGTTCACGCGCGCGGCGATTCGCGGCCTGTACAAGGCCAGCGGCGGCGTGCCGCGCCTGGTCAACATCATGGCGCACAAGGCCATGATGCTCAGCTACGGCCAGGGCAAGCAGCAGGTGGCGGGCAGCCATGTGACCACCGCCGCGCGTGATACGATCGGCGTGCGGCGCGACATCTGGACCTGGTTGGCGGCGGGCGCCGCGGCCTTCTCGGTCGCCGCCGGCCTGGCGTGGGTGGTCGCACGATGAGTCTCATCAACAAGATGCTGCAGGACCTGGACGCGCGCGCGGGAAAGCCGGGCGCGCAAGGCATGCCGTCGGATATCAAGCCGGTGCTGCCGCCCGAGCGCGGCCTGCCGTGGAAGCGCGTGGCCGTGGCGGCCGGCGCGACGGCGGCGCTGGCCGTGGCCGGCGTCGTCGGCTGGCGCATGCTGGGCCAGAAGCCGGCCCCGGCGCCCGCCGTGGCCGCCGCGCCCAAGCCTGCGCCTGTCCTGCCCAAGGCGCCCGAGCCTACACAGGCGCTTGCGTTCGAGATTCCCGTTCCCCCGCGCGAGGATCTTGGCGCGCCACTCGCCGAAGAAAAGCCTGTCGACAAGGCTGCGCCGGTGAAGAAGGCGCCGGCGAAAGTTGCGCCCAAGCCGGCGGCGAACAAGGAGGAGCCGAAGGTGGCGCCGGTGAAGACCGGCGGCCGTGTCGAAGCGGCGCCCCAGCGCGCCGAGAACGCCTACCGCCGCGCGCTGGCCAGCCTGGAAGACGGCCGCGTGACCGAGGCCATCGCCGGCCTGGAGGCCGCGCTCAAGGCCGACCCGCGTCACGAAGCGTCGCGCCAGACCCTGGTCAGCCTGCTGATCGAAGCGGGACGCCCGGAAGAAGCGATGCGCCAGCTCGGCGCGGCGCTGGCCCTCGATGCGCGCCAGCCGGCGATGGCGATGCTGATGGCGCGCCTGCAGCTCGAGCGCGGCAGCCCGGCGGTCGACACCCTGATGCGCACCTTGCCTTACGCGGCGGGCAATGGCGAATACCACGCCTTCCTGGCCGGCGTCCTGCAGCAGGAACAGCGCCACCGCGAAGCGGCCGAGCACTACCAGGCGGCGCTGCGCACCGCGCCCGGCAATGGCGTATGGTGGATGGGCCTGGGGATCTCGCTGCAGGCCGAGAAGCGCAATCCGGAAGCGGCGGGCGCCTACCAGAAGGCCCTGGCCAGCGGCACGCTGTCCTCGGAACTCCAGGCCTTCGTCGAGCGCAGGCTCAAGCAGCTGGGACGCTGAGCGGCCTTACAGCCGCGCGAGACGCTCCAGCGCCAGCTGCAGGGTCTCGTCCTTTTTCGCAAAGCAGAAACGCACGATGCCCGATTCCGTCGGCTGGCTGTAGAAGGCCGACACCGGAATCGCGGCCACCTTGGCCTCCGCCGTCAGCCATGTCGCGAACTCCGCCTCCGGCAGGTCCGAGATGGCGTCGTAGCGCACGCACTGGAAGTAGGTCCCGTCCGCAGGCAGCAGTGTGAAGCGGCTGCCGGCCAGGCCTTCGCGGAACAGGTCGCGCTTTCTCTGGTAGAAGCCAGGCAGGTCCAGGTAAGGCGCCGGGTCGCGCATATAGGCCGCGATCCCGTGCTGCATCGGCGTGTTGACAGTGAAGACGTTGTACTGGTGGACCTTGCGGAACTCCGCCATCAAGGGCGCCGGCGCGGCCACGTAGCCGACCTTCCAGCCGGTCACGTGATAGGTCTTGCCGAAGCTCGAGACCACGAAGGCGCGTTCGGCCAGCACCGGGTGGCGCGCCACCGAGGCGTGCGGCTGGCCGTCGAAGACCATGTGTTCGTAGACTTCGTCGGACAAGACCAGGATGCCGGTCCCGCCGACGATGGCGGCCAGCGCGTCCAGGTCGGCCTGGCGCAGGATGCTGCCGGTCGGGTTGTGCGGCGTGTTGATGACGATCATGCGGGTGCGCGGCGTGACGGCGGCGGCCACGCGCTCCCAGGGCACGCTGTAGCCTTGTTCGCCGACCTGCATCGGCACCGGCACCACCACGCCGCCGGCCAGGGCGATCGCGGGCGCATAGCTGTCGTAGGCCGGCTCGATCACGATCACTTCATCGCCCGGATGCACGCTGCACAGGATGGCCGTGATCAAAGCCTGGGTGGCGCCGGCGGTGACGGTGATTTCCTGGGCGCTGTCGTAGCGGCGGCCGTACAGGGTCTCGATCTTGGCCGCGATGGCCTCACGCAGGGCCGGCACGCCGGTCATGAAGGGATACTGGTTGTGGCCGGCGCGCATCGCCTCGCTCACCTGGCCGACCAGGCGCGGGTCGCAGTCGAAATCGGGGAAGCCCTGGCCGAGGTTGACGGCCTGGTGCTGCGCGGCGAGCGCGGACATCTGGGTGAAGATGGTGGTGCCGACCAGCGGCAGGCGGGAAGCGATGGCGGGAGTAGTCATGGTCACGATGCGGAAGAACGATCGCTTATTCTAGCGCCGCGTCCTGAACCGTGCTGGCGGCGGCCCGGGCCTTGATCCAGGCTTCCGGCAGCATGATGCGGAACAGGCCTTCGCGCGCCGTCTTGCGGCCCAGCTTGAGCAAGGCCTTGTCCTTGGTGATCAGGACATCGGCGCCCGCATCGCGCGCCAGCTCCATGAATTTCTGGTCGTCGCGGTCGGTGCAGACCGGCAGCCGCACATGCACGGCATCGGGCGCCACCACGCGCAGCAGGGCGTCGAAGCGCGCCGCCGCCTCGGCGCGGCTGGCTTCGTCCAGCGGCAGGTGAGGGTAGCGCAGCACGGCCCGGTATTCGTCGCGGCAGTCGGCGCGGGTCACCGCCACGACCTCACCCGTTTCGAGCGCCGCCATCAGGGCGGACCAGCGCGGGTCGTGGAAGACGAACAGGTCGAGCAGCACATTGGTGTCGATGACGATGGGTTTGCGGGAAGCGGGTATCATGTCGGTTGTTTATTTGAAGAAAAGCTTGTCTGTTCCATGCTGATTGTCCTGTCGCCCGCCAAATCCCTCGACCTCGAGTCGCCGAGCACCACCCCGCAGCACACCATCCCCGATTTCATCGACAACGCCGCCGAGCTGGTCAAGGTGCTGCGCACCTATTCGCCGGGCCAGATCGCGGAGCTGATGGACTTGTCGGACACGCTCTCGATGCTGAACGTGACGCGCTACGCCCACTGGCATCCGGACCACAGCGAAGCCCGCCAGGCGATCATGTCCTTCAACGGCGACGTCTACGCCGGCCTGGCCGCGCGCACCCTGGCGCCGCAGGCGCTGGACTTCGCCCAGCGCCACCTGCGCATCCTCTCGGGCCTGTACGGCCTGCTGCGCCCGCTGGACCTGATGCATCCCTACCGCCTGGAGATGGGCACCAGGCTGCCGAATGCGCGCGGCAAGGACTTGTACGCGTTCTGGGGCGAGACGATCACGCAAGCGCTGAACCGCCAGCTGCGCGAACTCGGTTCGACGGCCCTGGTCAACCTGGCGTCGGAAGAATACTTCAAGTCGGTCAAGCCGAAGAAGCTGGACGTGCCGGTGATCAATCCCGTGTTCGAGGACTGGAAGAACGGCAAGTACAAGATCATCTCCTTCTTCGCCAAGCGCGCACGCGGCATGATGGCGCGCTACGCGGTGGAGAAGGCGATCCTGGACCCGGAACAGCTCAAGGACTTCGAGGTCGACGGCTACGCCTTCGAGCCCTCGGTGTCCGGCGAGCGCGAGTGGGTGTTCCGCAGGAAGATCGCCGAATAAAACAGCGGCCCGGTGAACCGGGCCGCTCGAGGCTTACAGGGCGTCTTTCGGCGCCGGCTTCGGCGCCGCCTTCGACCAGAACTGCCACCACGGGGCTTCGCCCTTGGCGTTCGGGTTCAGGAAACGGCTGTTCGGATAGTTCAGCGTGAACACGCGCTGGGTGTCGTCGCGCAGCACCGGCATGCCGAGCTTGTCGTAGGCACGGACCATCAGGAACAGCGCTTCCTCGCGCGCCGGAGCGTCGCTGTAGTTGGTGACCGCATCCTGGGCGCGGTTCAGGGCGGCCAGGTAGGCGCCGCGGCGATAGTAGTAATTCGCCACGTGCACTTCGTACTGCGCCATCGCGTTGATCAGGTAATTCATGCGCTGGAGCGAGTCCGGCGTATATTTACTGTTCGGGAACTTGTCGACCAGGGCCTTGAAGGCGGCGAAGGCTTCGCGGGTGGCCTTCGGATCGCGCTCGGTCGGGTCCTGCGAGTAGATGAAGCTCAGGAAGCCCAGCTGGTCATTGAAGTTGATCAGGCCGCGCAGGTAGTACATGTAGTCGACCTGGGGATGGTTCGGGTGCAGCTTGATGAAGCGCTCGACGGCGGCCAGCGCCTCGGCCTGGTCCTGCGCCTTGTAGTGGGCGTAGGCGATTTCCATCTGGGCTTGCGAGGCGTAGGTGCCGAACGGATAGTTGGATTCCAGGCGTTGGAACAGCTTGATTGCCGCTTCGTAGTGCCCGCCGGCCATCTCATCGCGCGCCTCAGCGTATAATTTCTCCGCTGACCAGTTTTTGCTTGCGTCGGTGGCTTCCGGCAACATGCCGCATGCCGACAGGCCGACGAGGGCGCAACTTGCGACCAATACAGACAATTTTTTTTGCATAGCTCTTTGCAAGAAAGTTTTACCTAGATTCAACAACGAACAGCTGATTATAGCTGATGGAACTGACGTGATATTAACTCCTGCGCCGGAATCGGCGGAAATGCCTTTCGACACCGATCTGGACGACGACCTGGAAGGCGGTTTTGCCGCTGCTTCCGGCGTCGACCTGTCGCCGATCACCCTCAACCTGACGCCGGAAGCCTGCGGCCAGCGCCTCGACAAGGTCATCGCGGCCCTGGTGCCGCAGTTCTCGCGCAGCCGCCTGCAGCTCTGGTTCGAAGGCGGCCACGTGCAGGTCGACGGCAAGCCCGCGCGCGGCAAGGATACCGCCTATGGCGACGAGACCGTGCTCATCGAGCCGCAGGCCGCGCCGGAAGACACGGCGTTCACGCCCGAGGCGATGGAGCTGAACATCGTCCACGAGGACGATGACATCCTGGTCGTCAACAAGCCGGCCGGCCTGGTCGTGCACCCGGGCGCGGGCAACTGGACAGGGACCCTGCTCAACGGCCTGCTGCACCACTGCCCGCAGCTGGTGGGCGTGCCGCGCGCCGGCATCGTGCACCGCCTGGACAAGGACACGAGCGGCTTGATGGTGGTCGGCAAGACCCTGGCGGCCCAGACCGACCTGGTGCGCCAGCTGCAGGCGCGCACCGTCAAGCGCGAATACTTCGCCCTGGTCTGGGGTACGCCGCGCATCGCCGGCACCATCGATACCGGCATGGGCCGCGACCCGCGCGACCGCGTCAAGATGGCGGTCTCGACCAGCCCCTTCGCCAAGCCGGCGATCACCCACTACGAGCGCGTCGCCACCGGCGAGCTGGACCGCCGTCCGGTGAGCCTGGTGCGCTGCAAGCTGGAAACCGGCCGCACCCACCAGATCCGCGTGCACATGCAGTCGCTGGGCTTCGCGCTGGTGGGCGACAGCGTCTACGGCAAGCGCCACCTGACCCCGGTCTTCCACCGCCAGGCGCTGCAGGCGCGCCGCCTCGGCCTGGTGCATCCGGGCACGGGCGAGCAGTGCGAATGGACCGTGCCGCTGGCGGAGGACTTCGCCGAGCTGATCGCCCGCGCGGGCATCGAAGAGCCGAGCGACGAAGACGTGCCTGTCCAGGACATGCTGGCCGCCGAGGACTTCGACGAGGCGGACGACGAGTGATGGATCGCGACGCCCTGGTATTCCCGGACTGGCCGGACCTGCCGGCATCGATCGGCGCCCTGGCGACCAGCCGCGATGGCGGCGTCAGCAGCGGGCCGTATGACGACGGCAAGGGCGGCGGCGGCCTCAACCTGGGCCTGCACGTGGGCGACGATCCGGAGGCCGTGCGCGCCAACCGCGCACGCCTGCAGGAGTGGCTGCCGGGCCGTCCGGCCTGGATCTCGCAGGTGCATGGCGCCGACGTGGTCGATGCCGTGACGGTCGGTCCAGACAAGCCGGTGCGCGTGGGCGACGCCAGCATCGCGACGCAGGCCGGCGTGGTCTGCGCGATCCTCACGGCCGATTGCCTGCCGGTGCTGTTCGCCGACCTGGACGGCAAGGTGGTGGGCGCGGCCCACGCCGGCTGGCGCGGGCTGGCGGGCGGCGTGCTCGGCACGACGGTGGCCGCGATGCGCCAGGCCGGGGCAGGGGAGATCACGGCCTGGCTGGGCCCGGCGATCGGCGCGACCGCTTTCGAAGTGGGACCGGACGTGCTGGAGGCATTCCTGGCCGCGCTGCCGGGCGAGGCGACCCGGGCGGCCTTCCAGCCCTATCCTGGCCGCGAAGGTAAATACCTGGCCGACATGTTCGCGCTGGCCAGGCTGATGCTGGCCCGCGACGGCCTCACCCGTGTCCACGGCGGCACGCTGTGCACGGCCACCGCGCCGGAACGCTTCTATTCCTACCGCCGCGACGGCGTGACTGGCCGCCAGGCAAGTTTGATCTGGCTCAAATGATACACAGGGGCGGGCGGCGATACTGCTCAGCTGTCGCCGCCTGCTTCGCCCGTCTTCTCTGCCATCCTGGCCTGCAATTCCCGTTTCGCGCGCCGCCGTTTCGATCCTGTCAGGTAAAAAAGGATAGACAAAGGCACCACGCAGTAGGCAAGAAACGTCATAATCCCTCCGGTAACGGTCGGTTCGGTTGCCGCCATGAGTACGACGACGTAAATCCAGGCGACGGCCACGATCCACATGATTTGTTTCCTTTGGTGATGACACCCCGATTCTAAACAACGGACGACCATATGAACATGCCCGACCCGCAAGCCTTCGCTTCCTCCTGGATGTCCCAATTCGCCGATCCTTCCGCCTGGCAGAGCTGGATGAGCATGCCGGCCATGACCCCGGCGGCAAACGGGCACAACCCGCTGGCAGGCATGCTGAAGGATTTCGGCGCCGGCATCGCCCCGGCCAGGCTGGAGGCGCTGCGCGCCGATTACCTCAACAAGGTCGGCCAGCTGTGGCAGGACTTTATGTCGGGCAAGAGCCCGGTGTTGCACGACAAGCGTTTCTCCGGCTCGGCCTGGAGCGAGAACCCGATGTCGGCATTCTCGGCCGCGTCCTACCTGCTGAATTCGGAATTCATGCTGGCCCTGGCCGATGCGGTCGACGCCGGTCCGCGCGAGCGCCAGAAAATCCGCTTCGCGGTGCAGCAGATGGTCGACGCCATGTCGCCGGCCAACTTCTTCGCCACCAATCCGGAAGCGCAGAAGCACCTGATCGAAACCAAGGGCGAGAGCCTGACCAAGGGCCTGGCCAATATGCTGGCCGACCTGCAGAAGGGCCGCATCTCGCAGTCGGACGAATCCGCCTTCGAGGTCGGCCGCAATGTCGGCACCACGCCCGGGACGGTGGTCTACGAGAACGAACTGTTCCAGCTGATCCAGTACACGCCGACGACGCCGACCGTGCACGCCGTGCCGCTGGTGATGATTCCGCCGTGCATCAACAAGTTCTACATCCTCGACCTGCAGCCGGAAAACTCGCTGGTGCGCTACGTGGTGGAGCAGGGCAATACCGTGTTCATGGTGTCCTGGCGTAACCCGGACCGCAGCCTGGGCAACGTGAGCTGGGACGATTATGTGGAGAAGGGCGCGATCCGCGCACTGGACGTGGTGGGCGAGATCACCGGCCAGGAGAAGGCGCACGTGTTCGGCTTCTGCGTGGGCGGCACCATCGCCGCCACCGCGCTGGCCGTGCTGGCCGCACGCGGCCGCCAGCCGGCCGCCAGCCTGTCGCTGCTGACCACCTTGCTGGACTTCAGCGACACCGGCGTGCTCGAAGTCTTCGTCGACGAGGCGCAGGTGGCGCTGCGCGAGCAGACCCTGGGCAGCGGCGGCCTGATGCCGGGACGCGACCTGGCCACCACTTTCTCGGCCCTGCGCCCGAACGACCTGGTGTGGAACTACGTGCAGCAGAACTACCTCAAGGGCAAGGAACCGCCGGCCTTCGACCTGCTGTACTGGAACGCCGACAGCACCAACCTGCCGGGCCCGATGTTCTGCTGGTACCTGCGCAACACCTACCTCGAGAACAAGCTGAAGGTGCCGGGCGCGCTCACCGTGTGCGGCGTGCCGGTTGACCTGGGCGCGATCGACGCCCCGACCTTCATCTACGGTTCCAGGGAAGACCACATCGTCCCCTGGCAGGCGGCCTTCGCCTCGATGAACCTGCTCAACCCGAAGAACCCGAAAGCCAACCGCTTCGTGCTGGGCGCCTCCGGCCACATCGCCGGCGTGATCAACCCGGCCTCGAAGAACAAGCGCAGCTACTGGGTGAACGCCAAGACGGGCAAGGGCAAGGCGAAAGGCGGCTTGCGAACCGACGCCGCCTGGTTCGAGGGCGCCGAAGAACACAAGGGCAGCTGGTGGCCGGAATGGGCCGGGTTCCTGGCCGAGCACGGCGGCGAGGATGTGCCGGCGCCTGGCGCCGCGGGCAACAGCCGCTATGCGCCGCTGGAACCGGCTCCGGGGCGTTACGTCAAGGCCCGCGCCGATTGAGGACGCCGCACTGGCGCAGGCGGTTGTCGCTTAGTTGACAAAAAACTTACGTCAGTGATAATTCTAATAATTGCTGCACCTGCGCGGATTGCGTGGTATGGTGTGCCCTGTCCGTCCCCCTGAGCAATACCCGGGTTCACTGGGCGGCGGATTACGGGTTTTTTGGTAACCAATCAAAATGCTTCGCGCGCATGTTGCGATGCAACCTATGGAACTTGAGATGAGTAGTGCAAAGAAGAGTGCTGAACGCCTGATCAAGAAATACCCGAACCGTCGTTTGTACGACACCCAGACCAGTTCTTACATCACCCTCACGGACGTCAAGCAGCTGGTCCTGGACGCGGACGAATTCACCGTGGTCGACGCCAAGACGAACGAAGACCTGACCCGCAGCATTCTCTTGCAGATCATCCTGGAAGAGGAAGCCAACGGCATTCCCATGTTCTCGAGTTCCGTGCTGGCCCAGATCATCCGCTACTACGGCCACGCCATGCAGGGCATGATGGGTTCCTACCTGGAAAAGAACGTCCAGGCCTTCACCGACATCCAGAACAAGTTCACCAGCAGCGCCGCCGGCGCCCTGGAAGGCAAGCCCTTCAGCCCGGAAATGTGGACCCAGTTCATGAATGTCCAGGGTCCGATGATGCAGGGCATGATGAACAACTACATCGACCAGAGCAAGAACCTGTTCATGCAGATGCAGGAGCAGATGCAGAACCAGAGCAAGGCCATGTTCGGCGCCTTCCCCTTCCCGGGAATGCCGGTCGACAAGAAGTAACAGAAGTCGTCTTTTCACGACATCCGCCGGTCCCGTTCGGGGCCGGCGAACCAGCCCCCGGTTTCACCGGGAGGCCCGCTTCAGGTACAATCGCGGATTGCCCAGATTCTTTGTCGTCCGCCCATGCCTGAACTTCGCCGCAATCCCCTCCCAGCAAACACCGAAACCGCGACTGCCGTCGCCGAACCCGCGCTCGTGATTCCGTCGCCCGCCGCCGGCGTCGCCGCGCCCAAGGTCGGTTTCGTGTCGCTCGGCTGCCCGAAGGCGCTGGTCGACTCCGAGCAGATCCTGACCCAGCTGCGCGCCGAGGGTTACGAGACCGCCAAGTCCTACGACGGCGCCGACCTGGTGATCGTCAATACCTGCGGCTTCATCGACGCCGCGGTGCAGGAATCGCTCGACGCGATCGGCGAGGCGCTGGCCGAGAACGGCAAGGTGATCGTCACCGGCTGCCTGGGCGCGAAGAAGGACGCCGCGGGCGACGACATCATCACCAAGGTGCACCCGAAGGTGCTGGCCGTGACCGGCCCGCACGCCGTCGCCGAGGTGATGGAATCGGTCCACCTGCACCTGCCCAAGCCGCACGATCCCTTCATCGACCTGGTGCCGGACCATGGGGTCAAGCTGACCCCGAAGCACTACGCCTACCTGAAGATCTCGGAAGGCTGCAACCACCGCTGCAGCTTCTGCATCATCCCGTCGATGCGCGGCGACCTGGTTTCGCGTCCGATCCATGAAGTGCTGATCGAAGCCGAGAACCTGTTCAAGGCCGGGGTCAAGGAACTGCTGGTGATTTCGCAGGACACCAGCGCCTACGGCGTGGACGTCAAGTTCCGCACGGGCTTCTGGAACGGCCGCCCGATCAAGACCCACATGACCCAGCTGACCGAGGCGCTGGGCCAGCTGGCGCGCCAGTACGACGCCTGGGTGCGCATGCACTACGTCTATCCGTACCCGCACGTCGACCAGGTCATCCCCCTGATGGGCGACGGCCATGTGCTGCCTTACCTGGACATCCCGATGCAGCACGCCCACCCGGACGTGCTCAAGCGCATGAAGCGCCCGGCCAGCGGCGAGAAGAACCTGGACCGCATCCAGGCCTGGCGCCAGATGAACCCGGACCTGACCATCCGCTCGACCTTCATCGCCGGCTTCCCGGGCGAGACCGAGGCGGAATTCGAATACCTGCTGGACTTCCTGAAGGAAGCGCAGATCGACCGCCTGGGCTGCTTCGCCTACTCGCCGGTCGAAGGCGCGACCGCCAACGAGCTGGCCAACCCGGTGCCGCAGGAAGTGCGCGAAGAGCGCCGTGCGCGCGTCATGCTGCTGCAGGAAGAGATCTCGCTCAAGCGCCTGCAGGCCAAGGTCGGCAAGACCATGCGCGTGCTGGTCGACGAAGTCGGCCCGCGCGAAGCCATCGGCCGCTCGGCCGCGGATGCGCCGGAGATCGACGGCGTGGTGCACATCAAGCGTGCGCTGGTGCCGGGCAAGACCAAGCTGGCCGTGGGCCAGTTCGCCGAGGTGGTGATCACCAAGGCCGACGCCCACGACCTCTGGGCCACCGTGGTCTGACCGGGCAGGGGAGCAGCACATGAACAAGAAATCGCTCCAGACCTCCCTGATCCACAGCGACTACGCCGCGCCGGAAGGCTTCGCGGCCTTCCCGCCGGGGATCCACCACGCCTCGACGGTGCTGTTCCCGAATGTGGCCGCGATGCGCTCCGGCCAATGGAAGGACAAGAACGCCTATACCTACGGCCTGCATGGCACGCCCACCACCTTCACCCTGGAAGCGCGCCTGGCCGAGATCGAAGGCGGCGCGCACTGCCTGCTGGCGCCGTCCGGCCTGGCGGCGATCGCGATGATCGACTTCGCGCTGCTCAAGAGCGGCGACGATGTGCTGCTGCCGGATAACGTCTACAACCCCAACCGCGAACTGGGCCGCTGGCTGAGCCAGGACTTCGGCGTCACCGCGCGCTTCTATGATCCGATGATCGGCGCCGGCATCGCCGAGCTGATCCAGCCGAATACCAGGCTGATCTGGGCCGAGGCGCCCGGCTCGGTGTCGATGGAAGTGCCGGACCTGCCGGCGATCTGCAAGGCCGCCCACGACAAGGGCGTGCTGGTGGCGCTCGACAACACCTGGGCCGCCGGCCTGGCGCTGCGCGGCTTCGACGCCGGCGCCGACATCGTGATGCACGCGCTGACCAAGTACCAGTCGGGCGGCGCGGACCTCCTGATGGGCGCCGTGATCACCCGCGACCGTGCGCTCAACGACCGCCTGGCGCAGGCCCACATGCGCCTGGGCCTGGGCGTGGGCGCCGACGACGCCTACCTGGTGATGCGCGGCCTGCCGACCATGAAACTGCGCTTCGAGACCCACGACGCCAATGCGCGCAAGGTCGCGCAATGGCTGAAGGAACGTCCTGAAATCACCAAGGTGCTGCACCCGGCCTTCGAGGATTGCCCCGGCCACGCCAACTGGAAGCGCGACTTCCGGGGCGCGGGCGGCCTGTTTTCGGTGCTGTTCGACCCGCGCTATACCGAAGAGCAGACCGACCGCTTCGTCGATGCGCTGGCTTTCTTCGGCATCGGCTACAGCTGGGGCGGTCCAAACAGCCTGGTGATGCCCTACCGGATCAAGGGCATGCGCCGCCAGTGGGCGGACGAGGGCATCCTGGTGCGCTTCAATATTGGCCTGGAATCTCCTGAAGACTTGATCGCCGACCTGGCCCAGGCCCTGGCTGCACTCGGCTAGCGTCCCGGCCGGATTCCCTGTCCGGCCGAAAACTGTTGTATTGCTTACGCATAGTCATTTCCATGCGGCAACTTTCGTGTTAAGCTTGCTTCAAAGTAAGTTTAATTGCGTATCGGAAACTCCGAGCGCGCCGACAAGGACCCGCCATGACCACGACTACTTCGTCTTCCAGCACCACGCTGGCTTCCACCATCGATGACCTGACCCTGATCGGTACCGGCAACATCAACGGGACCGGCAACGCGCGCGACAATGTCATTACCGGCAATTCCGGCAATAACACCCTGAACGGGATGGCCGGCGCCGACACCCTGATCGGTGGCGCAGGCAACGACACCTACGTGGTCGACAGCACCGCGGACGTCGTGGTCGAGAAGGAGGGCGAGGGCAGCGATACGGTGCAGGCGAGCGTTACCTACACGCTGTCGGAACATGTCGAAAACCTGACCCTGACCGGCACTGCCGCCGGCGGCACCGGCAACAGCCTCGACAATACGATCACGGGCAACAACGCCAACAATTCGCTCAAGGGCGGCGCCGGCAACGACACCCTGGCCGGCAACGGCGGCAACGACCGCCTCGACGGCGGCCTGGGCGCGGACTTCCTGTCCGGCGGCGTCGGCGACGACACCTATGTGGTCGACGAGGCGGGCGACGTCGTCGACGAGCTGGCCGGCGCCGGCAACGACACGGTCGAATCCTCGATCAGCTACACGCTGGGCGAGCAGCTCGAGAACCTGGCGCTGACTGGCACGGCGAATCTCGAGGGCATCGGCAACGACGCCGACAATGAACTGACCGGCAACAGCGGCAGCAACCACCTTGCGGGCGGACTCGGCAACGACACCCTGGACGGCGGCATGGGCGCCGACCTCATGGAGGGCGGGGCCGGCAACGATACTTACGTGGTCGACAACGCCGGCGACCTGGTGAGCGAAGCCGCGGGCGCGGGCACGGACACCGTCCAGGCGGGCATCACCTACACGCTGACCGATAAGGTCGAACACCTGGAGCTGACCGGAAGCGCCGCCATCGCCGGCACCGGCAACGAGCTCGACAACAACATCGGCGGCAACGCCGCCGGCAACGCCCTGTACGGCCTGGCCGGCAACGACACCCTGGACGGCGGCGCGGGTGCGGACACCCTGTATGGCGGCACCGGCGACGACACCTATGTCGTGGACCACGCCGGCGACACGGCGGTCGAGAACGCGGATGAAGGCCGCGACAAGGTCTTGTCGAGCGTGAATCACGTCCTCGGCGCGAATGTCGAAGACCTGACCCTGACCGGCACGGCCAGCGTCAACGCCACCGGTAACGAGCTCGACAACACCATCACCGGCAACGCCGGCAGCAACGACCTCTACGGCGGCGCCGGCAACGATACGCTGGTGGACAACGCGGGCGCGGACCTCCTGGATGGCGGCGCCGGCGCCGACACCATGCAGGGCGGGACCGGCAACGATACCTACGTGGTCGACGACGCAGGCGACCTGGTCATCGAAGCCCTGAACGGGGGCCAGGACACGGTGCGCTCCAGCATCGACTACACCCTCGGCGAGCAGGTCGAGAACCTGGTGCTGACCGGCGAGCAGGACCTGCGCGGCACCGGCAATGCGCTCAACAACACGATCACCGGCAACGCCGGCGCCAACGTCGTCGACGCGGGCGCGGGCAACGATACCGTGCGCGCGGGCGAGGGCGCGGACTCGGTCCGTGGCGGCGACGGCAACGACCTGCTCGAAGGCGAAGGCGGCGACGACACCCTGTACGGCGCGGCAGGCAGCGACCTGCTCGACGGCGGCCTGGGTGCGGACCACATGATGGGCGGCGCCGGCGACGACACCTACGTGGTCGACGATGCGGGCGACCTGGTGGTCGAAGAAGCAGGCGCGGGCATCGACCAGGTGGAGTCGAGCATCACCTATACGCTGACGGCGGATACCGACAACCTCAGCCTGACGGGCGTGGCCGCCATCGACGGCACCGGCAACGAGCTGAACAACATCATCGACGGCAATGCCGCGAGCAACATCCTGAGCGGCCTGGCCGGCAACGACACCCTCAACGGCGGCGCCGGCGACGACACCCTGCTCGGCGGCGAAGGCCTCGACCTGCTGGATGGCGGCACCGGCAGCGACGCCATGGCGGGCGGCAGCGGCGACGATACCTATATCGTCGACAACACCGGCGACACCGTGCTGGAACAGGCTGGCGAAGGCGCCGACGAAGTGAAGGCCAGCGTCGACTATTCGCTGGCCGCGAACGTCGAGAACCTGACGCTCACCGGCGTGCGTTCCACCAGCGGCACCGGTAACGAACTCGACAACAAGATCGTCGGCAACGGCGGCAGCAACGACCTGTTCGGCGGCGCGGGCAACGACACCCTGGTCGACAACCTCGGCAACGACAGGCTCGACGGCGGCAGCGGCGCGGATACCATGCAGGGCGGCGCCGGCAGCGACACCTATGTCGTCGACGACGCGGGCGACCGTGTGGTCGAGGCCCTGAACGGCGGCACCGACACCGTCGAGTCCAGCGTCGACCATACCCTGGCCGCGAACGTCGAGAACCTCGTCCTCACGGGCACCGAGGACCTGAACGGCTACGGCAACGCGCTCAACAACATCATCACCGGCAACAGCGGCAACAACACCGCCAGCGCTGGCGCGGGCAACGACACCGTCAACGCGGGAGCCGGCAACGACGCGATCGCCGGCGGCGACGGTAACGACGAACTGAACGGCGAAGCGGGCGACGACCAGCTCCAGGGCGACGCCGGCAACGATACGCTGGACGGCGGCATCGGCGCCGACACCATGGCCGGCGGCCTGGGTGACGACACCTACATCCTCGACGATGCGGGCGACCTGGTGGTGGAAGCCGGCGCGGCCGGCACCGACCTGGTCCAGTCCGGCATCACCTACACCCTGACCGCGAACGTCGAGAACCTGACCCTGACCGGCACGGCCGACATCGACGGCCGCGGCAACGAACTCAACAACATCATCAACGGCAACACCGGCGCCAACCTGATCGAGGGCCTGGCCGGCAACGACACCCTGAACGGCAACGGCGGCGACGACACGCTGTTCGGCGGCGAAGGCAACGATACCCTGAACGGCGGCGTGGGCGTCGACGCCATGCACGGCGGAAGCGGCGACGATACCTACATCGTCGACCATGCCGGCGACCAAACGGTCGAGCTGGACGGCGAGGGCGCGGATACCGTGCAGGCCGGGGTCAGCTACGGCCTGGCCGCCAATGTGGAAAACCTGGTCCTGACCGGCACCGCCGGCACCGCCGGTACCGGCAATGAGCTGGATAACCAGATCACCGGCAACAGCGGCAACAATACGCTGAGCGGCGGCGCCGGCAACGACAAGCTGGTCGCCAACGCCGGCAACGACATCCTCGACGGCGGCAGCGGCGCGGATACCATGCAGGGCGGCATCGGCAACGATACCTATGTGGTGGACGATGCCGGCGATACGGTGGTCGAACTCGCCGGCGCGGGCGCCGATACGGTCGAATCCGGCATCGACTACGTCCTCGGGGCCAACGTCGAGAACCTGGAACTGAAGGGCGCCGCGCTGAACGGCACCGGCAACGGCCTCGCCAATGCGATCACCGGCAACGCAGGCGACAACCTGATCGACGGCGGCGCCGGCATCGATACCATGAGCGGCGGCGCCGGCAACGACACCTACATCGTGGACAACTCGGCCGACGTGGTCGTGGAAGCCGCCGGCGGCGGCCAGGACACGGTCCGCGCCAGCGCCACCTACACGCTGTCCGCGAACGTCGAGCACCTGGTGCTGACCGGGACGGCGGCCATCAACGGCAGCGGCAATGCGCTCGACAACACCCTGGCCGGCAACGCCGCCGCCAACGTGCTGGACGGCGGCGCGGGCGCCGACGCCATGGCCGGCGGAGCGGGCAACGACCTGTATGTGGTCGACAATGTGGGCGATACCGTGGCCGAGGCGGCGGGCGAAGGCACCGACACCGTGCTGGCCAGCGCCAGCCACGTCCTGTCCGCGAACGTCGAGATCCTGACGCTCACCGGCACCGCAGCCATCAGCGGCGTCGGCAACGAACTCAATAACGTCCTCACGGGCAATGCAGGCAACAACGTCCTGGACGGCGGCGCCGGCAACGACAGCCTGGGCGGCGGCGCGGGCGCGGACCTGCTGCTGGGCGGCGCCGGCGACGACACCTACCGCTTCAGCCGCGGCGACGGCAGCGACCGCATCGTCGATGCGCTCGGCAGCGACACGCTGCGCCTGGGCAGCAACCTGACCCAGGCCGACCTGAGCGCGACGCTCTCGGGCAAGGACCTGGTGCTCTCCATCAAGGGCAGCAGCGACAGCGTGGTCCTGGCCGACTGGCTGGGCCAGACCGGCGGCGTCGAGCGCATCGTCTTCGACAACGGCGCCACGCTCGACCGCGCCGGCATGACCGGGCTGCTGGGCAATGTGCCCGTCGCTGTCGCCGACCGCATCGCCGCAGGCGAGGACGCCGGCGGCGTCCAGGTCGCGGTGGCCGACCTGCTGGCCAACGACATCAATCCGGCCAGCAGCCTGGAGGCGCTGGGTGCATCGGCCAGCGGCGCCCAGGTATGGCTGGACGGCGACACCGTGCGCTACGACTTCGGCGGCCGCTACCAGGAGCTGGCGCAGGGCGAGGTGGTGCAGGACAGCTTCAGCTACACCGTGCGCGACCAACTGGGCCGCAGCTCCACGGCCGAAGTGACGGTCGAGATCGTGGGCGCGAACGACGGCCCCGTGGCCGCCTTCGACAGCGCCGCCATCACCGAAGGCGAAGCCGCGGCCGTGAACGGCAACGTGCTCGCCAACGACAGCGACGCCGACCGCGGCGCCGTGCTGCGCGTCGCCCAGCCGGGCACCATCGCCGGAGCCTACGGGGTCTTGAACATCGCCGCGGACGGCAGCTACAGCTATGTGCTGAACGACGTGGATGCCGGCGCCGCGGCGCAGGCCGTCGACGGCGTCCTGACCGAGCGCTTCAGCTATCTCGCCACCGACGGCATCGCCAGCGCCGACGCCACGCTCGAGATCCGCGTGACCCTGTCGAACCGTGCGCCGACCGCGGCGGCCGATCAGGCGCAGGTGACGGAAGACGGCGGCGCGGCCAGCGGCAACGTGCTGGCCAACGACAGCGATCTTGACGCAGGTACGGTCCTGCGCGTCGCCGCGCCGGGCAGCTATGCCGGCGCCTACGGCACGCTGGAGATCGCCCAGGACGGCAGCTACAGCTATCGCCTGAACGACGGCGACGTCCGTGTGCAGTCGCTGGCCCAGGGCCAGACCCTGAGCGAGAACTTCGGCTATGTCGTCACCGACGGCGTGGCGCAAGCCGGCGCCGTGCTGGACATCCTGATCAGCGGCACCAACGATGCGCCGGTCGTCACGGCCGACGCGGCGCAGGTCGCTGAAGACGGCGTCGCGGCCGCGAGCGGCAATGTGCTGGCCAACGACGGCGACGTCGATGCCGGCACCGTCCTGCGGGTCGCCGTGCCGGGCAGCTATGCCGGCGCCTACGGCACGCTGGAAATCGCGCTGGACGGCAGCTACAGCTACCGCCTGAACGACGGCGACGCCCGCGTGCAGTCGCTGGCCCAGGGCCAGACCGTGACCGAGAGCTTCGGCTATGCCGTCACCGACGGCTTCGCGGAAACCGCCGCGGCGCTGGACATCGTGATCAGCGGGACCAACGACGCGCCGGTCGTCACGGCCGATGTGGCGCGGGTCGCCGAAGACGGCGCCGTGGCCGCGAGCGGCAATGTGCTGGCCAACGACAGCGACCTTGACGCCGGTACCGTCCTGCGGGTGGCAGCGCCGGGCAGCTATGCCGGCGCCTACGGCACCCTGGAGATCGCCCAGGACGGCAGCTACAGCTATCGCCTGAACGATGGCGACGTCCGCGTGCAGTCGCTGGCCCAGGGCCAGACCCTCACCGAGAACTTCAGCTATGCGGTCACCGACGGCATCGCCGACACCGCCGCGGCGCTGGACATCCTGATCAGCGGCGCCAACGATGCGCCGGTCGTCACGGCCGACGCGGCGCGGGTCGTCGAAGACGGCCTGGTGGCCGCGAGCGGCAACGTGCTGGCCAACGACAGCGACGTCGATGCCGGCGCCGCCCTGGTTGTCACCGAACCCGGCAGCTATGCCGGCGCCTACGGCACCCTGGTTCTGGCGCAGGACGGCAGCTATACCTACCGTCTGGACACGGCGTCCGCCGCGGTCCAGTCGCTGGCCGAGGGCGCGACGGCGGTCGACAGCTTCCGCTACGGCGCCAGCGACGGCAGCATGACCGTGTACTCGACCCTGGACATCGGCATCACCGGCACCAACGACAAGCCGGTCCTGCGAGCCGACAAGGCAAGCCTGCTGGCCAGCCAGGGCGCGGTGAGCGGCAATGTCCTGCTCAACGACATGGATGTGGATGCGGGTTCGGTGCTGAGCGTCGTCGCCGGCGTCCATGCCGGCCAGTATGGCCAGCTGGTGCTGAACCAGGACGGCAGCTACGTCTACGAGCTCGGCGCGGCCGCGGCGCTGAAGTCGCTGGGCCGTGGCGCGACCCTGGTCGAGCATTTCGACTACACGGCAACGGACGGCTTCGCATCGCTGCTGTCCTCGCTCGACATCACGGTCATCGGCAGCAACGATGCGCCGCTGGTGGCGGCGGCCCTGGCGGACAAGCACATCAACTTCAACAAGGCGTTTTCGTTCCAGCTGCCGGCCGGCAGCTTCACGGACGCCGACAAGGGCGACACCCTGAGCTATTCGGCGACCATGGCCAATGGCTCAGCGCTGCCGAACTGGCTGAAGTTCGATGCGGCCACCGGCACCTTCTCGGGCAAGGCGCCGAAACTGGTCGCTTCGTTCGAGGTGGTGGTGACGGCGACCGACCATGCGGCGGGCGCCGGCGGCAACCTGTCGGTATCGGATGCCTTCACCCTGTTCGTCAACCACGGCAACAACGGTATTGGCAACGGCGTCGACGCGCCGCCGCCGGGTCAGGAAACGGAAAAGGATGGTCCGGGCACGGCGCCGGGCGTGCACGTGGTCGGCAGCCCGGAGTTCGGCGCCCACCACCTGTCCTGGTAAGCCATGATGGGGGCAGGCGGCGCGGGCCGCCTGCCGTCCGTTTTCCTCAGACCGGCATCGCCCGGTTGCTGTTCAGGTCCAGGAAACCGCGGATGATGCGGTAGGCCATCCACAGCCAGGCCACGCCCCAGATCAGCATGGCGACCGGGATGCCGATCAGGGTCACCCACAGCACGCCGCCCAGGATCATCCAGGCCAGGTACCACCAGAACGAACGGATCATCCAGGTGTGGTGCGAATACACGATCGTGCCCTGGGTATCGGGGCGCTTCACGTAGTTGACGATCAGGACCAGGATCGACAGGGTGCCCACCGAGAAGAAGAAGGTGAGTGCATGCACGACGTACAGGATGCGCGCGAACTGCTTGGCATTCTCGACACCCTGTTCAAACACGAGTTCCTGGGACATGGCGTCCTCCATGAGGTTCAGTTGACCGAATGATAATCGATTCGCGCTATGCCGGGCGGATTTGTGACTGGACCCAGGCCACGAGCCGTCCCGCATCCATGGCGCCGGCCTGGCGCGCGACTTCGCGGCCGCCGCGGAACAGGGCGATCGTGGGGATGCTGCGGATCGCGAAGCGCGCCGCCAGGTCCTGGGAGCGCTCGGTATCGACCTTCAGCAGGCGCACCATCGGCTCCAGGCGCTGCGCCGCCTGGGCATAGGCCGGCGCCATCATCTTGCAGGGGCCGCACCATTCGGCCCAGAAATCCACCAGCACGGGAATGTCGTTGCGCGTCACGTGCTTCTCGAAACGCGCGCTGTCGACATCGAGCGGACGCGCGGTGAAGATCGGCTGCGAGCATTTGCCGCAGGTGGGCGTATCCTGCAGCCGCGCCTGCGGCATGCGGTTCACTGCGTCGCAGTGCGGACAGACGACGTGGAGCGGGTCGCTCATGGATTCCTCCTGTGTGGGCTGTGATGGAAGGTATTGTATGCGCCTGCGCGCGAAGCTGCCGGCCGGGCCGCCAGCCATGCGCCGCCATGGCTGAGCATTCCGTAGAATCGGGATCGACAACTTACCCGATCGACCGATGACCCAGAAAAAGACCGGCAGCCTGCTGGTGGGATGCGCGGGATGGAACCTCTGGAAAGAGCACGCCGCGCCATTCCCCGAGAAAGGCAGCCACCTCGAACGCTACGCGGCCGTCTTCCCGGCCGTGGAGATCAACTCGTCCTTCTACCGCCCGCACAAGCCCGAGACATATGCACGCTGGGCCGACTCCGTGCCCGACGCCTTCCGCTTCGCGGTCAAGGTGCCGCGCGCGATCACGCACGATGCACGGCTGCTCGACGCCGGAGCGCAGCTGGAAAAATTCGCGCGCGAAGCTGGCAAGCTCGGCGGCAAGCTCGGCTGCCTGCTGGTGCAGCTGCCGCCCAAGTTCGGATTCACGGAAGAGCCTGCCAGGACCTTCTTCGGCCAGCTGAACGACCTGTTCGGCTGCATGGTCGCGTTCGAGGCGCGCCATCCGAGCTGGTTCTCGGACCCGGCCACCGAGCTGCTGCGCGAGCGTGGCATCACGCGCGTCATCGCCGATCCGCCGGCCGGCCAGCCCGGTCCGCATGTGCCCACCAGCGAGGACAATGTGTACGTCCGCCTGCATGGCGCGCCCCGTATTTACTACTCGCGCTATCCGCGCGAGACCATCGATGCCGTAAGGGCCGACCTCGACGCACACATCGCCAAAGGCCGTACCTGCTGGTGCATCTTCGATAACACCGCGGCCGGCGAATCGGTGCCGAATGCACTCGAATTGATGCACGGATAGGTTATGCAGGGATTTTATGAAAGTGCCATACTGAGTCCATGGTTACCGCAATTTTTAGTTTCCACGAAGAGCTGAACGATTTCCTGCCGCGCGAGCGGCGCGGCCGCACCTTTGCCTCCGAGTGCGCGCAATCGGCAACCACCAAGCACATGATCGAGGCGCTCGGCGTGCCGCATACCGAGGTCGAGGCGGTGCTGGTCAATGGCCAGGAGTGCGGCTTCGACCGCGTGCTGAAGGACGGCGACCGGGTCTCGGTCTACCCGCGTTTCGAAGTCCTCGAAGTCGCCCACGACAGCGCCCCCGAATACCGCTCGCCACTGGAGCGCCTGCGCGAGCGTCCGCTCTCGCGCATGCGCTTCGTCGCCGACGCCCACCTGGGCGGACTGGCGCGGCTGCTGCGCATGGCCGGCTTCGACACCCTGTACGACAACCACTACCACGACGACGACGTCGAGGACATCGCGCAGGACGAGGACCGCGTGGTGCTGACGCGCGACCGTGAGCTGCTCAAGCGCCGCACCATCATGCACGGCTGCTACATCCATTCCCTCGATCCCCCGGAACAGCTGCGCGAACTGTTCGAGCGGCTCGACCTGGCCGATGGCGCACGCCCGTTCAGCATCTGCCTGCACTGCAACGTGCCTTTGCGCGCAGTCGCCAAGGCCGACGTGAGCGACCGCCTGCCGGCCTCGGTGCGCGAGCAGCACGAGGAATTCACGACCTGTGAAAGCTGCCTGCGCGTGTACTGGAAGGGTTCGCACTACAAGCGCATGAATGCGCTGCTGGCCGCCGTCGCCCGCCCCGGCGGGGATGCGCTCGACCGCTTCGCCGATGTAGAATCGCCTGAGGTAAACGACCACCATCCTTGAGCGTGACCGAACCCGCTTATTCTCCGCCGCCGCTGCCATTTCCTGTCCGCGTGGAGTGCCCGCCGGGCGCCTGCGTGTGCGAGCGCGACCGTGTCCTGGCCGACCCGCAGGCCGATCACCGTCCGCTCGCGCTCACGCGCCAGCAGGAGCAGAAGCTGCTCGAGCGTATCGAACGCGTCGAGAACTATGAAGACCTGAAGCATGTGCAGGGGCTGATCCGGAAGAACATCGGCGCCGAGCTGCGCATCGAACCGGGGCCGAACGAGGTCCGTACCGTGCGCGGCATCCTGATCGTGCTCGAGGAGCGGCCCGGCCTGTGCAAGAAGGTGCGGCAGTCGGTGCCGGCGGCCGTGCGCCGCCTGCTGGGCGAGCGTCCCGAGATCGCCTATGCCATCCTGGACGCCCACGACCTGTTCGGCGCGCCCTAGGCGGCGCGGCTCCGGCACAGCACGTTCGTCCAAGGCAGGCCCGGCTTGGCTCTTATACAATGATGCCAGGGCGGCAAGGGCCGCCGTGACCAACACTGGAGAAGAGCATGCCGGGCTACAGCATCAACATCGAAGAGAAGACCCTCGCCGGAAACAACTTCCGCGAAGTCCTGTACACCACCCAGCGCAGCCAGCTGGTGATCATGACCCTGCAGCCGGGCGAGGAAATCGGCGTCGAACGCCATGAAGGCCACGATCAGTTCATCCGCGTGGAAGCGGGCGAGGGCGTGGCGCTGCTGGACGGCGAAGAGCACAAGCTGGAAGACGGTGTCGCCGTCGTCATCCCGGCTGGCACCGAGCACAATGTCATCAATACCTCGAAGAGCGAGCCGATGCGCCTGTACACGCTCTACACCCCGCCGGAGCACCCGGACGGCATCATCCATGCGAACAAGGCCGAGGCGGACGAGTACGAGCGCCAGCACGGTCACTGATCAGGTCGTTTGAATGAAAAAAGCCGGCGCGAAGCCGGCTTTCTTGAATGCGGAGTTCTCAGCGCCAGTGGTAAGGCCAGCGCGTACCGATATGGCCGCCCCAGCCGCGATGATGGCCCCAGCCTCGGCCGAAGTTGAAGCCCAGGCCGATCGAGATCGGCGGGTAGTAGTAGCGGGGCCGCTCGGCATACACGGGCTCGGGCGTGTAGACCGGCTGCGGTACATACACCGGCGACACCGTGGTCGGGGTCGAGTAGGTGACGGTCGGGCCGCCGGTCGTGGCCGAGGCCTGGCCGCTGGCGGCGGCGCGGGCGCCCGTGCCGAGCGGTACCGGGGTCACCGACACCACGCGCCATTGGCTGGGATCGCCCGACGATGCGTAGCCGCGGTTGGCGTACTGTGGATGCTGGGTCGCGCAGCCTGCCAGCGTGGCAAGCGACGCGATGATGATGGCAAACTTTTTCATGGCGGTCCTCCTGATCCTTGCATGGTAGCCGCCCGGACGCCGGTTCGCCTTAAGCATTACAGCTTGTTACACCGCAGCCGCCAGCACGGCCGCGAGCGCCAGCAGGGCGGGAAGGGTCTGGATCATCAGGATGCGGCGCTGGACCGTCACTGCACCCCAGACGCCGGCCACGGCCACGCACAGCAGGCCGAAGACGGCGAAGGCGCGCGCCGTATCGGCATCCGGATGCAGGAAGGCCACGGCCAGCGCGGCGGCCAGGAAACCGTTGTAGCAACCCTGGTTCGACATCGCGGGCGCCAGCATCTCCGCCTGCTGTTCGCTCAGGCGGAATACCTTGCGGCCGCGGCTGCGGAACAGCACGGTCTCCAGCAGGAAGATGTAGACGTGGATGAGGAATACCAGGCCCATCAGGATGTTTGCCGCCAGTGCCATGCGCCGCTCCTCTTGAGAAAACAGATATTGTACGGCAGCGATGTTGACTGATGGGCAAGTGATTATCGGTGAGTATTGTCGCCTTGCCACTCCCTATACTAGTTGCTGCACAATCAGGAGACTAGATGAAACGACCACTCACCGCCGCCATCCTGGCCGCCGGCCTCTACCTGGCAGCAGGTTCCCAGGCCTGGGCCCAAACCAAGCTCGACCACCGCCAGCAAATCGAGCAGGTCGTCGAGACCTTCCGCACCTCGATCATCAACAAGGACAAGGACAGCTTCATGAAGCTGTTCCTGCGCGATAACATCACGTGGTCCGCCGCGTTCACTGATGCCAGCGTGGAGCGGCGTCACGCCCGTGTCCGCGCCAAGGACCCGTCGCGGCCTGCTCCGCCAAAGACCTTCAACAGCAACCCGCGCGAGTTCATCGAAGACATCGCCGGCGACCCGGCGCATCTCGAGGAAACCTTCTCGAACGTGCGCATCGACACGGACGGCGATGTGGCCCAGGTCTGGTTCGACTACAGCTTCATGGTCGGCAACTACAAGCAGAACTCGGGCAAGGAAGCCTGGCATTTGCTGCGCACCGAGTCCGGCTGGAAGATCGCCTCTGTTATCTGGTCGATGGAAACCAATCCGGAGCCGCCTCCGCCGCCGAAACCCAAGGCCTGAATCGCGTTCAATCCGTGGCTCAGCCCGCGGCCAGCGCCGCCAGCTGGGCCAGTGGCACGCTGGCCGCCATCGCCTGGTAGCCCGCGTCGCCCGGATGCAGATGGTCGCCGCTGTCGTAGGCGGCGCGCATCCGTTCCGGCGCCTGGGGGTCGCGCAGGGCCAGGTCGAAGTCCGCGACCAGATCGAAGGCGCCGGAGCTGCGCACCCAGGCGTTCGCCGCCTGCCGCGCCGCCTCGCGCGCCGTGTTGAAGTAGGCGTGTCCGCCGAAAGGCGGCAAGCTTGCACCCATCACCGCGACGCCATGCGCATGCGCGCGTTCGATCAGCTGGCGGTAGCCGGCGGCCAGCTCCTCGGTACGCACCGGGCTCGACGCCGGACTGTAGAGAATGTCGTTGGTGCCGATCAGCACCGCCAGCGCGCGCACGCCGGCCGTCGCCAGCACGTCGCGGTCGAAGCGCTCCAGCAGGTCGCGTCCCGCCAGCGGCATCGTCCCGTCGTCGAGCAGCAGGCGATTGCCGCTGATCCCACGGTTGACCACCGCGAACGATCCCATGCCGCTCAGTTCCGCCTGGAAGCGGCGCGCCAGCCAGTCGGGCCAGCGCCGGTTGGCGTTGCTGGTGCTGCCGACGCCGTCGGTGATCGAATCGCCCAGCGCGACGATGACCGCGGCGGAACGATCCGCATCCACTTCCGCCAGCAAGGGCCAGGACGCCAGGGTGCGCAGGACCGGGAAGACCGTGTCGGCCGTATGGTCGCCGCTGGTGGAGACATAGCTGGTCTGGCAGGCGGCGCTGTGCATCGTGCTGAGCGGGACCGATCCGGGCAGGTACAGGCTCACCGCCAGGTCGGCGAAGGCGCCGACCGACAGGTCGACCGGATCGGACAGGGCCGGCGCCCCCGCCGGGATCGTGATGGCGGCGCGTCCGCCGAAGCTCAGCGCGCGGTTGGTCCCGGCAAGCACGCTGGACGCGTTCGAGCGCAGGCCGATGCGGGCCGCGCCGACGCGCAGCGGCGTACTGCCCATTTCATTGGACAGGCGGATGCGCAGGCGCCCCGCGCCGATGCCGGTGCGCACGATCAGGCGCAGGGTCTGGCTGTTGAGGGTCAGCAGGCTGGCGGAAGGAGGCGGACCGGCCGGCGCGCAGCCCCATGCGGCGTACCAGGGAGCCGGCCGAAGAGACTGGGCCGTGGCGCGCGGCGACGAGGCCGCGAGGGCGCCGGCCAGCGCCGGAACAGCCGCGAGCGCGCGGCGGCGGCCGGGATCGGCTGGTCCGTGATCATCGGAAAGGGAAGCGCGTGTCGCCTGCATGGCTGGCTCCTGTCGGTGGACGAGCGGCACGGCATGGCCGCCGATTCACCTTAGTCCAGCGGCGCCGCGCTTCCAACAGGAGTACGCACGAGGTTTGCGCTGCCTCGTGCGGCCGTTTCCCGGCCTTATGCGAGGATGTTCAGCAGGCCATCCAGGCCCGAGAAGTTCAGCGCCACGCTGGCCTGCGCGCGCACCACCGGCTTGGCGCGGAAGGCCACCGACAGGCCGGCGATGCCCATCATCTTGAGGTCGTTGGCGCCGTCGCCCATCACGATGGCCTGGGCCGGGGAGATGCCGAGCTCGCCGCACACGCGCTGGACGGTGCGCTTTTTCTCTTCAGCATCGACGATGCCGCCGGCCACCTTGCCGGTCAGCTTGCCGTTTGCGACTTCGAGCACGTTGGCGTGGGCGAAGTCCAGCTTCAGCCGCTGCTGGAGCCGTTCGGTGAAGAAGGTGAAGCCGCCCGACACCAGCAGGGTCTTGAGGCCGGCCACCTGCACCGCCTGGAGCATCGCTTCGCCGCCCATCGAGATGCGCAGGCGCTCCTCGTAGACGCGCTCCAGGGCGCTCGCTTCCAGACCCTCGAGCAGAGCCACGCGGCGCGTCAGGCTGGCGGCGAAATCCAGTTCGCCGCGCATCGCGGCTTCGGTGATCTCGGCCACTTGCGGCTTCAGCCCCTGCATGTCCGCGATCTCGTCGATGCACTCGATGGTGATCAGGGTCGAGTCCATGTCCATGGCGACCAGGCCGAAGTCGCGCAGGCTGCGGCCCGCTTCGATGAAGGTGGCGTCCACGCCGGCGTCGAAAGCGGCCTGCTCGACCTGGGCCTTCAGTTCGGCCGTAAAAGCCACGTCTTCGCAGCGCAAGGCATGGGCGTTGATCGTGTTCGTGCGGACGCCGCCGGCCAGGCGGGCGAGAGCAGCGAGCGTGTCGGGGGCGGCCTGCGGCCCCTGGAGCACCAGGTTCATGGTCATAGTGGAAATTAAGCGAGCAGTTGTTTGATAGTCTGTTTAACCTGGTTCACGCGCGCCTGCAGGTCCGGCATGCCGGCCGTGATGCGCAGCTTGTCCTGGCCGGCCAGCTTGATGTGGCGGTTCTTCTGGATCAGGGTGATGATCTTGATCGGATCGATCGGCGGCTTTTCCATGAACTGCATGTTCACGGCTTCGCCATGGGCGTCGATCTTGACGATGCCGACCGTCCTGGCGGCGATGCGCAGGCGGTGGGTTTCGATCAGGGCGCGCACGGCGTCCGGCATCTTGCCGAAGCGGTCGATCAGTTCTTCCTGCATGTCGTCGATGCGGTTCTGGGTATCGCAGTTGGCCAGGCGCTTGTAGATCGACAGGCGTTCGTGCACGTCGCCGCAGTAGTCGGATGGCAGCAGGGCGGGGACGTGCAGGTTGATCTCGGTGGTCGAGGACAGCGGCGCGGCCAGGTCCGGCTCCTTGCCGGCCTTGAGCGAGCGCACCGCCTCGTTCAGCATGTCCGAATACAGCTGGAAGCCCACTTCGAGCATCTCGCCGGACTGGTTTTCGCCCAGTACTTCGCCGGCGCCGCGGATTTCCAGGTCGTGCATGGCCAGGTAGAAGCCGCTGCCCAGTTCTTCCATCGCCTGGATCGCGTCCAGGCGGCGCTGCGCCTGCTTGGTCAGGCTCATCACGTCGTTCACCAGGAGGTAGGCGTAGGCCTGGTGGTGCGAACGGCCGACGCGGCCGCGCAGCTGGTGCAGCTGGGCCAGGCCGAACTTGTCGGCGCGGTGCATGATGATGGTGTTCGCGGTCGGCACGTCGATGCCGGTTTCGATGATGGTCGTGCACAGCAGGATGTTGAAGCGCTGCGAGACGAAGTCGCGCATCACCTTTTCCAGGTCGCGCTCGTGCATCTGGCCGTGGGCCACGCCGATGCGCGCTTCGGGCAGCAGTTCCTCCAGCATGGCGCGGCGATTTTCAATCGTCTCGACCTCGTTGTGCAGGAAGTAGATCTGGCCGCCGCGCTTGAGTTCGCGCAGGCAGGCTTCGCGGATCACCGAGCCGTCCTCGCTGCGCACGAATGTCTTGATCGCCAGGCGCTTCTGCGGCGCGGTGGCGATGATCGAGAAGTCGCGCAGGCCTTCCAGGGCCATGCCCAGGGTGCGCGGGATCGGGGTCGCGGTCAGGGTCAGCACGTCGACCTCGGCGCGCAAGGCCTTCAGCGCTTCCTTCTGGCGCACGCCGAAGCGGTGCTCCTCGTCGATGATGACCAGGCCCAGGCGCTCGAACTTCACGTCCGGCGACAGCAGCTTGTGCGTGCCGATCACGATGTCGACGGTGCCGTCGGCCATGCCCTTGATCGCGTTGTTGACTTCCTTGCCGGTACGGAAGCGCGACAGCTCGGCGATTTTCACCGGCCAGTCGGCGAAGCGGTCGGCGAAGGTCTGGGCGTGCTGCTCGGCCAGCAGGGTGGTCGGAGCCAGGATGGCGACCTGCTTGCCGCCCATGACCGCGATGAAGGCCGCGCGCAGCGCGACCTCGGTCTTGCCGAAGCCGACGTCGCCGCATACCAGGCGGTCCATCGGGCGGCCCGAGGTCATGTCCTTGATGACGTTGTGGATCGCCTCCGCCTGGTCGGGCGTCTCGTCGAAGCCGAAGCTGGTGGCGAAGTTCTCGTAGTCGACGCTGGAGTATTCGAAGGAATGGCCCTGGCGCGCGGCACGGCGCGCGTACAGGTTGAGCAGCTCGGCCGCGGTGTCGCGCACCTGCTCGGCCGCCTTGCGCTTGGCCTTTTCCCACTGGCCCGAGCCGAGCGCGTGCAGCGGCGCATCTTCCGGCGAGCTGCCGGAATAGCGCGAGATCACGTGCAGCTGCGACACCGGCACATACAGCTTCGAGTCCTTGGCGTATTCCAGGTGCAGGAATTCGGTCTCGCCTTCGCCGAGATCCATGCTCATCAGGCCCATGTAGCGCCCGATCCCATGGTTGATGTGCACCACCGGGTCGCCGATCTTCAGCTCCGACAGGTCGCGCACCATCGATTCGACCTGGCTGGTCGCTTCCTGCTTCTTCTTGCCGGCGCGCCGGCCAGAACCCGCATACAGCTCGGTCTCGGTGACGAACACCAGGTGGCCGCTGCCTTCGTCGAGCAGCTCGAAACCGGCCTGCAGCGGGGCGACGCCCAGCGCCAGGCGCGCGTCCGTGGCCTTGAAGCCGTCGAAGCCTTCGACCGATGCCAGGTCCAGCTTGTATTCGGCGAAGTACTGCTGCAGGGTCTCGCGGCGGCCGGCCGAATCGGCGCAGATCATCACGCGCGCGTCCTTGCGCAGCAAATAGCCGCGCAGGTTGGTCAGCGGGTCGTCCAGGCGGCGGTTGACGGCGATGTCGGGAATCGGCGCGCTCAGTTCCGAGGCCGGCGCGGCGGCGTCGCGCGCGATGGCCCAGCGCCCGTGCGGCTTGGCGCAGGTGAAGAACTGCTCGGCGCCCAGGAACAGCTCGCGCGGCTCCAGCAGCGGACGCTCGCGGTCGCTCTTGAGGAAGCGGTAGCGCGATTCGGTGTCCAGCCAGAAGCGCTGGATTGCCGCGTCGATGTCGCCCACCAGGACCAGCGGGGATTCCTCGGGCAGGTAGTCGAACAGGGTCGCCGTCTCGTCGAAGAACAGCGGCAGGTAGTATTCGATGCCGCTGGGGGCGATGCCGTTGCCGATGTCGCGGTAGAGCGGCGAGCGGGTCGGGTCGCCCTCGAAGCGCTCGCGCCAGCGGCCGCGGAAGGCGGTCCGGGACGCCTCGTCCATCGGGAACTCGCGGCCGGGCAGCAGGCGCACTTCCCTGACTGGGTAGAGCGAGCGCTGGGTGTCGGCGTCGAAGGTGCGGATGGTCTCGATCTCGTCGCCGAACAGGTCGAGGCGGTAGGGCAAGGCCGAACCCATCGGGAACAGGTCGATCAGGCCGCCGCGCACCGAGTACTCGCCCGGCGACATCACCTGCGACACGTGGGTGTAGCCGGCCAGGGTCAGCTGGGCCTTGAGCCTGGCCTCGTCCAGCTTCTCGCCCTGGCGGAAGAAGAAGGTGTAGGCCGCCAGGAAGGACGGCGGCGCCAGGCGCACCAGGGCGGTGGTGGCAGGAACCACCAGCACGTCGCACTGGCCGTTGCGGATCTCGTGCAGGGTCGCCAGGCGCTCGGACACCAGGTCCTGGTGCGGCGAGAAGGCGTCGTAGGGCAGGGTCTCCCAGTCGGGCAGCAGGTGGCAGGACAGCTTGCCCTCCGCGAACCAGGGGATCTCGTCGAGCAGGCGCTGGCCGTCGCTGGCGTTCGCCACGATAACGGTGAGCATCTGCTGGTTCGCCTTGAGCGCGAGCGCGGCGACGGCGAGCGCGTAGGCGTCCGAGGAGCCGTGCAGGGCCGGCAGGACAAAACGTTGACCTGGTTTGGGGAGATGTTTCTTGAGATCGAAGGGCATGCAGCGTGCAATGAGTGTCGCGACGATGGGTCGTCCATTATAGTCGAAGCGGCCGTTGGCCGCCGGGCGCCGGGCGGGCGTTTCTTGACGATTCAATAAGATCGCTGCAGGCGGGCCGGGTGGCTGTAGACCACGTGGCGGTCTCCGCGCACGAAGCCGGCCAGGGTCACGCCGGCTCGCTCCGCCAGGCGGACCGCCATCGCGGTCGGCGCCGAGATCGCGGCCAGCACCGGCATGCCCGCGCGCGCCGCCTTCTGCACCATCTCGAAGCTGGCCCGGCTGGTCACGACGGCGAAGCCCCGGCGCGTGTCCAGCCCGTCGCGCGCCAGGGCGCCGACCAGCTTGTCCAGCGCGTTGTGGCGGCCGACATCCTCGCGCATGCACTGCAGTTCGCCATCGAGCGAGGCCCAGCCGGCCGCATGGACGGCGCCCGTGGCCCGATGGAGCTCCTGGCGCATGCCCAGCGCCGCCATCGCGTGGTGCAGCGCGCCCGGCGCCAGCGCCAATGCTTCGCCCGGCGCCGCCGCGGTCCAGGCGTCGTCCTCGAACCAGGCCAGGCTCTCTACCCCGCACAGGCCGCAGCCGGTACGCCCGGTGCGTGCGCGCCGGCCTTCCTTGAAGCGCATGAAGGCGCCCGAGGCAATGCGCATGTCGATGGCGATACCCTGGTCCGTCTCCTCGATCTCGAGATCGTGGATGTCGCATGCCCGGCGCACGATGCGTTCGCCGAGCGAAAATCCGACCGCGAAGTCTTCCAGGTCCATGGGCGAGGCCAGCATGACGGCGTGGGTGATGCCGTCGTAGCTGAGCGCCACCGGCACTTCCTCGGCGACCGTCTCGCTGGCCGCCTGGACGCGGTCCGCGATCCAGCACTGGGCCGGCAGGCCGGCGGCCGCGTTCACGACTGGCTCCCGGCGCGTTCGACGATGACGTCGATGGCCTTGGCCGCGGGGACCTTGCTTTCCTTGGCGTGGTGCCAGAGCGGAATCAGGGGATTGCATTCCGGGTAGTAGCCGGCGATGCATCCCGCAGGCACGTCGTAGGGAACGACCGCCAGGCCATCCACGCGCCGCTCCACGCCGTCCTGGGCCGCCGCGCGCAGGTTGACCATGTCTCCCTCGCGCAGCGCCAGGCGCGCCATGTCGCCCGGCGCCATGAACAGCACCATGCGGCTGCCGTGCACGCCGCGGAAGCGGTCGTCGTAGCTGTAGATGGTGGTGTTGAACTGGCCGTCGCTGCGGATCGTGAACAGCCGCAGAGACTGTGCCGTGGCATGCATGTCCGGGTCGCCCAGCAGGTTCTCGGGCACGGTGAAGTTGGCCTTGCCGCTCTCGGTCTCCCACTTGCGCTCGGCCGCGGCGAGCGGCTTGCGGAAACCGCCCGGTGTCCACATGCGGGCATTGAAGTCCTTAAAGATGTCCGGATAGGTGGCTTCGATGGCGTCGCGCACCGTCGCATAATCGGCTACCCAGGCATCCCAGTCGAGCTTCGGATTCGCGTCCAGCGTGGCCTTGGCGATGCCGGCCACGATCGCCGGCTCCGACAGCAAGGTTGCGGCGGCGGGTTCCGCCATGCCGCGCGAGCCGTGCATGCAGGCGGTGCTGTCCTCGACGGTCACCGCCTGTTCGCCGCTCGCCTGGCGGTCGGTCTCGATCCGGCCCAGGCAAGGGAGGAGGTAGGCGGCCTTGCCGTGGATGACGTGGGTGCGATTGAGCTTGGTCGCGATCTGCACCGTGAGCGGAATCCCGCGCCAGGCCGCTTCCATCATGACGGTCTCCGGCACCGCGCGCACGAAGTTCCCTCCCAGGCCGATGAAGGCCTGCAGCTTGCGCGCCAGGATCGCCTCGCAGGCGTCCACGGTGTTCATGCCGGGCTTGCGCGGTGGCTCGAAGCCGTATTGCTCCTTGAGCTTGTCGAGGGGCGCCAGCTCGGGCTTTTCGGTGATGCCGACCGTGCGCTGTCCTTGGACATTCGAGTGCCCGCGCACCGGGCAGATGCCGGCGCCGGGCCGGCCGATGTGGCCGCCCAGCAGCAGCAGGTTGACGAGCATGGCCACGTTCTGCACGCCGTTGCGGTGCTGGGTCAGGCCCATGCCGTACACCGCCATCACCGCGCGGGAGCGGCACCAGACTTCGGCCGCGCCTTCCAGCGCCCCGCGCGTCAGCCCGGATTCGCGCTCGATCTCGCTCCATTCGGAGCTGCGCACCGCCTGCGCGAACGCTTCGAAGCCATGGGTATGTTCCGCGATGAAGTCGCGGTCGAGGACCGGCGCCGAGGCGTCGGCGGCCAGGATCGCCTTGCACAGGCCCATGATCGCCGCCGTGTCGCCGGCGGGCCGCACCTGGTGGTACTGGGTGCTGATCACGGTCTCGTGCCCGGTCAGCATCTCCAGCGGCGACTGCGGATTGGTGAAGCTGACCAGGCCGCGCTCGCGCAGCGGATTGAAGGTGATGACCGGCACCCCGCGCCGGCGCGCCGCCTGCAGCTGGTGCAGCATGCGCGGGCTGTTCACGCCCACGTTCTGTCCGAAGAAGAAAATGCAGTCGGTCCGTTCGAAGTCCGGCAGGCCGATGGTGCCGACGCCCACGCCGATGGTCTTCTGCAGGCCCACGGAGGTGCTCTCGTGGCACATGTTGGAGCTGTCGGGCAGGTTGTTGTTGCCGTACATGCGGGCCAGCAGCTGGAACATGTAGGAGGTCTCCAGCGAAGCGCGGCCGGAGGCGTAGAACACCACCTGTTCGCGCTCGAAGCCGCGCAGCGCGGCGCCGATCTCGGCGAAGGCCGTGTCCCAGCCGATTTCGCGGTAGGTGTCGGTGGCAGGGTCCCAGCGCAGCGGCACCGTGAGCCGGCCCTGGTCCTCCAGCTGGTGGTCGCTCCAGCTCTCGAGCTCCGTCAATGTGTGGCGCTCGAAGAAATCGGCGCCAATGGTGCGGCTGGTGGTTTCCCAGGCGGTGGCCTTGGCCCCGCTGGAACAGAATTCGAAGGGATGGGGATGGGCCGGCTTGGCCCAGGCGCAGCTGGCGCAGGCATAGCCGTCGGGCTTGTTCTGCCGGGGCAGCAGGGTGCTGTCCTTCGCGACGGTGTCCTGGTGCAGCAGGATGGTGGCGACGTCGCGCACCGATCCCCATCCGCCTGCAGGCATGTTGGGTGTGCGGGAGTGCGGTTTTCCTTGGTCCTGGCTCATGGCGGCTCCTTCCACATGGAAGGGCTACCCTAGCGCCTGCCGCCGCGGCGCTCCGTGCGCATGCGCACCGACGCGGACGTCACGCGGGACGATCGCGGGTCACTCAGGCAGCGATATCGGCGGCCGTATCGAGGCCCATCCTGCGGTTGGCGATACCGAAAGGCACGTGGACCATGGGGATGGTGCCGCCCGGCGCCGCCTTCAGGTGGGTCAGCTGGTCGTCGAAGAAGATGTGGGGCTTGAACACCGACAGCACCCGCGCCTTGTCCATGCCGCCGAGGAAGAAGGTCTCGTCCGCCGAGACGCCCCAGCTCTTCAGGGTGGTGACCACGCGCTCGTGCGAGGGCGCGTTGCGCGCGGTGATGATGGCGATGCGCACGATCTTGCGGTAGCCGGGATCGCGGCGCTGGGCGCGGTCTTCCAGGCGCTGCATCATCGCCAGTTTCTGGAACAGGCCCGCCAGGGGCCCCGGCTGGTGCGGGCGGGCCACGTGCAGCAGCTCGTGGGCGTGGAACTCGTCGAGGTCGTTGTTGCGCTTGAAGACGGTCTCGGACTCGTCGTCTGCCAGCACGCCGTCGAAGTCGAAGGCCACGCGCAGCTCCAGGTCGTCCTCGTCGTCGGCGATCTTCGACGGCAGCACCAGGCCGGCGGGATAATCGACGGCGATCGCGCTCTTGACGTCTTCCTCGTTGGCGCTCAGGAACAGCGAGGCGTTGAAGGCCGGCAGGTAGGCGTAGGGCGACTTGCCGTTCATGAAGGCGGCGCGCGAGATATCCAGGCCATAGTGGGCGATGGAACGCATCACGCGCAGGCCCGTCTCGGGCGAGTTGCGCGAGAACAGCACGACCTCGACCGGCGACTGGCGCGGAAAACACTTGTTGATGTTGAGGAAGCGCCGGATGAAAGGAAAGGCCACGCCCTTGCCGAGGATGAGGTCGAGGTGGCGCTCCTGGTAGCCGCGGTAGGCTTCCGGACCTTCCTCCAGGTAGACCTGGTGCGATTCCGACAGGTCGAACAAGGCGCTGGAGGCGACGCCGATCACGAGTTTCTGCTCGATCTGAAAGGCCATCAGTCTTCACTTTCCGAGAGTTGGTCGAACACCTTGCGTTCCTGGGGCGCCAGCGCGCCGGCGCTGCGCACGAAACCCGGCTGGGCGGCGTCGGCCAGCAGGCGCAGCTTGGCGAGGCGGTCGCCGGCGGCCAGCGCGCCGGCCAGGAGCAGGCCGCCATCGGGCTGGGCGATCGCGCAAGCCACGGCGGGCGGCAAGTCCCATGCGGCGGCGATGCGGGACGACAGCAGGCGCGCGGCGCCCAGCAGGGCGGCTGCGAAGCCGTCGTCGTCCGGCAGCGCTCCCGGCAGCGCCTGGTCGGCCACGCGCAGCGCCACCACCAGGCCGATGTTGTGCATCAGTCCCGCCAGGTAGGCTTCGAAGGGATCGGCGCCGTGGGCCGGGGCGAGCAGCGAGGCGGCCAGCGCGCATTTCTCCGACTGGTTCCACAGGGTCGGCGCGAGCTGGCGCGCCAGCTGGCCGGGCTGCATGCTGATCACCGGGCGGAAAGCCACGCGCGCGAGCAGCATGCGCAAGCCGTTCTGGCCGAGCAGCAGCAGGGCGCCTTCGATGTTGCGCACCGGCGTGGCGGGCCGGTAATAGGGGCTGTTGACCTCGCGGATCACTTCGGCCACCAGCACCGCGTCCTGGGACAGCTGGCGCGCCAGGTCGGCGGCGGAACTGCCTTCGTCGCGCAGGCTGCGCAAGAGTTGCGGGATCACGGCGGGCACGCGCGGCACCAGGCCGGCCGCCGCTTCAGGCTGCCCGGCCAGGCGCGCCAGCTCGTCGATGAGCAGTGTTCCCCCCGGCACGGCGGCCGAACAGGGACCCGCGAGCCAGCGGTAGAAAGCGAGGTCCAGGCCGGCTACGGCATCGTCGCCGCGTGGCGGGTTCGCAACGGTGTCCGGCACTGCGGACGGCTGGGGAGCGGGCTCTCGCGTGGGCGTGTCGTCGCGCGCGCTCCCGAACAGGCGGGCAAGCCAGTTCTTCATCGGCGGGCGGGTGGAGTAGGGGCAGGGGCCATGCGGCCCATTCTACCCGAGCGCCTGCGTTTCACCTTCGGAAACGGACAAACCCGCCAGCGCGGCGCGGACGCTCGCGATGCCGGGCTGACAGCCTGGCCGCCGGGTCAGCGGCGGGTCGGATCGGTCGTGGTGGTCGGGTCGTTGGTCGGCGGGGTCGTCGGATTGGTGGTGGTGCTGGAGCTGCCGACAGGCGGCGGCGTGGTGGCGCTGGTGCCGGACGAGGTGCCGGTGCCCCAGGTCGAGCTGCTGCCGCTGGTGCTGCCCGTACCCGTGCCGGTGCCGGTGGTGCCGGTGCCGGTGCTGCCACCGGTGGTGCTGCCGCTGCTCATGGTCGAGCCGCTGCTGCCGCTGCTGCTGCCGGTGCCCATATCGTCGCCAGTGGATTTGCATGCCGCCAGGGCCAGGGACATCAGCCCGCCGAGCAGCAGGGCTTGATATTTATTCGTCATCGTTTTTCTCCTCGGGTTTGGTTGGTTCCCCATCATGCGGAGCGGATCGCGAGCATGAAATAGGATCAAATCGAGACTGAATGTAGGAGCATACTCACGCATTTACGGAATCATTGCCTACACGAACAGCTTGTTTCCCCGGGGACCATGCGAAAAAAAGGCCACCTTGCGGTGTATTGCGGTG
>NZ_JAGPWD010000022.1 GCF_018119395.1 Massilia sp. ZL223
GGCCGAGCGCGGCGCGCCCGGCGTGTAGCGGTAGCCGCTCTTGTTGATGCTGGCCACGTAGCGCTCGTCAGCCAGATTGTAGACGTTCAGGCGCAGGTCGATGTTGTCGTTGAGCTTGTACGACGCCATGGCGTCGAACACCCAGTAGGACTCGGTGAAGGCCGGGGTGCCGATGGCGCCGTCGGTGCCGCGCTTGAGCTTGTCGCTGAAGCGGGCGCCGCCGCCGATCTTCAGGCCGAAAGGCAGGTCGTACGAGGTCCACAGGGTGAAGGACTGCTTGGGCGTGTAGCTCAGGCTGTTCTCGCCGGAGGCCGTGACCATGCGGCCGCGCTCGACGCTGGAGTCCTGGTACAGGTAGCCCGCGCTGACCAGCCAGTTGGTGGCCAGTGCGCCGGTGGCGCCCAGCTCCACGCCCTGTACGCGCTTGCGGCCGGTCTGGTGCCAGGTCAGGTCGACCGGATCCTGCTCGACTTCGTTCTTGACCTCGGTGCGGAACAGCGCGGCGGTCAGGGACAGCTTCTGGCGCAGCAGGTCCAGCTTGCCGCCCACTTCCTGTGTCGTGGTCTTCTGCGGATCGTAGATCGGGTTCTGCGCGTTGTTCAGGTTACCCGACACGGTGAAGTTCGCGCCCGGCGGCTGCTTGGAGCTGGCCACCATCGCATACACGCTGCTGTTGGCGGTCGGCTTGTACAGCAGCGAGGCCTTGCCGTTGACCAGGGTGTCGGACACGGTGAAGTGGGTCGGCACGAGCACGTTGTTGGTCAGGGTGACCACCGAATAGTCGCCCTCGTAGCGCTCGGCGCGCACGCCGGCGTTGAAGATCCAGCGCTCGCCCAGCTTGACGGTGTCGAACACGTACACGGCCTGGGTGTCGATATCGCCCTTGTTGTAGGCGCCGGTGCGGCTCGGCGCGAAGCCGGTGACCGGATCGGCCGGATTCGGACGATACAGGTTGGCCGCCGGCAGCGAACCGAGGCCGGTGCGGCCATAGCTGATCTGGCGTTCGTTGGCCAGCTCGAGGCCGCCGACCAGCGTATGCGCCAGCGCGCCGGTCGCGAAGTCCGCGGTCAGGGTGGTCTGGTTGGTCAGGATCTTGTTTTCCTGATCCTTCGAGGTCCGGGTGCTGCGCGCCACGGTCCAGGTGGACGGGTCGTTCTGCACCGGGGTCTGCAGGTTGACCGCGTTGGCCAGCCAGGCGCTCAGGATGTAGTCCTGGCGGGTACGGCCGTAGCGGCTGGTGTTCTGCAGGCGCAGGCCCGGCGAAAACTCGTGCTCGACGCGCACGGTGGCCATGTCGGCCTTGATCTTGTCGAAGTCGCTCCTGGAACCGTAGAAGTTCTCGGGATCGACCGGCGCCGCGGCGCCGATGAAGGCGCGGGTCGGGTCCGGGCTGCTGTAGCCAGGCAGGCCCACCGTCGAGACGCCGCCGTCCGGGATATTGTCCTGATCGACATGCAGGTAGTCCAGGTGCACGCGGGTCGCGCCGTTCAGGCCGAAGCCGATGCTCGGGGCCACTGCCCAGCGCTGGTTCTTGACCACGTTGCGCGCCGGATTGCCGGCTTCCTGGGCCATCACGTTCAGGCGCAGGGCGATGCCGCGCTCGGCGTTGAGCACGGTGTTGAGGTCCGCGGTGGCGCGCTTCTGGGAAGCGCTGCCGACGGTGGCCGAGGCCGAAGCCGCCTGCGCCATATGGGCCTTCTTGCTCACCAGGTTGACCGAGCCGGTCGGCGCGCCGCGCCCGGTGTCGGTGCCCGCCGGGCCCTTGAGGACGTCGATCTGCTCCAGGTTGAAGACGTCGCGCGAGATCGAGCCGACGTCGCGCACGCCGTCCACGAACACGCTGCCCGAGGTATCGAAGCCGCGCATGAAGATCGCGTCGCCGGTATTGGTGTTGCCGTTCTCGCCGAGGAAGAAGGCGCCGACGCCCGGGGTGTTGCGCAGCGCTTCGGTCAGGGTCTGGGCGCCCTGCTGCTCGAACAATTCCTTCTTGATGACCTGCACGGTCTGGGCGGTGTCGACCAGTTTCTCGGTGTACTTGGGCGAGGAAGCATGCTCGGCGCGGAAACCGTTGGCGCCCTGGCCCACCACAGCCACGGTCGCGGCCGGCTTGACGTCGTCCGGCGGCGGCGCGACGTTGTCCGCCTGGGCGGCCAGCGGCAGCAGGATGGCCGCCAGGGCGGTGCCCATCACGTGGGGGTTGGCAGGCAGGCGCTTACGGCTTTTTATTGCTTTCATTACAAACCTTCTCTCGACAAGTGGACGGAACGATCGATGACTGAACCTTATGGGATGGCAGCATTGTAAAGAAAAAGTAAAGCTAAGTAAACGAGAATCATTCTTATTCTCATGCGCGTTAAGTAAAATGCGGGCGAATGCGTTCGGTTGTCCGGAGCGGTATCATCGCTGGACCATTTGGTGTCTCACTCGACAAGGAGAACGGCATGGAAACTCAGGAACTGCACCGCGGGCGGCTGATCGACCATATCCAGCTGGTGGTGCGCGACTTGCCGGCCTCGCAGGCGTTCTACGAGGCGGTATTCGAGGTCTTGAAGGTGCCGATGGGCGGCACGGGAGAGGGGTATTTCTGGGCCGACGAATTGTTCGTCTCGACCGCCGACAGCGAGGCGGCCCAGGGCGTGCTGACCGGGCGCCACCATCTCGCCTTCCAGGCCGAGGACCGCGCCATGGTCGACGCCTTCTACCGGGCGGCGCTAGCGAATGGCGGCAAGGACAACGGCGGGCCGGGCGAGCGGCCCTATCACCCCGGTTATTACGCGGCCTTCGTGCTCGACCCGGACGGCAACAACATCGAGGCCGTGCACCACGGCGCAGCGCAGCGCAGCGCGCCTTCCGTGAAGATCACGTTCTGAGGGGCCAGGGCAGCCTGCAGCCGCCCTGCCCGCCGCGTCAACGAATTCCGGAAGCGCTCGCGTCCGAGGACCGGCGGTAAGGGGTGGCGGGCGGCGCCGGCGGTGCATAGTAGCCGCCGTTGCCGCTGTAGCTGCGCTGGCTCTCGCGCTGCTCCGCGGCCGCGTTCCCCTGGGCGACCAGGACGTTGACGCTGTCGACGAAGTCGTTCACGCGCCTGCGCTCCCTGACGATCTCGCCGGCAAGCTGCTTTTCCAGCGCGGCGGCCTGTTCGATCAGCTTCAGGTTGTCGCGGCTGGCGACCCTGCCGAAGCGTCCCCATGCTTCGTCGGGCAGGCAATTGCGCCCACGCTTCATGGAGCAGGTATAGGGGTGAGTCCGTTCCGCCCTCTCCACATAGACACCGAACTGGCCGGCGTCGAGACTTGGCATGCCGTTCACCATCGATTCGACCCTGTCCATGCAGGCGCGGTAGGAATCCGTGCGCTGGCTCAGGGCGTCGATCACGCCGTTGTTCAGGTGCGGAACCTGGTAGTTGAAACTGCCGCAGCTGGCCGACAGCGGCTTCATCGCGCGCGCACGCTCGATCATTCCGCCCAGGCTGGCAAGCGGTGCGTCGTCCACGACCACCGTCAGGTATTTGGCCGGGTTCGCATCGAACTCCGCCCACGCCGCCTTCAGGCTGCGCGCCACTTCGGCATCGTTGCCGGCAATGCGCTGCGCCAGGTCGGCCTTGCGCCCCTTGTGGTCCTCGACTTCGGGCCGGATCTTCTCCAGGCAGAGCTTGCGTGCCTGCCGGATTCGCCTGGCATTCACCTCCAGCTCGGCTTCCACCTCGTTCGAGGCGAACGAGGCGACGCCTGCAGCGACGTTCTCGCCAGCATAGGTGTACGCGCAATCCTTCAGCAGGCTGGCATAGCGTTCCGCCGGATCTGTCTCGGTTTCGCCTTCGAAGGCGTATCCGGCCTTCTGCCAGCCATCCATGCCCGCGCGCAGCCAGTAGACCTTGCTGTACCCGGCCTGCACCATGTTGGCCGCGGCAAGCTGCGACAAGGCGCAATGGGTGTGGTGGCAGTACACCAAGACCGGCTGGGTGCGCCGCCCCTGGGTCAGCTTGCCAAGATCCTCGGCCAGCTTGGCAAGCGCGGCCGGGCTGTTGCCTGCCGCCCAGGGCATGGGGATCGCGCCCGGGAGCTTGCGCTGATCGCCGACCGCGGCGACCACGGTCAGTTCCGTGCCGAGCTTTTTCATGAGGCAGCGGGCTTCGCGCGGCGAGACCGTCACGACGCCTTCGATGGTGGCCGGCGTTTCGCCACGCGCGCGCCGCTCATACTGGGTTCCCTGGGCTTCCTGGCCCGGGCTGCAGGCGGAGACGGCGGAAGGAAGGTCGGCTGCCCAGGCGGCGCCGGACAGGGTTGCGCTCGCGCCCAGGAAGAGGAGCGAAGCGAGAGAGAAAGCGCGGTTGATCATGTCATTCTAACAATTTAAATTTCCACCATTCATTTTATATGTGGGGTGGATAAAATCGCTAGAAATTTAAGCAGCCTGCCACAGAGTGTGGACAAGCGCATACACAGGGCCATGCACGGTGCAGGAAGGCGGCCGGGCTTCGGTCCGGCCGCCCGGGCGCTTATTTGCGGATGGCGGCAATGACCCTGGTGGCGAATTCGGCCGGGTTGCCCGCGTGCCAGCGCCATACGATCACCAGGTCGTGGTCGGGCGAGACCAGGATGGTGTTCTGCCCTGCCCCCAGCGCCGCGTAGGCGTTCGGCGGCAGGCCCGGCAGGTTCTTGCCCTTGGTATTCAGCCACCACAGGTAGCCGTAGTCCGGGCCGTGCTCGCTGGGCGTCAATGCCGCCTGGACATAGGCCGGAGGCACGATCTGCCGGCCGTTCCATGCGCCGCCGCGCAGCCACAGGTAGCCGAAGCGGGCCATGTCCCAGCTGTTGATCCACATGCCGCCACCCCATCGTGTGCCGCCGCTGACGGAAGGCGCCTGCTTGCCCTTCAGTTCGACATAGCTGTTATGGTAGGGAACCCATTTCCAGGTGCTGGAGGCGCCGATCGGGTCCATCACCTGCTCCTGGAACACCTCCGGCACCGGCTGCTCGAACACGCGCAGCAGCGACAGTGCGAAGCGGTTGATGCGCACGTCGTTGTATTCGTAGAAGCCCCCCGGTGCCTTTAACGCGCGCGGTTTGCGCTCGCCGGCGCCGAACTCCGTCTTGCCGACGAAGTCGCCGTTCTTGCCCCACATGCTGCCTTCCCACTCGGATTCCTGCTGCAGGTGCTGCTTCCAGGTGACCTGCGCATTGTGGCTGGTCGCATAGCCGCCGTCGTTCACGCGCCTGGCGACCGGCTCGTCGACGCCGAGGCGGCCGTCGCGCACGGCCACGCCGGCGACCGTCGCCAGCATGCTCTTGGCCACCGAATAAGTCGGATCGACAAACTGCGTATCGCCGAACTCGGCCACCACATAGCCCTTGTAGATCACCAGGCCATTGGTGCGGGCGCGCTTGGTCGGCATCGAGCCGAGGCGCGTGCCGAAGGTGGCTTCCTGGTCGGAGAAATCGAGGGCGCGGGTGGTCTCGTGCGATTGCGCATACTGCACCGCCGCCGCCAGGGCCGCCGGGTCCAGGCCCAGCTGTTCAGGCGATCTGCGCGCCCAGTCTCCCGCAGGCGGGAAGTAGGCCGAGGCAGCGGTGGTGGCAGTGCCGGGGGTGCCGCAGGCAGGCAGCAGTATGGCGACACCGAGCGCCAGCAGGCAGCGGCGCGACAGATTCGTCATGGATTGGTCCAGGTGGAATAAGGATTGCGGATCAGGCTGGAGTTGTAATAGCGCTTGTCGCCGGTGACTTCGTGGCCGACCCAGGCTGGCCGCTCGAAGGCGGTGTCTTCGGAGGGCAGCTCGATCTCGGCCACCACCAGGCCCGCGTTCTCCCCCAGGAATTCGTCGACTTCCCAGACGAAGCCCGCATGCTCGATGCGGCGCCGGGTCTTCTCGACCAGCGGACGCTCGCACAGGCGGTCGAGCAACTCGGCCGCCTCATCCAGCGGGATCGGGTACTCCCATTCACCGCGCGTGGCGCCGATACTCTTGCTCTTGATGGTCAGGACGCCCTGCCCGCCTTCGATGCGCACACGCACGGTGCGCATCGGGTCGGCGCACAGGTAGCCCTGGCGCAGCAGCACGGGCTCGCCGAGCGAGCGCCAGTCGTCGCCTACCAGCAGGAACTTGCGCTCGATCTCGAGGCCCATGGCATCAATCCAGCGATTGCAGGATAGGCTGCAGGATCGCCGCGCCGAGCGCCGCGCTGCGGGCGCCGTTCCAGCCGGTGTGCGGATCGGGCAGGTCGGCGTTGTCCTTGAACGGCATCTCGAGGGTGAGCGAGAGGCACTTGAAGGTGTGGCCGATGTATTTCGACGCCAGGGTCAGCAGCTCGTCGTTGTACTTGCTGGCCGCGTAGCCGTACACGTTCTGGAAATCCGGGCTGGACGCCATGTACTGCTCCACGAAGGCCTTCTGGCGCGCCATGCGTTCCGGCGTGAAGTCTTCCAGCATCTCGTTGCCGGCCACGAAGTTGTAGGGCAGCGCCTCGTCGCCGTGGATGTCGAAGAACATGTCGACGCCGGTCTCGTGGATCTTGTTCTTCACGCACAGCACTTCCGGGCTGCGCTCGAGGCTCGGGGTCATCCACTCGCGGTTCAGGTTGGCGCCGGCGGCATTGGTGCGCAGGTTGCCGCGTACCGAGCCATCCGGGTTCATGTTGGGGACGATGTAGAACACGGCGCGGGAAAGCAGCTTGCGCGAGATCGGATTGGCATTGTCCAGCAGCGCATCCATCATGCCTTCGACGAACCACTCGGCCATGGTCTCGCCAGGATGCTGGCGCGCGATCACCCAGATCTTCTTTTCGGCCTGCGGATTGCCGATCACGACCAGGTTCATGTCGCGGCCGTCGACCGTGGTGCCGATGTCGTGCACGCGCGCGATCGGGTTTTCGGCGACTTCGCCCAGCAGGCGCAGGTGGCGTTCCCAGGTGTAGGGCTCGAAGTAGGCGTAGTAGACGCTGTCGAGCTCAGGGGTATGGTTGACGGTCATGACCTGGCCGTCGAAAGAGGTCGGCACGCGGAACCAGTTCTCGGTGTCGTAGCTCGCGGCCACCTGGTAATCCTCGAAGCCCTTCGGGTAGGTGGCCTGGCCCGCGTTCAGGAAACGCATCGTGCAAGCCTGGCCGCGCGCGCCCTGCAGGCGGAAATGGAACCACTGGTGGATGTCGGCGTGTGAATCGCTGCGCAGATTCAGTTCGATCTGCTTGGGGTGATCGGCGCGGACGACGTCGATGGCGCCGGAGTCGAACATCTGGCTGATTTTGATGGGCATGGAGGATCCTTTCGTGGCCGAGTCAACAATACCGAGCATATTACCGAGGATCGTGCCGCGGGCAAAATGCCGAATGGCGGCCGCCGGACCGGCCCCTGCCATCCGGCGCCGCGCCTTGCCTAGATTACTGGGCTTCGAGGTCGATCAGGTCCTTGGTGTACAAGCCCATGATCTGGCGCATCAACTCGACGTTGGCGCGGTCGAGCACCACGGTCAGGTCTTGCTTGCTGTCGAGGACGAAGTGCATGCGCAGTGCGCCCGGCAGTTCCTTGCAGTTCACGTACTGCGCGCGCGGCGTGTAGGGATTGTCCCAGTCGTGCTGCGTGATCGCCGGGCCCGGCGGCGGCGCGACCAGGCTCGGATCGCGGTTCACCGGCAGGTGCTTGAGCAGCCAGAACACGATGGTCGCCGGCACGTAGATGGCGAGGTCGCTGGCGCCCTGGGTGGAGAACTTGGTCAGCAACAGGTTGCCGACACGGTCGCACGACATGGAGAGGCTCTTGACTTGACGGATAACCGCTGGTTTCACGACGTTGTTCCTTAGGGAAGATTGAAAAAGGCGCAGCGATTCTACCGCATCCCATCGGCGTTTTGTGTGGCCAGAAAGCCAATGTCAGGAGAGAAAGCAGGAAAGGGATGGCCAATAACAAAGCGGGAGCCTCGAAGGCCCCCTGCTGGATGTGGTGTCAGCCTGCCGCGACGTCCGGCAGGCCAGGCAAGCGGCTGACCTTGCCGGCTTACTCTTTCGAGCCGCCGCGGTTGCCGCTCGACGAGCTTTGGCGGTTGCCGCCGCTCTTGCTGCTGGTACGGGATGCGCCGCCGGCGCTGGCGCTGGCCGACTGGCGATTGCCGTGGCTCATGCTGCCGGCACGGCGTGCTTCTTCCGAAGTAAATTCGTGTGCCGTTCCTTTTGCGTGGGCAGCCTTGCCGCCCTGGCTGGCGATCTCGCGCTGGCGTGCCGGATCCATCGAAGCGAAACCGCGATTGCGGGTACCGCTGCTCTGGCTGCTGCCGCCCTGATTGCCGCCCTGTTTGCTACCTTGATTGCTTGAGGCCATGATGGTCTTCTCCCTGTTCGCTTTTAGAAACCGCCGCGTCCTGCGGCAGGCTTAACCCGGCTTGCGGCAAAGCGCCGATGAGCGAGGGTCGAAGTCATCTTAGGCACGGGTGATGGATGAGGGTATAGGACGTTTTCAGATGACTTTGTAGGACTACACGCGACAGAAAATGCAGTTGCGAAAATGTACTTCCAGTCGTCAATAAAGGCGCAGCCAGCTGATCAGAAGCAGTCCTACACAGCCCCCCTACGTCTTCCTATACATAGCAGAGGGAGGGACGAGCATCATGGCAATATCAGGCGGTGCTTGTCTCGCGCCGCCACCATTCCAACAGGAGGCCAAGATGGATGCGAACCAACGCAGCGAAACCAATAACCAGACCAACAATGGCGCCAACGAGAAATGGACCCCGGGATCGAAAGGTAATACCACGAGCGGGCCGAACGATCACACCTATCCGAATGGCGACACCATGCAGCAGGTGCAACCGGGGTCGGGCTTGGTTGGCGCCCAGCAGGCGGACCTGAATCCGGGGGCGTCGGAGCAGAACTGGTTCAACCGTGACGACAGCAAGTTCCCGACGACCGGCGGCGACCTGCATGGCGGCTCGATGCAGAGCCAGCAGACCGGCGGTTCCGGTCCGCAGCAGGGTATTACCGACAGCCACCAGCGCCAGATGGAGATGCATTCGGAGGCCTGGGGCCTGCTGGAGCAGCCGGTTGGCCGCCGCGACAAGCACGGCGGCGTGGACGTCCACCCGCATACGGGCAACAGCCAGGCCGTGCATGACATGAATCCCCAGAATATTAACCAGCCTGAGCTGCAGGGCGGCTCGCTGGGTCACCATCACCACCACTACGACGCGCCGCAGGTGGTCGGCGAGTCGCCGCTGCGCAGCGCGCAGGCCGACCTGTCGGCGACGCCGCACGAGGAACTCTACGGCCGCGACCAGGTGCATGCGCCGCGCAATGCGATGCAGGCCGGACCGCGGAACATGCAGTCGGGTGGCGGGGAGCAGCAGTCACGGCAGTCCCAGCAGGGTGGCGGCATGCACTCCGGCAGCATGCAGTCCGGCAGCAGGCAGTCCGGTAGCGCAGCGTCAGGAAGCGCCCCGTCGGGGAGCGCTCCATCGGGCAGCGCGTCTTCGCGTGGCGTACAGCCAGGCAGCATGCAGTCGGGCAGCGTGCAGTCCGGCAATACGCAATCGGACAGCGGCCAGTCCGATCAAAGGGAGTACGCCAACGAGCAGCGAAGCGGCGGCCACTCCCAATACAGCGCCGACCGTGACGGTTCCCAGACCGGTGAACAGGCTCGCGACAAGGGTACCGAAGATGTCCACCTGTCGAACGACGTCGCGGGCGGTTTGCCGCGCAGCCCGGGCAACAGCGGCCCGCGCAGCGACAATCCGGGCTGGAAGCCAGGCGGCAGCATGCAGCGCGACCCTGCCGTGCATGAATCGAACGACACCATCGGCGGCCTGCCGCGCAGCCCCGCCGGCGCCAACCAGCTGGCGGGCGACCGCAAGATGGATGACGACACCGGCTTCTCGCGCAAATAAGGCGTGACCGGCCTGATATAAGCCGGGTGTTTGACGACGTCCCCGCAAGCATGGGGCCGTCTGGCGGGGAGGTGCACTCCACTTGGCATGCACCTCCCCGCTTCACTTCTCCCGCTCATCCCGCCATGGCCTGCGCCTGGGGCAGCCGGGATGGAAGGCCGGTCAGGCCCCGGTATAACTGGTCTTGACGGTCGTGAAGAACTCGACTGCGTTGGTCCCCTGCTCGCGCGGTCCGAAGCTCGACGCCTTGGTGCCGCCGAAGGGCACGTGGTAGTCGACGCCTGCGGTCGGCAGGTTCACCATCACCATGCCGGCCTTCGCATTGCGCTTGAAGTGCGTGGCATGCTTGAGCGAGGTCGTGCAGATGCCGGACGTCAGGCCGAACTCGGTATCGTTCGCCAGCGCCAATGCATGCTCATAGCCCTTGGCCGGGATGACCGAGGCCACCGGCCCGAAGATCTCTTCGCGCGCGTGGCGCATGCCCGGCTCGCAGTCGGCGAACAGCGCCGGACTCAGGAAATAGCCGTCCGTGTCGCGCTGCAGGCGCTCGCCGCCGCACACGAGGCGTGCGCCCTCGCCTTTCGCGATCTCGATGTACGACAGGTCCTGCTCCAGCTGCGAGGCATCCACGACCGGGCCGATGTCGATGCCCTGCTGCAGCGCATGGCCGACCTTGAGCGCCGCCATGCGGCTTGCCAGTGCATCGATGAACTTGCCGTAGATTTGCTCGTCGACGATCAGGCGCGAGGACGCGGTGCAGCGCTGGCCGGTCGAGAAGAACGAACCCTGCAGCGCGGCGTTGACGGCCACGTCCAGGTCGGCGTCGGCCAGCACCACCAGCGGGTTTTTGCCGCCCATTTCCAGCTGGACGCGCGCACGGCGGCGGGCGCAGGCGAGCAGCACGCGCTCGCCGGTGGAGGTCGAGCCGGTGAAGCTGACCGCATTGACCCGGCTGTCGTTCAGCATGGCTTCGCCCACCACGCGCCCCGGTCCCATCGCCAGGTTGAACACGCCCGCCGGCAGGCCGGCGCGGCTGATGATCTCGGCCAGCGCCCAGGCGCTGCCCGGCACCAGTTCGGCCGGCTTGAACACGACCGTGTTGCCGTAGGCCAGTGCCGGCGCGATCTTCCAGGCCGGAATCGCGATCGGGAAATTCCATGGGGCGATGATGCCGACCACGCCGACCGGCTCGCGCGTGACGTCGACGTCGATGCCCGGGCGCACCGAGGCCAGGTGGTCGCCGCGCACGCGCAGCGCTTCCTGGGCGAAGAACTTGAAGATGGCGCCGGCGCGGCCTGCCTCGGCGATCCCTTCCGGCAGCGTCTTGCCTTCCTCGCGCGACAGCAGCGTGCCCAGTTCCACTTTGCGCGCCAGGATCTCGGAACCGATCGCGTCGAGGGCGTCGGCGCGCTGTTGCACGCCCGACAGGCCCCAGGCCGGCGCGGCCGCGTGCGCGGCGGCCACCGCCAGCGCGGCCTGCTCCGCACCCGCGCTCGCGTACTCGTCGATCACGTCACTGCGGTCGGACGGATTCCGGGTGGTGGTCACGCCTGCGCCGTCGATCCACTGGCCATCGATATACAGTTGTTTCATGCTCGGTCCCTGCTTGTCATGTTGTTCACAGGCGGCAGTGTAACAAAGGTCGCCAGCATACCCGTCCGAAATGCCTTCCGCGGTCCTGTCCAGCACAGCTTTTGATCCACATCCAAGCTGCTCCGCCGGGCAGGAACCCGGCAGTAAGCAAGCACTCGAACCGCACTCGACACCCTCGTGAACATGCCCTGCGGGGCGCCAGTCCGGCACGGCGGACGGTGCGCTTGCAAGCATCAGCGGAGACCACAATGTCAGCAACGGATGACGCACTGATTGCCGTTTCGGTCGTACTGCCGGCGTGCGGCCGCATGGACCTGCTCGACCGCAGCCTGGATGCGCTGATGCGGCAGAGCCTGGACCCGCGCAGCTACGAAGTCATCGTCGTTGACGACGAACCGAACCACAACACCCTGCACCTGGTCGCCGGCTGGCGCAGCCGCACCCTCGAGCGGGGACCGCGACTGGCCTACGTCGCCAACCCGGGGCCGCGCGGTCCGGCGGCGGCCCGCAATCGCGGCTGGCGCGCGGCGCGCGCGGCGATCGTCGCCTTCACCAGCGACGACGCGGTCCCGGCCGCCGACTGGCTGGCCCAGGGACTGGCGGCCTTCCGCGACGATATCGACGTCGTTTGCGGCCGCATCGAAACGCCTGCCCATGCCCATGCCCATGATCGGCTCGATTTCACCAGCGCCAACTGCTTCATCCGCAAGCCTGTCCTGGAACGCATGGACGGGTTCGACGAACGCTTCAGCGTCCGCCGCGGCACCGACGCCGACCTGCATTTCCGCCTGCTGGAGAGCGGCATCCAGGTCAAGCGCGCGCCGCAGGCGCTGGCCGAGCATCCGATGCGCCCTGCGCCCTGGGGGGCGAGCCTGCTGCAGATTCGCCACGCCGTCTTCGACGCCTTGCTGTACAAGAAGCATCCGGCGCTCTACCGCCAGAAGGTCGAACCGCGTCCGTGCTGGGAGCACTACGCCACCGTCGCCGTGCTGCTGCTGGCGCTCGCGGCCCTGGCAGCCGGCGCCAAGGCCCTGGCCTACGCGGCTGGCGCCGCCTGGCTGGTCCTCACTGCCCGCCTGTGCGCGCAGCGCCTGCGAGGAAGCACGCGCACTCCCTCGCACGTGGCCGACGTGATCCTTACCTCGATGCTGCTTCCGCCGCTGGCGGTATTCTGGCGGCTGGCCGGCGCGGTGCGCTACCGCGTCCGCTTCGCGTGAGTCCGCGATGCCAGGACTTCGCCACTCCGCCTCCCGCATGGCCACTTTGCGGCGCCGCCTGGGACTTGCGCAAGACCGCTTCCTCATTCTGCACGCAGCGGGCCTGGCGCCACGCGCCGGCGCCGATACGGCAATCCTGGGGCTTGCCATGCTGCGAACGTGCTGGGGCGTGCATGCCGATCTGATCGTCGTATACGAGGACCTGGGGCGAGCCACGGCCTGGAAGCCGCAGCTGAACCGCCTGCGCACTGCCGCCGCCGATCTCGGCATCACGGCGCAGGTGCGCTTTACCATGCTGGCGGCCCCCGCGCAGATGCGCGCGTACCACGGCGCGGCGAACGCGGTCGCCGTCACGCCCTGGTATGCATCCGCCTGCACGACCACTGCGGCCGCGATGGCCTGCGCCCGCCCGATCATCGGCACGCGCGTCGGCGGCGTCGAGGACATGGTCGTCGATGGCTTGACAGGCTACCTCATCCCGCCGCGCGATGCCGAGGCGCTCGCCGCGCGCCTTGCAGCCTTCCACCGCCAGCCCGCGCAAGCCGACGCGATGGGCGCAGCGGGACGCCGGCACTTGCGCGCGCGCCGCAGCGGCCAGCCACAGGTAGGCTGCGAAGACATTCAGGCCCGCCCTGCCGCCCTCGACGACGATCGGCAGCCGGCGTGGCTGCCGTACGGAGAGGCAGGATGAAAGCAATCTTCCTGGACAAGGACGGCACCCTGGTGGATGACCTGCCTTATAACGTCGAACCGCGCCGCATTCACCTGGTGCCCGGCGCGGGCCTGGCGCTGCGCCTGCTGGCCGACATGGACTACCGGCTGTTCGTGGTCACGAACCAGTCCGGCATCGCGCATGGCTGTTTCGGGGAAGAAGCCATGGAGCCGGTGGCCGAGCGCCTGTCCGACCTCTTGTTCCGTGAACAGGTCGCGCTCGACGGCTATTATTACTGCCCGCACCACCCGCTTGGCACCGTTCGGGACTACGCGATGGCCTGCCATTGCCGCAAGCCCTCGCCCGGCATGCTGTTGCGGGCTGCGCATGAACACGGGATCGACTTGCGGACTTCCTGGATGATCGGCGACGTCCTCCACGACGTCGAGGCGGGCAACCGTGCAGGGTGCCGCACGCTCCTGATCGACAACGGCAACGAAACCGAATGGCGGCTCGGACCTCGGCGCCTGCCGACGCGCATCGCCCCCGACCTCTATAGCGCGGCGCGCCTGATCGCCGAGCATGAGGAAGCTCGCTGAGGCAGGCGGAAGTGCTGCGCAAGGCCAGAAAAAGAAAAAGGCCAGCTCGAAAGCTGGCCTATCTCTTTGATTCTATTGGTCGGGGCGAGAGGATTCGAACCTCCGACCCCCTGCACCCCATGCAGGTACGCTACCAGGCTGCGCTACGCCCCGACGAGCCAACAATTATATCAGAGACAGAAAAATTGCTTGAGTTTTTGTTATACGTTTTCACGCAAATGCGTGTGCCGGCATGCGTCAAGCGTGCTCGCCGGAGCGCTCATGGGCTGACCGCCGGCGCCGGCCTCGGATGCGGGGGCCCTCTTTCACCCCAGGCGGCGCCAGACCCTGTACAGCGGCCCGATGGCCACCACCACAACCACCATGCGCGACACATGAAAAGCCGTCACCACCGGCACACCCTGGTGCAGCACGCGCGCCGTGAGGGACATCTCGGCGATCCCGCCCGGTGAAGCCGCCAGGATCATGGTCCCCGGATGCAGCCCGGCGGCCATGGCGACCAGGAAGGCGAACGGCCCCGCCAGCAGCATCGTGACCAGCGTGCATGCCGCCACCCCGCCCAGGTAGCGCGGCGCGGTCCGCACGAAGTGCGGCGTGAAGCGGGTGCCGAGCGAAATGCCGATGAACAGCTGGCCCGCGCGGATCATCCACTCGGGCAGGCGCGAGAGTTCCACGCCGGCTGCGGTCAGCATCAGGCTGACCGCCAGCGGCCCGATCACCCAGGCATTCGGCAATTGCAGCCGCTTGAGCAGCAAGGCGGCGGCGCCGGTCAGCAGGATCAACAGGATCAGTCCCGGCACATGGACCGTGGCCGCTAGCGGCACGAAAGGATCATGTCCCTCGCCCCAGCCGTGGCCCGACAGCCAGCGCACCGCGAAGGGAATCAATCCCACCACCATCATGATGCGCAGGCTGTGCGCCTCGGCCACGCGGTCCACGGCGGCGCCATGACGCTCGCCCTGCACCGCCATCTCGGACGCGCCGCCGACCGCCATCGCGAAGAAGGCGGTCGCCTCGTCCACCCCGGCCAGCCGGCGCAGCAGCGCGCCCGCCGCCATGCCGAGGCAGATCGCGAAGGCCACCGCCAGCGCGATCCATCCGATATTGCGCGCCAGGACCGCCAGCACCGGCGCGCTGAAGTACAGCCCGAGCGCGCTGCCGATCGCCCACTGCCCTGCCTCGCGCGCCTGCACCGGCGCGGCCATGCGCGCCCCGGCCATGCAGGCGAGCGCGGTGGAGAACAGCGGCCCGATCATCCACGGCAGCGGCGTGTCGAGCGCCACGCAGGCCTGGGCCGCGGCGAGCGCCAGCAGCAGCGCCGGCGCGAACCGCCGCAGGCCTGGCGGCGGCGGACTCAGAACACCCAAAGCTTCTCGGCCGGCATCTCGAGCCAGTACTGGCCCGGATCGATGCGGTGCTTGGAGTAGGCGCGCACGCTGGCCGCCTCGCCCTTGAACAGGCACTCCCAGCGGTCGCCCAGGTACATGCAGGTCGACAGCGGCAGCTGGATGCCGTTGTCGACCGGAGCGCGGCCGATCCGCACCTCCTCGACGCGGATCAGGGCCGCGGCATCGGCCTTCCCTCTGGCGGCGCCGCGCGCGGTGGCCTTCAGCTGCATGCCCTCGACCTGCAGACGCGCAGCATCGCCCTCGCGCCCCACCACCTGCGCCGGCAGGCGGTTGTTACTGCCCATGAATTCGGCCGTGAACAGGGTCTCCGGCGACTCGTACATCGATTGCGGCGTGCCCTGCTGCTCGATCCTGCCGTTGTTGAGCAGCAGGATGCGGTCGGCGATCGCCATCGCCTCGGCCTGGTCGTGGGTCACCATCAGGGCCGACAAGCCCAGGCGCACGATCAGTTCGCGCAGGAAGGCGCGCGCTTCTTCGCGCAGCTTGGCGTCCAGGTTGGACAGCGGCTCGTCGAGCAGGATCACCGGCGGGTTGTACACCAGCGCCCGCGCGATCGCCACGCGCTGCTGCTGGCCGCCCGAAAGCTGGTGCGGATAGCGCTCGCCCAGGTGCCCCAGGCCGAGCTGTTCCAGCACCTCGCGCACCTTCGGCTCGATCTCGCGCGCCGCCATCTTGCGCAGCTTGAGGCCGTAGGCCACGTTGTCGAACACGGTCTTGTGCGGCCACAGCGCATACGACTGGAACACCAGGCCCAGGCTGCGCGCCTCGGCCGGCAGTTCGAGCCGGGCGGCGCCGTCGAACACGCGCCGCTCGCCGATGTCGATGGTGCCGGACTTCGGGCTTTCCAGGCCGGCCACGGCGCGCAGCAGCGTGGTCTTGCCGCTGCCCGAGGGCCCCAGCAGCGCCACCACTTCGCCGCGCTGCAGGTGCATCGACACGCCTTTCAGGATCGGATTGGCGGAAGCGCCGCTGCCGTAGTCGAGATGCAGGTCGTTGACGGTCAAAACGTTCATAGATGTCTCGCAGATTGATTAGTTGTGCAGCTTGACGCCGAAGCGCAGCGCGATGCCCAGGCCGATGGCCACGAGCGTGATATTGATGAAGGACAGCGCGGCCACCAGGTCGGTCGAGCCGCCGGCCCACAGCGAGACCAGCATGGCGCCGATCACCTCGGTGCCGGGCGTGAGCAGGTAGACGCCGGTCGAGTATTCGCGCTCGAAGATCAGGAACACCATCAGCCAGGCGCCCAGCATCCCGTACTTGATCAGCGGGAGCGTGACGTCGCGGGTGACGCGGCCGCGGCTGGCGCCGACAGCGCGCGCCGCCTCTTCCAGTTCCGGGCCGACCTGCAGCAGCGAGGTCGAGACCAGGCGCATGCCGTAGGCCAGCCAGACCACCGAATACGCCAGCCACAGGGCGAAGATGGTCGAGCGCAGCTGGCGCAACTGGGGAATGAAGTGTTCCGACAGCCAGGTGGCGATGCCGCTGTCCATGCCCTTGAGGATCTCGTCCAGCCAGCTCGGCACGAACAGGAAGACCCACAGGAAGGACAGGCCGGCCAGCAGGCCCGGCACCGCGCGCGGCACCAGCACGCTGTAGTCGAGCAGGCGGGTCACGCCGTCCGGCTTGCGGTGCATGGCCAGGGCGATCGCGGTGTAGCAGACCACGGCCAGGGCGCCGCCGATCACGCCGATCAGGATCGTATTGATGATGCCGCGCACCAGCGAGTGCTGTTCGAAGATGTCGCGGAAGTGCTGCAGGGTCAGGACGTCGGCCAGGTTCACACCCTCGCCCCAGTACTGGACGAAGGAGCGCAGCACGATGCCCGACAGCGGCACCACGATGGTGACCGCGACCCAGCCGCCCAGCAGGGCCAGCGCCAGCCACTTCCACTTGCCCAGGGCGAGCGGCTTCTGGCGCGCGCCCTTGCCCTTGATCGAGACGTATTTGTTGGCCGACTTCAGCAGCCAGCGCTGCAGCATCACCAGCGGCATGGTCACCGCCACCAGGCACACGGCGACGGCCGCCATCAGGTGGTAGGACGGGGTGCCGAGCTTGTTGGTCAGCTTGTACAGGTAGGTGGCCAGCACCAGGTGGCCTTCCGGGTCGCCCAGCACCAGCACCAGGCCGAACACCTCGAAGCCGAGGAAGAACACCAGCACGCCGGCATAGGCCAGGGCCGGCATGATCATCGGCAGCGAGACGTTGAACATCACCTGCAGCGGCGAAGCGCCGGAGACGCGCGCCGCCTCCTCGACGTCCGAGCCGAGGCTCTTCAGGGCGGACGAGGCGTACAGGTAGACGTGCGGCACGTGGGTCAGGCCGGCGATCACGACGATGCTGGTGAAGGAATACACGTTCCAGGGCACCACGCCGATCAGTCCGTGCACCCAGGTCGAATAGAAGCCGACCGGGCCCATCGCCACCACATAGCCGAAGCCCATGACCATCGGCGACACGAAGATCGGCACCAGCAGCAGCGGCGCGATCCAGCCGCGGCCCGGCAGGTCGGTGCGCACCATCAGGAAGGCCAGCATGCCGCCCAGCGGCACGGCGATCGCGGCCAGGCCGGTGGCCAGCAGCAGGCCGTTCTTGAAGGCCATCCAGAAGTCGCTGTCGTCGAAGATGAAGCGGTAGGCGTCCAGGCCGAGCGCCTTGTCCGGCATGAAGAAAGGCGCCGTCAGGACACTCTGGTAGAACACCAGGAACAGCGGCAGGAAGATCGCCAGGCAGGCGAGCAGGACGACGATGGCGCGCGGCCAGTTCAGGCGCGGCTTGCGCGCCTTGGGCGCATGCGGCGCGGCCCGCGACGGCAGGCGTGCGCCAGGCAGGGAGAAGGTAGACATGGGGAGATCCGATCAGGCAGCAAATCGGCGGGCCGGCGGCCCGCCATGGGAACCGCGCTTCTTACTTCTTGCCGGCGGTGGCTTTCCACTCCTTGAGGAAGGCCATGCGGATGGCCGGATCCAGGTATTCCGCCACGGCCGGGCTGACCGGCAGCGGCTTGATGTTCTTCTCGCCCACCATCTTGATCAAGTCGCTCGAGGTGGTCTCGCCGGTGACGTCGGCGCGGATCGCATACAGCTTCGAGGCGTCGGAGATCACGGTCTGGCCGCGCTTGGACAGCAGGTAGTCCATCCACAGCTTGGCGGCGTTCGGATGCTTGGCCGCCTTGTTGATGAACTGGACGCGCGAGATGATCAGGGTGTAGTCCTTCGGCAGCACCACGCCCAGCGAGGGATCGGTCTTGGCGCGCACCAGCGCGTAGGAGCCCAGCACGTTGTAGCCGATCAGGTTCTCGCCCGACGAGATCCGCTCGAGCATGGTGCCGGTCGAGGACTGCACGCGCACCCGGGCCGTGCCGAAGGCTTGCAGCAGCGGCTTAAACTGCGGGAAGTCGCGCTCGTCCTGGGTGATGAACATGAAGCCGACGCCGGATTTCTCGATGTCGTAGGTGGTGACCTTGTCCTGGAACTTCGGCTGCGCGATGATGCGCGCGAAGTCGGCATGGGTCTGCGGAATGTCGGCGCCGGTCACCAGGCGCTTGTTGTAGACGAAGGCGGCCGGCTCGAAGGTGGTGCCGTAGGCCGTGTCCTTCCACACCGCCCAGCCCGGGATCTTGCCCGCTTCGACCGACTTGTACGGCATCGCATGGCCGCCCGCGGCGAGCTTCATCTGCAGGTCCATGGCGGAGGACCACAGCACGTCGGCGGTGTCGCCGCCGGCCGCGTTCTCGGAAATGAAGCGGTTGTAGACTTCGGTCGAGTTCATGTCGTTGTACTCGACCGTGATGCCCGGATAGAGGACGTTGAAGTCCTTGATCAGCGGCTGCGCGGCCTTGCTGTCGGTGGCGCCGTAGACGACCAGCTTGCCCTCCTTCCTGGCGCCGTCGACGATCTGCTGGTAGGCCGCCGGATAGCCGGCCGGCACCTGCGCCAGGGCCGGGGCGGCGATGAAGGCGGCGACGGCTGCGGCGATCAGGGTGTGCTTGATGTTCATGTTGTCTCCTTGTGTTTTTCGTTAGTGTTGGCGTACCAGCTTGAACTGCCTGGCTTGCCGGTTGTAGTCGGTGACTGCCTGCTTGATGTACCGGGTCAGGGCCTCCCCGGTGAGGGAAAAGGGAGTCAGGCCGGCCTGCTCGCGCAGGCGCGCGAAGCCGGGCGCGGCTTGCATGCGCTCGAAGGCGGCGACCCAGCGGCGGTAGTCGGCGTCCGGCACGTCGGGCCCCATCCACACGCCGCGGATCACCGGCCAGACCAGGTCGTAGCCCTGCTCGCGCGCGGTGGGCACCTTCGCCAGCACGCCCGGCAGGCGCTTTTCGGACAGCACCGCCAGCACGCGCACCTTGCCGGGGCCGGCGTACAGCGAGGCTTCGGAGGCGTCGCCCGATATCGCCTGCACGTGGCCGCCGGCCATCGCGGTAAAGCCCTCGCCGCCGCCTTCGAGGGCGACGAAGCGCAGCTGCTTCGGGTCGATGCCTGCAAGGCGCGCCAGCAGCGCCATCTTCATCCAGTCCTGGCTGCCGATGGTGCCGGATACGCCGATCAGCACGGCCTGCGGATCGCGCCGGATCGCCTCCACCAGCTCGCCCAGGCTGCGCCAGGGCGCATCCGCGCGGACCGCGATCATGCCGTAGTCGGCGCCCAGCGCGGCCACCCAGCGCACGTCGTCGGCGGTGGCCTTGCCGAACTTGCCCTGGGCGAGATTGAGCAGCGAGCCGCCGGAGAACGCGACCAGGGTGTCGGGCTCGGCGCGCCGCTGCGAGACCAGCGCGTGCCAGGCCACGGCGCCGATCCCGCCCGGCATGTAGCTCAGCCTCAAGCGGGGATCGCCCGGCCCTTCCGGCAGGGCCTTGCGCGCCAGCTTGCAGGTCAGGTCCATCGCGCCGCCCGGCTTGGACGGCACGATGCACTCGGCCTCGCCGCCGTGCGCGGAACCTGCCATGCAGGCCGCGCACAGCAAAGCGCTGGAGAGGAATCGCAGGATGGTCATGGCGTGCATCGGAACCGTGGGTCCGCGCCTGCGCATCAGAAGCGGTGCTGGATGCCTGCGGTGACGCCGGTCTGCGTCGTGCCCATGCCCGCGTCGTCGCGCGACAGGCCGACCAGCTGGCCGTTGTCGGCCTTGGCGTGCGCCGCCGACAGATACAAGTCGGTGCGCTTGGACAGCGCGTACAGCATGCGCGCCACGAGCATGGTCGGGTTGGCGTCGCGCGCCGCCGGCAGGTTCCTGGTGTTGATGTGATAGACGGCGCCGGTCAGAGTGGCCTTGCCGGTCACGAAGCTGACGCCGCCCCAGTAGGTATCGGCGCGCAGGTCCGGCGTGGCCGCCTTGCCCGATTCCAGCTTGTAGCCGCGCATGCCGGCCGTGTAGCGCCACGGGCCGGTCTTGTAGTCGGCGCCCAAGTGGAAGACATTGGTCTGGTCGCGGCGGCCGGTGGCGGCCAGGGTCAGGCCGTTGACCTGCTCCCAGGACGCCATCAGGCCGACGCCGTTGGCGAACCAGGAACCGCCGACCGCGACCTTGCGGCCGTCGGATTCGTGGGCCGGCTGTTCGCCCAGGCCGATGCTGGCGCCGTAGGTGAAGGTGCTGTCGCCCGACTTGGTGGTGCCGGTGTACTTGACCAGGTTGTCGAAGGCGGTGGTCATGCCGTATTTCGACGGGCCGGTGGCGCCGCCGGTGGTGGCCCAGGAATAGTTGGGCGCGAAGCCCATCGGGTCGAACTTGATCACCAGGTCATAGGTGGTGGTGAAGGAGCGGCCGATGATCACGCGGCCGAAACCGCCTTCCAGGCCGACGTTGGCCTGGCGCTTGAACAGCGGGCCGTCCGATGCGCCGGTGTCCATCAGGATGCCGCCTTCGAGGGTATAGACGGCCTTCAGGCCGCCGCCCAGGTCTTCGCTGCCGCGCAGGCCCCAGCGCGAGGTATTCTTGCCGCCCGAGACGACGCGCGCCATGCTGCCGCCGTCGGCGTCGGCATGGTTGACGACTTCCACGCCGGCGTCGATCAGGCCATAGACCTGGACGTTCGATTGGGCGTTGGCGGACTGGTTCAGGGAAAGCGCTGCCAGGACGGCGAGCGCGAGGGCCGACTTCTTCATAAGGTCTCCGGTTGTTGTAATCGTGGCAGTCGCGGTGCGCTGCTGTTTGATCAACTATATGGGCCTCAAGCTTTCAATCAGCTTTCAGCCCACCGGAGAGGCGAATGGAAGGCGGCTCCTCTTATTTCCAGTCGCCGCGCAGGGCCAGCACCTGCTCCTGCAGGTACTCGGGCGTGGCCTTGTCCGGCGTGACCGGCAGGCCGACCGCCAGCGCCAGCTTGGAGCGCACGCCACGCTCGATGCGGCGCTCGAACAGGTTGGCCTTGTCGCGGGTGAACATGCTGCCCCACAGGCCGCGCAGGGCCATCGGGATCACGGGCACCTGGCTGCGCGCGACGATCTTGGCGATCCCGGCGCGGAACTCGCTGATCTCGCCGGTCGAGGTCAGCTTCCCTTCCGGGAAGATGCAGACCAGTTCACCGTCGTGCAGCGCATGGGCGATGTCCACGAAGGCCTTCTCCATCACCCACGGGTCTTCCTTGGCCGGCGCGATCGGGATGGTCTTGGCGGCGCGGAACAGCCAGCTCAGGAAAGGCGTCTTGAAGATGCGGTGGTCCATCACGAAGCGGATCGGGCGCGGGCTGGCGGCGCCGATCACCAGCGCGTCGACGTAGCTGACGTGGTTGCACACCAGGACCGCCGGGCCCTGTTCTGGAATGCGCGCCATGTCCACGGTACGCACGCGGTAGACGGTGTGGATCAGGAGCCAGGCCAGGAAGCGCATCAGGAATTCCGGCACCAGCGAGAAGATGTAGACCGCCACCAGGGCGTTCAGCAGGGCCGTGACCAGGAACAGTTCGGGAATGGTGAAGCCCTGCCCCAGCAGCAGGATCGCCACGCCGGCCGAGGCCACCATGAACAGGGCGTTGAGGATGTTCATGCCGGCGATGGTGCGCGAGACGTGCTTCTGGTCGCAGCGGGTCTGGATCAGGGCGAACAGCGGCACGATGAAGAAGCCGCCGAAGATGCCGATCAGGACGATGTCGGCCAGGATGCGCGGCACGCCCGGCTGGGCCAGCAGCGCGAAGGCGTCCACCGCGGCGGTCCCGGCATAGGCGCTGCTGGCGAAATACAGGTCGATGCCGAACACCGACAGGCCGATCGAGCCGAAGGGCACCAGGCCGATCTCGACCTTGCGGCCCGACAGGCGCTCGCACAGCAGCGAGCCGGCGCCGATCCCGAGCGAGAACACGGTCAGCAGCAGCACGAACACGCTGTGGTCGCCGTGCAGGTAGTCCTTGGCGAACAGCGGGAATTGCGCCAGCACCAGCGCGCCGTAGAACCAGAACCAGGAATTGCCCAGCATCGACAGGAACACGGTACGGTTCTGGCGCGAGAAGTTCAGGTTGCGGATCGATTCGGCAAACGGGTTGCGGCTGATTTTCAGCTCCGGCGCCGGGGCCGGCGACGGCGGAATGCGCCAGCTGGCAAGCAGGCCCAGCACCGCGCAGCCCAGGGTGGCGCCCGCCACCAGCTCGATGCCGAAAGGCTTGGTGGCCACCAGCACGGCGCCGGCGACTTCGCCCAGCAGGATGCCGACGAAGGTGCCCATCTCGATGACGCCGTTGCCGCCCACCAGTTCTTCGGGCTTGAGCTGCTGCGGCAGGTAGGCGTACTTGACCGGGCCGAACAGGGTCGAATGCAGGCCCATGCCGGCCACGGCCGCCACCAGCAGCCACAGCGTGTGGGTCAGCCAGCCGATGCAGGCCACCAGCATGATGGCGATCTCGAGCAGCTTGACGAAGCGCGCCAGCTGGCCCTTGTCGAACTTGTCCGCGACCTGGCCGGCGGTGGCCGAGAACAGCACGAAGGGCAGGATGAACAGGCCCGGGATCAGGTTGTTCAGCAGGGCCGGATCGAGCGTGGTCCAGGACAGCGCGTCATAGGTCAGCACGACCAGCAGCGCGGTCTTGAACAGGTTGTCGTTGAAGGCGCCCAGGAACTGGGTCCAGAAGAAGGGGCCAAAACGGCGCTGCGTCAGCAGGGAAAACTGGTTCGGTTGGCTCATGCGCAAATTCGCTGAAAAAGGTTCGCTGGACGGGAGTGCGTAATGTACAACGGCGGCCCCCGGTAAACAAACGCTGTTTCTCACATTCATTATCCGGTAGCCGGAAGGGATACCTGCGGTCGCAGGTCTCGATACCCATGTCACTTGGCGACGCGCTATTGAACACGAATCGTGGCGCTGGACGGGCGTGCGAAATCAAACTGTATGTTTCAAACAATACCTGATTGAAATGGCTCAAGCAGGCCCCGTTCCGGAGCCATGCTGCAGTGCAGCGCAGGTAGAATCCGCGGATGACTTCCGCCAACTTCCACGTTTGCTACGCCAGCGTCGCCAGCGCGCTGTTCGAGCACATCGAGCAGGATCTGCTCCTCCTGACCACCGCCCTCCTCGACGACGACGAGGCCCAGCCACAGCGCCATTTGCCCGGCCACCTGCCCGATACGGTGCGGGGAACGATACCGGTCCAGTGGGACATGCCGCCCATCTGTTGACGCGGCCTGGGCGAAACCCGGGCAAAAAAAATGATACGGAAAAACGGCCCAGGCCGTCGTTTCCGTATCATGTTCGCCGCGCAGCGGCGCCGGATCAGCTCAGGGCTTCGAGACGGATGCGGGTGACCTTGCTGATCACCGCCGGCAGCTGCTCGATCTTGGCGATCGCCGCGTCGATGTTCTTCTCGCGCGTCTGGTGGGTCAGCATGATGATGTCGAGGTCGGTCTGGTCGCCCGGCTCCTTCTGCAGCACGGCGTCGATCGAGATGCCGGCGTCGGCCAGGATGCGGGTCAGGTCGGCCATCACGCCCAGCTGGTCCTTCACGTGCACGCGCAGGTAGTAGCTGGTGGTGATCTCGGACATCGGCACGATCGCCACGTCGGTCATCTCGCCCGGCTGGAAGGCCAGGTGCGGCACGCGGCAGTACGGGTCCACGGTCGCCAGGCGGGTCACGTCGACCAAATCGGCGATCACGGCCGAGGCGGTCGGCTCCGAACCGGCGCCCTTGCCGTAGTAGAGCGAGGCGCCGACGGCGTCGGCCTGCACCAGCACGGCGTTCATCGCGCCCTCCACGTTGGCGATCAGGCGCGCGGCCGGGATCAGGGTCGGGTGCACGCGCAGTTCGATGCCGTCGCCGCTTTCGGTGCGGGTGCGGCGCGTGATGCCCAGCAGCTTGATGCGGTAGCCCAGCTGCTCGGCATAGCGGATGTCGGCCGCTTCCAGCTTGCTGATGCCCTCGATATAGGCCTTGTCGAACTGCACCGGGATGCCGAAGGCGATCGCCGACATGATGGTCAGCTTGTGCGCCGCATCCACGCCTTCGATGTCGAAGGTCGGGTCGGCCTCGGCATAGCCCAGCTCCTGCGCCTGCTTGAGCACCGTCGCGAAGTCCAGGCCCTTCTCGCGCATTTCGGACAGGATGAAGTTGGTGGTGCCGTTGATGATGCCGGCCACCGATTCGATGCGGTTGGCGGTCAGGCCTTCGCGCAGCGCCTTGATGATCGGCACGCCGCCGGCCACCGCCGCTTCGAAGGCCACCGTCACGCCCTTGTCCTGGGCGGCGGCGAAGATTTCGTTGCCGTGCAGCGCCAACAGGGCCTTGTTGGCGGTGACCACGTGCTTGCCGTTGGCGATCGCCTTGAGCACCAGCTCGCGCGGCAGTTCGTAGCCGCCGATCAGTTCCACGACGATGTCGATGTCGGGATGGTTGACCACGGCGAACGGGTCGGCCACCACCTCAATGCTGTTCCCGGTCAGCTGGCGTGCCCGTTCAATATTGCGCACTGCCGCCATGGTAATTTCGATGCCGCGGCCGGCACGGCGGCGGATCTCTTCCTGGTTGCGCTGAAGAACGTTAAAGGTGCCGGCACCGACAGTGCCGAGCCCCAGTAGGCCAACTTTGATGGGTTTCATGGTGTTGTTTCTCGTTGAAGTCTAGGCGCGTCCATGGCGCCGTCGGTAGCCGTCGAGGAAGCGCGCGATGCGTCCGCAAGCGTCGGCCAGGTCGTCGGAATTGGGCAGGAACACCAGCCGGAAGTGATCCGGGGCGATCCAGTTGAAGCCGGTGCCTTGCACCAGCAGCACTTTTTCCTCGGACAGCAGTTCGCAGATGAACTGCTGGTCGTCCGTGATCGGGTACATCTTCGGGTCGAGGCGCGGGAACATGTACAGCGCGGCTTTTGGCTTCACGCAGCTCACGCCCGGAATGTCGGTAAGCAGTTTGTGCGCGAGGTCGCGCTGTTTGAGCAGGCGGCCGCCCGGGCCCACCAGGTCGGCGATGCTCTGGTAGCCGCCGAGGGCGGTCTGGATCGCGTACTGGCCCGGCGCGTTGGCGCACAGGCGCATCGAGGCCAGCATGTTCAGGCCTTCGATATAGCCCCTGGCGTGGCGCTTCTCGCCCGACACCGTCATCCAGCCGGCGCGGTAGCCGCAGGAACGGTAGTTCTTCGACAGGCCGTTCAGGGTCAGGAACAGCACGTCGTCGGCGAGCGAGGCGATCGAGACGTGCTCTTCTTCGTCGTACAGGGTCTTGTCGTAGATCTCGTCGGCGTAGACGATCAGCTGGTGCTGGCGCGCCAGCTCCACGATCTCGAGCAGCACTTCGCGCGGGTACAGGGCGCCGGTCGGGTTGTTCGGGTTGATGACGACGATCGCGCGCGTGTTCGGCGTGATCTTCTTGCGCATGTCCTCGATGTCGGGGAACCAGCCGGACTGCTCGTCGCACACGTAGTGGACGGGACTGCCGCCGGCCAGGCTCACGGCCGCGGTCCAGAGCGGGTAGTCGGGCGCGGGCACCAGCACTTCGTCGCCGTTGTTCAGCAGGCCTTGCATCGCCATCACGATCAGCTCGGAGGCGCCGTTGCCCAGGTAGATGTCGTCGATGCCGACGCCCTGGATGTTCTTTTCCTGGGTGTAGTGCATGACCGCCTTGCGCGGCGCAAACATGCCCTTGGAGTCGGTATAGCCGGCCGCGCCCTGCATGTTGCGGATCATGTCGTGCACGATCTCGTCCGGCGGATCGAAGCCGAACACGGCCAGGTTGCCGATGTTGAGCTTGATGATCTTCTGCCCGTCGTCTTCCATCTGGCGCGCCTTTTCCAAGGCGGGGCCGCGGATTTCATAGCAAACGTCGTCGAGTTTGTTTGATTTGGAAATCGGTCGCAAGATATCCTCTGGAAGAAAGCGTTATGTTGCAGTGCGAAAAATACCATTCTGCCGCAAGCGCACAAATCAAGCAACCTTGCCGATTTCGGTACAATGACCGATCCCCTGCCCTCTGACAAAGCACGACAATGAAGCTCCACTCCGACAACACTCAACAATACCAGACCGTGACCGGTTACGACGCCAAGGGGGTCGAAATCAACGCCCAGCGCTTCGATTTCAGCCTGACGGTCATGCCCGAAGTCCCGCCCCGCCCCTGGAACGTGGCGCGTTTCGAAGATTTGACGAACGCCCATTTCGAGGAAATCGCCAAGGACGCGCCGGACGTGGTCGTGCTCGGCACCGGCGAGCGCCAGCGCTTCGTGCACCCGAAACTGGTCGCCAGCCTGTCCAGCTTGCGCATCGGCGTCGAATGCATGGACAGCCAGGCCGCCTGCCGCACCTATAACATCCTGATGGGCGAAGGCCGCAAGGTGACCCTGGCGCTGATTATCGAGCAGGCCTCTTGAAATAAAGAAACACGTCTCCATCTTGGCGAAAATTGTTACCTTGGCAGCCCGGGACTAGCCTGCGGTGGCGGTGCGGGATTATCATGCGCACTGCCGCTCCCTGCGCGCCAGGGAGGATGAACGCGCAGCGCGCCGCGCTGCCACTGCCCAGGAGACGCCCGTGGCCGAGAGCCCAACCGCCGCACCAATTGCCCCCTTCTCCGCGCCGATGACCAGCGGCCTGACCTTCGAGCTGGCCGGCCGTCCCGCCAAGTACACGGTGCTGTACTTCTATCCCAAGGACAACACCCCGGGATGCACCACCGAGAGCATCAACTTCCGCGAAGCCTATCCCGAGTTCCAGGCGCTGGGCGCCGAGATCTATGGCCTGAGCCGCGATTCGCTGCGCTCGCACGAGAACTTCAAAGGCAAGCTGGGCCTGCCCTTCGAACTGATTTCCGACCCGGAAGAGGCCGTCTGCAACCAGTTCAATGTCATGAAAATGAAGAATATGTATGGCAAGCAGGTACGGGGGGTCGAGCGCAGTACGTTTGTCATTGACGCTCAAGGCCGATTGGTGAAAGAATGGCGTGGCGTGAAAGTCAATGATCACGTCGCCGAAGTGCTGGAATTTTTGAAGAGCCAGCCTTAAAGGATGGCTCCAGGTAAACAACTTCTGGATTGCTATCGCCTATTTTGAGTCAACCCGCAACACATCCGCATCAATCCAATCTGGCTGCCTGCCGGCCCGGGCACATTCCGGGCCACGTTCGCAAGCAGCAAGTTCCCCGAGTACCGATTCCGAACGACGGCGCGGCCCTGTGGCCCGCGCGTGTTCGGCCTTCCCGTCTTTTTTGAGATTGAGACCCTGATGCCACTGCCCAAAATGCCTACCAAGCCAGCCACCATGCTGCTGGCCAAAGATTACCCGAAGGCGGAACCCGGCAAGTCGCCGGTCCGTCCCGCATCCACCCAGACCGACAGCGAACTCGAAGAGCTGATCAGCGGCCAGGCCGTGCCTGCGCCCAAGACTCGCCCGCGCAAGAAGGCCGCGCCGGCCCCTGCGCTTGCTGCCGTGCCCGCGCCGGAACGCGGCGAGACCCAGCGCAGCGCCCCGGCCACCGTGGCCAAGCTGCGCGAGACCGATGCCGACCAGCCGCATCCAGCCAAGCACAAGCCGGTCGAAGTCACCGTCAAGTCGTCCACCAGCCGCAAGGCCGACAAGTCCGGCATCACCAAGGTCTTCGTGCTCGACACGAACGTCCTGATGCACGACCCGACCTCGCTGTTCCGCTTCGAGGAACACGACGTCTACCTGCCGATGATGACCCTGGAAGAACTCGACAACCACAAGAAGGGGATGTCGGAAGTCGCGCGTAACGCGCGCCAGGTCTCGCGCACCCTCGACGCCCTGATCGCCAACGTCGACGACGACGCGATCGAGGCCGGCATCCCGCTGGCCAAGCTGGGCAACAAGGACGCCAAGGGCCGCCTGTACTTCCAGACCAGGCTGGGCGCCGCCCCGCTGCCGGAAGGCCTGCCCTCGGGCAAGGCCGACAACCAGATCCTGGGCGTGGTGCGCGCGCTCGAGGAAGAAATGGCCGGCCGTGCCATCGTGCTGGTGTCCAAGGACATCAACATGCGCATCAAGGCGCGCGCCATGGGCCTGCCGGCCGAGGACTACTTCAACGACCATGTGCTGGAAGACACCGACCTGCTGTACTCGGGCATCGTCCAGCTGCCGGAAGACTTCTGGGACAGCCATGGCAAGGACATCGAGTCGTGGCAGGAGAACCGCAACGGCTATTCCTCGACCTTCTACCGCATCACCGGGCCGGTGGTGCCCAGCCTGATGGTGAACCAGTTCGTCTACCTGGAACCGAAGGATGGCGACTCGCCCTTCTACGCCCAGGTCAAGCAGATCAACGGCAAGACCGCCGTGCTGGAGACCCTGCGCGACTACAGCCACAACAAGAACAACGTGTGGGGCATCACCGCGCGCAACCGCGAGCAGAACTTCGCGCTGAACCTGTTGATGAATCCGGAGTGCGACTTCGTCACCCTGCTCGGCCAGGCCGGCACCGGCAAGACCCTGCTGGCCCTGGCCGCGGGCCTGGCCCAGGTGCTGGAGACCAAGCTGTACAACGAGATCATCGTCACCCGCGTGACGGTGCCGGTGGGCGAGGACATCGGCTTCCTGCCGGGCACCGAGGAAGAGAAGATGTCGCCCTGGATGGGCGCTTTCGACGACAACCTGGAAGTGCTGATGAAGTCCGACGGCGACGCCGGCGACTGGGGCCGCGCCGCGACCCAGGACCTGATCCGCTCGCGCATCAAGATCAAGTCGCTCAACTTCATGCGCGGCCGCACCTTCGTGAACAAGTTCCTGATCATCGACGAGGCGCAGAACCTGACGCCGAAGCAGATGAAGACCCTGGTCACGCGCGCGGGCCCGGGCACCAAGATCCTGTGCCTGGGGAATATCGCGCAGATCGATACGCCGTATCTCACCGAAGGCTCGAGCGGCCTGACCTATGTGGTCGACCGCTTCAAGGGCTGGGGGCATAGCGGGCACGTGACCCTGGCGCGCGGCGAGCGCTCGCGCCTGGCCGATCACGCGAGCGACGTGCTTTGACCGTTTTCGCTTCGGAGAGCCCGCCAGATGGCGGGCTTTTTATTTGCCTGTATGCCGTGCGGATGAAACCGCGTTAGCACGACGCGACGGACTTGGGTTCCGGCCTTCGCCGGAACGACGTGCTGGAGCTAGCCGCTAGCTCATAAACCGTCGTTCCGGCGAAGGCCGGAACCCAAGTTCGCAGCACACCACCATTTTCACCGTTCACCACAACAACAAGAATGCCCCTCTTACTAAAACTCCTGCTCGTCCCCTCCCTCATCGCCGCCGTCACCCTCGCAGGCCGCCGCTGGGGCCCCAAGGTCGCCGGCTGGCTCTCCGCCTTCCCCATCGTCTCCGGCCCCATCCTGCTGGCCATCGCCCTCGAACAGGGCAGCGACTTCGCCGCCACCGCCGCCGCCAACACCCTGCTCGCCGTGCTGGCCATCCTGGTTTTCAGCGTCGCCTACGCCCGCGTGGCGAAGCGCCAGGGCGTGTTCGCCTCCATGACCGCCGCCCTGCTCGCCTGGGCCCTGAGCGTCGCCCTGCTGCGCAGCCTCGAATTCCCGCTGTGGGCCGGCTTTGCCGCCGTCCTCGCCGCCCTGCTCGCCGCCCCGCGCCTGATCGGCAAGATCGATGCGCGCAAGACCTCCGCCGCCCCGGCCCGCGACCTGCCCTGGCGCATGGCCGCCGGGGCGTTCCTGACCCTGGCCGTCACCGCCGCCGCCGCCCAGATGGGCCCGCGCCTGAGCGGCATGTTCGCCATGTTCCCGGTCATGAGCACGGTGCTGGTCGGCTTCTCGCACCGCAGCTCCGGCCCCGGCTTCGCGGTCGACCTGCTGCGCGGCATGGTGCGCGGCTACTATGCCTTCGCCGTGTTCTGCCTGGTGCTGGCCCTGCTGCTGCGCGCCCAGCCGCTGGCGCCGGCCTTCCTCGCGGCCACGGTGTGCGCCCTGGCAGTGCAGCTGGGCTTGCGCGCCGCCATGGCCCGCTTAAAATAGCTCGATTCACCATACACAAGGAGACCGGGATGCCCCACATGTTGCTGATCCACGAACCCGTCGGCCAGCGCGCCACCCGCAGCGATCCGGAAGGCCGCGCCGTCTACGACCGCATGCTGCGCTGGGGCGACGACCTGAAAGCCCGCGGCCTGCTGCTGGGCGCCGAATCGCTGGCCTCGACCGAGCACGCAGTGCGCGTCAGCACCGGCGGCGGCCGGGCGCGCATCGTCGACGGCCCCTTCGCGGAAGCCAAGGAAATGGTTGGCGGCTTCTTCCTGGTCAACGTGGACACGCGCGAGGAAGCCGTGGCCCTGGCGCAGACCTGCCCAGCCGCCGAATGGGCGACGGTCGAGGTGCGCGCCTTGGCGCCCTGCTTCGAAACATAAAAAAATATCAGCGGCGATGTCGAAACGCCGCGCCGCCGTTCGTCGTAGGGAATGAAAGGCGGCATGCGCCGCTTTCCAACCAAGGAGAACGACATGCGTTTCATGATCATCGTCAAGGCGACCGGCGCGACGGAAGCGGGCGTCATGCCCGACGCCAGCCTGTTCGCCGCGATGGGCGAGTACCACCAGGAACTGGCCCGCGCCGGCGTCTTGCTCGACGCCAACGGCCTCAAGCCGAGCAGCCAGGGCTGGCGCATCCGCTACGAAGGCAAGCAGCGCAGCGTGATCGACGGCCCCTTCGCCGAGACCAAGGAGCTGATCGCCGGCTACACCCTGATCCAGGTCCGCTCGCGCGAAGAAGCGCTCGAATGGGCGCGCCGCTTCCCCAACCCGCACGGCGAGGGCGCCGCGGCCGAGATCGAAGTGCGCCCGCTGTACGAGATGGACGACCTCCCCGCCTACGCCCAAGCCCACAAGGAGCAATGATGCATACCCAGATCTACGTGAACCTCCCGGTCAAGGACCTCGAACGCAGCAAGGCCTTCTTCGGCGCGCTCGGCTTCAGCTTCAATCCCCAGTTCAGCGACCAGAACGCCGCCTGCATGATCGTCAATCCCGACGCCTATGTGATGCTGCTGGCCGAGCCCTTCTTCCAGGGCTTCACGCGCAAGCCGATCTCAAGCGCCAGGGACAGCACCGAGGTGCTGGTCTGCCTGTCGCGCGACAGCCGCGCGGCGGTCGACGAGATGGTGGCCAAGGCGCGCGAAGCCGGCGGCAGCGTGCCGGCCGAAGCGCGCGACTACGGCTTCATGTACCAGCACGGCTTCGAAGACCCGGACGGCCATATCTGGGAGCTGGCCTATATGGCGTCGATGCCCCCGGCGCAGGCCTGATGGACGCCAGCGTCGATCAGGCGATTGCGGGCGTCTGGCGTATCGAGTCGGCCCGCATCGTCGCGAGCGTGGCGCGCATCGTGCGCGACGTCGGGCTGGCCGAGGAGCTGGCCCAGGACGCGCTGGTCGCGGCGCTCGAGCACTGGCCCCGGGACGGCATTCCCGAGCGTCCCGGCGCCTGGCTGCTCACCGCCGCGCGCAACAACGCCCTCGACCGCCTGCGGCGCGACCGCTCGCTGCGCGACAAACTGGAACAGATCGGCCTCGACCTCGAGGCCCAGGAGGCGCTCGTGGTGCCCGACTTCTCCGACAGCCTGGACGACAAGCGGCGCGACGTGTTCCAGGACGACATGCTGCGCCTGATGTTCACCGCCTGCCACCCGGTGCTGCCGGCCGACGCCCGGGTGGCGCTCACCCTCAAGCTGCTGGGCGGCCTGTCGACCCAGGAAATCGCGCGCGCCTTCCTGGTGCCGGAAGCCACCATGGCCCAGCGCATCGTGCGCGCCAAGCGCAGCCTGGGCGAGGCCAGGGTCGCCTTCGAGCTGCCGCCGCCCGAGGAACTCGACGAACGCCTGGGGACGGTGCTGGAAGTGGTCTACCTGGTCTTCAACGAAGGCTACTCGGCCACCGCCGGCGAAGACTGGATGCGCCCGCAGCTGCTCGAGGAAGCCCTGCGCCTGGGCCGCATCCTGGCCGAACTCGCGCCCGGCGAACCGGAGGTGCACGGCCTGGTGGCCCTGATGGAACTGCAGGCCTCGCGCATGCATGCGCGCCTGGACGGCGCCGGCAAGCCGGTGCTGCTGCTCGAGCAGGACCGTGCGCGCTGGGACGGGGTGCTGATCCGGCGCGGGCTGGCAGCCCTGGAACGCGCCGCGAAGCTGGACCTGCCGCGCGGCCCCTACGTGCTGCAGGCCGAACTCGCGGCCTGCCACGCCCGCGCCCACCGCGCCGAGCTGACCGACTGGCGCCGCATCGCGGACCTGTACGCGGAGCTGGCCGCGATCCAGCCCTCGCCGGTGGTGGAGCTCAACCGCGCGGTCGCCGTCGGCATGGCGGACGGACCGGCCGCCGGGCTGGCCCTGGTCGACCAGCTGGCCGCCGGCGGCAAGCTGGTCGGCTACCACTGGCTGCCGAGCGTGCGCGGCGACCTGCTCGCCAAGCTCGGACGCGGGCGCGAAGCGAAGCAAGAATTCGAACGCGCCGCCGCCCTGACTTCCAACGCGCGCGAGCGCGAACTGCTGCTCGAGCGCGCGGCCTCCCAACAATGACAAAACCCCGCGGCCGGGAGCCGCGGGGTTTTGGTGGAGGACACGGTCAGCGTACGATGCAGTCGGTCGACTGTCCCTGTCCGGGTCCTGCGCCATTGCTGGCCACCGGACCGCCGCTGCCGGCGTCGAAGCTCGGCGGCGGAACGAACTGGATGCCCGGGTTCGACGGCACGATCACCGGCGGCTGGTTCACGTTCGGCACATAACCGAACTGGCCGGCCTGGAAGCCGAGCGCGCCGCCATTGTTGGTGACGATGATGGCGCCGTCGGTCACCTGCAGGTGCAGGCCCGGGGCCAGGGGCGGCGGCGCCGCCGGACCGTCCGCACCACGGGGAAGCTTGCCGCCCGCGCCAATCGGTGTCTTCTCCGCCGGGTTCGACTGCGGCAGCGCACTGGTGTTGTACTCGATGCGAATGCCGGCCGGCGGCGGGGGCGGCACGTACTGCGCCACGAAGGTGGTGCCGCGGATGCCGATGGTCGCGGTCGGCGTCTTGAGCGAGAACTTTTCCTTGTTGCGCTTGCCCATCAGGCCGGTGATCGAGCGCAGGCCGCCCTTCACCAGGCTGTAGCTGGCGTTGTCCGCTTCCGGCTTGTTCTCGTCATAGGAGAAGTTCTCGACCTTGAAAGTGGTGCCGGGGCGCAGCGTGATCTCGCTGTTGTCCACGAACTTGATCTGGGCGTAGGTGTTCTTCTCCGACACCAGGGTGTCGCCGCTTTCGATCTCGGAACGCAGAGCCAGCACCTTGACGCTGCCGTCCGCCTTCTTCGCCAGCAGCGGGCCGCTCAGGTGCGTCACCATGCCGGCCACCTGCGCCGCCCAGGCCGCGCCGCCGGCACCGAGCAGCAGCGCGAACAGCAGCGCCTTAATTGCAGTACATTTTTGCAGCAGGTTTTTCATTCTTCACTCCAGTGTTCTCCGCGGACGCAGGACCGGCCTGCTTCTCGTTCTTCTCCGGCTGTTCCGGACCGCCCTGGCCCGCATCGGCCTTCGCCTCGTTCTGGCGGTTGATCAGGTTGACCGCCACGCGCTGCGTGTCGTCGATCGGTGCGGTCGCCTTGCCCTGGCCGGGGGTCGATACCTGGCAGGCCGGCAGGGTCGGATCTTTCGAGCACAGCACGGCCGTCGGCAGCACCGCTTCGCAGCCTTGCAGGTTTGGCGACACCACGCACTGCGCCAGCTTCGGCAGGCGCACTTCGCAACCCTGCAGGGACGGGCTGCCGATGCACTGCGCCAAGGTCGGCAGCACCACGCCGCAGCCCGGCGCGCCTGGCTTGACGATGCACTCCGACAGCGTCGGCAGCACGCCTTCGCACACCGGGGCGCCCGGGTCCACCAGGCAGGAATCGAAGGTCACCTGCACGGTCTGGGCGCAGCCTTCCTGGCCCGGATTCACCTTGCACACCTCGATGGGCGGCAACACCACGGCGCAGTTCGGCCCCGTCGGGTTGACCAGGCAAGCCTCGAAGGTGGCGCGCCGGATCACCGGTTCGCAGCCCGGCTGCTTTGGGTTGAGCTGGCACTGGGACAGCGGGGGCAGGATGCTGCCGCAGTCCGGGCCGGCCGGATTGACGATGCAAACCTGCAGCGCGGCATCCAGCACCGGGGCGCAGCCCGGCAGCGCCGGATTGACCAGGCAGGCGGACAGCGGCGGCGGCGGGAGCGGTTCCGGTTCAGGTTGCGGATCCGGTTTCGGGTCCGGTTGCGGATCCGGCTGCGGCTCGGGTTGCGGATCCGGCTTCGGGTCCGGCTGCGGCTCGGGTTGCGGGTCGGGTTGCGGATCGGGTTGCGGGTCCGGTTGCGGGTCCGGTTGCGGATCGGGTTGCGGGTCCGGCTTCGGGTCCGGTTGCGGGTCCGGCTTCGGATCCGGCTCCGAACCGGTGGTGGTCACCGTGAGGCGGTCCGCCGGCACCAGGATGCTGCCCGGTGCGATCGAGGTCGAGCCGCCCTCCACGCTCACGCTGCCGCTGGCGGTGTTCACGCGCGCGGCGGCGCCGATGGTGACCGCGCCGCCATTGTCGGCGAACAGGCGGATGTTGCCGCTGTCCGAGCTCACGCTGCCTTCGATGGTCAGCGGGCTGTGGGTGATCAGGCTGATGTTGCCGCTGCCCGTCTTGATGCCCTGTTCATAGGACTCGGTCGCCGCCACGGTCAGGCCGCCGGTGCTCTCGATCGCGATCGCGCCGCCGTTGCCGCTGCCGGCCTGCACCACGTCCTGCAGGATCAGCGGGCGGTCGTTGACGATGTTGATCGGGGCGATGCCGGCCGCCGTATTGGTGGCCGAGAGGATGTTGGCGCTGGTATGCAGCGGGAGCTTGTCGCTGCCGATGCCGCCGCGCGAGGTCAGCGACAGGTAGCTGCCCTTCAGCGCGCCGGCGCCGCCGATGGAATCCGCGTCGATCAGCACGGCGGTTCCTTCGAGCGCGCTGTCGACGAGCAGGTCGCCGCCGCGCAGGTTCACTTCCACCCCTGCTTTCACGCCCACCAGCTCGCCCAGGGTGGCGACGCGCAGGCTGTCGATCCAGTTGAAATGAAACTGGTGGCCGGACGCGGCGCCTGCCAGGGCGCCGTCGACCTTGTTGGCGCCGCTCAGGTACACCGTGCCGCCCTGCACGGCCAGGTCGCGCGTCGTGATCGCGCCCGACCCGTTGATCGAACCGCGTGCGCTCAGGTCCACCAGGCCGCTCGCGTTCACCGCGCCCGACAAGCTCAGGCTTTCGCCGGCCTCGAGCACGACGTCGCTCGACTTGATGGCGCCATCCACGCTGAGCGCGTTGCCGCTCAGCTTGACGCCGGCGCTGGCCTCGATGGTGGCGGCGCGGTCCACCGACACGCTTGCGCCGCCCAGCCTGGGGTGCAGGTTGCCGACGAACTGGCTGTTGGCGCCGGTGAGCGTGACCGGGGCGCCGATGCTGATCGCGCCGCGCGTGTCGATCACCAGGTTGCCCGCCAGGGTCACGGGACTGTCGATCCTGACCATCCCGTTGTGGGCGCTATTGCCGATGCTGATCTGGTAGACGTCCATCTTCGCCAGCTGGGACGGCTGCAGGCTCAGGGAGCCGGTGTCGTAATAGCTGCCGATCTCGGCCACCTTGATGGCGGTGGCGTCGTTATAGGTGGTGAAGCTCACCGTCGGCAACACGCCGTTCACACCGCCGACCTTGCCGAAGAAATTCATGCGGGAGGCTTTGAAGTCGATGTAGCCGGGGCTGGAGACCGAGCCTTCCTGGTCGAGCGTGAAGCTGCCCTTGGCGCGGAAATCGGCGGTGCCCCCGACCCGCAGCGCCGCGTTGACGACGATGTCGTTGCCCGCCTCGGCGCGCAGGTTGTAGGGCGTGTCGATGCCCAGTTCGAATGTCAGGTCGTGCTGGGCCTGGAGGACGATGTCGGCCTTGGTGTCCAGCAGGGTCTGCGGCGAGACCCGGCTCACGCCGCTGGCCGGTCCGCTGCCGAACACCGCGACTTCGAGCGCGCTGGCCTCGCCGCCGGCCCCGACCACGATGTCGTAGGGGTCGAGCAGCCAGGTGCCCTGGCGCCCCTGTGCGGAACCCGCATCGACGCGGATGCCGGCGACGTCCAGGTCGTGGCCCGAGGTCTCGACCAGGCCGCCCTGGCCCATGCCGCGCGCCGAGATGCTGCCGTAGGCCGCGGTCGCGCCATCCGACCACAGCACCACCTTGCCGCCCTCGCCCTGCGCGAGCGCGTCGGCGCGGATGCTGGCGTCCTTGCCGAACCAGGTCTGCCGCGCGTTGGGCAGCAGCGGGTTCTTGCCCTGGTAATCGCCGCCGGCCAGCACCGTGCCGCCGCCCAGCTGGCCGCTCGCGTCCACCGCGGCGTTGCCGGCCAGGCCGACGCGTTCGCCCAGCAGGTGGATGTCGCCGCCCTTGCCGGCGCCGCGCGCACTGGTGACGCTGCCCTGCCCCAGCACGGCGTCGCGGCTGGCCTTGAGGACGATCTTGCCGTTGGCGCCGACCACGGCGCTGTCGGCATTGACCGCGCCGCGCTGGTTCACCAGGGCGCCGTAGATGCCGATGCGGCCGCTGCTGGCCACCACCTGGCCCAGGTTGATCGCCTGGTCCTGGGGCGCCGACACGACCACGTGCAGGTCGGGGTTGCCGGCGTCGACCAGCTCCACGCTGCGCCCGGCAGCGAGCACGATCTCGCCGTTGGGCGCGCTGATCACCCCGCTGTTCTCGATGTTCGGTGCGACCAGGAACACCTTGCCGCCGTTCGGCGTGGCGATGGCGCCTTCGTTGCGCACAGCACCGGCGGCCGCTCCCTCCTTGAAGCGCTTCTTCCCGGCCAGGAAGTCGGCGTCGCTCATGTTCAGGGTCGAGGCCACCAGGCCGTTCACGTCGACGCGCGCGTCGCGGCCGAACACGATGCCGTTCGGGTTGATCAGGAAGACCTTGCCGTTCGACTGCAGCGCGCCCAGGATGCGGCTCGGGTCCTGGCCCAGGATGCGGTTGAGCACCGCGCTGTCGCTGCTTTGCTGGATGAAGCGCGTGACCTCGCCCGCATTGACCGAGAAGCTTTGCCAGTTGATGATCGTGCCGGGCGTGTTCGTGATCGAGAACACGTTGCCCTGCTGCGAGAAGCTGGCCTGGCCGGCGACGACCTGCGGCGAGGCCGGCGCTGCCTGGGCGCCGCCGACGCCCGCCACGGCGGCGGCCACGAGCAGCGCCGCCTTGCGGATCTTGAAGAGTGGTTTGTTCATCTGGTCTTCCTTTAGTAGGCCAGGCCGATACGCACGTGCAGCTTGTCGCTGCCCTTGCTGACCGTCCCCAGCGCGCCCGCTTTCACGACATGGCCGTAATCGACCTGCAGCGAAGCCGCGCTGCCGGCGGCGAAGCGCAGGCCGAGGCCCGCGCCGGCGATGGTGGTGCTGTCCAGCTCACCCGGCAGCGGATGCTTGCGCTTGCCGTAGGCGCTGTCGTAGAAGGCGAGCGCGCGGCATTGCCAGCCGGCGCGGCTGCACCAGTTGGGCGTGTACAGTTCCAGGTTGGCGTTCAGGCCCGAGTCCGTCGACAGTTCGCGCTCGCGGAAGCCGCGCACCGAGGTCGAGCCGCCGGCGCCGAACTGCTCGCCCGGCACCAGAGCGTCCGGGCTGAGCTGGCCGTTGGCCAGCAGGCGCGCCTGCCAGTCGCTCTCGCCCAGGGCCTGGCTCCAGGCGCCGGACAGGCGCAGCGCGGTGTAGCCCGGCTTGGCGTTCAGGCGCGCACGCTTGAAATCCTCGTCCGAACCGCGCGATCCGCCCGGCAGGTTGCGCAGCAGGGTCAAGGCGAAATTCGCTTCGCCGCCGTCGAGCGCTACCCGGCCCGCGTAGCCGATGCTGAGCGGACGCACGGTGACGTCGTTGCCGAAGTCCTGGTCCGCGAACAGCACGCTGTTCTTGTAGGCCTTGATGTCGGCGCCCAGCAGCAGGCGCGCTTCGAAGTCGCGCCCGCCCAGGAGGCTCTTGGGCAGGATCTTCGTATAGCGCGCGCCATATACGGCGCCGCGGCCGCTCACGGCCAGGTCGAACAGGCCCGCGCTCACCACGCCGGAGTCGACGTCCGAATAGCTGGCGTAGAAGTCCAGCGCCGCGCCTTGCGCATACAGGGGAATGTGGTAGCCCAGGCCCCAGACGGCGACCTGGTCGGGCTTTTCGACGGTGGTGGTGTACTGCAGGCTGCCGACATGGTCGCGCCCCCCCAGGTTTGCATGCTGCAGCACCACGCCCGCGTGGGTCTTGCCGGTTTCGTCGGTGCCGGTGTTGTCGAGGTTGAGCATCACGCTCCAGGGCTTCTCGTCCTGCACCTCGATGCTGGCGTCGACGCTGTCGTCGGCCGCGCCGCTGCCCAGGCTCAGCTTGATCTTCTTGGACGGGTTCTCGTTGGCCAGCTTGAGGTTGGCCGACACCTCCTTGAGGTTGGGCGTCTGTCCCGCGGCCAGGGCCGGCAGGCTGCGGCGGATGTTCTCTTCGCTATGCCAGGCGTTGCCGCCGACCTTGATGCTGCCGATCTTCGTCTGCAACACCTTCAGGCGCACCACCCCGCCATTCAGCTCCTGTTCCGGCAGCTGCACGGTCACGACGTTGTAGCCGCGCGCGTGGTACAGGGCTTCGAGCGCCTCCAGGGCGCGCTGGACGTCGCCGAAGTCGCGGTCCGGTCCCGCGTAGGGGGCGACCGCCTGCTCGATCTCCTTCGGGTCGAGCAGGGTGTTGCCGGCCACGTCGAAACGGCTGATCTCGAACCGGACGATATCATCGGACGCGGGCGCGGCGGCCTGGGGCCCTTCCTGGGCCCAGGCTGCGCCGACGGCGACGGCAAGCACGGAGCCTGCGAGCAGGCGTGCGAAGCGTTGTTTCATGTGTTAGCTCTACGGTGTTTGTTCTTATCTGTTTTTGGCGCGGACCGAGCGCACCCGGAGGCGCGCTGGCGGGACTGCATGCATGGTGAGTGTACCCAGCTTTAACTTGCAATGGAGAAAAAGTAAGGTATGAAAAGCAACTTCCCCCACGCGTAGGGGGAAGGAAGACGTCACATTGTTGTTCTTATGCAACTTCAGATGTCATTTGGTCTCGAAACTGGTGACGCCGTCCCAGTCCGGCCCTGGAGGTCGACGCCGGTAGTGGGCAAGGCGTTCCAGGTAGAGGGCATACAGGGCCTGCTGCGGATGCCGATCCTGCAGCGCCTGAATGGCTTCCTGCGCCGCGTCCCACTGCTGCGCTCGCACCAGCGCCAGTGCGGCGTCCCAGGCCGCCAGCTCGCCATGCACGGCCGCATCGAGTTCGCCTGCCCTGCCGAGCGGCTCGAAGATCGCGACCGGCTCGTTCTTGCCCTTGACCCGCACAAGGTCCAGCTCGCGCCAGGCGAATTCCGGCGCCGCCAGGCGGGTCGCCTCGCCGGCCGCGATGCCCACGCCGTAGACCTTGGTAATGCCTTCCAGGCGCGAGCCCAGGTTGACCGCGTCGCCCATCACCGTGTAGGCGCGGCGGATCGCCGAGCCCATGTCGCCCACGTGCATCAGGCCGCTGTTCAGGCCGATGCCGATCCTGAGCGCCGGCCAGCCGCGCTGCAGGAACTCGCGGTTCAGGCGTTCGGCGCTCTCCTGCATCAGGAGCGCCGTCGCCACCGCACGGCTGGCGTGGTCGGCGAAGTGCACGGGCGCGCCCCAGAAGGCCATCACGGCGTCGCCGATGTACTTGTCGAGCGTGCCCTGGTGGCTGGAACGGATGTCCTCGGACATCGCGGTCAGGTAAAGGTTGATGTACTCGCGCAGCTCCTTCGGGCTCAGGCCCTCGGAGATGGTGGTGAAGCCGCGCACGTCGACGAACATCACGGTCAGCTCGCGGCTTTCGCCGTCCATGTTGTAGGCGGCCGGGTCCTCGGCCATCCTGGCCACCAGCTCGGGCGCGACGTATTCGCCGAAGCGCGAAACCAGCGCCCTGCCCTTGCGGAATTCGAAGAAGTAGCCCCAGGCCAGGTTGAGCACGAACAGCGCGCCGACCAGCAGCAGGCAGATGAAGATGTCGAGCACCATGTCGTGCTCGGTGTAGAGGTAGAAGTTGAACCAGGCGCAGAGGGCGAACACCGCGCCGGCCAGCAGCACCGACCAGGCGGGCGACAGCAGCGCCAGCGCCGCGCTCAGGACCAGGCCGACCACGGCGACCTGGATCGCCTCCACCGATTGCGCCCACCAGGGACGGGTCTTGAAGCGGCCGTCCAGCATCGACTTGATCAGGTTGGCGTGCACCTCGACCCCGGGGAAGACCGGGTTCACGGGCGTGGCGCGCAAGTCCTGCAGGCCCGGCGCCGTGGTGCCGACCAGGACGATCGTCCCCTCCAGCACCTGCTTCGGCACCCGGCCGGCCAGCACGTCGGCGGCGGAAACGTAACGGAAAGCGCCGCCTTCCGGTCCGCCGCTGCCGCGGTACTGGACGGCGACCGTCATCGCCTGGCCGACCGGGATGCCTGTCGCGCGCCGTCCCGGCAAGAACATATCGAGGTACTCGACCGAATCGGCCTCGCGCTCGAGCGCCGACAGCGTATCGACCGTCTCGGTGAAACGCGGCTTGACCGCGGTGGCCTCGGCGAAGACGGCGGCCGTGGCCACCGACAGCGAGGGATAGTAGCCATCGCCGATGCGGAAGATCAGGGGCGACGAACGGATCAGTCCATCCGCGCCCGGCAGGGTCGTGAAGATGCCGGCGCCGGCCGCGGCCTCCTGGAGGCGCGCGATGTTCGCTTCATATCCCGTTCCCGCGTAGCTCAGCAGCGAGCGGCCGTTCAGGTCTTCGCCGGTGAACGAAGGCGCGGGCAGCACGCCCTTCTTCACTTCCGCGGACAGGTTAAAGCCGAGCACCACCGGCTGCCCGCGCAAGGCCTCGGCGAAGCGCCCGTCGTAGTCGAGCTGTCCCTTGATCTGGCCGAGTTCGCGCTGCAGGCCCGGCACGTCCTTGAGCTCGCGCGCGGCCAGGCGCTCCAGCACGGCATAGCCGGAGCTCAGGTCCGGTTCCGGGAACGAGATGTCGAAGCCCACGGCGCCGGTTTCGTAATGGCGCGTGAGCTGCTCCACCAGCCTGGCCAGCACATGGCGCGGCCATGGAAAGCGCCCGATCTCGTCCAGGCTCTTGCTGTCGATATCGACGATGACGATCGAAGGATCGAGCTCGAAGGGTTCCAGGCGCATGCGCAGGTCCGAGATGATCGTGTCCTGGCGCGCGATCGTGTGGCTGGTCCAGACATCCAGCGGGTACAGCGCCGCGACCAGGGTGAGCAGCACACCGGCGGTCCAGCGGACACCGTATTTCGACCACGCGCGGCCGAAAGCCTGCCGGATGCTTCCCATGCCCTTCCCCGCAGCTCAGGGCTGGTAGCCGGGAATCGCCGCCTCGTCGACCTCGTCGATCTGCGACGGGTCCAGGTTCTTGCGGGCGAACTCCAGGTAGACCTTCCGGCGCACGAAGACGTCGAACAGGTCGGGGTCGATGTGGCCGTTGAGCGCGAACTTGCCGAGGATGTGCAGCGACTCCGACAGGGTCTTGCCCTTCTTGTAGGGCCGGTCGCGCGCGGTGAGCGCTTCGAAGATGTCGGCGATGGCCATGATGCGCGCCTGGACCGACATCTGCTCGCGCGTCAGGCCGCGCGGATAGCCCTTGCCGTCCATGCGTTCGTGGTGGCCGCCCGCGTATTCCGGCACGTTCTTGAGGTGCTTGGGCCAGGGCAGCGACTCCAGCATGCGGATCGTCACCACGATGTGGTTGTTGATGATCTTGCGCTCTTCCTCGGTCAGGGTGCCGAAGCGCACGGTCAGGTTCAGCACCTCCTCGGCGCTGAGGAAGTCCTGTTCCTGCCCATCCGGCCCGGTCCACGGGGTGCGGGCGATGCGGCGCACGCGTTCCTGGTCTTCCGGCGCCATGCCTTCGCCGCCGACGTTGGCGCGGCGCAGGAAGTCGCGGTCGGCGCGGATGCGGTTCTGTTCCGACAGCAGCCGGTCCTCGATGGCGGCAGTGTCGGCGTCCGGCTCCAGCCTGGCGCGCAGGGCGCGGATCTCGGCGTCGCGCAGCAGCACTTCGAAGCGGGTGTCGACCAGGTGGATGCGGTCGAAGATGGTCTGCAGCTTGGTGGCCTTGTCGACCACGTGCACCGGGGTCGTGATCTTGCCGCAGTCGTGCAGCAGGCCGGCAAGCCACAGCTCGCGGCGGTCGGCGTCGGTCATGCTGAAGGCCGCCAGCGGCCCGCTGCCGGAACCGTGTGCGGCCTCGGCCAGCATCATGGTCAGCTCGGGCACGAACTGGCAATGGCGGCCGGTATAGGGCGATTTCTCGTCGATGCCGATGTTGATCAGGTTGACCAGGGCTTCGAGCAGGCCTTCGAGCTGCTTGACCAGCTGCTGGTTGGTCAGCGCCACCGCGGCCTGCGCGGCCAGGGCCTCGATGAAGCGCTGGTCGGTCTGGGTGAAGGCGCGGATGGTCCCGGTCTCGCGGTCCTTGGCGTTGACCAGCTGGAGCACGCCCACCAGCTCGCCCTCGTGGTCGGTCATCGGCACCGTCAGGAAGGATTGCGAGTGATAGCCGAAGGCCGCGTCGAAGGCGCGCATGCCGGAGAAATTGAAGACGTCCGCCTTGTACACGTCCTCGATGTTGACCGACTGGTTGAAGTTGGCCGCATAAGCCGCCACCGAGGCCAGGTTCTTGTTGCCGTAGCTGTCGTAGAGCGGCACCGGCTGGATGTCGATCGGCTTGCCGCTCACTCCGCCCTGGTAGATGCCGAGCGTGTCGTTGATCGAGATGTGGAAGCACAGGTGCTCCCCGTCCTCGCTCGGGCGGTACAGGGTGCCGCCGTCGGCGTCGGTCATCTGCTTGGCGACGCGCAGGATGCGGTCGAGCAGCGCGGCGGTGTCGCGGTTGCCGCCGAGCGCCACGCTGACCTCGGTCAGCTGATGCAGACGTTGCGCGAGTTGGGACGGGGTCAGCTCTTCCATGTTTCGACGGCAATGTGAATTGCAAAATGGTATCTTTCCGCAGTGTAGCTTTCTTACGGCAGGCTGACCACATATTCTGGTGATGAGTCGCAATTTTTAGAGCCACAGAGACACAAACCCGCTATCATCGAACCTGTTTTCACAACAAAAAGACAAGTTCTGGCAGGAGTGTCCTGATGAAATTCCGCTTCTGGGGCGTACGGGGATCGATCCCGTCACCGGGTCCCCGCACCGCACGCTACGGCGGCAACACGACCTGCATCGAAGTGCGCACCGACGACGACACCCTGATCGTGCTGGACGGCGGCACCGGCCTGTTCCCGCTGGCCCAGCACCTCCTCGCCCGCAGTCAGCAAACTGCGCGCGAAGGCGGGATCGCCGCCAACATCTTCATCACCCACAGCCACTGGGACCACATCCACGGCCTGCCCTTCTTCACCCCGCTGTTCGTCAAGGGCAGCCGGGTGCGCCTGCACGGCGCCTACGACCCGGTCACCGGCAAGGGCATCGAGCACGTGATGGCGGTGCAGCTGCAGAACAGCTACTTCCCGGTCAGCGAGACCCAGATGGACGCCACCATCGAATACCGCACCCTGGAGATCGGCCAGGCGATCGAGGTCGGCGATGCGCGGGTTTCGAATGTCCTGATGAACCACCCGGTCACCAACCTCGGCTACCGCATCGCCTGCGGCGGCAAATCGGTGTTCTTCACCGGCGACCACGAACCCTGGCACAACCCGCATCCGCCGGGCGGCAGCGAGCACGCCGCCTTCGAAGAGCACCTGGCCGCGCGCGAGCGCGAGATCGACGCCGCCATGCGCGGCGTGGACGCCCTGATCGTCGACTGCTCCTATACCCGTGAGGAATACCCGTCCAAGCTGGGCTGGGGCCACGGCACCTTCGACGCCGCCATCGAGATGGCGCTGCGGGTCGGCGCGCGCGCGCTCTACTGCACCCATCACGAACCGACGCGCGGCGACGACGAGCTCGAAGCGGTGTTCGCCGACGTGCTGGCGCGCTACGCGCACAAGCTGGGCGGCTTGCGGGTCCACCTGGCCTACGAAGGCCTGGAAGTCGAACTGCCATGAACGACGCCCTCAGCCCCTCCGCCGGCGACGCCGAGCGGCGCCTGGACTTCCTGGGCAAGCTCCAGCACACCACCACCAAGATCCACGCCACCTCCAAGCTGGACGAGATCATGCTCGACCTGGGCATGGACTTCTGCGACCTGTTCCACTGCGACCGCTTCACCCTGTACGCGGTGGCGCCGGACAAGGAGCACATCGTCTCCAAGGTCAAGACCGGGCTAACCTCCTTCCGCGACCTGCGCCTGCGCATCGCGCCCAGCTCGGTGGCGGGCTATGCGGCGCTGACGCGCCAGACGATCTCGATCGCCGACGTCTACGACGAGGACGAGCTGCGCCGCCTTTCGCCCGAGCTGCACTTCCAGCGCGGGGTCGACCAGCGCACCGGCTACCGCACCCGCGAGATGCTGGCGGCGCCCCTGGTGGCGCAGGGCGGCGAGCTGCTGGGCGTGGTCCAGTTCATCAACCACCGCGACGGCGGACCCTTCCCCGCCCTCTACCTGGACGGCGTGCGCCAGCTGTGCGACACGCTGGCGGTGGCGCTCGACAAGCGCCTGGGCCCGCAGCCGGTGCGCGGCAAGTACGACGCCCTGGTGCAGGAAGCCGTGCTGTCCGCGGCCGAGCTGGAACAGGCCACCCGCGCAGCGCGCGACCGCGACCTCGACATCGAGGACCTGCTGGCCGACGAACTGCGCGTGCGCCGCGCGGCGATCGGCGCCGCGCTGGCCGCCCACTACGGCGTGCCCTACGAACCCTTCCGCGCCGACCGGATCAAGCCGATCGAGCTGCTGCGCAACCTGAAGCTCCAGTATGTCGAGGAAAGCGGCTGGCTGCCGCTCGAGGACGGGCGCGACGGCCTGGTGGTGCTGGCGATCGACCCGGACCGCACCAGCGCATCGCGCATCGTGTCCCAGCTCTTCCCAAAGGCGAAGGTGCTCTGGCGCGTCACCACGCGCCGCGAATTCCGCCAGACCGCCGACCAGTTCTTCGGCACCGGCCCGGCCAGCAACGAATCGGTGGGCGAGCTGCTGTCCGGGCTGGAGGACGACGAGGACGGCGAAGGCTCATCCGAGGTATCGGAAGCGGTCGAGAACGAACTGGTCAAGCTGCTCAACAAGGTGATCGTGGACGCCTACCGCCAGGGCGTATCGGACATCCACATCGAACCCCAGCCCGGCAAGGGCAAGACCGGCATCCGCTTCCGCAAGGACGGCATCCTGGTGCCCTATATCGAGATTCCGTCCAGCTACCGCAACGCCCTGGTGGCGCGCGTGAAGATCATGTGCGACCTCGACATCTCGGAGCGCCGCAAGCCCCAGGACGGCAAGATCAAGTTCCGCAAGTACGGGCCGCTCGACATCGAGCTGCGCGTGGCGACCATCCCGTCGAGCGGCGGGGTCGAGGACGTGGTGATGCGCATCCTGCAGGCGGGCGAGCCGATCCCGCTCGGCCAGCTGGGCATCAGCCCGGGCAACCTGGAACGCCTGGTGCCGGCCATCGAGAAGCCCTACGGCCTGTTCTTCGTGTGCGGCCCCACCGGCTCGGGCAAGACCACCACCCTGCACTCGATCCTGGCCCACCTGAACACGCCCGAGACCAAGATCTGGACCGCGGAAGACCCGGTCGAGATCACCCAGAAGGGCTTGCGCCAGGTGCAGGTGAACCGCAAGGCCGGCCTGGACTTCGCCGCCGTGATGCGGGCCTTCCTGCGCGCCGACCCCGATATCATCATGGTCGGCGAGATGCGCGACAAGGAAACGGTCAGCACCGGCATCGAAGCTTCGCTGACCGGCCACCTGGTGTTCGCGACCCTGCACACCAACAGCGCGCCGGAATCGATCGTGCGCCTGATGGACATGGGCATGGACCCGTTCAACTTCGCCGACGCCCTGGTCGGCATCCTGGCCCAGCGCCTGGCGCGGCGCCTGTGCACTTCCTGCCGCGCAGCCTACCATCCGGACGAGCACGAGATCGAGGCCCTGCTGTTCGAATACTGCGAGGACCTGGTCGCCACCAGCGCCTTCCGCAGCGATCCGGTGGCCGCGCGCGACAAGGTGCTGGCGGGCTGGCGCGCCCGCCACGCCGACGGCGAAGGCCGTTTCACCTTGTACCGCGCGGTCGGCTGCGATGCCTGCACCAAGGGCTACCGGGGCCGGGTCGGCCTGCACGAGCTGATGCTCGGCACCGATGGCCTCAAGCGCCTGATCGTCGAGCACGCGCGCGTGGCCGCCCTGCTCTCGAACGCCCTCGAGGACGGCATGCAGACCCTCAAGATGGACGGGGTCGAAAAAGTGCTGGCCGGCCTGACCGACATGAAGATGGTGCGGGCCGTCTGCATCAAATAAAGGCCGGCGGCGCACCGCGCCGCCGGCTCATGCCGCTTACTGCTCGACGAACACGGCCGCCGTACGCGCCGGCACCGTGAAGCTGGCGCTGGCCGGATCGAAGCGCGAGCCCTGCACCACCGCGTCAGCCGATTTGCGCTGCAGCTTGTGCAGCGACAGGCGGGCGCCGCGCAGTTCCGGGATGGCGATGGTCTTGGCCGCCTTGTCCACGTTGAACAGCACCACCACGCTGCGGTACTGGGCCTCCGGGTAGCGGCTCGGCTGGTCGCCCGCGATGCGCATCGCCACCAGGCCAGGCACCTGGTCCGGACCCGTATTCAGGAAAGTCAGGCGCTCGCTGACGTCCTGGGCGCTGCGCAGGCGGAACAGGCTGCTGTCCTTGCGGATCGCCAGGAATTCCTCAAACACCGCCTTGGCCGACTGGATCGCGCCGCTGTCCGGCTTGATCAGCGGATTGGCCAGGATAGGCTGCATCACCCACCAGTTGTCGCGGTTGACGCCCGCCATCGGCAGGCCCACGCCGAAGTTGTTCGACGCGTAGCTGTAGTCCAGGCGGTTGAACCAGTCGCCGGCGTTATAGCTGTCGCGGTCGAGCGACTTGGAACGCAGGATTTCCTGGCCCGCGTGGATGAAAGGCACGCCCTGCGACAGCAGCACGATGGCCGCGCCCAGGTTCTGCACCCGCACCCGGTCCGCCACGCTGGTGTTCTGCGGGAGGCGGAAGGCGTTGATGTCGAACAGGGTCTGGTTGTCGTGGGCTTCGATGTAGTTGATGGTCTCGCTGGGCGCGGCCGCGAAGCCCGCCTGCTGGCCGAAGTAGTCGATCTGGGCATTGCTGCGCAGCGAACCGAAACGGTCGACGAAGCGGTAGTCGCGCAGGGTGCCGGACAGGCCGACGCGCACCAGGTCGGCCAGGCGCAGCGCATCGTCCTTCGACTGGCTGGCCCAGGCGTTCGGGTCATACCACGCGCCGTTGATGAAGCCCTGCTGGCTCACCAGGTTGCCGCCGCCGTCGCAACAGCCGCCGCCGCGCACCGCGTCGCGCAGGCGGTCGTTGAAGGAACCGATGCCGCTGCCGAACATATTGGCCTGGCGCGCCTGCACGAAGCGCGCGTCGTTGCCGACCGTGCCGAAGTTCCAGGCTTCGCCGTACAGGTAGATCTCGCGGCCGGCGGAGCGGTTCACCTCGGCCTGCAGGCGCTTCATCAGGTCCAGCGGCGCGAAGCCCATGATGTCGAAGCGGAAGCTGTCGACCTGGTAGTGCTTCGCCCACAGGGACACCGAGTCGATCATCAGCTTGCCCATCATCGCGTGCTCGGCGGCGGTGTCGGCGCAGCAGCTGTCGTTCAGGATCGAGCCGCTGTTGTTGAGGCGGTAGTAATAGGCCGGGACGATCTTGTCCAGCACCGATGTCGGGCCCTGCTGCGAGCCGCTGGTGTGGTTGAAGACCACGTCCATGGTCACGCGCAGGCCGGTTTCATGCAGGGCCTGGACCATGGAACGGAACTCGCGCACGCGGGCCGCGCCGTCGTTGGCATCGGTGGCGTAGCTGCCGTCCGGGGCGTTGTAGTGGACCGGGTCGTAGCCCCAGTTGAAGCAGTCGCTGTCGCGCACCGCGTCCACCGCCGCCTGCTGGCTCTCGGAGTCCGGCGCCGCGTTCGGGATGGCCGGGCTGACGCAGCCGGTTTCGTCGACGCTGGCGATGTCGAACACCGGCAGCAGGTGCACGTGGCTCAGGCCCGCCTTCTGCAGCGATTTCAGGTGGCGCATGCCGTTCGAGTCGCGGTCGGCGAAGGCCAGGTACTTGCCGCGGTGGCCGGCGGGCACGGTGGCATCAACAGCGCTGAAGTCGCGCACATGCAGCTCGTACAGCGAGATGTCGGCCGGATGCGCGAGCTTGGGGCTGCGCTGGTCGTCCCAGCCGGCCGGCTTGAGCGCGGCGCTGTCCAGGTTGCCGACGAAACTGCGGCGGCCGTTGGCGTTGAGGCTGACCGAATACGGGTCGGTCACGGTATTCGTCACCACCGCATTGTTCGCCCAGCGCGACAGCACCTTGACCGTGTAGGTGTACCAGGCGCGGTTGGTCCAGTCGGCGTTCGGGGCGGTATAGGTCCACAGGCCGCTGGCGGCGTCGCGCCGCATCGCCACCTGGGTGGCGGCGGGAGCGGACGCATCCGCATAGATGTCGAGGCTGACGGAGCGCGCGGTCGGCGCCCAGACGCGGAAGGTCGGCACGCCGGCGCGGTCGAAGGTGAGGCCCAGCTGGGCGTTCATGGCCTTGGCCGCAAAGACCTCGTCGAGCATGCCGGCGTTCTGCAGCGAGGTCACCTGCACCAGGCGGCCGTCGGCGCCGAACTGGGCGATCGCGAACTGGGCGCTGGCCAAACCTGCAGCCTGGGCGGCGTCCGCGTCCGACAGGGCCAGGCCGGTGGCGCCGGCGAGGTGCGGGAATTTCTGGCGCACGGATTCGGGGAGGCTCGCCGGCTGGAGCGCGAAGGTGCCGTCGGCGCCGGTGACGCCCTCGATGCCGGAGCCCAGGCCCCCTTCGCGCGCGTAATACAGGCGGTAGCTGCCGCTGGACGGCACGCCCGGCCAGGCCAGGTGGCGCGCGGACAGCCAGTGGGCGCTGGCGCTGGACAGGTTGCCGAAGCTGATCGCCGGCGGCGAGTTGTAGATCGTGCAGTCGCCTTCCAGCAGCCAGATCTCCTGGCCTTTCTGCCAGACGTCGGCGTTCAGGGCCGCGCCCTGGTCATTGCCGCAGTTCTTGGTGCCGTTGCCGTCCGTGACCAGGAACCAGAACGCGCTCTTGCCCGCGGCCAGCGGGATGTCGACGTAGCCGCCGAAGCCGTCCGTTTTCGTGAACATGAAGCGGGTGGTGATCCAGGCCGTGCTCGGGTTTTGCGGGCCGTCCCAGGAGTACACGCCCCACTCGGCGGTATCGTTCTGGACGCGGCGGAAGTGGACGCGGATGCTGCCGGGCGCCAGCGCTTCGCTGCTTGCTGCCGCGGTGGTGCCGGCCAGGCTGCGGTTGGCGGACATGCCGGACACGGCGGGATCCTCTCCTCCCCCGCACCCGGCCAGCAGGCCGCCTGCGGCGAGCACAGCGGCAAGCACTCGCAGCCGTGAAGTGAAACTACGTGCATCGAACATTGTGTCTCCTCTGTATTTTTGTCTGCGCTGCCTTCATAGCGAGGCTTCAGTACCGGCGGCAGCGGTGGCCAGCGGTCACTGTGTAATATTACTACTAGCGTTAGCAAAAATGTAAAGAAGTATGCACGCTGCGGCGATTGCGCGACAGGCGAAAAAAAAGCGGAGCATGCGCTCCGCTTTTTCGTACCGGACCAGCCGGGAATTACATGATGTGGGTGCCGATCCACCACGCCACCGCCGCCATGAAGGCCGACGCCGGGATGGTGAAGATCCAGGCCCAGACGATGTTGCCCGCGACGCCCCAGCGCACGGCCGAAGCCTTCTGCGAGGCGCCCACGCCGACGATCGCGCCGGTGATGGTGTGGGTGGTCGAGACCGGGATGCCCCAGAAGCTGGCCATCAGGAGGGTCATGGCGCCACCGGTCTCGGCGCAGAAGCCGCCGACCGGCTTGAGCTTGGTGATCTTCTGTCCCATGGTCTTGACGATGCGCCAGCCGCCGAACAGCGTGCCGAAGCTGATCGCCGCATAGCAGGAGATGATGACCCAGGTCGGCGGAAGCGCATCGGTCGGGCTGGTATAGCCTGCCGCGATCAGGAGCATCCAGATGATGCCCATGGTCTTTTGCGCGTCGTTGCCGCCGTGGCCCAGCGAATAGCCGGCGGCCGAGGCCAGCTGCAGGCGGCGGAACCACACGTCGACCTTGCGCGGGGTGGACTTCACGAAGATCCAGGACACCATCAGCATGATGACCGAGCCGAGCACGAAGCCGAGCAGCGGCGCCAGCACGATGAACATCACGGTCTTGATCAGGCCCGCCGAGATCAGGGCGCCGGTGCCGGACTTGGCCACCGCGGCGCCGACCAGGCCGCCGATCAGCGCGTGCGAGGACGAGGACGGAATGCCGTAGTACCAGGTGATGATGTTCCAGACGATGGCCCCGACCAGGGCGCCGAAGATCACATAGTGGTCCACCACATGCGGATCGATGGTCCCCTTGCCGATGGTTTGCGCCACCTTCATGCTGACCACGAAGATCGCGATGAAGTTGAAGAACGCGGCCATGGCGACTGCGGTTTGCGGCTTCAGGACGCCGGTCGAGACGACGGTCGCGATCGCGTTCGCCGAATCGTGGAAGCCGTTCATGAAGTCGAACACCAGCGCCAGCAGCACCAGCATGCCCAGCACGTAAATGCTGATGTGTAGAGTTTCCATAGTTATTCTTGTTCTGTGGCCGCGTTACGCGTTCTCGACAATGATGCCTTCGATGATGTTGGCGACATCTTCGCAACGGTCGGTGACGGTTTCGAGGATCTCGTAGATGGCTTTCATCTTGATCAGGTTGCGCACGTCCGGCTCGTCGCGGAACAGCTTGGACATGGCGGCGCGCATCACGTGGTCGGCGTCGGACTCGAAGCGGTCGATCTCTTCGCAGATGGCGACGATCTTCTGGGCGTTGCCCATGTCGTGCAGCAGGGCGACAGCGTCCTGCACCTTCAGGCAAGCCGACAGGCACAGCTCGGCCAGGCGCTTGGCTTCCGGGGTCACCGCATGCAGGTCGTACAGCGAGATGGTCTGGGCCGCGTCTTCCATCATGTCGAGGATGTCGTCCATGCGGGTGATCAGCTTGTGGATGTCGTCGCGGTCGAGCGGGGTGATGAAGGTCTTGTGCAGCAGGTCGACGCAGGCGTAGGTGATCTTGTCAGCCTGTTTTTCGATGCTCTCCACAGCGTGGGTGCGGTTTTCCAGGTCGTCGAAATTGGTCATCAGGCCAACCATTTCCTGCGCACCCTTCACGCACAATGCGGCGTGCTGGTTGAACAGATCAAAAAACTTGCCCTCCTGGGGCATCAGGCGTCCAAACATATTGTTCTCCGTTGTGAATCTCTTGGGACTTCGAAACCGCTGGACCGGTCGGCAGCGGCAAAGTATTCGACGGCTTAATCGCCCTGGTAGATGGCGAGGTTACCGCTGTAATTGCCAAACTTGGTGTACTGGCCGATCCAGGTCAGGCGAATCGCGCCGATAGGACCGTTACGCTGCTTGCCGATAATGATCTCGGCGGTTCCTTTGTCGGGCGAGTCCGGGTTGTAGACCTCGTCGCGATACAGGAAGATGATCACGTCCGCATCCTGTTCGATAGCGCCGGATTCGCGCAAGTCGGACATGACGGGACGTTTGTTGGGGCGTTGTTCCAGCGAGCGGTTCAGCTGGGACAGCGCGATGACCGGGCAATGCAATTCCTTGGCCAGGCCCTTGAGCGAACGCGAAATCTCCGAGATCTCGGAGGCGCGGTTGTCGCCCGGCTGGCTGCCCTGCATCAGCTGCAGGTAGTCGACGATGATGAGGCCCAGTTTGCCGCATTGGCGGGCCAGGCGGCGCGCGCGTGCGCGCATCTCGATCGGGTTCAGCGCCGGCGTCTCGTCGATGTAGAGCTGGGCGTCGTTCATCTTCTGGATGGCGTGCGTCAGGCGGGGCCAGTCCTCGTCGTTCAGGCGGCCGGTACGCAGGCGGTGCTGGTCGAGCTGGCCGACCGAGCCCAGCATACGCATGGCCAGCTGGGCGCCGCCCATTTCCATGGAAAACACGGCGACAGGCAGGCCCGCTTCGATGGCGACGTTCTCGCCGATGTTGACCGAGAACGCGGTCTTGCCCATCGACGGACGGCCGGCCACGATGACCAGGTCGCCCGGCTGCAGGCCGGAAGTCATGCGGTCGAGGTCGATGAAGCCGGTCGGCACGCCGGTGATCTCGCCCTGGTTCTCGCGCGAATACAGTTCGTCGATGCGCTCCACCACCTGGGTCAGCAGCGGCTGCACCGCGGTCCAGCCCTGGGCGCCGCGGGCGCCCTGCTCCGCGATCGCGAAGATCTTGGACTCGGCCTCGTCGAGCATCTGCTTGACTTCCTTGCCTTGCGGATTGAAGGCATTGCCGGAGATCTCGTCGGCGACGGTGATGAGCTTGCGCAGGATGCCGCGGTCGCGCACGATCTCGGCGTAGCGGCGGATGTTGGCCGCCGACGGCGTGTTCTGCGCCATCGCGTTCAGGTATTGCAGTCCGCCCACTTCCTCGGCCTTGCCGAGCTGGTTGCAGGCCTCGTAGACCGTGATCACGTCCGCCGGCTTGCCCGAGTTGATCAGGCGGATCATCTGTTCGAAGATGATGCGGTGGTCGTAGCGGTAGAAGTCGTCCGCATGCATGAAATCGGCAATGCGGTCCCAGGCCGCGTTATCGCGCAGCAGGCCGCCGATGACGGACTGTTCTGCTTCGATGGAGTGCGGCGGGATGCGCAGGGATTCGATTTGCGGATCGGCGGGTGCGGAATTCATGGGCGGCATTATACCTGCTCCGGTCACGCGGCTGAAATAATTGGTGAATCTTGCCAATAAAAAAAGCCGGGCGAACCCGGCTTTTTTCTTTTATACAACAACAGCTTAGGCTGCTTCGCCCACGACGGCGATGGTGATCTCCGAGACCACATCGGTGTGCAGGGCGACGGCCACCGGGAATTCGCCGGTGGTCTTCAGCGGGCCGGTCGGCAGGCGAACCTGCGACTTCTCGACCGGGAAGCCTTGCTTGCTCAGAGCTTCGGCGATGTCGAAGTTGGTGACCGAACCGAACAGACGGCCGTCCACGCCCGCCTTCTGGGCGATGGTGACGGTCATGCCGCTCAGCTTGTCGCCTTGCGCCTGGGCAGCAGCCAGCTTTTCAGCGGCGGCTTTTTCCAGTTCGGCGCGCTTGGCTTCGAACTCGGCCACAGCCGACTGGGTCGCGCGGCGTGCCATCTTTTGCGGGATCAGGAAGTTACGTGCGTAACCGTCCTTGACTTTGACGACGTCGCCCAGGTTGCCGACGTTGACTACTTTTTCCAACAGAATAACTTGCATGTTTTATCTCCAGGATATCTGACTGTCGTGGCCGACGATTAGGCGTTGTGCAGGTCGGTGTACGGCAGCAGCGCGAGGTAGCGTGCGCGCTTGATCGCGGTGTCGACCTGGCGCTGGTAGTGCGCCTTGGTGCCGGTCAGGCGTGCCGGCATGATCTTGCCGTTTTCCTGGACGAAGTCCTTCAGGGTGTCGACGTCCTTGTAGTCCACCTGTTCCACGCCGGCGGCGGTGAAGCGGCAGAACTTCTTGCGCTTGAACAGCGGGTTCTGCTGTTTGCGCTTGAGTTTTTCTTTAGCTTTGTTTTTGTCGAACTTTTTACCGAATGCCATTTTGAGGCTCCTGTATCTATCTAGTGCCGCTTAGGCGGCTTGAAAATCAATGATGTGAAACACCAGGGCTTTGCTGTTGCGGTTTTTCTTTGCGAGGAATCCGCTGAAACGGTAGCTGGCGCCGAGTTCCGCGCTGCCGAACCTGCCCGAGATCTCACCCGCGGCGAAGGCGGGGATCTCGAACTCGACCTGCCTTGCGACGCCGGCCTCTTCCTGCTGCCCACTGTGCATCAGGATGGCGGACACGATGGGTACGCCGGCCGGGGTGTAGCGCAGGACATCACGCTCGGCGATGGTCGCTTCGAGCTCGAGCTGGTTCACTAATTCCGTTTACTACGAATTCCTGGAGAAAAACTTAGGCAGCTGCGGCCGGGGCAGCGGCTGCTGCTTCTGCGCGGTGGCTCTTGGCTGCGTCTTCGCGCTGGACCGACTTCATCATCGGCGACGGTGCGGTTTCAGCTTTCTTCATCTTAACGGTCAGATGACGCAGGACAGCATCATTGAATTTGAATGCGGTTTCCAGCTCGACCAGGGTCTCGTTGTCGCACTCGATGTTCATGCAGATGTAGTGAGCCTTCGGCAGCTTCTGGATCTGGTAAGCCATCTGGCGACGGCCCCAGTCTTCCACGCGATGGATGTTACCGCCGCGGCTGGTCACCGTGGTCTTGTAACGCTCGATCATCGCCGGAACTTGTTCGCTCTGGTCCGGGTGGACGATAAAAACGATTTCATAATGACGCATGCAACACTCCTTGAGGACGTTTAAACAAATGCCCACCTCGGCGTCAAGACGAGTGTGGGAAGGGAAAGCCTGCTATGGTAACACGTGCACAAGCCGCAGGCAACCGGTCGGTCCCGGATGCCTTCGCTTTTCCCACGCCCGTGCGAAAAGATGGCTGCTGCATAATATGCAAGAATGTGAATTCTCACATCATTTTTGTTTCATGTGCGGTGCTAGCATGTCCTGGCTGAACACAAGTTCAGCCTAAGAAACGACATGTCGCACACACCTGGAGACAATATGAAACTGAAGAAACTGTACGTTGCAGTATTGGCGATCACGGTATCCGCAGCGGCCTACGCCTGGCCCTCGAGCACCTGGACCCGGGTTTATTATTCGGACTCCACCATGACCACCCAGGTCGGTTCGCAGACCTTCACTTGCCGCGGCTACATGATCACCACCGGCCAGCAGACCGCATACTTCGACTACACCGAAGAAGGCTGCGAGTGGTAAGCTGAGGCTTCGTACCCGGCGGCCAGGGCAGCCGGGCGCGCGGGAGCGGTGCGCGTGGAAAAAACCAACGCGGCCGCTCCCGCCCTAAAAATATTCCTGTTTTCCCTTGCGTCTTGCGAAATACTGTATAAAAATACAGTCTGGTCCTACAACTATCCAGCCGCACGACATGCTCAAGCTCACTGCAAGGCAAGAACAGATCCTGAACCTGATCAGGGAAGCGATCGACAACACCGGGTTCCCGCCGACCCGCGCCGAAATCGCGGCGGAACTGGGCTTCAAGTCGGCCAACGCCGCCGAGGAGCACCTGCAGGCCCTGGCGCGCAAAGGCGCGATCGAGATTTCGCCGGGCACTTCGCGCGGAATCCGCCTGGTCGGCGCCAGCGTCGAACAGATCCCCATGCCGCCGCCTGCGCTCATGATGTCCCTGCCCCTGGTCGGCCGCGTGGCCGCCGGTTCGCCCATCCTGGCCCAGGAACACGTGGAAGCCACCTACAGCGTCGACGCCGCCATGTTCTCGGCGCGGCCGGACTTCCTGCTGAAGGTCAAGGGGTGGTCGATGCGCGATGCGGGCATCTGCGACGGCGACTTCCTGGCGGTCAAGAAGATCGACAGCGCCAAGAACGGCCAGATCGTCGTGGCCCGCCTCGGTGAAGAAGTCACCGTCAAGCGCTACCGCAAGACGGGCGAGACCGTCGAGCTGCTGCCGGAGAATCCGGATTTCAAGGTGATTCGCGTGGAGCCGGGCGACGAGTTCGCGCTCGAGGGCCTGGCGGTTGGCTTGATGCGTAGCTGGCACTGATCGCGTCGGCTGCGATAACACTGCCCTGCAAACTTGGGTCCCGGCGGGGGCCGGGACCAAGTTTCCCCGAGCAGCCGGAAACTTAACTCCGGCCCCTTCAGCTCCCCACCTTATTTATTCTGCTTGATCATCGCGTTGTGCTCCGACACATACGCCTCGGTCGCCGCACGCCAGGCCGCGAAGTCCGCGAGGATCAGCTTGGAACTCACCTTCGCTTCCTCCGCCAGGTTCTCGCGCACCCGCTCCAGGTGAGCGTGCGCCGCATCGGTCTCCTGCTTGTTCATCAGCTTGGCGATATCCGCCGGGATCTTCTTCGACAGCGGCGAGGATGCGTTCAGGTTCGTGACGAACTTGTTGTAGCAGTTCTGCCAGGTCGCCACCGCGCCGCTGACGCGGTCGATTTCGTCATTCAGCTTCGACATCGCCGGAATGCGCGGCGCCGGGCAGCGGAATTCGCCCGATTTGAGTTCCGCGCCGTCGTACTCCCTGATCCAGTAATCGATCTCCGTGCGGCGCTTGACGCGCTGGTCCATCACGTCCAGCGAGGCGGCGGCGATCTTGTTGCCTTTCGCGGCCGCTTTCTTGAACAATTCCCTGGCCTTGGCTTCGTCCACCTGCCCCGCTTCGCCATACCAGTACATCTGGCCGAGCGCCTGCTGCGCTTCGACATTGCCGGCATTGGCGAGCTTGGTATAGGCCTGGAGGGCTTCGGGATAGGCTTTTTTGGCGAACAGGGCGTGGGCGTCGGCCAGCGGATCGGCGTGGGCCACGGAGCAGAACAGCAGACTTGCTACGACGAGAAAACGCTTCATGGGACGGTCGAGAGTGAGGGAATGCTGCATGGTAACGCGAATACTCCCTCAGCCTCAACCGCCCTTACAATCATTTAAGGCCGGCATTCAAGGGCGCGTCGGCGGCGGCGCCTCGGAAGAACCCATGGTCGGCTGGGTGCGCGGGTATTGCTGCCCTTCCCGCTCCTGCGCGCGGCGCGAAGCGATGGCGCGCTCCATCATGCGTGCGCGGTGGTCGGCCATCACGAATTGCTCGGTGGCGTCGCGCCAGGCCTCGAAGCGGGCGGACACCTCCGCGGAGTTCTGCTGGGCTTGCGCAGCCAGGCTCGCGTGCACACGCTCGATGTGCGCGGCGGCCTGTTGCGCCTCCGCCGGAGTCAGCAGGCCGGCGACATCGGCCGGGATCCGGCTGCCTTGCGCCACGGTCTCGTTGAGCTTGGCGACAAAGCCGTTATAGCATTGCTGCCACGCCTGGAAGGATTCGGAAACCGACTTGATCTGCGCCTTGGTCCTCGACAGCTCGGGAATCGCCGGCGCCGGGCAGTCGAAGCGCCCCGACACCAGGTCTGCTCCCCTGTAGCCGCCGGTCCAGAAAGCGATGTCGGCGGCGCGCGCTTCACGCTGTTTCGCCACCTCCTGCGCATTGCCCGCGGACTGCAGGCCGCCGGCCATCGCCAGGCCCGATACACCCAACATCAAGACGCCCATGATTCGTTTCATCATTCCTCCCTGTGGTGGTGCAAACATGCCGGCAAGCCGACGGTCACGCCCCTGGCATCCTCCAGAGGCGTGATGCAAGCCTCAACGGCGCCCCGGTCCCGGCATGGTCGCCGGCGACGGCACCGGCTGTGCGCCCGGCTGCGGGTAGCGCTGCGCTTCGCCTTCCTGCTGGCGGCGCGCCGCCATGTCGTATTCGAGCCTGCGCGCAGTGTTATCGGATTTGACGTAACGTTCCGTGGCGCCCTGCCAGGCGTCGTACTTGGCCATGACTTGCGAAGCATTCTGCTGGGCTTGCGCGATCAGGCCCTCGTGCACGCGGTCGACGTGGGCGGCGGCCTGTTGCGCTTCCTGCGGGGTCAGCAGTGCGGCGACATCGGCGGGAATGCGGCTGCCGCGCGACATGGTCTCGTTCAGGTTGGCAACGAAGCCGTTATAGCACTGCTGCCAGGCCTGGTAGGAATCGGACACAGACTTGATCTGGGACTTGGTCTTCGACATGTCCGGGATGCTGGGGGCCGGGCAGCTGAACCGGCCCGACACCAGGTCTTCGCCCTTGTAACCGCTGGTCCAGAAGGCGATGTCGGCGGCGCGGGCCTCGCGCAGCTTCGCCGCTTCCTGGCCGTTGCCCGCGGACTGCATGCCGCCTGCCATGGCGAGTCCGGATACACCTAACACCATGACACCAACGAGTCGTTTCATGATTCCTCCCATATTGTGGTGTAACAATTCTAGCCTAGCTGGTGATACAAGCAACCGATTCCCGCGCCACCCTGTCAAGATTGACAGGGTGCGCTTTCGGATTGCCGGCAGTGGGAAGCTTGCTGTCTGGCGACAGCGTTTGGAAGAGCTTGGTCACGAACAGCCGTGGCGCCGGCGCGCCACGGAGCCGATCATTCAACGCCGGGACGGCGCAGGCGCGGTGCCCATGCCGGATCCGGGCTGGGGATAGCGCTGCGCCTCGCTTTCCTGCTGCTGGCGCGCAGACATCTCGTATTCCAGCTTGCGCGCAGTGCTGTCGGATTTGACGTAACGTTCGGTGGCGCCCTGCCAGGCGTCGTACCTGGCCATGACTTGCGAGGCATTCTGCTGGGCCTGGGCGATCAGGCCCTCGTGCACGCGGTCGACGTGGGCGACAGCCTGCTGCGCCTCCTGCGGGGTCAGCAGGGCCGCGACATCCGCGGGGATGCGGCTGCCGCGCGACAAGGTCTCGTTCAGGTTGGCGACGAAACCGTTATAGCACTGCTGCCAGGCCTGGTAGGAGTCGGACACCGACTTGATCTGGGACTTGGTCTTCGACATGTCCGGGATGCTGGGCGCCGGGCAGCTGAAACGGCCCGAGACCAGGTCTTCGCCCTTGTAGCCACTGGTCCAGAACGCGATGTCGGCGGCGCGGGCCTCGCGCTGCTTCGCCGCGTCCTGCGCATTGCCGGCGGACTGCATGCCGCCTGCCATGGCCAGTCCGGAGACACCTAACACCATGACGCCTACGAATCGTTTCATGATCCCTCCCGTGTTGTGGTGTAACAATTCTAGCCTAGTTGGCAACACGGGCAACTAATTCGGCTTTCTCTCTGGCTAAAGTGAGAGCGCACCCGCGAAGTCCGCCAGCAGGTCGTCGGTGTCCTCGATGCCGACCGATACCCGGATCAGGGACTCGGCAATGCCCATGCTGGCGCGGCGCTCGGCGCCCATCTCGAAGAAGATGGTGTGCGCGACCGGAATCACCAAGGTGCGGGTATCGCCCAAATTACTCGCAGGAATCGCCAGCTTCAGGCGGTTCAGGTAGTCGAAGCAATCGATGCCCTCCTTCAGTTCGAAGGACAGCAGCGAGCCGCCCGAGCGGAACAGTTCCTTGACGATGCCGTTCTGCGGATGCGAGGCCAGGCCCGGGTAGTGGACCGCCGACACGCGCTCGTCGGCTTCGAGCATCGTCGCCAGCGCCAGCGCGTTGGCGCTGGTGCGCTCCATGCGCAAGGCCAGGGTTTCCGCACCCACGGCGATGTGGTGGGCCGCTTCCGGACCGAGGGCGGCGCCGAAGTCGCGCAGCGCCTTGGCGCGCAGCTGGGCCATGCCCTGGTTCTGGGACGGCTGCTTGCGGAAGTTCTGGGCGATGTTCGGGTAGGCGCTCCAGTCGAACAGGCCGGTGTCGGTCAGGGCGCCGCCGAGTGCAATGCCGTGGCCGCCGATCGACTTGGTCAGCGAATTCACCACCAGGCCCGCGCCGACCGCCTTCGGACGGAACAGGTAGGGCGTGGTCATGGTGTTGTCGACCACGTAGAGGATGCCGCGCTCGCGGCACAGCTGGCCGATGCGCGCCAGGTCCGCCACCTGGGTGCGCGGGTTGGCGATGGTCTCGACGAACACCAGGCGGGTGTCCGGCTTGAGCGCCGCTTCCACCTTGGCCGCGTCGGTTGCGTCCACGAAGGCCACGTCGACGCCCTGCCCCGCCACGGTCTGCCACAGGCTGTTGGTGTTCCCGAACAGGAAGGACGAGGAGACGATGTGGTCGCCCGCCTTGAGCAGCGCCTGGAACAGCGCGCCGATGGCGCCCATGCCGGTGGCGAAGCACAGCGAGGCGACGCCGTCTTCCATCTTGGTGATCTTGTCCTCGAGGGCGCCCACGGTCGGGTTGCCCTGGCGGCCATAGCGGAAGCCCGGCTCCTTGCCCTGGAAGACGCTGGCCAGCTGGCGCGCGTCGCCATAGCCGAAGGCCACCGAGGTGTGCACCGGCTTGTGCAGCGAGCCCTGCTCGATCGCCTTGCGGCGATCGTTGTGCAGGATCGTGGTGGTGAAGCCGTACTGTTTGGTCTCGCTCATACGGCTTTACTCGGCGGCGACGGGCGGGTTCAGGTTGAGCTGGGTGCGCACCGGGTCCTCGATGGTGTTCTTGCTCGGCTTGTGGCGCGCCGATTCCAGGTTGTCGAGATATTCCGGGGTCACGTCGCCGGTCACGTAGACGCCGTCGAAGCAGGAGGCCTCGAAGTTCTTCAGCGCCGGATTCACGTCCGAGATGGCGCGCTTGAGCGCATCCACGTCCTGGTAGACCACGCGGTCGGCGGTGATCTCCTTGCAGACTTCCTCGACGGTGCGGCCGTGGGCGATCAGCTCGTCGCGGGTCGGCATGTCGATGCCGTACACGTTCGGGTACAGCACCGGCGGCGCGGCCGAGGCGAAGAAGACCTTGCGGGCGCCCGCTTCGCGCGCCATCTGCACGATTTCGCGGCTGGTGGTGCCGCGCACGATCGAGTCGTCGACCAGCAGCACGTTCTTGTCCTTGAACTCGGCGCTGATCGCGTTGAGCTTCTGGCGCACCGACTTCTTGCGCATGCCCTGGCCCGGCATGATGAAAGTGCGGCCGATATAGCGGTTCTTGATGAAGCCTTCGCGGTATTCCACGCCGAGCTTGAGGGCCAGCTGGATCGCGGCCGGGCGCGAGGAATCCGGGATCGGCATCACGACGTCGATCTCGTCGACCGGGATTTCCTGGCGGACCTTGTCGGCCAGGTATTCACCCATGCGCAGGCGGGTGGCGTAGACCGAGGCGCCGTCGATGACGGAGTCCGGACGGGCCAGGTAGACGAATTCGAAGGCGCAAGGGTTCAGCGAGGTGTTCTCGGCGCACTGGCGCTCGTGCAGGTTGCCGTCGTTGTCGATGAAGACCGCTTCGCCCGGCGCGATGTCGCGCACGAAGCGGAAGCCCAGGCCTTCCAGGGCCACGGATTCGCTGGCCACCAGGTATTCATTGCCCTGCTCGGTCTCGTTCACGCCCAGGCACAGCGGACGGATGCCGAAGGGGTCGCGGAAGGCCAGCATGCCGTGGCCGGCGATCTGCGCCACGACGGCGTAGGCGCCCTTCACGCGGCGATGCACGGCGGCAACGGCCTTGAACACGGCGTCCGGGTTCAGGGTGTAGCCGTCGGCCGCTTCCTGGACTTCGTGGGCCAGCACGTTGAGCAGGACTTCCGAGTCGGAGTCGGTGTTGATGTGGCGGCGGTCGTTGCGGAACAGCTCGTCCTTGAGCTGGGCCTGGTTGGTCAGGTTGCCGTTGTGCGCGAGGGTGATGCCGAAGGGCGCGTTCACGTAGAACGGCTGCGCTTCTTCCTCGCTCGACGAGCCCGCGGTCGGATAACGGCAGTGGCCGATACCGGTGTTGCCTTGCAGCGAACGCATGTTCCGGGTACGGAACACGTCGCGTACCAGGCCGTTGGCCTTGAACATCGAGAACATGCTGCTGTGATTGGTCGCGATCCCCGCCGCATCCTGGCCGCGGTGCTGCAGCAGCAGCAATGCGTCATACAGAAGCTGGTTGACGGGAGAGTGCGAGACGACGCCGACGATGCCACACATGGTGCGCTCCTAAAAACTGGACTGCTTGATTGCTAAAAGGTTCAAAACTTGGTTCAGTATCTGACGTGCTGCGCCAGCGCAGCGGGCAGGAAAGGCTTGACGGTGCGCACGCCGGTTTCCGCCATGGGCGACAGCAGCGCATCCCGCCAGAAAGCCTGTTGTGGAATGGATGTCATCCCACACAATATGACGGCGGCAAGCACGATTACAATGCCGCGCGCCAGACCGAACAATCCTCCGAGGCCGCGGTCGGCGAGGCCCAGGCCGCTGGCTTCCACCAGGGCGCCGATCGCCAGGGACAGCAGGCCCATCAAAATTCTTACGCCCAGGAACAGCACGATGAAGGCCAGGATCAGGCGCGCCGTTTCGCCCGGCAACAAGTCGGGCAGCATGGGCGCCAGCTTGGCGCCGTAGGCGTTGGCCACCACGAAGGCCACGATCCAGCCCAGCAGCGACAGGATTTCCTTCACCAGCCCGCGCAGGGTGCTGATGACGACGGACGAGACCAGGACGAACAGGACAAGATAATCGAAAATCGTCACGCCTGCTCAACCCGTCTTACAAAGGCAGCATCGTGGGGGACAAGCCCATGCCGCTCAGCTTGGCGCGTACTTTTTCCGCCTCTTCCTTGCTGAACGGACCCACGCGCACACGGACCAGGTCGCCAGATTTCTGGGTGAAGGACGAGACCCCGGCCGCGCGCAGGCGGCTCTGCAGTTCGGCGGCCTTTTCCTGGCTTGCCAGCGCCGCGGCCTGGACCACGTAGCGCGGCGCCGGGCCCTCGGCCTTCTCGGCGGGCTTGCCTTCCAGGATGGCGATGGCGCGGGCGCTGTCGTCGGCGCGCGGCTTCTCCGCCTTTTCCGCGGCCTTGGGCTCGGCGGGCTTGGCGGGTTTCTTCTCGGGCTCGTGCTTTTGCGGCTCGGGTTTGCGCGCCGGCTCGGGCTTGGCGGCCTCATGCTTGGGCTCGGGCTTGGCAGCCTCCGGCTTGGAGGTCTCGACAGTGCGGACCGGCGGCGGTTCGGCGGCCGGCGGCGCGGCCTTGGATGCTGCGGGCGGGGCGTCGACGATTTCTTCGCCGCTGTCTACGCTGTCCTCCGCCGAGACGGGTTCATCGGCGGGTTCTGCCGCAGGCTGCGACGGCACCGGCAGCGGCGCGGCCTTTTCCTTGGAGGGGATGTGGATGGCGATGTCGTCGGCCAGCGGCTTGGGCTCGGAATCGAGCAGCATCGGCAGGCCGACGGCGGCCGCCAGGGCCAGGGCGATGGCGCCGACCAGGCGGCGGCGCGCGCGTTTCTTTTCGGGAAGCACCGGGTCGGCGCCACGGCCGCGCCGTGCGCCCTCCCCTGCGTGCGTCGCGCGCTTGGAGCGGGCGCGCTCGCTGAATGCGGCATCGTCATCCTTGACGAAATGCCCGCTGTCCCGGACAGTTTCTTGCTTGTTTTTATTGCCGAACGAGAACAAGCCCATGCGTTTTCAGTCGATCAGTGAAGAGAGTTTTTGCGGGCCGCCATCACGCCTGCAACGGTGTAGAACGAGCCAAAGACCACAATTCTATCATTCTCCTCTGCGCGGCCGAGGGCATTCGCATAGGCATCGCCTGGATTGGCGAAGGCGGTAACCGAAAAATCGCCCTCTTTCGCGCCCGCGGGCTTCAAGGCGGCCAGCTTTTGCGCCAGTTCCGCGGCCTTGGCCGAGCGCGGCGAATCGAGGTCGGCCACGCACCAGTGATCGACCAGGCCGGCCATCGGCGCGATCACGGCGTCGATGTCCTTGTCTTCCATGATGCCGAACACGGCATAGGTGTAGCGGTGGAAGCCCATGTTGCCGAGGTTCTGGGCCAGGGTCGCCGCGGCATGCGGGTTGTGGGCCACATCCAGCACCTGGGTGGGGCGGCCCGGCAGCACCTGGAAGCGTCCCGGCAGTTCGACCATCGCCAGGCCGGCGCGCACTTCCTGGGCGCCGCAGGGCAGCTGCATGCGCAGGACTTCGAGCGCGGCCAATGCAGCCGAGGCGTTGAGCAGCTGGTTGGCGCCGCGCAGGGCCGGATAGGCCAGCGAATTGCGGCGCTGGCTGCGGCCGCCGTAGCTCCACTGCTGCTGGTCGCCCTGGTAGTTGAAATCGCGGCCCAGCAGCCAGAGGTCCGCGCCAATGTCCTCGGCATGCTGGATCAGGGTGCTCGGGGGGACCGGGTCGCTGCAGATCGCCACTTTGCCGGGGCGGAAGATGCCGGCTTTTTCGAAACCGATTTCCTCGCGGGTGTCGCCCAGGTAGGCGGTGTGGTCGATGTCGATGCTGGTGACGATGGCCACGTCGGCGTCGACCACGTTGACGGCGTCCAGGCGTCCGCCCAGGCCGACTTCGAGGATGGCCACGTCCACGCCCGCTTTTGAGAGCAGGTGCATGATGGCCAGGGTCGTGAATTCGAAATAGGTCAGCGAGACCTCGCCGCGCACGGCTTCGACCGCGTTGAAGGCCTCGACCAGGGCTTCGTTCGACGCCATCTCGCCGTTGATGCGGGCGCGCTCGTTAAAGTCGAGAAAGTGCGGCTTGATGTACAGGCCGACGCGGTAGCCCGACTGCAGCAGCATGGCTTCCAGCATTGCGCAGGTCGAGCCCTTGCCGTTGGTGCCGGCCACCATGATCACGGGGCAGGAAAAGGCCAGCTGCATGCGCTCCTTGACGGTGCGGACACGGTCGAGGCCCATGTCGATGTGGGTTTCGGCATGGCGCGACTCGAGCAGCGCCAGCCAGTCGGGCAAAGTGGTCGGGAGAGTGGACATGTGTACGTCTGGAAGGTACGCGATGCGCACAGTGCGGCACGCTCCTGGCGCGCCGCACCGGGGATTGGATCAGGCCAGGACTTCGGCGGCCTGGTTCTGCAGCAGTGCCAGCAGGCGTGCGATTTCTTCGCGCATCTTGCGGCGGTCGACGATCATGTCGACGGCACCCTTCTGGACCAGGAACTCGGCGCGCTGGAAGCCTTCCGGCAGTTTCTCGCGCACGGTGTTCTCGATCACGCGCGGGCCGGCGAAGCCGATCAGGGCTTTCGGTTCGGCGATCACGACGTCGCCCATGAAGGCGAAGGAAGCGGAGACGCCGCCCATGGTCGGGTCGGTCAGCACGCTAATGAAAGGCAGCTTCTTTTCCGACAGCTTGGTCAGCATGGCGGTGGTCTTGGCCATCTGCATCAGCGACAGCAGGCCTTCCTGCATGCGGGCGCCGCCGGTGGCGGTGATGCAGATGAAGGGGACCTTCTGCTCCAGCGCCACCTGGGCGCCGCGGGCGAAGCGTTCGCCGACGACGGAGCCCATGGAGCCGCCCATGAATTCGAATTCGAAGCAGGCCACGACGACCGGCAGGCTCATGATCGAGCCGCCCTGCACGATCAGCGCATCGGTTTCGCCGGTGGCGTCCATGGCTTGCTTGAGGCGGTCCGGGTACTTCTTGCTGTCTTTGAATTTGAGGGTATCGACCGGCAGGGCTTCCTGGCCGATCTCATAGCGGCCGCCTTCGTCGAGCAGTGCATCGAGGCGCTCGCGGGCGCGGATGCGCATGTGGTGGTCGCACTTCGGGCAGACGTGCAGGTTGGACTCGAGGTCCGCGCGATAGAGGACCGACTCGCACGATGGGCACTTGACCCACAGCCCTTCGGGCATGGTCTTGCTCTTGGCGGCATCGGAGCGCTGGATCCGAGGGGGCAGCAGTTTTTCCAACCAACTCATCTTATCTCCTTTGCGGCAAATCTTTCAGGTGGCGGTAGTGTAGCCGCTCAGGCCCCGCTTGTCGAATCGTAGCAAGCCGACAATTATCATTCCAACAATCCCGCTCCACCCCCTACCAAGAGGGTCAGAGTCGAATTGTTTGACAACTTTGAGGAATTTCCCAGCAATTCGACTCTGACCCTCATTGCTTAAAAGTTGTTTCTTTTTTAATAAATTGGGGTCCGAGTCGAATTGTTTGACAACTTTCGGGAATTGCCCGGCAATTCGACTCTGACCCCAATCTAATTTCAGCTAGCGACTTCAGCGGTCGTGAATTCGAAGCCGCCCATGCGTGCCGCTACCAAGTTGTAAATCCATGCGGTCAGCGCTCCCATCAGGTAGGTGATCAGTGCGTACATGAATGGGAACAAGACGAGCGCAGCTAGGGGCATCACTTGGATGCCCATTAAGGTAGGGATAAGCAGGATCGCGACAAAAGGCAGCGATATGACGAAATAGATTGCCGCCATCATCTTTCCACATTGAGACACGGCCACATGGCTGATGCGCTTCTTCATAACCACTCCTATCTGGTTCATAAGGAAGCACAATTTATCGTGGGAAACCTCGCTCGATATGAGCGTGCGACAAGAATTTCAATGCGCCAAAGCAAAAGCTTTGGCCGGTTTGAAGCCTCCAGCCAGAGTGAATCCTCACCATAGGGCAATTACCCAATAATTCGACTATGACCCTGTGCCAAGAAGTTGTTTCTTCAGCAATAAATTAGGGTCAGAGTCGAATTGAATGACAACTTTGGGGAATTTCCCAACAATTCGACTCTGACCCTAATTAGAAAGCTATTGCCCGTGGGACGTTACTTGCCGTCGAGGGCGACGCGGATGCCGGAGGTGAATGCGCGGACGGCTTCGACAGCATTTTCCTTCGGCGTGTTTTCCAGCTCCTGGATGATGCGGCTGCCGATCACCACCGCATCCGCCACTTCCGCCACCGCCTTCGCCGTCGCGGCGTCGCGGATGCCGAAACCGACGCCGATCGGGAGCTTCACATGTTCGCGGATCGCGCCGACGCGGCGCGCAACGTCGGCAGTGTCGATGCTGCCGGCGCCCGTCACGCCCTTCAGCGAGACGTAGTAGCTGAAGCCGCTGCCGTAGCGGGCCACCTGCTTCACGCGTTCCACCGTCGAGGTCGGGGCCAGCAGGAAGATGAGGTCCAGGCCGTTCTCGCGCATGGCGTCGGCGAATTCCGCGCACTCTTCCGGCGGATAATCCACCACGATGGCGCCGTCCGCGCCGGCTTCCTTGGCGCAGCGGATGAAGTTGTCGGGGCCGATGCGCTCGATCGGGTTGGCGTAGCCCATCAGGACCACCGGCGTCGTCTGGTCGTTCTTGCGGAACTCGCGCACGAAGCCGAAGACGTCCTTCAGGCCGATGTTGAACTTGAGCGCACGCTCGCAGGCGCGCTGGATCACCGGGCCCTCGGCCATCGGGTCGGAAAACGGGACGCCCAGTTCCAGGACGTCGGCGCCGCCCTCCACCAGGGCATGCATCAGCGGCACGGTCAGTTCGGGACCCGGGTCGCCCGCGGTGATGAAGGTGACGAGGCCGGTCTTGTTCTGCGCCTTGAGCGCGTTGAAAGTCTGTTCGATACGGGACATGCTGTTCTTTCTATGGTCGATAACGTGAACGGAAATGGAGGAGCAACCAGCCGATTAGCTGAAACTTAGCTGAAGTCCAGTCCCATTCGCGCCGCCACCGTATGCATGTCCTTGTCGCCGCGGCCCGACAGGTTGACCAGGATGATCTTGTCCTTCGGCAGGGTCGCCGCCAGCTTGACGCCGTAGGCGATCGCGTGCGAGGACTCCAGCGCCGGAATGATGCCTTCGATACGGCAGCAGTCGTGGAAGGCGGCCAGCGCTTCCTCGTCCGTGATCGACACATACTGCGCACGCGCCGAATCCTTCAGCCACGCGTGTTCCGGCCCCACGCCCGGATAGTCCAGGCCCGCCGACACCGAGTGGGTCTCGATGATCTGGCCGTTCTCATCCTGCAGCAGGTAGGTGCGGTTGCCGTGCAAAACGCCCGGCAGGCCCGCCGTCAGCGAGGCCGCGTGCTTGCCCGAATCCAGGCCCTCCCCCGCCGCCTCGACGCCGACCAGCTGCACGCCCGGCTCGCCGATGTAGGGATAGAAAATGCCCATTGCGTTCGAACCGCCGCCGATGCAGGCGACCACGTAGTCCGGCTGGCGTCCCGCCAGTTCCGGCATCTGCACGCGGCATTCCTCGCCGATCACCGACTGGAAGTCGCGCACCATCATCGGATACGGGTGCGGGCCGGCCACGGTGCCGATGATGTAGAAGGTGTTTTCGATGTTGGTGACCCAGTCGCGCATCGCTTCGTTGAGCGCATCCTTGAGGGTCTTGGAACCCGATTCCACCGGCACCACGGTCGCGCCCAGCAGCTTCATGCGGTAGACGTTCTGCGCCTGGCGCTTGACGTCTTCCGCGCCCATGTAGACCACGCACTCCAGGCCGAAGCGCGCGCAGATGGTGGCGGTGGCGACGCCGTGCTGGCCGGCGCCGGTTTCGGCGATGATGCGCTGCTTGCCCATGCGGCGCGCCAGCAGGGCCTGGCCGATCACGTTGTTGATCTTGTGGGCGCCGGTGTGGTTCAGGTCTTCGCGCTTGAAGTAGACCTGCGCGCCGCCGGCGAGCTCGGACCAGCGGCGGGCGTGGTAGACGGGCGAGGGCCGGCCGACGAAGTGGGCCAGCTCGTAGCGGAATTCTTCGAGGAACTCGGGATCGGCGGAGTAACGGGCATAGGCCTCGTTCAGCTCGGCCAGCGCGTGCGACAGGGTCTCGGCGACGAAGCTGCCGCCGTAGGGACCGAAGTGGCCGGCGGCATCCGGCAGGGGGTAATCGGGGGTCTTGAACAATGCGGCGGCGGCGCTGCTAGGAACTTCTTTCATGGTCGGACTCACTTGAAGGGGTGGCATCGGCAGCCCGCACCGCGGCAATGAAGCCGGCGATCTTGCGGGCGTCCTTGATTCCCTTGCCTTCCTCGACGCCACTGCTGACGTCGACGGCGAAGGGACGAACGCGTACCACCGCGTCAGTCGCGTTGTGTACGCTCAAGCCACCACTCAAAACGACCCGAGGCGCGAGCTCTTTTGGAATAAGAGACCAATCAAAAACCTTTCCTGCGCCGCCGTAGGCATCCACGTAGGTGTCGAGCAGGACGCCCGAGAACCAGGGACTGGCAGCGCGGTTTGCAGCTTCCCATTCTAGCAAAGCCGCAGGCTCCGTGTCCGGTTTGACGCGAAAAGCCCGCACATACGGGCGCCGCACCGCCGCCGCGATCTCCGCGCACTGCTCTGCCGTTTCGTCGCCATGGAACTGGATCAGGGCCAGCGGCATCGCCTCGGCCACGGCGCGGACTTCCTCCACGTCCGGGTTGACGAACAGCGCCACCGCGCTGACGAACGGCGGCAGCCCCGCGCACAGCTCACCCGCGCGCCCGGGCGAGACGTAGCGCGGGCTCTTGGCATAGAACACGAAGCCGAGGGCGTCGGCGCCGGCATCGACCGCCGCGCGCAAGTCCTGCTCGCGGGTGATGCCGCAGATCTTGATACGGGTACGCTGCATTATCATCCTTACAACCAAGGGAGGGGCGGAGCATCTTCCTGGGGAAGCCCCCACTTGGGATCGTACTCGATCCTGGCGAAATACAGGCCGTCCGGCATGAAGGTGGGCGCGGCGACGTCGCGCGAGCGGCTCTCCAGCACCTCCTTCATCCAGGAAGGCTTGTTGCGCCCCGTGCCCACATAGATGAGCGAGCCGACGATGTTGCGCACCATGTGGTGCAGGAAGGCGCTGGCGCGCACGGTGAACACGATGATGTCGCCATGGCGCCTGATGCTGACTTCGTGCATGTCCTTGACCGGCGTATTGGCCTGGCAGCCGGAGGCGCGGAAGGCCGAGAAATCATGGGTGCCGATCAGGTACTGGCCCGCTTCGCGCATGCGCTCCACGTCCAGCGGACGGAACACCCAACCCGCCCTGTCGGCCAGCAGCGCGGACGGGTTGGCGTGGTTGTACAGCACATAGTGGTAGGTGCGCGAGCGCGCCGAGAAGCGCGCGTGGAATTCGTTGCCTTCCACATCCGCCGGCACCTCGTGCGCCCAGCGCACCACGATGGTGTCGGGCAGGAAGGCGTTCACGCCGCGCACCCAGGACTGGGACGGGCGGTCGAGCTCCGTGTCGAAATGGACCACCTGCTCGATCGCATGCACGCCTGCGTCGGTGCGGCCGGCGCAGGTGGTGTGCAGCGGGACGGTCGCGAACTTCTCGAGGGCGATCTCGAGCTGGTCCTGGACCGTGTTGCGCGCGGGCTGCTTCTGGTAGCCGTTCCAGCCCGTGCCGACGTACTGGACTCCGAGTGCGATCCGCCTCACGCGAGCAGCTCGCGCATCGCGCTGGCCTTGCTCACCTGTTCGCTGCTGCCACCCTTGATGACTTCGTCCAGCAATTCACGTGCGCCTTCCTTGTCGCCGATCTCCTGGTAGGCGATGGCGAGGTCCAGCTTGGTTTCCATCTCCATGTGCTCCGGCGACATCTCGGCCGCGGTGTTCACCTCGGTGACGTCGGCCACGGCGGCACGATCTTCCACTGCGAACTGCTGCTCTGCGACCGGCGCGGCGCTGGCCGGCTGGGGCAGATCCAGGTCGAAGTCGGCCAGGTCGAAGGCCGGCTCCAGCGGCACGCCCGGCGACGGAGTCGCGGCTTGCGCAGGCGCGGCGGCCGGCACCTCAGGCAGCGCGAAGGGATCGTCGTCCAGCGTGAACTCGGCTGCAGCCGGCGCCGGCGACGCCACCGATCCAGCTGGCGTTTCCGGGAGGCCGAAATCCATCGCGTCCAGATCGAACAGCGGATCTTCCGATGCAGCCGGCGCTTCGGCGGCCGCCGGACGCACGGCCGGCACTTCCCCGAGGGCCGGTGCGCTCGGTGCACCGAAGTCCATGCTGTCCAGGTCGAACAGCGGATCGTTCATCTCGTCCGTCTTCGCAGCAGCCACGGTCTCCTGCGGCATGGCCGGCAGCGGCGGCAGGCCGTCGAATTCCTTGGCCAGGCCCTGCATGTCGACCATGTGGTCCACGGCCAGCGGCTGGGCGGCATGCGGGCTCAGGTCGAGCGTGAAGTCCTCGTCGTCGGCCAGCGCTTCCGCTGGTGCGGGCTGCGCCGTCGCCGGCTGGTCGAAGTTCATGTCGAAGGACAGGTCGAAGGGCTCGTCGGCCGCAGCGGTGGTGCTTGCGGCCGCAGTTGCGGCAGGCTGGGCGCCGGCGGCCGGCTCGATCGGATCCAGGGTGAACTCGAATTCCGGCACCGCAGTGGCGTCCAGGTCCGTCTTCTGCTCCGCGACAGGGGCGGCGACCGCATCGCCGCTGCTCACCGGCTCGAAGCTCAGGCCGCCGAGGTCGAAGTCGAGGGCATTGTCGTCGGTGCGCGGCTCGGCATCGGCCGGCACCGCGGTGCGGTCGGCGTCGTCCTGTGCCAGGGCGGCGCCGGCCACTGCGCCCGCGCCCAGCGCGGCTGCCGCCGGAGCGCCGCCACGGAAGGCGTCTTCGAGCTGCTGCGACAGCAGCGACTGCTGGGTGCGTTCCTGCGGCGACGGCGCCGACGCCGGCGCCACAGCCGGGGCGCCCGCATACAGCGGGTTGAGCGGATCGATGCTCAGGCCCAGCGCGGCGGCTTGCGCCCACTCGTCGCCCTGGCCGCGGGTCAGGCTATACAGCTCGCTGGCCTGGGTTTCGAAGGCGCGCAGGTCCTTGCGGGCGGCGTAGATCTCGAGCAGCTTCAGGCGCACCGGATGGCGTTCCGGATGCACGCGCAGGGCTTCCTTCAGGATCTCCTCGGCCTGGGCATCGCGGCCGTAGGCGATGTAGACGTCCGCTTCCGCCACCGGGTCGACCTCGTTGGTGTCGAGCTGGCTGGCCGACGGGGCAAAGCTGGAGTTGAACACGCTGTTGTTGGTGTCGACGCTCTGGCCGCCGGTCTCGGCGAACAGCGAGTGCGCGGCCTGGGTCGGCACGCCCACCACCTTCGGCTCGGTGATCACGGTCTTCTCGGGCGCGGGCTTGCGCTTGCGGCGCTGCGACAGGCCGAGGCCCGCCAGCAGCAGCACGGCGGCGCCGGCGGCGATGTAGGTGATGTTGTCCATCAGCGTGTCGGCCAGGCTCGGCTCTTCCTTGACCGGCTTCTTCTTCGGCTTGGCCGCAGGCTTCCTGGCCGCTTCCGCCGTCTTGCCGGCAGCCGCAGCGCCGGTGGCGGCGCCGGCAGCCGCGCTCTGGGCTTCGCTGCCCGGACGGCTCTTCACCGTCATCAGGTCTTCGAGCTCGCCCACGTTCTTCTCGAGCTCCTTGACGCGGGCCTCGGCCTGGGCCAGTTCCTTCTGTTTCGCGATGGTGTCTTCGACGCTGGCGGTCGCGCCCTGCGGGCCGCTCTTGGCGCCCGGCACGGCCTTCGACAGGCGCAGCTGGTCTTGCGATTCGTTGGCGGCGGTCGGGCGTTCCTCGACCTTGGCCGTGACCTTGCCGGCGGCGCTCTGGCCGGCCTGCGGGGCGCGGCTCGGCGCCGCGGTTTCCACCTGGCCGGCGAGCTTGTTGCGATAGGCGTTGAAGTCGGCCGCATGGGCCACGACCACGCCGCGCGCCTCGCCTTCGCCGGTGCCGCGGATGGCCTCGGCGTCCGGCACCGACAGGATCTGGCCCGACTTCAGGCGGTTCATGTTGTTGCCGATGAAGGCGTCCGGATTGGCGCGGTACAGCGCCACCAGCATCATGTCGAGCGAGATGTCGGCCGGCTTGATCCTGGTCGCGATGCGGCCCAGTGTGTCGCCCGGACGCACGCGGTAGCTGCTCGGGGCGGCGGCGTCCTCCGCCGGCGCGGCGGCCTGGCGTTCCACAGGCGCGGGCTGCGGGCGACGCGCCGGTTCCTGGGCGCGGGCAACCGGAGCAGCCGCCGCAGCTGCCGGCGGCTGCGCAGCCTGGCTGCGCGGGGCTTCCGGCGCCGCGGCCACCTGGGCCGGCTGGGTGGCGCGCAATTCGGCCGGGTCGAGCAGGAAGGTGTATTCGCGCACCAGGCGGCCGTTATTCCAGGACAGCTCGAGCAGCATGTCGACGAAAGGCTCGTTCAGCGGCTGGGTCGAGGACAAACGGATGACCGGACGGCCGCCGCGCTGCTCCACGCTGAAACGCAGCGACAGCAGGGCCGGGTTGAATTCGATGTTCGCGGCGCGGAAGGCGTCCGGCGAAGCCAGCTTGACCGCCATGCTGGACGGATCTTCGCCCGCACTGGTCGTCAGTTCGATTTCGGCGCGCAGCGGCTGGCCAAGCGCCGACAGCACCGTCAGTTTTCCCAGGCCGGCCGCGGTGGCGGCGGAAGACAGGAACACTGCACTGGCCACGGCTGCGGTGAGCGATTTCAGCGCAAACGCCATGAGCGGAGGACGGTGGGTAGATTGCATAGTAAGCAGCGAAAGAAAGTTGACCAGAGGAAAGGCGGTTTCCGGGAGTCTCAACATAACATCATGCTCTGGAGCATGCAAGCTTCCCGCGCACATCGATGACGCAGTAATAAAGGATCTGTGGCCAGAATGACCGATGCGGGGTGGGTTTGATAGCGTTTGATTACCGACGCTTGTCAAACTGTCAGGAGGTGTGGCAAGTACGCTAACGGGAGCGTGAGTTCCGGGGTTGGCAGCGCTGGCCGCCAACCCCGCGCTGAAGCTTTAGCGGTCGAGAACGATGCGCAGCATACGGCGCAGCGGCTCGGCGGCGCCCCACAGCAGCTGGTCGCCGACGGTGAAGGCCGACAGGTAGTCGCCGCCCATCGACATCTTGCGCAGGCGGCCGACCGGGATGGTCAGGCTGCCGGTCACCGCTGCCGGCGACAGGTCGCGCATCGAGGCTTCGCGGGTATTCGGCACCACCTTCACCCACTGGTTGTGCGAGGCGATGATGTCGTTGATCTCGTCCAGCGGCACGTCCTTGGCCAGCTTGATGGTCAGCGCCTGCGAGTGGCAGCGCATCGCGCCGATGCGCACGCACAGGCCGTCCACAGGAATCGCCTTGGAACCGAAGGATTCGCCCAGGCCCAGGATCTTGTTGGTCTCGGCGCCGGCCTTCCACTCTTCCTTCGACTGGCCGTTGCCCAGGTCCTTGTCGATCCACGGGATCAGGTTGCCGGCCAGCGGCACGCCGAACTGCTTCGTTTCTTCGGCCGACATGCCGTGCTGGGTGGCCAGCACGCCGCGGTCGATCTCGAGGATGGCCGAGGCCGGGTTGTCCAGCAGCGGCTTGACGGCCGCGTTGATGGTGCCGAACTGGGTCAGCAGTTCGCGCATGTGCTGGGCGCCGCCGCCCGATGCCGCCTGGTAGGTCATGGACGTCATCCACTCGACCAGGCCTTTTTCGAACAGGCCGCCCAGGCCCATCAGCATGCACGACACGGTGCAGTTACCGCCGACGAAGTTCTTCACGCCGCGGGTCAATGCGTTCTTGATCACGTCCTTGTTGACCGGGTCCAGCACGATGACGGCGTCGTCGTTCATGCGCAGGGTCGATGCCGCGTCGATCCAGTAGCCGTTCCAGCCGGCTGCGCGCAGCTTCGGGAAGACTTCGGTGGTGTAGTCGCCGCCCTGGCAGGAGATGATGATCTCGCACTTCGACAGTTCGGTAATGTCGGTGGCGCTTTTCAGGGTGGTTTCGTTTTTCGCCATGGCCGGAGCGGCGCCGCCCGGGTTCGAGGTGGTGAAGAACACCGGCTCGATGTGGTCGAAATCGCCCTCTTCCTGCATGCGCTGCATGAGGACCGAGCCGACCATGCCGCGCCAACCAACCAGACCTACTAGTTTCATGATGTTTCCCTTAGATTGAATCGTTATGCGAGCGCCGCGACGACCGCATTGCCCATTTCTTCGGTGCCGACCTTGGTCGACCCTGGTTCGTAGATATCCGGCGTGCGCAGGCCCTGGGCCAGCACGCGCTTGACCGCGTCCTCGATGCGCTCGGCCTGGTCCAGGCGGCCCAGCGAGTAGCGCAGCATCATCGCGGCGGACAGGATGGTCGCCAGCGGATTGGCCACGCCCTGGCCCGCGATGTCGGGCGCCGAACCGTGCGAAGGCTCGTACAGGCCCTTGTTGTCGGCGTCCAGCGAAGCCGAGGGCAGCATGCCGATCGAACCGGTCAGCATGGCGGCGGCGTCAGAGAGGATATCGCCGAACATATTACCAGTAACGATGACATCGAACTTTTTAGGGGCCCGAACCAGCTGCATCGCGGCGTTGTCGACGTACATGTGCTCGAGCTCGACGTCCTGGTAATCCTGGTGCACGTCGGTGACGATGTCGCGCCAGAACTGGAAGGTCTCCAGCACGTTGGCCTTGTCCACGCTGGTCAGGCGGCTGCCGCGCTTGCGCGCTGCCTGGAAGGCCACGTGGGCGATGCGGCGGATCTCGCCTTCGGCGTAGCGCATGGTGTCGAAGCCTTCGCGCTGGCCCTGGAAAGGACCGTCCGGGCATTCGCGCACGCCGCGCGGCTTGCCGAAGTAGATGTCGCCGGTGAGTTCACGGATGATCAGGATGTCCAGGCCGGACACGACCTCGGGTTTGAGCGTCGAGGCGCCGGCGAGTTCCGGATACAGGATCGCGGGACGCAGGTTGGCGAACAGGCCCAGCTCCTTGCGCAGGCCGAGGATCGCCTGCTCGGGGCGCAGGGCGCGTTCCAGCTTGTCGTACTTGTAATCGCCCACGGCGCCGAACAGCACCGCATCGGCTTCCTTGGCCAGCTTGAGGGTGGCTTCCGGCAGCGGGTGGCCGTGCGCGGCATAGCCGGCGCCGCCGACTTCCGCGCTTTCCATCTCGAAGGGCTCGCCCAGGGCGCTCAGGACTTTCACCGCCTGTGCGGTGATCTCGGGGCCGATGCCGTCGCCCGGCAGGATCGCAATCTTCATCCAGTATTCTTTCGACTTGTCAGATGGTGTTGGCCAGCCACGGCTGGGCCGCGAGATGGCGCTGTTCGAAGGCGCGGATCTCGTCCGCGTGGCGCAAGGTCAGGCCGATGTCGTCCAGGCCGTTCAGCAGGCAGTACTTGCGGAACTCGTCGATGGCGAAGCCATAGGACAGGCTGCCGTCCGCGCTCGAAATACGCTGGTTTTCCAGGTCGACAGTAAGAGTGAAACCCTCCGCGCTTTCCACCGCCTTGAACAGGGTGTCGACGTCTTCTTCGCTCAGCACCACGGGCAGCAGGCCGCTCTTGTAGCAGTTGTTGAAGAAGATGTCGGCGAAGCTCGGCGCCACGATGGCGCGGAAGCCGAACTGCTGCAGCGCCCAGGGCGCATGCTCGCGCGAGGAGCCGCAGCCGAAGTTCTTGCGGGTCAGCAGGATGGAGGCGCCCTGGTAGCGCGCCTGGTTCAGCACGAACTCGGGATTCACCGGACGGGTGCCGCAGTCCTGGCCCGGCTCGCCGTGGTCCAGGTAGCGCCACTCGTCGAACAAATTTGGCCCGAAGCCGGTGCGCCGGATCGATTTCAGGAACTGCTTCGGAATGATCGCGTCGGTATCGACGTTGGCGCGGTCGAGCGGAGCGACCAGCCCTTCGTGTACGGTGAATTTGTCCATCTGCTTGCCTTCTGTCCATCGGACGCCGCGTGCGCGGCGGGTTGTTTTTTTCTTTACTTACCGCCGGCGCCGGTCACGATCTGGCCGGCGCGCTGCACGTCACGGCCAATGCCGGAAATGGTGTTGCAGCCTGCCAGCAGGACGGCGATGAGCGAGAGAGCGAATACTTTTTTCATGATAGTTCGGTGTAAAACCAGAGTTAAAAACGCCCAATTTTACCAATGCGGTATCACAGTGCGCGCGCGTCGACAAAGTGGCCCGCGATTCCTGCGGCAGCCGCCATCGCCGGCGAGACCAGGTGGGTGCGGCCGCCCTGCCCCTGGCGGCCCTCGAAGTTGCGGTTCGAGGTCGATGCGCAGCGCTCGCCCGGTTCCAGGCGGTCGGCGTTCATCGCCAGGCACATCGAGCAGCCCGGCTCGCGCCATTCGAAGCCGGCTTCCTTGAAGACCTTGTCCAGGCCTTCGCGCTCGGCCTGCTCCTTGACCAGGCCCGAACCCGGCACCACCATCGCCAGCTTGACGTTGGGAGCGCGCTGGCGGCCCTTGACCACTTCCGCGGCTTCGCGCAGGTCTTCGATGCGCGAGTTGGTGCAGGAGCCGATGAACACCTTGTCGATGGCGATCTCGCCGATCGGGGTATTCGGCTGCAGGTCCATGTAGGCCAGCGCCTTCTCGATGGCGTTGCGGCGCACCGGGTCGGCTTCCTCGCGCGGGTCCGGCACGCGGCCGTCGATCGAGGTGACCATCTCGGGCGAGGTGCCCCAGGTGACTTGCGGGCGCACGTCCGCGGCATTCAGGGTGACCACGGTGTCGAACTTCGCGCCCTCGTCGGAGTGCAGGGTGCGCCAGTAGGCCACGGCCTGCTCCCACTGCTCGCCCTTGGGCGAGAACGGGCGGCCTTTCACGTACTCGATGGTGGTGTCGTCCACGGCGATCATGCCGGCGCGGGCGCCCGCTTCGATCGCCATGTTACAGACCGTCATGCGGCCTTCCATCGACAGCGAGCGGATGGTCGAGCCGGCGAATTCGATGGCGTAGCCGGTACCGCCGGCGGTGCCGATCTTGCCGATCACGGCCAGCACGATGTCCTTGGCGGTGACGCCCGGCGGCAGTTCGCCGTCGACCTGGACCAGCATGGACTTCGACTTCTTGGCCAGCAGGGTCTGGGTGGCCATGACGTGCTCCACTTCCGAGGTGCCGATGCCGTGCGCCAGGCAACCGAAGGCGCCGTGGGTCGAGGTGTGCGAGTCGCCGCACACGACCGTCATGCCCGGCAGGGTCGCGCCCTGCTCCGGGCCGATCACGTGCACGATGCCCTGGCGCTTGTCGCTCATGTTGAAATAGGTGAGGCCGAAGCTCCTGGCATTGGCGTCGAGCGTCTCGACCTGGAGGCGCGAGGTGGGGTCGGCGATACCCTGGGCGCGGTCGGTGGTCGGGACGTTATGGTCGGCCACGGCCAGGTTGGCGGAGGTGCGCCATAGTCCGCGGCCGGCTTCGCGCAGGCCTTCGAAGGCCTGCGGGCTGGTCACTTCGTGCACCAGGTGGCGATCGATATAGAGGACAGTGGTGCCATCGGCGTCGGCACGCACGACATGGGAATCCCAGAGTTTGTCGTAGAGCGTTTTTTGCATGGTCGATCAAGAAGGTCGGCGGGGCCGCCTTATGCGAGCCCGGTTTTTGATTATGCCATATTTGTGCACTGCCGCACCAAGAGGGGGCATTGCACGATTATGCCAAAGTCCATGCTATGCAGAAAATTTAATTTGCAACAATTTTGTTATATGCAAATAAAAAAAGCCTGTGATGGAAACACAGGCTTTTTGTGTGCGCTTTTGCGCAGAAGCGAACGATTTGTTCGTTTTGCGCTGCGGCAGACGCTCAGGCCGCCAAGCGCACGCTGCTGCGGCAGCCGTCCATGAGGAAGGACAGGCCGACCACCAGCACCAGCTCGCCCTCCGCCGAACGCGCGGTACCGGTGATGCCTTCGACGCTCAGCGCGGTCATCGGCTTGATCACCAGGTCGGCCGTGCCGTCCACCGCTTCCACCGCCAGGATGTACGGCTGGGGAGCGTTGACGACGATGCCGACGCGCTCGGAGCAGGCTTCGTAGCCCAGCGACAGCGCCAGCGAGCGCACCGGCAGCGGGCGGCCCTGGTCTTTCAGCACCGGGGCGCCGCCCACGCACATGAAGTCTTCCGGCAGCTCGACCACGCGCTCGACGACGGCCATCGGCAGCGCCAGCTGGGCGCTCGAAGTCGACACCAGCATGGTCGGCACGATCGACAGTTCGATCGGCAGGCGGATCGCGAAGCGCGTCCCCGTGCCCAGCTGGGATTCGATGCGGATCGCGCCGCGGTTCTTTTCCACCGCCGTCTTGACCACGTCCATGCCCACGCCGCGGCCCGAGACCGAGGACGCCACTTCCTTGGTCGAGAAGCCCGGCAGGAACACCAGCTGGTAGGCTTCGTCGTCGCTTTGCGCGCTGTGCTCGCCGATCAGGCCCTTGTCGATCGCCTTCTTGCGCAGTTTGACCGGGTCCATGCCCTTGCCGTCGTCCTGCAGCACGATCATGACGCTGTTGGCTTCCTGCCAGGCTTTCAGCAGGATGAAGGCCTTGGCCGGCTTGCCGGCGGCGACACGTTCTTCCGGCGACTCGACACCGTGGTCGAGGGCGTTGCGCAGCATGTGCACCAGCGGGTCGTACAGGCTGTCCACCACCACGCGGTCGACTTCGGTCTCGGCCCCTTCGATGGTCAGCTCGACATCCTTGCCCAGGTCCTTGGCCAGCTCGCGCACCAGGCGCGGGAACTTCTGGAACAGGCGGCCGACCGGCTGCATGCGGGTCGCCAGGGTGGCGCGCTGCAGTTCGGCCGAGTAGCGCGAAGCACGCTCCAGGGTCTCGGTCAGGGTTGCGATCAGGGTCGCGGCCTGGCCTTCGAACTTGAACTGCTGCAGGCGTTCCAGCAGCACGGCGGCCTGGTTGGCGGCCTGCACCGATTCGCCCGCCACTTCGAGCAGCGCGTCCAGCTTGACCGCGTCGATACGGATGCTTTCGTCCTTGGCCGGCGCGGCTGCGGCGGCCTTGTTCTCGCCACCGCGGCGCTCGACGCCATCCCAGCCGTTCCTGGCGGCTGCCGCCGGTGCGGCTGCTGCAGCGGGTGCGGCGGTTTCGGCGGCGACAGGCGCCCCAGCAGCGGCAGGCGCAGCAAGCGCGGCGATGGCTTTGTCGGCCGGGACCACGGCGTTGTACATCGAGACCCAGTCCAGGCCGTCGTCACCGGCTGCGGGAGCAGCGGCCGCCACGGGTGCGGGAGCGGCTTCCACCACCGGTACGGCAGCGGCCGGAGCCGGTGCGGCGGCAGGGGCCGGCGCGCTCGCGCCCTTGCCTTCGATCGCGTCCTTCAGGATGCGTTCCAGGTCGGCCGGCATCTGCGCCAGGCCTTCCGGCGGCGTGCCATTGTTCAGGTCGCCCAGCTGGTCGGCCACGAAGCCGGAAGCCTGCAGGGCGGCCTCGATCGCAAGCGGGGTCACCGGCGCTTCGCCGGTGCGCAACGCGTCGAACAGGTTCTCGGTCAGGTGGCAGGCCGCGACCAGCGCGGGCAGGCCCATGAAGCCCGCGCCACCCTTGATCGTGTGGAAGGACCGGAACACCGCATTCAGCGTTTCCTTGTTATCCGGATCGCGTTCGAGGCGCAGCAAATGCTCTTCCACATTGACTGCCAGATCCATCGCCTCGACGACGAAATCCTTGAGCATATCGTCCATTAGAATCCCAGATCGGCGAGAAGATCGTCAACGTTGTCCTGGTCCAGGGCCGCTTCCGGCACCGACGGACCCTGCATCAGGGGCGCCGGCTGGGCCGCTTCCTGCTCTTTCCTGGCCAGTTTCTCCTTGATGTCTGCCGGCGCGTTGTCGCGCAGCAGCTGGGCCAGTTCCTGCTCGACCGTCTGGGTGATCTTGACCACCTTCTTGATCAGCTGGCCGGTGATGTCCTGGAAGTCCTGGGCCATCATGATCTCGAGCAGGCGCGCCTTCTCGGCTTCGGTCGCTTCGTTCACGGCGGCGGCGAACTGGCGCGAATCGCCGGCCAGGGCCTTGAATTCGTCCAGGCTCAGCTTGCCGGAGAACAGGTCGGCCCAGCGGGTTTCCATGTCCTTGGCCTGCTTCGACAGCAGGTCCTGGGCCGGCATGCCTTCGTCCAGGGTGTTCAGCACCTTGTTGGCGGCCTGTTCGGTCAGGCTGGCGACGTATTCCAGGCGGTCCTGGGCGTCCACGATCTGGGACGAGGCTTCGGTCAGCGCCTTGTCGTAGCCCAGCTCGCGCAGCGAGTCGTGCAGCAGGCGGACGATGCCGCCCAGGCGCTCGAACATGCCGCGCTCGGCCTCGCTCACCGGGCCTTCTTCAGCGGCGGCGACTGCCGGCGCGGGCGCGGCGGCGAGCACCACGGCCGGGGTGGCGGCGGACACCTGGTCGAACAGCGACTCCAGGTCATCCTCGTCGGCTGCGGCGGCGGCCACGGGCGCAGGCGCCGGCTCGGCAGCGGGCGCGCTGGCGCGCTGCGCCGCCACTTCCTCGAATAGTGCGTCGAAATCGTCAGCGGCGTCGGTCATAATCCCTGCTTCTCCATAATGTATAAATTCGCAATGAGCTCTGCAATTCGGGGGTACTGCGTCCATCCGGGGCCGCTCTGCGGCCGTATTAACAGATGGTATGAGTTTGCATGCGAGTGTAGCAGCGTGGTTGCCGTAGGTAAATCTCGGAAACCGGCACGCAACAAAATGGACAAGGAAACTTAATTCCGCGACAATTAAATCGCGTGGTTCCTGAATGTTTACACAAGGCCGGTGTTGTATTTTGTAATCGTAGGGCCTGTTGCTGCCATTTCCATTGTGCATTGGAACAACAGCTCGGGATGTTTGATCCAACTCAACAGTTTGCGTTAAAGCAATCGCCGCCGCGCCCTTGACCCTCCAGAATGGCGTGGCCTTTGGGAGGAACATCATGTACCGCAAAATCCTGATCACCACCGACGGCTCGGCCGTGTCGCAGCATACCGCCTGCGCCGGGGTCAAGTTCGCGCAGCAGATGGGCGCCGAGGTGCTGGCCCTGTTCGTCGCGCCCGAGTACCAGTATCCGGTGTACGTGGAAATCATCCCGCCTTCCTACCCCAGCGAGGAGGACTACATCGTCCAGATGCGGCGCATGGGCGAGGAATACATGGGCAAGATCATGCATTCCTGCGCCGGCGCCAACCTGCAGCACAGCTGCATGACGGCGTTTTCCGACAGCGCGGCGCTGAAGATCGTCGACGTGGCGGAGCAGGAAGGCTGCGACCTGATCTTCATGGGTTCGCACGGACGCAGCGGCTGGGGCCAGCTGCTGCTGGGCAGCGTCACCAACAAGGTGCTCTCGCACACGACCAAGCCGGTCCTGGTGCACCGCCTGATCAAGGAGCCGGGCACCTGAAACCCGCTCCGCATAGTTTCTTCAGCGGTAACTTTTTCGCCCGGGCGGTGTGCTAATCTGAAAAGGGAGTCATGCCGTTCGCGGCCGGAAGGATGGAATATGGTAAGAATCGTCATTGCCGATGATCACACGATCATGCGCGAAGGTCTCAAGCGCATTCTCGACGGCGCTGCGGATATCGAGATCGTCGGCGAGGCGACCAACGGCTTCGAAGTGCTGGGCCAGGTGCGCCAGGGCGGCTTCGACCTGCTCCTGCTCGACCTCTCCATGCCCGGCCGCAGCGGCGTCGACCTGATCCGCCAGGTGCGCAGCGAGGCGCCCAAGCTCGCCATCCTGATCCTGACCATGCACGAGGAAGAGCAGTACGCGGTGCGCGCCATCCGTGCCGGCGCGCAAGGCTACCTGACCAAGGAAAGCGCGGGCACCCAGCTGGTGGGCGCGATCCGCAAGGTCGCTTCCGGCCGTCCGTATATCAGCACCGAAGTGGCCGAGCAGCTGGCGCTGAACATCATGGCGCCCAGCGAACAGCTGCTGCACAAGCAGCTCTCGGACCGCGAGTTCGAGGTGTTTTCGCTGCTGGTCGGCGGCAAGTCGATCACCGAGATCGCCAACGGCCTGCACCTGTCGGTCAAGACCGTCAGCACCCACAAGACCCGCATCATGCAAAAGATGGGTATGAATTCGCTATCCGAAATGGTCCAATATGCCGTCGCCCACCGGCTGCTGGCGCCGATGAAAGCGTAAGCAAACAGAGTTTGACCAGTTCCTGAAGAATTCGTGCCGCGCTTGTTGCTTGCGGCTCGCCCCCTCCCTCGGCCCGCGACTGCACGGGCGTGCAGTGCCGAGCGCCATCTCTCCCTATGACGCACTGGTGTATGAGTCGGAAGATTCCTACACTGACTACATCTCTCCTACCTTCATATTCAGGCATCGCTGATATTCGAGCCGGACTCGTGTTGGCATACTGAATTCAGCGTTTCGACTTGCTTGCGATCTAAGTGTCAGCCAAAACGGATCGCTGCCTGAAACCCTGAGTCACTCACCTGGAGATGAGCATGCAGTCCCAGCCAACGTCAGAACAACGCAATGTCACCCAGCCGACCCTGCATACGCCGATGGAAGCGGGTCGCCAGCGCCAGGGACGTCTCTGGTCCAACCTGAAAGAAGTCTGCGATCTGCTCCGCATTCCGGCCAGCGTATCGGTCACGTCCGAAGAATTGCTGTTCCAGCACGTCCAGTTCAAGACCGGCCAGCGCGTGCACACCATCGGCCAGGCCTTCGACACGCTCTATATCGTCAACTCCGGGTTCCTCAAGACCGTGCTGATCGACGAGTTCGGCAACGAGCAGGTGCTGAGCTTCCCCATGAAAGGCGACATGCTGGGCGTGGACGGCATCCACACCCGCCATTACGCCTCGGAGGCGGTGGCCCTGTCCGACTGCGACCTGATCCTGCTGCCCTTCAAGAAGCTGACCGCCCTGGGCCGCGTGCATTCGGAGCTCGAGAACATGATGTACGGCGTGATGAGCCGCGAGCTGGTGCGCGAGCAGACCATGATCGGCATGCTCGGCGCCCTGTCGGCCGAGGCGCGCGTGGCGAGGTTCCTGGTGTCGCTGGCCGACCGCTTCGCCGCCATGGGTTATTCGAGCAAGCTGTTCAACCTGCGCATGACCCGGCACGAGATCGGCAGCTACCTGGGACTGACCCTGGAGACGGTGAGCCGCACGCTGTCTGCGTTCAACGAGATCGGCCTGATCACGGTGGACCAGCGCACCATCGGCATCAAGGATGCGGATGCGCTCAAGACCCTGCGCCGGCTGCCGCCGTCGAGGTCGCGGGCCAAGGGCGCCGCGAAGCAGAAGGCGGAGCTGGAGCAGCCGGGGGATGATCAGGTGTTGGCGCCGGCATAAGAAGCGATAAGAGCAGTCAGCATCCCTGCCGAAGTCGCCGCCGCTCACATCCCCACACCATAAAACAACGTCATCCCGGCGAAGGCCGGGATCCAAGTTTTCACGCACACCACTACGTTAGTATTTAGTGGCAGCGCGACGGACTTGGATCCCGGCCTTCGCCGGGAGTCATTGCCGCCAGTGGCGGGAATGACGTTTTATGGCCGCGGGCTGACGACAGCTGCGGCGGCTTGCGGCGTGCTTACTGATCCCGCGACAACACCCCGCCATTCACCCTCACCCGATCCCCCACCCTGAACCCCGGATCGTTCTCATACTGAATCGCCTGCGTCGCCCCGCTGTTCGCATACCGCACGATCACTTCATAACGCTGGCTCTTGCGCATATTCCTCTCCAGCTGGCGCCCCGCCACCGCGCCGCCGACCGCGCCGGCCACCGACGCCGCCTTGCGCCCGCTGCCGCTGCCGACCTGGTTGCCCAGCAAGCCGCCCACCACCGCGCCGCCGATGGTGCCCAGGTAGCTGCCGTCGCCGCTGACCTCGATCACATTGACCGCCTCCACCGTCGCGCAGCTGGTGCAGTAGCGCGTCTCCTGCGGCGCCGCCGTGCGTCCGCCGGCCGCCAGCAGCGGCTGGCCCAGCACCGAGGTCGTGTAGCGCCCATTGGCGCGGATGGTCGCCGTCACCCGGCTGTTGGACAGGATGCGGTCGGTATTGCGCACCACATACACCGCGCTGTACTCGCCCTCCCTCACCTCGGGCAGGAAGAACACGCCGCGTGCGCCGGCGATCGCCACTTCCACGCGCGCACCCGGCGTGCCGCGCACGTTGAAGCGCAGCTCGTTGCCCGGACCCAGGTCGGGACTGCCCTGCACCTCGAAGCGCTCGATGCGCGGCGAGCTCGCCAGGTCGCCGCGGCGGTTCTGGGCGCGCGGCGCGTCGCCCCGCAGCAGCGATTCGGCGAGCACATTGGTCGCCACCTGGTTGCCCAGGCGCAGGTTGGCGGTGACACCGCTCTCCGGACGGATGCGGTCGTGGGTGCCGATCGTGTAGGTGCCGCTGTACTGTCCCGGCTCGACCTCGGTCATGTGCACGTTGCGGGTGGCGCCGTCGATGCGCAGGGTCGCCGTGCCGCCGGGGCTGCCGTACAGGTCGAAGTGCAGTTCCACGCCCGGCCTCAGCCGCTGCACTTCCTCGACGTTGAAGCCGTTGATCACGGGACCGTAGTTCCGGTTTTGCTCATACTGCTGGGCATGCGCGGGTGCGCTTGCCATGGTCATCAGTGGCACGAGCGCGGCCACCAAGGTATAGAAAAACTTGCGGAAACGCATGGCTCACCTCCAGGCTGGTTATGCCTGGAGACCTTACGCCCGCGCAATGAGGGGGTCGGTACGCTATCGAACGCTGTGAACGGCCTCGCCCGAGGTGACATAGATGCTGTCGCCCGGCCCCGGCCGGATCGCATGCCCGCCCGTGAACGAGCCGAAGGACGGCAGGATCATGCGCTCGCGCCCGACCACGAAACACGGCAGCCGCAGCGCGTCGAAGCGCGTCGCCAACACATAGACGGGATGGATGTGTCCCGCCAGCGCATAGCCAGGCACGTCTATGTCCGGGTGATGGCAGAAGGCGAATGGCCCGATCGTGTACGGCTCGTCCACCAGCCCAATGCCGAGCGCCGCGGCCGGATCGCCCGCATGCAGGTCGTGATTGCCGCGCACCAGGGTCAGCGAGAGTGAGGACTGGCGCTGGCGCCAGGCCAGCATCGCCTGCTGGGTCGAGCTGGCGTGCGAGGCGCGCGCGTGCAGGAAGTCGCCCAGGAACATGATGTGCCGGGCCCCATGCGTGGCAACCAGGAAGTCCAGCCCGGCCAGGTTCTCGGAGGTCGTCCCGCGCGGCACCGGCACGCCTTGCGCGCGAAAGGCGGCCGCCTTGCCGAAGTGGATGTCGGCGATGATGAGCATGCGCTCGGCCGGCCAGAACACAGCTTTCTCGGGCAACAGCAGCAACTGCTCGCCGCCCACCTTCACCATTGCACTCATGCCGCTGCCGCCTTCTCCAGTTCGCGCACCATGCGCGCCACCCGGTCGGACAGCTTCTCGCTGCTGACCTTCTCGCGGTAGCGCTCCACCATCAGGGTAAACCCGAAAGGCGTGGCGCGCTTCACTTCGCACAGGACGATGCGGCGCGCCTGCAGCGCACTCAAGGTATCGCGCAGGCGGGTCAGTTCCAGCTCCTGCTCCATCACCTCGCGCTGGGCCTGGGTGAGCAGCAGGTTGCCGGAATCGTGCTTGCGGAACACTTCGAAGAACAGCGAGCTCGATGCCTGCAGCTGGCGCGCCGATTTCGGCTGGCCCGGATAGCCCGAGAACACCAGCCCGGCGATGCGCGCCACTTCGCGGAAGCGCTGCTGGGACAGCTGGGTCGCGTTCAGGCTTTCCAGCACGTCTTCCAGCAGGGTCGCCGTATCGAACAAGGCGACGTCCGCCCCGGTCTCCCCGTCGAACACCGCGCTCCAGTCCACCGGCTCGGGCGCCAGCAGTTCGAAACCGTAATCGTTGACGGCGATCGAAAAGGTGATCGGCCGGGTACGCGCGATGCGCCAGGCGAACAGCGAGGCCAGGCCCATGTGCACGGCGCGTCCGCCGAAGGGATAGACGAACAGGTGCCAGCCTTCGCGGCTCTTCATGTGCTCGATGACTAGGGTCTCGGGCGTGGGCAGTGCCGACCAGCGTTCCTGGATCTCGATCAGCGGCCGCAGCGCCTTCATCTCGGGGCCTTCGAAAATGCCCTGCGACGCCAGGCGCAGCTCGGCGAGGGCGGCATTCGCCAGTTCCGCCGACATCGGCAGCTTCACGCCCTGCCAGCGCGTGATTGCCCCACGCTTGCCGGTGGCGCGCTTCACGAAGGCCGTCATCTCGTGCACCCGCACGAATTCCAGGATGCGCCCGCCGAACAGGAAGTGGTCGCCCGGCTTGAGGCGGGCCGCGAAGGACTCTTCCACACTGCCGATCCGTCCGCCGCTCATGTACTTCACCTGGATGCTGGAATCAGACACGATGGTGCCGATCCCCATCCGGTGGCGCCGGCCGATCGCCGCATCCGGCACCCGGTAGACGCCCTGCTCGTCCGGCAGCACGCGCCGGTATTCCGGATATACCGTCAGGCTCTGGCCGCCGCGCGCAACGAAGTCGAGCGCCCACTGCCATTCTTCTTCCGTGAGCGCGCGGTAGGACCAGGCGCTCTTCACTTCCTCGTACAGCTCGCGGGAATCGAAGCCGCCGCCCAGCGCCACCGTCACCAGGTGCTGGACCAGCACGTCGAAGGGTTTATTCGGCACATAGCGCCCTTCGATGCGGCGCGCCGCTACGGCCTTCTTCGCGCCAGCCGCTTCCAGCAGTTCCAGGCTGTTGGTCGGCACCAGGGTCACGCGCGAAACCCGTCCCGGCGCGTGGCCGCTGCGTCCCGCGCGCTGCAGCAGGCGCGCGATGCCCTTGGCGCTGCCAACCTGCAGCACGCGCTCGACCGGCAGGAAGTCCACGCCCAGGTCCAGGCTGGCCGTGCAGATCACGGCCTTGAGCACGCCGTTCTTCAGGCCCAGCTCGACCCACTCGCGTACCTCGCGGTCGAGCGAGCCGTGGTGGAGCGCGATCACCCCGGCCCAATCGGGGCGGGCCTCCAGGATGTTCTGGTACCAGATCTCGGACTGGGCGCGGGTATTGGTGAACACCAGGGTCGCTTCATGCTGTTCGATCTCGCGGATCACGGGCTCCAGCATTTGCATGCCCAAATGGCCGCCCCAGGGGAAGCGCGAGACCGGGTCGGGAATCAGGCAGTCGACCACGATCTTCTTGCGCAGGTCGCCTTCCACCAATACGCCTTCGTCGCCGCCCAGCAGCACCTGGCGGGCCAGGTCGAGATCCCCCATTGTGGCGGACACGCCCCAGACCAGCAGTTGCGGGCGCCAGCGGCGCAGCCGGGCCAGCGCCAGCTGCACCTGCACCCCGCGCTTGCTGCCCATCAGTTCGTGCCATTCGTCGATGATGATCATGTCGAGATGGCGGAACTGCTCCTGCGCGGCGGCGTGGCTGAGCATCAGGGACAGGCTTTCGGGCGTGGTCACCAGCGCCGACGGCATGCTGCGCGTCTGGCGCGCGCGCTCGGCCGAGCCGGTGTCGCCGGTGCGCGCGCCGACGCGGAACTCAGGCAGCAGCACGGCGGCCGAATCCTCCAGCGCGCGCTGGGTGTCGGCCGCCAGGGCGCGCATCGGCGTGATCCACAGCACACGAAGCCCGGCGGGGCGCCGTCCCGTTTCCAGTCCCGCGCGCTGCAGGGCCGCGAACCACACCGCGAAGGTCTTGCCCGCGCCTGTATTCGCATGCAGCAGGCCGGAGTGTCCCTCGAGCGCGGCATCCCACACGGCACGCTGGAAGGGAAAGGCTTTCCATCCCTTCTCCGCGAACCAAGCTTTCATGCGCTTGGTAACCTCGTTGGCGCTCATGGCGCAGCGGCGGCCAGTAGGCCTTTCAAGGTATCGAGGGTATCGGCCTCCTCCACCGGCTTGTCCTCGCGCCTGCGCAGAATGCGTGGAAAGCGCACGGCGATCCCGGCTTTGTGGCGCGGCGACAGCGCAATGCCCTCGAAGCCGATCTCGAACACCATGGTGGGCTTGACCGAACGGACCGGACCGAATTTCTCGATCGTGGTGCGGCGGATGACGTTGTCGACCTGGGCGATCTCCGCGTCCGTCAGTCCCGAATAGGCTTTGGCGAAGGGCACCAGCTTGCGCCGCTCGCCCTCCCCGTCCCACACGGCGAAGGTGTAGTCGGTATAGAGCGAAGCGCGGCGCCCGCTGCCCGGCTGGGCGTAGAGCAGCACCGCATCGATCGTATAGGGATCGATCTTCCACTTCCACCAGGTGCCCACGTCCTTGGTGCGGCCGACGCCGTAGCGCGCCTCGCGCGCCTTGATCATCATGCCTTCCACGCAGCGCTCGCGCGAAGCGGAACGCAGCGCCGCTAAATCCTCCCAACTGTCGGCGTGCACCAGCGGCGACAGGCGCAGCTGCGGCTGTTCCGCCTTTGCCACTTCGGTCTCGAGCAGCGCACGCCGCTCGTGCTGCGGCAGGCCGCGCAGGTCGACGCCGTCCAGCTCCAGCAAGTCGTAGCAGCACAGGACGGCGGGCAGCTCGGCCAGCAGCTTCGCGGACAAGGTCTTGCGGCCGATGCGCTTCTGCAGGTCGGCGAACGGCACGGGCGCGCTGGAATCCGGCTGCCAGATCAGCACCTCGCCGTCGAGCACCGTGCCTTCCGGCAGGCGCACCGACGCCAGTTCAGGGAAGCGCTCGGTGATCAGGTCTTCGCCGCGCGACCACAGGTAGCTCTGGCCGCCGCGCCGCACCAGCTGGGCGCGGATGCCGTCGTACTTCCACTCCACCAGCCAGTCGTCGACTTCACCCAGCGCCGCGGGTTCCCCCTGCAGCTGGTGCGCCAGGAAGAAGGGATAGGGCTGGCCGCCGCGCAGTTGGTGTTCAAGATCGGTCTGCTCGGCGATCAGGTTCAGGAAGCCGGTGGCCGTGGGCTGCACGCGGCCGTCGGTCCAGCCCATCAGCCGCTGGGCGATCACCTTGCTGTCGACCGCCGCGATGGCGGCCAGCGCGCGCGTCACCAGCAGGCGCGACACGCCCACGCGGAAACCGCCGCCGATCAGCTTGATGAGCAGGAAGCGCTCGCGCCAGTCGAGTTCATCCCAGTAGCTGAACAGGGCTTCGCGGATGCGCGCCGGCTCGGCCCCGCGCAAGGGTGCGATGCGCTGTTCCATCCATTCGGCCAGGCCGATATCGGAGCGCCGCGTGGGCGCCGGCAGGATGTGGGCGATGGTCTCGGCGAAGTCGCCGACCGCATGATAGGACTCGTCGAACAGCCAGTCGTCGAGCGCCGCGTATTCGATGGCGTACTGGCGCAGCAGCTTGGTCGGCACGGCCTGGCGCGGCTTGCCGCCGGCCAGGAAGTAGACGGCCCAGGCGGCGTTCTCCGGAGTGGCGCGGGAAAAATACTGCTGCAGCGCGTCCAGTTTGCGGGTGGTGGACGTGGTCTCGTCGAGATCGGCGTAGAGGCGGGCGAATTCACGCATCCGATTCTCCCTTCGGCGCCTCCGTCGCTGTTTCCCGATGCGCGGCAGCGCCTGGAGGCGGCGTGGATTCGTCTTCTTCCTCGTCGCCGTATTCGGTCGTGAAGCCTTTGGCGTCCAGCCCGTTCTGGCACAGCCAGCGCACCATGGTCGGAATCGAGCCGTGGGTGACGATCACCTGCTCGGCCTCGGTCGCCTTGATGGCGCTCATCAGGCCCGGCCAGTCGGCGTGGTCGGACAGCACGAAGCCGCGGTCGACACCACGGCGGCGGCGCGCGCCGCGCAGCAGCATCCAACCGCTGGCAAATGCGTCGCTGTAGTCGCCGAAGCGCTTCATCCACGGCGAGCCGCTGGCGGACGGCGGCGCCACCACGATCGCGCGGCGCAGCGCGGCCTTGTCCACGTCGCTCACCATGACGGTGGGCGGCAGCTCGACGCCGCCGGCGCGATAGACCTTGTTGAGCGGTTCCACGGCGCCATGGCAGACGACGGGGCCGATGCTCGGATCGAGCCCGGCCAGGATGCGCTGGGCCTTGCCGAAGGCGTAGGCGAAGACCACGCTGCAGCGGCCCTCGTCGGCGTTCTTGCGCCACCAGCGGTTGATCTCGTCCATTACCTGCTGCTCGGGCTCCCAGCGGTAGATCGGCAGGCCGAAGGTGGATTCGGTAATGAAGGTGTCGCAGCGCACCGGCTCGAAGGGTACGCAGGTCGGGTCCGGTTCGACCTTGTAATCGCCCGAGGCGACCCAGACTTCGCCGCCGCATTCCATGCGCACCTGGGCGGAACCCAGCACGTGGCCGGCCGGGTGCAGCGAGATGGTGACGCCGTTATGAACGATGCGCTCGCCGTATTCCAGGCCGTCGACTGTGATATCGCCGAGCCGCGACTTGAGCACGCCGATGCCCGGCGCAGCAGCGAGGTAGTGGCCATGCCCATAACGCGCATGGTCGCCATGGGCGTGGGTGATCACCGCGCGGTCGACCGGCCGCCACGGGTCGATATAGAACTGTCCCGGTACGCAATAAAGTCCTTCCCTGCGGACGACTACCATGTCTCCCATGCGGTCCCTTCCCAGAGGTCGTTTGAACATGACCATGCCTGCGTTGCGGCTCCTCGCCGTGCAGCAGCACTGTCTTCGTCGCCGCGCCTTGCCCTGGTCATGTTCAACCGACCTCTCAGGCCGGCTCGAGGTATTCGGCCAGGAAGGTACGGCTATCCTGGTCCGGGAATTCCAGCGTTATCTGGTCGCCCGCGACCGCGACGACCACGCCCTCACCGTACTTCGGCGCCTTGACGCGCGCGCCGACTTCGAACTTCGGCCCCTCCGGCTCCGGCGTCGGTTCGCGGTCGAACTCGTCGTCGCGGATCTCGATGTCCTCCGTGAGCGTGAGCGCCGGCGGATTCAGGCAGTTATCGCAGCGGCAGCACTTCTCGAAGCCTTCGACCTCGTCGCCGAAATAGTCGAGCAGCAACTTCCAGCGGCAAAAACCGCTCACCGCATAGCCTACCATCTGGTCGAGCGCTTCGCGGTCCCGTTCCTGCTTCTGGACGTAGACCTGGGCCAGGCCATGGAAGCTGCCGCTGCGCGGCTCGGTACTGGCCGGCAGGTATTCGAGCTTGCGGTTCTGGCGCAGCAGCTTGCCGTCCTTGAGCAGCTTGAGGCAGACCTTGATATTGGCTTCCGTGATCTCGTCCAGCTGCTCTTCGATGCGGTCCACCGTCACCGGCCCCTCCTCGCCCAGGGAGCGCACCGCTTCGTAGATCGTCTTGAGCTCCTCGGCGGCCGGGTAATGCTTTACCAGGAAGAATTGCTGGATGCGCTTGTCGTCCTGCAGGAACAGCAGGGTGCACTCGGCGTCCAGGCCGTCGCGCCCTGCCCGGCCCGACTCCTGGTAATAGGATTCGAGGTTCGCCGGGATCTGCAGGTGGATCACGAAGCGGGTATCGCTCTTGTCGATACCCATGCCGAAGGCATTGGTGGCGACCATCACGCGGCGCTCGCCGCTCATGAACATGTCCTGGTTCAGCTTGCGCTCGGCGGCCGGCAGCTTGCCGTGGTAGATGGTGACCGATTCGCCGGCTTCCTCCAGCACGTCCAGCATCTCTTCGGCCGCCTTGACGGTGGCGGCGTAGACGATGCCCACGCCCTCGGTCTCGCGCACCAGGCGCAGGGCTTGCGAGTATTTCTCTTGAGCATTCGTCACCTGCAGCACACGGTAGTGCAGGTTCGGCCGGTAGATGCCGGTATTGATGACGTTCATCCGGGGCCGGTTCAGCTGCCTGGCGATGTCCTCGACCACCTCTTCGGTCGCGGTCGCCGTCAGCGCCAGCACCGGCGGCTTGCCGAGGGAGTCGATGGCGGCGGCCAGGCCGATGTAGGCCGGGCGGAAGTCGTGGCCCCACTGCGAGATGCAGTGGGCTTCGTCGATCACGACGATGTCCAGGGTGACCTGGCGCAGCACCTCGATGAACTCGGGCGAGACCAGGCGCTCCGGGGTGCAGAACACGATCTCGCAGGCTTCGTCGGCGATGGCCTGGAGGGCGCTCTCTTCTTCTGCCGCGCTCAGGCTGCTGTTCACCTGGACCGAGCGGATGCCGAGTTCTTCCAGCTTCTCGAGCTGGTCCTTCATCAGCGAGATCAGGGGAGAGACGACGATCGTGATCCCCTTGAGCATCTTGGCGGGGATCTGGTAGCACAGCGACTTGCCGCCGCCGGTGGGCATGATGGCCAGGGTGTCCTTGCCATCGAGGACGCTGTCGATGACACGCTGCTGGCCTTCGCGCAGGGATTCGATCCCGAACACGGAAGTGAGCAAGCGGCGGATGGTGTTGCGGCGCACGGCGAGCAAGCCGCGGTGCATGAGTTTGGGGTCGTGTCGGGTCATGATGGAAGCCATTCTGGCTCCCGCGCCCGGGCTCGACTATAGGACACGACCTACCGCAAACGTAGGAAGCCTACTTTCGGCGGACGCGAATTAGCACAAGGTGAATTCCTACAATGTGACGGAGAATTCGCCGATCCCTGCTGTCGGGTCAGATCGATAACATGGGAACCATCATCCATAGCACATAACGCACTCGGGAGAATCATCATGGCGCGCCATCATCCAATCACGTGGACCGCAGTCCACCTGGCGCTGGCAACTGCAGCCACCTGGCTGTTGCTGGAAACCGAGGCCCTGACCGGGGCCTTGATGGTGTTCTTCCACTGACGGGCGTATTGTAGCGTGGGGTGACAATTCTTGATGTCACCTGAGGTCAATCGTGCGCGGGGTGGTGGTTTTGACAAGCCTCGCAAGTACGCCAGTCTCTCCTTACACCACTAGCCGTAAAACCGTGGGGGGGGGGGGGGGGGGGGGCGCGGGGGGTGTGGGGGGGGGGGGGGGGGGGGGGGGGGGTGGGGGG
>NZ_JAGPWD010000023.1 GCF_018119395.1 Massilia sp. ZL223
CCGCCCCCCCCCCCCCCGGGCCGCCCCCCCCCCCCCCCCCGCCACCCCCCGGGGGGGGGCGCCCCCCCCCGGCCCCCCGCCCCCCCCCCCCCAACCCCCCCCCCCCGCCCCCCCCCCCCCCCGACGGTCTTTAGGCTGACTTAGAAGTTCGCTTTGAACTGCACACCATAAGTGCGCGGCTCGTTGACGATACCAGTCAGGTTGTTGAAGTCGATCGCGCCCAGCGCCTGGATACGGTTGGTGATGTTGCGGCCGTAAGCTGCCACTTCATACTTGCCGTCGTTCCAGCGATAGCCCACGCGCAGGCCGCCTTCCAGCAGTTCCTTCGCCTTGTACTCGGCCGCTTCGTACAGGAAGAAGTTGTACGAGGTGCGGTAAGCCCAGTCGGTGAAGGCGTAGATCTCGCCGTTGCCCAGCGGCTGGCTGAAGCGCAGGGTGAGGTTGTGCTGCCACTTCGGTGCGCGCGGCAGCGGGTTGCCGTCGATGATGGCGGCGGAGCCGATCACGTTGCCGTTCGCGTCCGTGAAGGTGCGGCGCGGATCCAGGGTGGTGCAGCCGCTGCCGCAGGACTGCACGAACAGGTTCGGGTCCTTGATCTCGGTGTCGTTGTAGCTGGTGCCGAAGGTCATGCTCCAGGCGTCGCTCAGGTTGGCCTGGAAGTCCAGTTCGACGCCGCGGCCGGTGACCTTGTCGGCGTTGACCAGCTGGTTCATGTTGACGGTGCCGGAACCCGCGGTCAGCTGCTTGTCCTTCATGCGGTAGTCGAACACGGTGGCCGACATGCGCGCACGGCGGTCGAACAGGTCCTGCTTGACGCCGAATTCCACCGACACGATCTTCTCGGCGTCAGCCTGCGACGGCAGCGAGGTCAGGTCGAACAGGCGGCCCTGCATGGAGGCGGCGCGGTAGCCGGTCGCGATGCGGCCGAACAGGTTGGTGTCCTTGTTCAGGGTGTAGGTACCGCTCAGGTCCCAGCTCACGTTGTTCGACGAATCGTGCAGCGGCAGGTTGGTCGAACCGCCGGTCTCGATGCGGCGCGCCACGAAGTCCTTCTTGTCCTTGGTGTAGCGCAGGCCGGCGCGCAGCTTGAACGCGTCGGTGACGGTGTAGTTGACGGTGCCGAACACCGCCCACGACTTGGCGTCCTGGTTCTGGGTCGCGTAGTTGAAGTTCTGCGGATTGCCCGGCGCCAGGGAGTCGAAGGAGATCGAATCGATCTGGATCTGCTCGTCGAAGTAGAACAGGCCGGCGATCCACTGCAGCGGGCCCTTGTTGTTGGACTCGACGCGGAATTCCTGCGACAGCTGCTTATGGTCCGGAATCAGGTCGGCGGTCTCCACCACGAAGGGGATGAAGCCCGGACCCATCGGCTGCGCATAGACGGCGCCGTAGCCGCCGTCGACGTCGGCGCGGCTGAAGAATTCCAGGGTCTCGTAGCCGGTGATCGAGTGGAAGGTCAGGCCCGGGGTATCCCAGCGCAGGCGCAGGCTGGCGCCCTTGTTCTTCAGGCTTTGGGTGTTCAGGCCGTCGGTCGGGTAGGACTTGTAGTCGAAGTTGTCGACCAGCTCGTTGGTGCCCTTCTTCAGGATGTTCGCGCGGAACAGGGTGGCGTTGCCGTCCATGTCGCGGGCGTGCAGGTTGAGCAGCGCGCTGAAGTCCTTGGTCGGCTTGAGCAGGAACTGGATGCGGCCGGCGTTGTCCTTGTAGCCTTCGAAGTCGCGGGTCGGCGCGTTCGGGCGGTCGTTGTGCACGCGGTCGCCGCGGTGCTGCGACTGCACCGAGATACGGGTGGCGAAGACGTCGTTGGCCGGGATGTTGATGGCGCCTTCGATGTTGCGCACGCGGTCCTTGCCGAAGCCGACGTTGACGTAGCCTTCCTTGCGGAACACCGGCTTGGCCGAGTCGAACTTGATCACGCCGGCCGGCGAGTTACGGCCGAACAGGGTGCCCTGCGGGCCGCGCAGCACTTCGATCTGGTCCACGTCGAACACCGGGAAGCCCTTCAGCATCGGGTTTTCCTGGACGATGTCGTCCATCACCAGGCCGACCGGCTGCGACGCGTTCAGGTCGAAGTCGGTGTTGCCCAGGCCGCGGATGTAGAAGCGCGGGAAGGTGCGGCCATAGTCCGATTCGACCGACACGGACGGCGAACGGCCGCTCAGGAAGCGGATGTCCTGGCCGCCCGAGGTCAGCACGTCCAGCTTCTCGCCCTTCACGGTGGCGATGGACATCGGCACGTCACGGATGTTTTCCGCGCGGCGCTGTGCGGTCACGATCACGGTCTCCAGCTGGCCGGGCTTCTTCGCCTCCTCGGCGGGCGGGGTTTCCTGGGCGCTGGCGTGCAGCGGGAAAGCGCTGGCGACGGCCAGGGCGAGCAGGGAATGCTTGAAGCGTGTATCCATACCGATGTCCAATCTATAAGAAAAGTCACTCGCTGCCGCCGGCACGCGTCATGCGCCTGGCGCCTGTTGCATAGACAGGATGAGCAAAACTTGTAGTTTGACTAAGTGGTCGAGGGTTAATCAAGCGTAAAGACATAAAATACAGAAGTTCGTTGTGAGAGAGCAACATCGTGTCGGGAGAAGGAGGGCGCAAGACGCAGATTTACGTGTATAAAAGGACATCTTTCACAGCGATGGAGTCCTGGACATGTTCAAGAAGCTGGCCGCAGAGGCCCTCGGCATCAGCGATATCGGCGTGATCGTCTCGCCCAAGGATTACGACAAGGTCGACGCCGACGATTACCTGTTCTCGGAAGACGGCGAGCAGATCTTCTTCCTCATCAAGAGCAAGAAGGACGAGTACTGCTTCACCAACGTGGCGCTGATCCACGTGGACGGCGATTCCGCCGTGTCCTCGAAGCGCTCGATCAAGCGCTACGAATACGCGTCCACCCATATCTCCGACGTCAGCATCGAAACCGCCGGTACGCTCGACATGGACGTCGAACTCAAATTCCGGGCCGGCGACACGACCTTCAGCATCGACGTCAAGAAATCCCACATCGAACAGCTCAAGGACATCTACAAGGCCCTGATCTCGATCGGCAAGCAGCAGCACCGCGATGCCGTCGGCCGCGACAACGCCCTGCGCGCGCTGGACGCCACCGCGTCGATGCACAAGTTGAATACGGCGCCGGCGGGCGGCGTGGCGGGCCAGTTCGGCGAACTGCTGGCCGCCGTGAACACTGCGATGCTGGAGACGCACACCAAATGCGACTTCAGCGACGTGTTCAGCAAATACATCCATAACTGATCCACGAAGCGCGCATCGGGTTCGGCATCGCGAGGCTACAATGCCCCCATGCCGAACCCCCTCGATACCCCGACTTCCGCGACCCTTACCGGGCTTGCCCCGGTCATCGACGCCGGGACCCGCATCCTCGTCCTCGGCAGCTTCCCCGGCGCCGCCTCGCTCGCCGCCCAGCAGTATTACGCCCATCCGCGCAACCAGTTCTGGCGCCTGATTTCCTCGGTCATCGGCGAAGACCTGGCCGCGCTGCCTTACGCCGAGCGCCTGCCGCGCCTGCTCGCGCACCACGTGGGATTGTGGGACGTGCTGGCCGCCTGCGAGCGCGAAGGCAGCCTCGATTCCGCGATCCGCAAGCCGGCCGCCAACGATTTCGAGCGCCTGCGCGCACTATGCCCGCGGCTGGAGACGGTGGGATTCAATGGCCAGGCCTCGGGCAAGTTCGCGCCCCAGTTCGCGCAGCACGGCTACCGCACCGTGGTCCTGCCGTCGTCCTCGCCTGCGCACATGGCGCTGAGTTTTGAGCAGAAATTGCAGGTATGGCGCCAGCTGGCCGTGGATCCCGGCGAGGATCGCGCATCACCGGTGCAGGGATCGCTACTCTGACATTGCCTGCGAGATCGCGGCGAACGAGGTATCGAAGCGGTAGGGGATGTTCAGGTGGCTGTCGTCGAATTCCTGGTGGACGACGGCGATGCCGTGCCGGGCCAGGCGGTCGCGGAAGATGCGCGCGCCGAACTGCAGGTTGAATTCATCCTGGGTGCCGGCGTCCAGGTAGATCAGGCGCAGCGAGGCCAGGGCCTCCAGATATTCGTCCACCAGGTGCACGGGATCGTGGCGCAGCCATTGCGCCCACACGGCGTCGTTGATTTCCGCCGTGTGCGGATCGAAGGGCAGCGCGAATCCGTGCGGCAGGGCAGGGTCGGGCGAGTAGCACGAAGCCATGGCCAGGGTGTTGACGACCGCGCGGTAGGCGGCGTCGCGTGGACGGTGGGTATGCAGGTCGCGCATCAGCCGATCGAGTCCGCCCAGCCGGCCGATCGAACGCGCGCAGGTGACGAAGGCCGGTTTGTAGCACAGCTCGAAATACAGGTCGCCGCTGTGCGAGGCCGTCAGCGCGAATATGTCGGGATGACGCATCGCCAGCATCAGCGCGCCATAGCCGCCCGAGCTTTTTCCCGCCACCGCGCGGTACTCGCGCCGCGCCAGCGTGCGGTAGCTGCGGTCGATGTAGGGGACCAGTTCGTCGACGAGATGGTCTTCGTAGCGGCCGGTGGCCGGTGAATTGATGTACTGGCTGCCGCCCAGGCGGGTCAGGCAATCCGGCATGACGACGATGAAGGGGCGGACCGTGCCGCCGGCGATCAGGCGGTCCATGCGCTGAGCGATGTTCTCATCCCATACCGTGTCGTTCAGGAAGGTCGTGCCGCGGCCATTGAATCCAGCCAGCAGGTAGACGACGGGATAGTGTTGCGACGGGTTCTCGTCGTATCCCGGCGGCAGGTAGACCGGCACGATGCGCCGCGCGGGATCGCCCATCGCATTGTTGGCGAGGACGGTACTGTCGAAGGTATCGAGGACGATGCGGCCGGACGAGCTCAATGGTGGATTCGCGAGGCAAGGGGACGCTCAAGTATAGCAGTCGCGTTCCCCCGCCATGGCATCCGCCGTCAGCGCAGCCGAGCCCCCGTCTGCGCAATGCTGCGCAGGTAGGCCAGCTTGGCCGAATAGATATCGCGGTTGCTCTTCCTGGTGCTGTTGTCGACCGCCAGCGCGATGTGCTCGCGGGCGTCGACCAGTTCGCCCAGGCGCAGGTGCGCAATGCCGAGCCAGAAGCGGAACTCGTCGTTGTAGGGCGAGCGCTTGATCTCGCGTTCGAACAAGTCCTTGGCCTCGTCGTTATCGCCGGCCTTGAGCGCCGCCATCCCCTTGTCGAAGAAGTAGTAGGGGGGATAGGGCTCGATGCTGGCGATCCGCTTTTCCAGTTCCTGCGCTTCCAGCGGGCGGCCGAGGGCCAGCAGCACCGGCTGCAGGTTGCGCAGCACGGACACGTTTTCGGGTTCGCGCGACAGCGCGGCGCGGAAGGTCTGCTCGGCGAGCGTCATGTCGCCATGGCGCTGGTAGACCACGCCGAGCGTGTTGAGCGGCTGTACCGCGCCGGGACGCGCCGACACCGCCGCCTTGGCCCACCAGTAGGCGTCGTTGACGCGCTGCTGCACCAGGGCTTCGGCGGCGCGGTTGTTCAGGTAGAGCGAGACGATGTCTTCCTCTTCCAGCGCGCGGCTGCGCAGCTTGGCCGCGTCGGCCGGCGGCAGGAAGTCCACCACCAGGTGGCGGCTGGTGTCGAAGCCGTTCTGGACGTCGCCGATCCGGTCGCCGATGCTGATGTTAACGTGGTTGCTGGCCAGGTACAAGCCACCCATGCGGCTCCACATCTCGTCCGTGGTGACGCTCTGGAACTGCACCGGCATGCCCAGCGCCTTGGCGAACGCGGCCGTCATGATCACCAGCGACAGGCAGTTGCCCGAGCGCACCGCATAGGTCTGGGCGGCGGTGCGGGTGGTCGTGGACTCGTATTCGAGCTTCAGGTCGGTCTTGCTGTACAGCGCATCGACCAGGCCATGGCGCGAGCCGCGCGAGCGCAGGGTCTGCGTGAACGCGGGACTGCTGATGTAGGCCTTCATGGCCGGACTGAGCGTAAACAGCTCGTCGGCGCTCACGGGCTCGGACGGCGGCGCGAAGCCGGCGTCGGCAAACAGGGCGGTCGGGGCGGGTGGCGGCGCCACGCTGGCGCATCCGGCGAGTGCTGCCGACAGCAGCAACAGAATCAGGCGCTTCATGTCTCCTCCTGCGCAACTACTTTTAGCCAAGTATCTGCCTGAAGGGAGAGGAAGTCAAAAGTATGTATTTATTCTTCGTGAAAAGCTTCGAGCAATTCGTCGAACAATTCGGCCGTTTCCTCGCCGGAAAGGCCAAGATAAGCGCAGGCGGCGTCGCCTGCCTTGCCCCATTCCAGCGACTCGGGCTGGCCCTGGTAGCTGCACAGGGCGCTTTCCGCCAGCACCGACAGCGCCACCAGCGAACGCACGGTGGATGCGGTCGAGGCGTCGTCGAGGACGCTGAAATCGTGGTGGTGCAGGATGGCCCAGCCGACATCGCCCGACAGGCCCCAGTTGCGCGCCAGCAGGCAGCCGACCGCCGCGTGGCTGGTGTTGTGGCGCTCGTCCTCCAGCGCCGTGAACGGGCGCACCATTTCCAGCGAGGCGGCGGCGTAGGTCGCGGCATAGTCGGGGAAGCGGTCCATCAGCAGCGGCACGCCAGTGTCGCAGAACAGGCCGAAGGTGTGGGCCACGTCCGGCTCGCCGATGCGCAGGCGGCGCGACAGGAACACCATGGCTTGCGCGCGGCGCGAGGAGATGTCCCAGAAGCTTGCCAGTTCGGCACTATTGGCGGGAATCGCCTGGCGCGCCAGCAGGCCCGTCATCAGGGCCGCCACCTGGTTGATGCCCAGGAACAGAATGGCCTGCTCGACCGACTTGGCCTTGCGGCGTCCGCCAAAGATCGAGGAATTGGCCAGCTTGAGCAGCGCGCCGGACATGCCGACGTCACTCGCCACGATCTTGCCGATTGCCTCAGGCGACGGATCTTCCGACGCCAGCTCGCGCTGCATGTCGGCCAGCAGGCTGGGACGCGGCGGAATGCGGATCGACTTGATCAGGGCATCGACCTGATCGACCTGCTGAATGGGTTCGGCGACGGTGTTCATGGGAAAGGATGGGTGCTTCTGGGAAAGGCAACAACAGGCGTCACTATAACCCAGCAAGAATTAACTTGCAGCAAAGCAATGCGATCTGTGTGTCAATTTCACCAAAACGCCGGGTCAATCTGACCCGGGATAGAATCGAAGCATGGCTATTTCGATAATTGCGGGAATTGATTTTTCGGCGCCGGCGGAGATCGTGGCGCGCCAGCTGATCGGGGTCACGGTGCTGGTCGACGGGGTCGGCGGGCGCATCGTCGAGACCGAGGCCTACGACCGCGAAGACCCGGCCTCGCACGCCTATTCCGGTCCCACCGAGCGCAATGCCTCCATGTTCGGGCCGCCGGCACATGCCTATGTCTACCGTTCCTACGGCATCCATTGGTGCCTGAACTTCGTGTGCCGCGAAGCGGGGCATGGGGCAGGGGTCCTGATCCGGGCGCTGGAGCCGGTGGCGGGGCTGGACGTGATGCGCGCGCGGCGCGATGCGGACGACGAGTGGCTGCTGTGTTCCGGGCCGGGCAAGCTGTGCCAGGCGCTGGGCGTCACGCGGGCGCTCAACGGCATGCCGCTGTCGGCGCCGCCTTTCGAGCTGCTGCCGGCGCCGCGCGAGCTGCCGGTCGTGGAGGGGCCGCGCATCGGCATCTCGAAGGCGGTGGACGTGCCGTGGCGCTTCGGGCTGGCCGGGTCGCGCTTCGTGAGCAGGCCGTTCAGGTAGGGTGGACGGCTTTGCCGTCCACGCGGTGATCGTCGGCGGCGAGATCATCCCGCAAGAAATCGGAGGCGGTGGCTGTCGCCGCGGGGGGGGGGGGGGGGGGGGCCCCCCCCGGGGGGGCCGGGGGCGGGGGGGGGGGGGGGGGGGGTTTTGGGGGGGGGGGGGGGGGGGGGGGCGGGCCCCTCGACCTGGCTGTCCGAGCTGATCTGGCGGGATTTCTACGCCATGATCCTGTACCGGCATCCGCAGGTGGCGACGCGGGCCTTCAAGCCGGCCTTCGATGCGGTGCGGTGGGAGGATGGGCCGGAGGCAGAGGCATTGTTCGCGGCCTGGTGCGAGGGGCGGACCGGGTATCCGCTGGTGGATGCGGCGATGGCGCAGCTCAATCGCACCGGTTTCATGCACAACCGGCTGAGGATGGTGACGGCCAGTTTCCTGGTCAAGGACCTGGGGATCGACTGGCGGCGCGGGGAGCGCTACTTTGCGCTCAAGCTCAACGATTACGACATGGCCTCGAACAACGGCGGCTGGCAGTGGGCGGCGTCGACGGGCTGCGATGCGCAGCCGTGGTTCAGGATTTTCAATCCGGTGACACAGTCGCAGAAGTTTGATGCGAAGGGGGAGTTCATTCGGCGCTGGGTGCCGCAGCTGCAGGCGCTGGATGCGAAGGAGATTCATGCGCCGTGGCTGGTGGCGCCTCAAAAGCTCGCTGAGAAAGGGGTGGTGCTGGGGAGAGATTATCCAGGGCCGGTTGTCGATCATGACAAGGCTCGGCAGAGGACCTTGGAGCGGTTTAGTGTGGTGAAAAAACAGAGCTAACGATGTGCACGGAAACTTGGGTTCCGGCCTTCGCCGGAACGACGTGCTGGAGCTAACACAGGGTTTCCTCTACCTCTAGCTCGGAGACCGTCGTCCCGGCGAAGGCCGGGACCCAAGTTCGTGGAGCAGCCGCTAACGCATCAAGCCGCCTCGCGCCCCAGCAAGCTCCCTATCGCCGCCAGCAACACCTCTTCCTGATACGGCTTGCCGAAATAGGCATTCACGCCCAGCCCCAGCGCATAGTTGCGGTGCTTGTCCGCCGTACGCGACGTGATCATGATGATCGGCACACCCTGCGTCGCCGAACTCCCGCGAATCTGCCTCGTGAGATCGAACCCATCCATGCGCGGCATCTCGATATCGACCAGCATCAGGTCCGGCGCCCCCAGCTGCGCGATCTGCTCGAGCGCGTCCACGCCATCCTTGGCCAGCAGCACCTGGTAGCCCTCGCGCTCCAGCAGCCGCTGGGTCACCTTGCGCACGGTGATCGAATCGTCCACCACCATCACGACCGCCTTCGGCGGCTGCGGTACCACCTCAGGCTGCACGCGCCGCGCCTTGACCGGCTGCTGCGCCAGCGCCACCGGATCGAGGATCAGGACGATCTCGCCCGAACCCAGCACCGTCGCGCCCGCGATCCCAGGCACGCGCGACAGCTGCGGCCCGATGTTCTTGACCACGACTTCGCGGTTGCCCACCACCTCGCCGATGCACAGGGCAATCCTGCGGCTGCCGCTGTTGAGCACCATGACGGGATTCGAGCGCTGCAGCGGCAGGCGCTCGTCTTCCTCGCCCAGCAAATCCTGCAGCTCGTACAAAGCCAGCGTATCGCCGCCGGCCACGATCCTGCCCTCTTGCCGGGCCGCCTCCAGGTCCGCGTCGCGCACCTGCTGCATCTGCTCCACCAGGGTGGCCGGAATCGCGTAGGTGCGGCTGCCGTTCGACACCAGCACCACCTGGGCCACGGCCAGGGTCAGCGGCAGGTGGATGGTGAAGCGCGTGCCCTGTCCGGGCTGCGACTCGATCGCCACCCGGCCGCCCAGCGCCTGGGCCTCGGAACGCACCACGTCCATGCCGACGCCGCGGCCGGCCAGTTCGGTCAGGGTGTCGGCGGTCGAAAAGCCCGGCTCGAAGATCAGCTCGGCCGCATCCTGGTCCGAGACTTCGTCCAGCTCGCCCAGCAGGCCCACCGCGCGCGCCTTGGCGCGGATGCGCTCGAGGTCCAGGCCGGCGCCGTCGTCGCTGAACTGCATCACGACTTCGTTGCCGTGCTGGCTCACCTGCACCAGCACTTCGCCGGTCTCGGACTTGCCGACGCCCTGGCGCTGGGCGCGCGGCTCGACGCCGTGCACGATGGCGTTGCGCAGCAGGTGCTCGAAAGGCGCGGCCATCTGTTCCAGCACGCCGCGGTCGACCTCGACCGAGCCGCCGCGGATGTCCAGGTTGACGCGCTTGTCGGTTTCCTTGGCGGTCTGGCGCGCCACCCGGAACAGGCGTTCCGACAGGCTGGCGAAAGGCACCATGCGCACCCGCATCAGGTCGCGCTGCAGGTCGCGCGTCAGGCGCGACTGCGCCGCCAGCTCCTCGGCCGCGCTGTCGACCGTACGGCCCAGGCTTTCCTGGAACGAGGCCACGTCGTTCACGCTTTCGGCCAGCATGCGGGTCAGTTCCTGCAGGCGGGTGAAGCGGTCGAATTCGAGCGGATCGAACTCGCGCTCGCCGGCGATCGACAGGCGCGAGGCGATCTGCGATTCGGCCTGCATCTCGATCTCGCGCAACTGGCGGCGCAGGCGCGCCACGTTGTCCGAGAAATCGCTCAGCGAGCCCTTGAGCGCATCGACCTGGGTTTCCAGCTTGGAGCGCGTGATCGACACTTCGCCGGCCTGGTTCACCACCCGGTCGAGGATGTCGGCGCGCACGCGCACCAGCGGCGAACGCGCGCCCGGCTGCTCGGCCGCCGCCGGCGCCGGCGCCGGCGCGGCCTCGGCCTGCACTGCGGCGCGCGGCTGCTGGAGCTGTTCGAACAGCAGCAAGGCCTGGTCGTAATTGGCCAGCAGTTCGTCGAAGGCGGCCGGGCTGGTGGTCCCGGCATGCACCATGTTCTCGATCTGCGTCTCGAGTTCGTGCGTGTGCTGGCCCAGGCGCATCGCACCGGCCATGCGCGCGCTGCCCTTCACGGTGTGCAGGGCGCGCTGCAGGCCCTGGGCGATGGACATGTCCTGCGGATGCTGCTGCCACTGGCGCAGGCCGTTGCCGATCTGCGGCAGCAGGTCGGTGCCCTCTTCCAGGAACACGGGCAGCAGGTCCGGGTCCAGCTCGTCGGCGAAGACCGGGCCGGCCGCAAGGACCGGCTCGGGCTCGGGCGCAGGCGCGCTTGCAGCTTCCGGCGCGGCCTCGGGCTCGGTCAGCACCGCTTCGTCCGGCGTCACGGCCACGAAGGCTGTCTCGTCCAGCTCCGGCACGAATTCCTCGATGTCCGGCACAGGCACGGCCGGTGCAGGCGCAGCCTGGTCGAGGGCGGGCGCCGCGAACGGGTCGTCGAGGAACAGGTCGAAGACGTCATCGGCTTCGCTGACTGCGGGCGCTTCCGGCGCGGGCCTGGTGTCGAAGGCCGGCGGCTCGGCTACCAGGCTGTCGTAGGCGGCGGCGAACAGGCCGTCGAGCTTCTGCGCCAGTTCCGGGTCGGCTTCGCCGTAGACGGCGGCCGCCTGCTGGCTGGCCACGCGTTCGTTCAATCCCGCCAGCTGGTCGATCAGGTCCGGCTGCTCCGGCGCCAGTTCGCCCAGGGCGAACACCTGCAGCATGGTGCGGATGCGCGACAGGGCCGTGTCCAGCACCTCGAGCTGGCCGTCCTCGATGGCGGCGCCCGGCGTCACCAGTTTTTCCAGGCTCAGTTCCAGCGCCTGGGCCACGTCGCGCAGCGCCAGGTAGCCGACTGTGCCCGAAGTGCCGGCCAGGGTGTGCACGGCCGTCAGGCCCTCTTCCGAGACGGTGCGGCGCGGATCGGCGCGCCAGGCGTCGAGTTCCTGCGCCAGCGTCTCGACCAGCTGCTCGGTCTCGGCCAGGTAGATGTCGTACAGCGCTGCCGGCACCTGCAGAGCGCCGATGCGCTTGACGCTTTCCAGGTCGACCGGCTGGTCGAGGACGGGAATGTCGTCCTCTCGCACTTCCTCCCCGGCCGCTTCGAACGGCCCGCCTTCCTGCACCCGGCCGGCCGCCTCGATGAGGGCGGCCCCGTCGCGCGCGGGCTTGCGCCCGGCGGCCAGGTCGGCCACCCAGGCATCCAGCTCGGCATGGGCATGGGCCAGCAGCGCCAGCAGGTCGGCGGTGGCGGGGCGGCTGTCGGCCAGCCACACGTTCATCACGCGCTCGACGGCGGCGGCGGTGGCGGCGAAATCCTCCAGCTCCACCATGCGGCTGCTGCCCTTGAGCGTGTGGAAGGAGCGGCGCAGCAGGGTCAGGGTTTCCTGGTTGCCCGGCTCCTCGGCCGCGCGCGGCAGGTTCTGGGCGACGAAGCCCAGCACTTCCTGGGCCTCGGCAATGAAGATGTCCAGCAGCTCCGCTTCGATACTGCTTTCCTGGGCCGGAGCCTCTTGCGCCACCGGCGCCGGCTCAGGCGGCGTCTCGACGAACTCGTAAGGCAGCTCGCGCAGCAGCAGCTTGTCCTGGTCGAAGGTGAAGCGGCCTTTCGCGGCCTCGCTGTCCTGCGCCAGCAGGTCGGCGAAGAAACCCAGCGCGCCGATGTTCTGTGCGATGTTGTGCAGCGCCGCGTGCTGGCTGGTGACGTCGCCCTCGAATTCGGCCAGCTTGCGCACCTCGTCCGCGACGTGGCGCGTGGCCTGCACCGCCTGCTCCAGGTCGAGGATGGCGAAGGCGCCCTGCAGCTGGTGCAGCACCGGCGTGCTCTGCTCCAGCACCTGGCGCCTGGACGGGTCGTCGTAGTAGTCGTCGAGCAGCTTTTCGATCTGGCGCAGGCCGGTCTTGATCTCGCCCGCCAGCACGGCCACGGTCTGGCCCTGCTGGATCTGGCGCGCCAGTTCGCCCTGCCAGTGCGCGGCGTCCGGCGGGGTTTCGCCGGCGGCCAGGGCCAGCAGGCGCGCGCCCACCGCCTCGGCGTTCTCGGCGAAGTCGCCCGGCAATTGGCGCAGCTGGTCCAGGCCGTTCTCGACGAACAGCATGGCGGCCGCCATCTCCAGGCCGAACTGGTCGCTGCGGCCGGAGGACATGGAATCGGTGGCGGCGCGTCCCAGCTCGCGCAGCAGCTGGGCCAGCGCGGGCGCGCCCAGTTTTTCGCTGGCGCCGGCCAGCTGGGCCAGCGCCTGGTTGAAGTCGTCCTCGACCACGGCGTCCGGCTCGTGGGCGATGCGGTCCCAGTCGGACTTTGTGCGGGCCAGGGCCTCGCGCGCCTCCTTCAGCGCGGCCGGGTCGATCTTGCCGTAGCGGCGCTCGGCGTAGTCCTGCGGCACCGCGCCGTCCAGGTGCAGGGCCTGGCGCAGGCGCTGCGCCTCGCCGCCCGCGGCTGGGTCCGGCGCCGCTGCGACGAAGAACAGGGCGTCGCGCAGCATGGCCTCGGGCGTGCCGCCCTGCCCCTGCGACAGGCGGCGCGCCTGCAGGTTGATCTGGCCAAACAGCTGCTTGGCATACAGGTCGCTGCCGACCTGGCCCTCCGCCACCACGGCGGCGAAGGCGTGCATCGCCTGCCAGAACAGGCGCGCGCGCGGCTCCTGCTGGGCGGCCGCGATCGGCGCGATGGCGTCGCGCATGCCGGCCGCATGCAGGCGGATCTGCTCCGGCTCGGTGCTCTTCAGGTAGGGCAGGAGCGATTTTTCGAAACGCGCGCGGCAGGCGGCGTAGTCGGCGGGGCCGGCCTCGCCCTCCACCGGCAGCTCCGGCAGGGTGGACAAGTCCAGGACCAGCAGGTCGGACGGGTGGATGCGCTGCACGCCCAGGCGCTCCTGCAAGTCGCGGAAATACGGGAACAGGCGCGCCGGCTGCTGCGGCGCGCCGGCCAGGAGCTCGTCGAGGTATTCGCCGAGGGCGCCGTAGGCGTCCTGCAGCAGCTTCGCGTTCTCCTCGGTGCAGGGCAGCTGGCCGTCCTTGAGGCGGTCGAGCAGATCCTCTGCGGCGCCGGTATAGGCTTCCACGCCTTCGACGTCCACCATCTGCAGGGCGCCGTGGGCCTGGTGCAGGTGGGTCTTGGCATGCAGCAGCAGGGTCGGCTGGGCTTCCTGGCTGCGTCCGGCGGCGTCGCGCACCGCGGCGCCGGAACGGTCCAGCGCATCGCGGATCTCGCCGATCACCCAGGACAGCGGGCCAGTGTCGAATCCTCCTGCGCGTGTCTGTGTCGTCGTCATGGGCGAGAGTTTATCAGGCTGCAACGCGGAAGCGGGATACGGAGTCCTTCAGCTCCTGGGCCAGGTCCGCCAGTTCGCGGATCGACTGGGCGGTCTGGCGCGTGCCCTGCTGGGTATGCTCGGTCACCGACAGGATGTGCTGCATGTTGTGCGCCACGCTGTTGGCCGAGGTGGCCTGCAGCTCGGTGGCGTAGGACATGCCCTGGATCAGCTCCGCCAGGCGGTTCGACACGCGCGAGATGTCGGCCAGCGCGGCGCCGGCGGCGTCCGACAGGCGCGCGCCCTCGACCACGCCCTGGGTCGATTTTTCCATCGCGGCCACGGCGTCGTGGGTGTCGGCCTGGATGGTGCGCACCAGCGCGCCGATCCCCTTGGCCGCTTCGGCCGAACGTTCCGCCAGGCGCTGCACCTCTTCCGCCACCACCGAGAAGCCGCGTCCCGCTTCGCCCGCGGAGGCGGCCTGGATCGCGGCGTTCAGCGCCAGCACGTTGGTCTGCTCGGTGATGTCCGAGATCAGGTCGGTGATCTCGCCGATCTCCTGCGAGGATTCGCCCAGGCGCTTGATGCGCTTGGAGGTTTCCTGGATCTGCTCGCGGATCTCGTTCATGCCGATGATGGCGTTCTGCACCGCTAGCGCGCCCTGCTCCGCCGCCGCCACCGACTGGCGCGCCACGTCGGCCGATTCCAGCGCGGAGCGCGACACATCGGTGATCTCGCTGGCCATGCGCAGCACGGTGCTGGAGGCGTCCTTGATTTCCTTCGACTGCTCCTCGGCGGCGCCCAGCAGGCGGGTCGACACCGCCTGCGCGCCGCTCGAGGCGCGCGTGACCTGCTCGGCGGTGGTGATCACGCGCACCACCAGGCCGCGCAGCTCTTCCACGGTGTAGTTGACCGAGTCGGCGATGGCGCCGGTGATGTCCTCGGACACGGTGGCGTGCACGGTCAGGTCGCCGTCCGCCACTTCCTGCAGTTCGTTCATCAGGCGCAGGATCGCCGCCTGGTTGGCGTCGTTGGTGGCCTTGGCCTCTTCTTCCTTGGCCTGGGCCAGCTGGCGCATGGCTTCGGCGTCGCGGCGGCGCGCTTCCAGGCCGCGGGTGCGGTTGCGCTGGTCCTGCAGCATCACGCGCGAGATGCTGCCGCCCATCGCCAGCGTGAAGATCGCGGCGCCGACCAGCACCCAGAACCAGGGGCTGTTGCCGCCCTGGGCCAGGCGGTAGCCGTTCTGCAGGCGTCCCAGCAAGGCGCCCAGCTGCTCGTTGTCGCGCGCGATGGTCTGCTCGGCGACGCGGGCGGCGTGGAAATGGCCGATGTTGCTTTGCAGGGAGGCGACGGTGGACTGGAAGGCGCGGAAGGCTTCGCGCGCCTTGGCCAGGCGCTCGCGCAGGCCGGCGTCGGCCAGCGGGGCCAGGCCCAGCGCGGCGCTGCCGTCCAGCAGGCCGTCGACGATGGCGCCCAGCGCACTGGCGTCGCGCGCGATCGATTCGGCCGCGCCGCTGCGCGGCGCGCCCGGCGTCACGAAGGCGTGGGCGCCGGCCGTCAGGCTCTGGGTCAGGCTCATCATGCGGCCCAGGGCTGCCACTTCGCGCGCGCTGCCGCCGCGCTCGGTGCGCTGGTCGAGCAGGGTGTCGCCGATCGAGAGCAGTTCGGGGCTGAAGGTGGACAGCTGCGCCAGGCTCTCGCCGTAGCCGGTCAGGTAACGCTTGTTCTTGACCAGGACCGCGGCGGCCTTGTCGGAGGCGCTCCACATGCTGCGCGCCTTGGACACCAGGGCCGCGGCCTCGCCGCTGGCGGCCGGGATGTCGCCGGCGGGGGCGTTGCCGCCGCGCGCCAGCAGGGCCAGGTTGCGCCCCAGGTCGGCGCGGCTGCTTTCGAGCTGTGCGATGGCCTCGCCGTCGCCGCGCAGCGCCTTCGGCGCCACCTTGCCCAGGCGGTGGGCGTTCATCAGGGCGTCGCTCGCGGTCTGGCTCTGGCCCGCGGCTTCGGCATTGTGGGCGGCGTTCTGCCACATCGACAGCACGGTCAGCAGGATGCCGGCCGCGAAGGCGCCCAGCAGCAGGCGCAGCTGGCGCGGCAGCGACAGGTGGCCGATCAGCGGCAGGCTGAGCTTGTCCTTCTCGGCGTCTTCACCGGGCGCGCCCTTGCGGTGGCGGATGTTGCCCAGGCGGCGCGCCGCGGCTTCGGCGGAGCCTCCCGCGGGCGCCGCGGTTGCTATTGCCGCCGCCGCGCCGACGCCGGGGCCGAACTGGGTATCCGGCGAGGACAGCACGGTGTCGTCGTCGGCGCTCTCCCTGGCGAAGAAATTGGTGCTGAGTTTCGAGGCGAATCCCATTCCGGCTCCTGGTCCTGCTGTTCGTGGTTAGCTAATTGCGACGTGCAGGAAGCGCTCTTCCCGCACCAGTGCCGCCAGCGACAGCGGCTTCCATGTGTTGCCCTCCGGGTCGCGCAAGGCGTCCCCGATGCGCTCCATCGCGCCGGCCTGGCGCAGGCCGTAGACCTGGTCCACCCGCAGCGCGCAATTGAAGCCCAGCGCCGGCGAGAAGGTGACCAGCCGTCCCGGGCCGGCCGCTGCGGGCGCATCCTGGTCCAGGTAGCGCGCCAGGTCGATCACGCCCAGCAGCGCGCCGCGCACGTTGACCAGGCCGAGGTACCAGGGCCGGGTCAGCGGGACGGGGGTGAGCGGGCCGCTCGGCACGATCTCGCCGGCCTCGGTGAGGTCGAGCAGCCAGCGCGTGCCGGCGATGCCCAGGCCGAGCTGCTGCACCCGCTCGCCGTTGCCGCTCTTGGCGGCCTGCATGCGCTCCAGCAGTTCTTCCTGGTAGGCGCGTAGGCGGGTGCGGCGCGCGGCGTCGTCCGGCCTGCCCTCCGCGCCGTCGATGTCCATCATGCGCTCGCGCGCACCGGCATGGCCGCGGCTGCGCCCGCGTCGGCGCCGAGGGCGGCGATGGCGGCCAGCAGCTGCTGCGGGTCGACCGGCTTGACCAGGTAGTCCTTGGCGCCCTGGCGCATGCCCCAGATGCGGTCGGTCTCCTGGCTCTTGCTGCTGCAGATGATGACCGGGACCTTGGACAGCTCGGGATCGCGCGCGATCGCGCGCGTGATCTGGAAGCCGTTCGCGCCCGGCATGACGACGTCCATCAGGATCAGTTCCGGGCGCTCGGCGCGGATGCGCTCCAGCGCCTCTTCGCCGTTGACGGCGGTGCTGACGGCATATCCCTGCCTGGCCAGGATGTCGGTCAGGTAGAAGCGTTCGGTCGGGGAATCGTCGACGATGAGAATCTTGTGTATGGCCACGTACGGCTCCGGGGTCGGTTCATGCAGCCTTGCCGGCGGTGTGGTCGCGCACGGCGGCCAGCAGGCTGTCTTTGGAAAACGGTTTGGTCAGGTAGGCGCTGGCGCCCACCATGGCGCCGCGCGCGCGGTCGAACAGGCCGTCCTTCGACGACAGCATCAGGACCGGGGTGGCGGAAAAGCGTGCGCTCTTCTTGATCAGGGCGCAGGTCTGGTAGCCATCCAGGCGCGGCATCAGGATATCGCAGAACACCAGCGCGGGATGGTGGTCGTTGATCTTCGCCAGCGCGTCGAAGCCGTCCTCGGCCAGCACCACGTGGTAGCCGGCCTGGGTCAGGAAGATCTCGGCGGAGCGGCGTATCGTGCTGCTGTCGTCGATCACCATGATGGTCAGGCCCGTCGGTTGCGGGGATGTCGTCATTGTCGTTTCACTTCGGCATGAAGCGCCACGATAGCACAGCCCCCTTCCCTTGTGCGCGAAGTGTTGCGCTGCATCAACTACGCGGTTGTCAATACAGCGGCATCAAGCCTTCGCGCAGCTCAGATGGCGGTCATCTCGAAGTCGTCCTTGCGGGCGCCGCACTCCGGGCAGGTCCAGTTCATCGGCACGTCGGCCCAGCGGGTGCCGGGGGCGATGCCGTCATCGGGGGCGCCGGCGGCTTCGTCGTAGACCCAGCCGCAGATCAAGCACATCCAGGTCTGGAAAGGCGCCGTCGAATCAGTACTCACAGTATTGTTCCTTCTATCTAGTAAAATGCGGAATCAGGTATCTTAATCTACCCGTCGTGCAAAACCAACCGTTACCCCTCATCCTGACGTTCGGGCTCTGCGATCCAGTCGGCGCGCTCGGCGTGCAAGCCGACGTGGCCGCCTTCGCGGCCCTGGGCTGCCACGCCCTGACGGCGGTGGCCGGCCTGCTGGTGTCGGACAGCGCGCGGGTGGAAAACCTGCACGAAGTCGACAGCGACTGGATGGCCGACCAGGCCCGCACCCTGCTCGAAGACATGCCGGTGGCCGCCTTCAAGGTCGGCGCCGTGCCCAGCGCCCTGCACCTGGCGGCGATCGCCGAAATCGTCTCGGACTATCCGGACGCGCCCCTGATCCTCGATCCCTTCCTCACCTCCCTGCCCGACGCCGGCATGGCCGACGAGGAGATGATGTCGGCCCTGATCTCGATCCTGTCGCCCCAGGCCACCTGCCTGATCCTGTCGCAGTCGGAACTGGGCCGCATGGCCGAGACCTGGCGCGAAGGCGGCGAGGGTTCGCTGGAACAGGACGTGGCCGAACTGACATCGTCCGGCCTGCAGTACGTGCTGGTGACCGGCACCCGCGACGAGGGCGGCGCCTGCTCCAACACCCTGTTCGACCGCGACGGCGAAGTCGCGCGCGTCGACTGGCAGCACCTGCCGGGGCCTTTCGTCGGGGCCGGCAACACCTATTCGGCGGCCTTCACCGCGCTGATGGCGCGCGGCTTCGACGCGCCCACGGCCCTGAACGTCGCCCAGGAATACACCACCGGGGCGCTCGAACACGCGCAGCGCTTCGGCATGGGCAAGTTCATCCCCAGCAAATTCTACCGGCCGTAAGCCTGCGCTTCGGCTTCACCTTGATCGCAACCATGACCACAGAACACGCCAGTTCCAAGAACGACATCCTGTTTGCCCGCGCCCAGCAATCCACGCCCGGCGGCGTCAATTCTCCGGTGCGCGCCTTCCGCTCGGTGGGCGGCACGCCGCGCTTCATCACCCGCGCCGAAGGCCCGTACTTCTGGGACGCGGACGGCAAGCGCTACATCGACTACATCGGCTCCTGGGGCCCGGCCATCGTCGGCCACGCCCACCCGCAGGTGGTGAAGGCGGTGCAGGATGCGGCGGCCAATGGCCTGTCCTTCGGCGCCCCGACCGAGGGCGAGATCGAGATCGCCGAGGAGCTGTGCCGCCTGGTGCCTTCGCTGGAGCAGGTGCGCCTGGTCTCGTCGGGCACCGAGGCGACCATGAGCGCCCTGCGCCTGGCGCGCGGCGCCACCGGCCGCGACAAGATCGTCAAGTTCGAAGGCTGCTACCACGGCCACGCCGACTCGCTGCTGGTGAAGGCCGGCAGCGGCCTGCTCACCTTCGGCAACCCGACCTCGGCCGGCGTGCCGGAAGACTTCGTCAAGCACACCCTGGTCCTGGACTACAACAACGTCCCGCAGCTGGAAGACGCCTTCGCCTCGATGGGCGACACCATCGCCTGCGTGATCGTGGAGCCGGTGGCCGGCAACATGAACCTGATCCGCGCCACGCCGGAATTCCTGACCCGCATGCGCGAGCTGTGCACCGAACATGGCGCAGTGCTGATCTTCGACGAAGTGATGTGCGGCTTCCGCGTGGGCCTGGGCGGCGCCCAGGAGATGTACGGCATCAGCCCGGACCTGACCGCGCTGGGCAAGGTGATCGGCGGCGGCATGCCGGTCGCGGCCTTCGGCGGCCGTTCGGAACTGATGCAGAAGATGGCGCCGATCGGTCCCGTGTACCAGGCCGGCACCCTGTCGGGCAACCCGGTCGCGGTGGCGGCCGGCATGACTACCCTGAAGCTGGTGCAGGAGCCGGGCTTCTACGACCGCTTGAGCGCGCAGACCGCCAAGCTGGTGGAAGGCCTGGCCGAAGCGGCCAAGGAAGCAGGCGTGACCTTCTGCGCCGACTCGGTGGGCGGCATGTTCGGCATGTATTTCTCGGCCACCGTGCCGTCGACCTATGCGCAGATGATGGCGGGCGACAAGGAGCGCTTCAACCGCTTCTTCCACGGCATGCTGGACGAAGGCGTGTACTTCGCGCCGGCCATGTTCGAAGCGGGCTTCGTGTCGGCGCAGCATGATGACGGCGTGATCGCCGAGACGGTGGAAGCGGCGCGCCGGGTGTTCAAGCGCATCGCGTAATCGCATCCACAAAATAAAACGGCCGGTGAAATTTTCTTTCACCGGCCGTTTTATTTTGGAATTTTATTTCAGCCAGCCACGCCGGCGGAAGTACCACAGCGGTGCGATCGCGCTGGTCACCATCAGCGCCAGGGCGAAGGGATAGCCGAGACGCCAGTTCAGCTCCGGCATCATGGTGAAGTTCATGCCGTACAGGCTGGCGATCAGGGTCGGCGGCAGGAAGGCGACCGAGGCCACCGAGAAGATCTTGATGATCTTGTTCTGGTTGATGTTGATGAAACCGACGGTGGCGTCCATCAGGAAGTTCACCTTATCGAACAGGAAAGACGTGTGGCCGTCCAGCGATTCGATGTCGCGCAGGATCTGGCGCGCCTCTTCGAACTGGTCCGCGTTCAGCAGGCGGCCGCGCATCAGGAAGCTGACCGCGCGGCGCGTGTCCATCATGTTGCGGCGGATGCGGCCGTTCAAGTCTTCCTCGTGCGCGATGGCGTTCAGCGCGGCGGCCGCGTCCTGGTCGGTGAATTCCTTCTGCAGCACGCGGGTCGAGACCTCTTCCAGGCTCTCGTAGATGCCCTCCAGCGCGTCCGCCGAGTACTCGGCGTCGGTCGCGTACAGGTCGAGCAGCACGTCCATGTAGTCTTCGATCGAGCCCGGGCGCGAACGCGCGCGCATGCGCACCAGCCGGAAGACCGGCAGGTCGTCGCTATGCACGGAGAACAGCTTTTTACCGGACAGGATGAACGCGACCGTCACGACCCGCGAAGGGCCGTCCTCTTCTTCGAGCAGGAAGTCGGTGCGCAGGTGCAGGTCGCCGTTCTCGGCTTCGTAGTAACGCGCCGAGGCCTCGATGTCCTGCACTTCGTCCTCGTCCGGCAAGGTCACGCCATAGGCGGTCTTGACCCAGATGCGCTCTTCCTCGGTCGGATCGGTCAGGTCGACCCAGACGGGCGCGACATTCTCGAGATCCTCGCGCGAAGCGATGGTTACCTGGTTCAGTCGGCCATTTTGTAGGACAAATACGTTGATCATGCGCTTTTTCTCGGCCGGGTTCGAAAACTAGCGCAAGTGTAACCGAGAGGCTGCAAACGCGGCCACCCCGTAACGACAATTTCCGAGAGAAAATCGCTCAGCCGGCCTTAAGGCAGGTCGGCGAAGCGCATCTGGCGCTGGATCGCGTTCGTACGGCGCACCAGGTAATTGGTGCTGCGATGCTTGTCGTAGTAGCGCGGGTTCGGCAGCATCACGGCCAGGCGGGCGGCCTGGGCGGACGTCAGGTTGGCCGCCGAGGTCTTGAAATAGTGGCGCGCCGCCGCCTCGGCGCCGAACACGCCGCGGCCGTACTCGACCACGTTCAGGTAGACCTCGAGGATGCGCTTCTTGCTCATCACGGTCTCGAGCATGAAGGTGATCACCATTTCCTGGGCCTTGCGCAGGTAGCTGCGCGAACCGGACAGGAACAAGTTCTTGGCCAGCTGCTGGGTGATGGTCGAGCCGCCGCCCACCACCTTGCTGCGCCGGTTGTTGCGCTCGTAGGCGCGTTCGATCGCTTCCCAGTCCACGCCGCCGTGGTCGCTGAAGTTGGCGTCCTCAGAAGCGACCACCGCGCGCTTCAAATTGTTCGAGATGCGCTCGTAGGGCACCCATTGGTGCTTGAGTTTGGCGTTCGGGTTCTTTTCCTGCAGTTCCGACAGCTGCTGGCGCATGAAGCTGGTCGAGGACGGATTGAACATCGCGTACCAGCACACCATGGCGAAGAAATACAGCTGGATTAACAGCACCAGCAGGATCGGGCCCAGGAAGATCCATTTGACCCAGCGGCGGGAGCCCGCCTTGCGCGCTTTGCTCATCGTTATTCTTATTGACGCATCGATTTCAGGAGGTCCGCCGTATCGGGCCGCACGCCGCGCCAGATGGCGAAGGCCTCGGCGGCCTGCTCCACCAGCATGCCCAGGCCGTCGCGCACCCGCGCGCCGTGGCCGGCGGCGAATTCCATGAATACGGTCGGTTTGTTTCCGTACATCATATCCAATGCCAAGGTGTCTTGGCAAAACACGGACGGCGGGATCGGCGGCACATCCGCGGAGAGGCTGGCCGAGGTGGCGTTGATCACCACGTCGAACACGCCCTCGACCTCGGCGAAGCCGCGCACCGCGATCCGCTCCGCGTAATCGGGAAAATCCCGCGCCAGCGCTTCGGCCGTGGCCAGGGTGCGGTTCGCGATCACCAGTTCGCGCGGCTGTTCCAGCAGCAGCGGCAGCATGGCGCCGCGCGCCGCGCCGCCCGCGCCCAGCATCAGGATGCGCTTGCCCGCGAGCGGCACGCCGGCATTGCGGACGATGTCGGCCACCAGGCCGGGGCCGTCGGTGTTGTCGCCGATGATCTCCCCATCATCGAACACGAGGGTGTTGACGGCGCCGGCCGCGCGGGCGCGATCAAGCAGGCGGGTGGCCAGCTGGAAGGCTTCCAGCTTGAAGGGGACGGTGACGTTGGCGCCGCGATAACCCTCGGCGATCAGGCGGCGCACGGTGGCTTCGAAACCGTCGAGCGGCGCCAGGCAGCGTTCGTAGCTGATGTTCTGGTGCGTGGCCACCGCATAGGCGGCGTGAATCTGGGGCGATTTGCTGTGGGCGATCGGGTTGCCGATCACGCAATACTTGTCGGTCAATGTGTCGCTCACTCAGCGCCTCCGCGCAGTTCTGCCTGCATCTTGTCCTCGCGGGTGAAGCGGAAGCGGGTAACCACTTCCCACAGATCGTCCTTGCCGCGCGAGCGCATGTTGGCCGGGAAGGCGCCGAAGGGCGCGGCGCGGCGCACGATGTCCAGCGCCGCCTTGTCCAGCGCCGCGTTGCCGGAGCTGCGCTCCACGCGCGGGCCGCCGTCCTTCATATAGATGGTCCCGTCCTGGAAGATCGGGATGTAGACCACCAGCTCGCCGTACAGCTTGCGCCCGTTCTGCTGCGGGAAGCTGAGCGTGCCCATTTCCTCGATGCGCTTCTGCATCGCCTTGTAATAGAGGGCGTAGCCGACCTGGCGCGTGCTCGGCGTGATCTGGGTGCGCTTGGGGCGGCGGTTTTCTTCCTCGATGCGCTCGAAGATCTCGGCGGCGGCGCGCGAGATCGCCTTGCTCGTTTCGAGGTTGTCGGCGCCGGTGCGCTGCGGATCGGGCTTGTCCTTTTCCGTGACCGGGGGCGCGGTGAACTGCGAACGGCGCACGCGGGTGAGCACGTCCTGCTGTTGCTGTTCCAGTTCCGCGATGCGGCGCTGCAGGGCCTTGATGCTGTCGCCGTCCTCCACCTTGCGCAGGTCGGGCAGCGGCGACTTGGCGCGGCCTGCTTCGGCGTTGCCGCCGCCGTCCAGGTTGGCCTGGGCCAGGGCGTCGGCCTTGCTCGGGGCCTTGGCGTGCTTGGCGTTGACCAGCACCACTTCCAGCCCCGGGTCGGCCGGCTGCTGGCGGAAGGCTTCCGGCGCGGCGAAGCGCACGGCCAGCAATCCTGCGTGGGCCGCGACGGAGACGGCCAGGGCGATCATCAGGGGACGGTTTTGTTGGAAAGACTTCACGCGCTGCGGGGGGCCGCTGGGGCTGTTGAATCAGGGAATTCAAACATTCTACCGCGCCAGATGGGTCAGCGGGTGGGTGAAGCGTGGGTGCAACAGTTGGGTTTCTGCAGCTGTTTGCTATTTGATAAGAGCGCGGCTTCGGTGGGGAGCTTAGGTTCCGGCCTTCGCCGGAACGACGGATCGAGCGCGCTCGGCAAGCATATGCACGTCGTCCCGGCGAAGGCCGGGAGCCAAGTCAAGCTCTCCCATTCCCGCGCAGCGGGAATCTATTCGGGAATCTATTAAGCGGTGGTGGTCGGATCAGGACTGACCGCCGCCACCACACCTTCCGCCTCGACGACTTCGGCCACCGCCGCCTCGCCCGTATCCTCTTCTTCCTCGAGCACCAGCTCCGCATCCGCCGCCGGCGCAGCCGCCACCTCGAGCAGGCGCGCTTCGAGCGTCAGGTCGACTTCATCCCAGCGCACGATATCGAGCCGCACCTGCGCCCCGCGCGCCACCTGCGGCATGCCCGGCAGGCGCACCACCAGCGGAATCTCGACCAGGCGCACGATCTCGTCCTTCAGCACCACGGCGTCCACATGCTTGGCCTGTTCCTGCCCCAGCCAGCGCAGGCACCAGTAGCGCTCCATGTTCTGCTGGAAGTCGTTGTACGCCGAATACGCCGCGTCAAACGCCGACACGATCGAGAACAAGGTCGCATCCCGGTGCTTGAACGGCGCCACCAGCGGCGCGCTCACGCCATGCTCGGCGCAAGCCAGGATCTGCCACTGGTTCACCAGGTCGGTATAGCGGCGCAGCGGCGAGGTGCTCCATGCGTACTGGTCCACGCCCAGGCCCTGGTGCGGGGCCGCGTGGGTCACCATGCGCACCTGCATCTTGGACGCCCAGCCGCCCGCACCCGGGGTCTGCGAGCGGTAGATGCCCGGCACGCCCGAGTCGTGCAGCAGCTTGCCCCAGGTGCTGTTGGCGAAGATCATCAGCTCGGCCACGATCTTGTCCAGCGGCGCGCCGCGCTTGCGGCGCACGATGCTGACCACGTCGTCTTCCACGTAGAAGTTGAAGTCCACGCGGTTGGCCTGCTCCGGCTTGAGGCCGAAGGCCTCGCGCTTCTTCATGCGGCCCGCCTCCAGCTGCAGGGCCCACTGCCACAGGAAACCCAGTTCCTCCTTGTGTGGGTACTCCCCTTCCCCGTTGGACAGGGTCTCTTCGTTGACCACCGCATCCAGGTCGTTGTGGCGCAGGTTGCTCTTGATCGGCACGCGCTCGGCGCGGGTCACGGTCGAGACCACGGTCCAGTCCTGGGGGTTGAGCACCGCGTACAGCGACAGCGCCGGGCACTCGTTCCCTTCGGCCAGGGTGAAGGCGTCCACCACCTCGTCCGGCAGCATGGTGATCTTATCGCCCGGCATATACACGGTCGACATGCGGCCGCGCGCGATCTTGTCGATGGCGTCGTCCGGACGGATGCCCAGGCCCGGCGCGGCGATGTGGATACCCACGCGCACCGTGCCGTCGTCCAGCCTCACCACCGAGAAGGCGTCGTCGATCTCGGTCGTGGTCACGTCGTCGATCGAGAAGGCGGCCACCTCGGCCAGCGGCAGGTCGCCCGGAGCCTTCGGCACGTCGACGGCCGGGAAGCCGGCGCCGCGCGGGAAGTGCTCGAACAGGAAGCGCGCCATGTGCAGATCCTTCGGCGAGGCCAGGCCGCCATTGCCCAGCATGAGGCGCTGGGCGGTGGTCTGCAGCTCGTCGGCGGCCGCTTCCAGGGCCTTGTATTCGATGGTGTTCTTGTCCGGCTTGAACAGCAGCTGGTGCACCAGGGCCTGCATGGCCTGCGGCAGCTTGCCGGCCTTGAGTTCCTCGACGTATGCGGCCTGGATGAGCGCTTGCTGCTTCTTCTTCTCGATGCCGGCCAGCGCCGCCTTCAGCGATTGCTCCGGCGCGGCCTTGTAGCGCCCGCGGCCCTTCTTATAGAAGTAGATGGGCGCGTTGTGCAGGGCCAGCACCAGGCCGGCGGCTTCCGGCGGCAGCGGCGCATGGCCGAAATACTCGGCGCCCAGCTCGGCGAAGCCGAACTCCTCCTGGCCCGCCACTTCCCACAGGAAGTCGAGATCGACCTCGGCGGCGATGCCCTTGGCCGCGTCCATCAGGGCTTCCGGCTCGTGCTTGTCGAACTGGAGCAGCACATCCTTGGCCTTGACCTTGGTGCGCTTCCCGCTCGGCAGCTCGACCTGGTAGGCCTCGCCCGCGGTCGACAAAACGGTGCCGGCCTTGAAATCGCCCGACTCTTCGAAGAATAGATTCATGTTATTTCGTGTTCTTTAATGGTGCGGACGCCACCAGCTCCAGCACCTCCGGCAAGAATACCTCGGTGACCAGCAGCAGTCCTTGACGGCGGCGATAGACGCAGCGCCGCGCATAGTAAACAGTCTCTTTCAGGCCGCCGGCCGCGGCGCGCACGCGCTCGACCAGCGGATGGCCCGCGCGCAGGCGCGCGAACTCCAGTTGCCCCCGCTCGACCTTGGGGTCGTAGAACAGGGTCGTTCCCAGCGAGCGCTCGCCCAGCGCCGAAAACAGCGGCCAGTCGCTCGCGCTGCAGTGGCGCGGCACGACGGTGTGGCCGAAGACCACCGGCCGGCCGTCGCATTCGAGCAGCACTTCGCGCTCCCACACCTTCTCCGGGCGCGGCAGGCCGATGGCGCGCGCCTCGTCGGGCAGGCAGAGGGCGCTGTTCTGGTGCAGGCGGTGCACCCGGAAACGCTCGCTGTGCGCGATCAGGCGCGCGGTCAGCGAGCCTTTGGTGGTCAGCCAATCTTCCATCCGGCTTGGCGCGCGCACGGCGAGGACGTGCGGCTGCCAGGCCGCAAGGCGCAAAGAACCGCCCCTCACTGCACCGCGCCCGCTGACATCAATTGCGGATTACAGAATGCCAGTACCTCGTCCACATACTCCGGGAATTCCGGGATCGCATGGTCGCTGCCCTGGATCACATGCTGGCGCGCGCCCGCATAGTGGGCCACCATGTCGCGGTAGTCGAGCACTTCGTCGCCGGTCGCGGCCAGCAGGAAGTAGCGCTCGGGCTTCGTGATCTTTTCCACGCGCAGCCCGGCCAGCTCGCCGATGTATTCCTGCTTGAACTCGAAGGGTTCATCCGAGTGCCAGGCAGTCGTGACGCCGACGTGCTTTTCCAGGTTCTTCAGGGGATTCACCGCCGGGTTGATCAAGACCGCCGGCACGTCCAGGCGTTCCGCCAGCCAGGTGGCATAAAAGCCGCCCAGCGAGGAACCGACGATGGACAGGTCGTGCGGCGCATGGCGTTCGGCCAGCAGCAGGGCGAGTTCCATCGCCTCCTTCGGCGAGGCCGGCAGTTGCGGGCAGATCAGCTCATGCGCCCGTCCCAGCTCTTCCAATCTCTTCTGCACCACGCGCGCCTTGAAGGAACGCGGCGAGGAACGGAATCCGTGCAAATACAAAATCATGGAGCCAGGGCGTCGAGCAGTTTCTGGTGCACGCCGCCGAAGCCGCCGTTGCTCATCACGAGGATGTGGTCGCCCGGCTGGGCTGCCTGCACCACGGCCTGGACCAGGTAGTCGAGCTGGTCGAAGCTGTGGGCGATCGCGCCCAGCGGTTTCAGGGCGTCGGCCAGCGACCAGCCCAGCGCCTGCTGGCTGCCGAAGCCGAACACCAGGTCGGCGTCCTTCAGGCTGCCCGGCAGCGCATCCTTCATCGCGCCCAGCTTCATGGTGTTCGAGCGCGGCTCCAGCACGGCCAGGATGCGGCCGCTGGTGCCAATCTTCTGGCGCAGGCCGCCCACGGTGGTGGCGATCGCGGTCGGATGGTGGGCGAAGTCGTCGTAGACGGTCACGTTGTTGACCACGCCGCGCACTTCCATGCGGCGCTTGACGCTCTGGAAGCGCGACAGCGAATCGATGGCCTGGGCGGCCGGCACGCCGACGTGGCGCGCGGCGGCGATCGCGGCCATGGCATTCGAACGGTTATGGTGGCCGGTCAGTTCCCAGTGCACGGTGCCCTGCATCTCGCCCGGTCCGCCGCCGCGGTTGAAGAGCACGTCGAAGCTGCTGCCGCCCGGGTGCTCGATCAGGCTCCAGTTCACGCCTTCGGCCGCGCCGAACGTTTCCTTCTCGCTCCAGCAGCCGCGCTTGAGCACGCGGGCCAGCGAGGCTTCGTCGCCGTTGACGACCAGGCGGCCGACGCCCGGCACGGTGCGCACCAGGTGGTGGAACTGGGTTTCGATGGCGCCAATGTCCGGGAAGATGTCGGCGTGGTCGTATTCGAGGTTGTTCAGCACCGCCGTCTTGGCGTGGTAGTGCACGAACTTGCTGCGCTTGTCGAAGAAGGCGGTGTCGTACTCGTCCGCCTCGATCACGAAGAAGTCGCTAGGCTTGTCGCCGTGCAGGCGCGCCGAGATGCCGAAGTTCATCGGCACGCCGCCGATCAGGAAACCCGGCGCATAACCGGCGTCTTCCAGGATCCAGGCCAGCATCGAGGTGGTCGTGGTCTTGCCGTGCGTGCCGGCCACGGCCAGCACCCATTTATTACGCAGGATGTGCTCGCCGATCCATTGCGGGCCGGATACATATGGCAGGCCGCGGTTCAGGATCTCTTCGATCAGCGGATTGCCACGGGTCATGACATTACCGATCACATACAGGTCGGGATTCAGCGAGACCTGTTCCGGGCCATAACCCTGGATCAATTCAATGCCCTGGGCTTCCAGTTGGGTGCTCATTGGCGGATAGACGTTGGCGTCGCAGCCCGTCACGCGGTGGCCGGCTTCCTTGGCCAGGACCGCCAGGCCGCCCATGAAAGTTCCGCAAATACCAAGAATATGAATGTGCATGGCAAGTAATGTCCGTTTGGCGAATACGCGATTCTACCCGAGCCGCCGTCATTTTCCGTTCAGAGTATGATTGGCCTCATGATGATGCCGACTCAGAACAACGATCTCCTCCAGTTGCGCGCCGAGATCGCCCTCACGGCCGCGCGCATGATTGCCCAGGATGGCGCCGACTACGCGACGGCAAGGCGCAAGGCGGCGCGCCAGGTCCTCGGCGTCGACGATCCCAAGCCCAATATGATGCCGGACGACGGCCAGATCGAGGACGAGGTGCGCAAGTACCTGGCCCTGTTCGGCGGCCCCGAGCATGGCGAACGCCTGGGCAGCCTGCGCGCCACCGCCCTGCAGGTGATGGACGCCCTCTCCGAATTCCGCCCTTATCTTACTGGCGCCGTGCTCAACGGCACGGCGGGCGAGCACGACGCAATCCACCTGCAATTGTTCGCGGACAGCGCCAAGGAAGTAGAGATCTATTTACTGAATCGCAATGTTAATATTGAGATCTCGGAAACCCCGCACTTCAAGGGGGGCCGCCATGCGCCGGTCGAGACCGTGAGCTTCACGTGGGGCAAGGAAGATGTCCACGCCGAGCTCTACGAGTTCCACGACTTGCGCGGCGCCCTCAAGCCGAGAGCCGACGGCCGCCTGCAGCGGGTCGACGCGGATGGGCTGCGCGCCCTCTTGAAGACCGACGGGAATACGGACGAGACTCTGGAACAGGACGAATGAACAAGAAACACATGGCCGCCTACGCGGCCGTCGCCGCCATGTTCGGCGTGATGGGCGCGCTCGTGGCCATCAACAAGAAAGAACCTTCCCCGCAGACCACGGCCTATGCCCCGACCGGCGGCAAGCCGCACACTGCCGTGGGCCAGCTGTTCGCGCAATCGCTCAACGACCTCGAGGGCAAGCCGCAGGCGCTGTCCCAGTGGCAGGGCAAGCCGCTGCTGGTGAACTTCTGGGCTACCTGGTGCGCGCCCTGCGTACAGGAAATGCCGGAACTCTCGGCCCTGGCGGGCGAGGACGGCGGCAAGCGTTTCAACGTGATCGGCATCGGCATCGATTCGCCGTCGGCCATGGCCGAATTCGCCACGAAACTGAAGATTGCCTATCCTTTATATGTGGGTGGCATGGGCGGCACCGAGCTGTCGCGCGGCTTCGGCAATACCGCGGGCGGCCTGCCCTATACCGTGCTGATCGGCGCGGATGGCCAGGTACGCAAGACTTACCTGGGCAAACTGAAGTTCGACGAATTGCGCGCCGATCTCGCCAAACTGAACGGATAATCCCGAAGAAGCGCGCAGAAAAAGCCGTCAATACAAACACTTATCGAACGGTCGTACGATTCCATCTTCGGCGAAACTGCGTTTATCCACGGATAATTTTACCGCTTGCCAATAGCTGAGCTTGGCGGCACAATGCCTGACTTTCGGGCAACCAGACTCCTTATGATGGCAAAAAAGCTACTGCTGCTTAACGGCCCCAACCTCAATTTATTGGGGACCCGGGAGCCGGCGGTGTACGGCGCGACCACCCTCGCCGACATCGAGAAGGCAGCGGCGGACCAGGCCCGGGCGGCAGGCGCGAGCATCGCCTGCTTCCAGAGCAACCATGAAGGAGCCCTGATCGACCGCATCCATGCCGCCCGCGAGGAAGGCGTGGACGCCATCGTCATCAATCCTGGCGGCCTGACCCATACCAGCGTAGCCCTGCGCGATGCGCTTGCTGCGGTGGCGATTCCGTTCGTGGAGGTGCATATTTCGAATATCCATCAACGCGAAGCCTTCCGGCACCATTCGTATTTGTCGGCCATCGCGCGCGGCGTGATTTGCGGACTGGGGCCGGACGGATATCGGTTTGCCATCGACTTCGCACTTAAATAGCGTTAATCTACGTCAACTTCATGTATCAGCGGCCGCGCGGCCACCACCTTCGCGCCGGCCTGCTCTCTTAAAACGAATAATTCCAAGGGGTTTCACATGGATCTACGAAAACTCAAGACTTTGATCGACCTGGTCGCTGAATCGGACATCGCCGAACTGGAAGTGACCGAAGGCGAAAGCAAGGTTCGCATCGTCAAGTCGTCCGCAATCCCGCAGAATCAAATGGTGGTCATGCCGCCGCAGGGCGTGCAGCATTTCGCCGCTCCGGCACAGCACGCAGCCCAGGCTGCGGCCCCGGCGGCAGCGCCGGCCGCACCGGCCGTCGCCGCCGAACCGAGCGGCCACGTGGTCAAGTCGCCGATGGTCGGCACCTTCTACCGTTCGTCGGCGCCGGGCGCTCCGGCCTTCGTCGAAGTCGGCCAGAACATCAAGGAAGGCGACACCCTGTGCATCATCGAAGCGATGAAGCTCCTGAATGAAATCGACGCCGACGTGGCTGGCGTTGTCACCAAGATCCTCGTGGAAAACGGCCAACCGGTCGAATTCGGCCAGCCGCTGTTCGTGATCGGCTAATCCAGCCCGGCCCGGCGGCATTCCCGGCCGCCAGCTCATCCATGTCGTGTCCGGCGCTTGCTTGATAGCCGCGCCGGTTTTCACTGAAACACCGAACCTACCATGTTTGAAAAAATCCTCATCGCCAACCGTGGTGAAATCGCGCTGCGTATCCAGCGCGCCTGCCGCGAGCTGGGCATCAAGACGGTTGTCGTTCACTCCGAGGCCGACAAGGACGCCAAGTACGTGAAGCTGGCGGACGAATCCGTCTGCATCGGCCCGGCGCAGTCGACGCTCAGCTACCTGAACATGCCGGCGATCATCAGCGCGGCCGAAGTCACCGACGCCGAAGCGATCCACCCGGGCTACGGCTTCCTGTCCGAGAACGCCGACTTCGCCGAGCGCGTGGAAAAATCGGGCTTCGTCTTCATCGGCCCGCGTCCGGAATCGATCCGCCTGATGGGCGACAAGGTGTCGGCGAAGCAGGCCATGATCAAGGCCGGCGTGCCTTGCGTGCCGGGCTCGGACGGCGCCCTGTCGGACGATCCGAAGGAAATCATCCAGACCGCGCGCAAGATCGGCTACCCGGTCATCATCAAGGCGGCCGGCGGCGGCGGCGGCCGCGGCATGCGCGTGGTGCATACCGAAGCGGCCCTGCTGAACGCGGTCCAGATGACCAAGACCGAAGCCGGCACCGCTTTCGGCAATCCGGAAGTCTATATGGAGAAGTTCCTGGAAAATCCGCGCCACGTGGAGATCCAGATCCTCGCCGACGAACACAAGAACGCCGTCTGGCTGGGCGAGCGCGACTGCTCGATGCAGCGCCGCCACCAGAAGGTCATCGAAGAAGCGCCGGCGCCGGGCATCCCGCGCAAGCTGATCGAGAAGATCGGCGACCGCTGCGCCGAAGCCTGCCGCAAGATCGGCTACCGCGGCGCGGGCACCTTCGAATTCCTGTACGAGAACGGCGAGTTCTACTTCATCGAGATGAACACCCGCGTCCAGGTCGAGCACCCGGTCACCGAGATGATCACCGGCGTCGACATCGTCCAGGAACAGATCCGCATCGCCTGCGGCGAGAAGCTGCGCTTCCGCCAGCGCGACATCATGCTGTCGGGCCACGCGATCGAGTGCCGCATCAACGCGGAAGACCCGTTCAAGTTCACCCCGTCGCCAGGCCGCATCACCGGCTGGCACCCGCCGGGCGGCCCTGGCATCCGCGTCGATTCGCACTCGTATGCGGGTTACTATGTGCCACCTCATTACGACTCGATGATCGGCAAGGTAATTTCTTACGGTGCCACTCGCGAGCAGGCGATCCGCCGCATGCAAATCGCGCTCTCCGAAATGGTGGTCGAAGGTATTCTTACCAACATCCCGCTGCACCGCGAGCTGATGGTGGATGCGCGCTTCATCGAAGGCGGCACCAACATCCACTACCTGGAGCACAAGCTGGCTTCCAAGCCGGACCTGCCGAAGGAAACCGCGATCGGCGCCAAATCGGAAAGCAAGGCATAAGCATGAGCTGGACTGAAGTCGTCATCGAGATCGCCCGCGAGCACGCGGAAGCGCTGTCCGACGCCCTGATGGAGGCGGGCGCGCTGTCGGTCTCGGTCGAAGACGCCGACGAAGGCACCGAGGCCGAGAAGCCTCTGTTCGGCGAGCCGGGCATGGAGCCGAAAGAGGCCGCCTGGGACCGCAGCCGCGTGGTGGCGCTCACTGACACGGACGCGGACCAGTTCGCGATCGTCCAGGAAGCCGCCAACGCGATCCAGCTGCCGGTCGTCCCGTCCTTCACCACCCGCGCGGTGGCGGACGCCGACTGGGTGCGCCTGACCCAATCGCAGTTCGAGCCCATCCACATCGGCAAGAACATCTGGGTCGTGCCGAGCTGGCACGAGGCGCCGGACCCGAACGGGCTCATCCTCGAGCTCGATCCCGGCCTGGCCTTCGGCACCGGCAGTCACCCGACCACCCGCCTGTGCATGGAATGGCTGGAAGCCCATCCGGCGCCGGGCAAGTCGGTGCTGGACTACGGCTGCGGCTCGGGCATCCTGGCGATGGTCGCCAAGAAGCTGGGCGCGGACGACGTGGCCGGGGTCGACATCGACCCGCAAGCCATCGAATCGGCGCGCGCCAATGCCGAGCGCAACAAGGTCGCCATCGACTACTACCTGCCGGACGCGTTTGCCGCCGCGCCGAACGAGCGCCATGCCAAGGGCCAGTTCGACATCGTGGTGGCCAACATCCTGTCGAGCCCATTGAAGCTGATGGCGCCGATGCTGTCCGGCCGCGTGGCGCCGGGCGGATCGCTGATCCTGTCGGGCGTGCTGGCGCGCCAGGCCGAGGAAGTGGCCGCCGCCTACGCACCTTTCATCAAGCTGGGCGTCTGGGCCGAGCAGGACGGCTGGGTCGCCCTTCACGGGACGCTCGGCCAGGACACTCTACCCGCGCCGCGCTCCGCCCCAGGCGGCTGACGCATGGCGCTGGCCACCCAATGCCCCCACTGCGGCACGATGTTCCGTGTCGCCGCGGACCAGCTCAAGCTGCGCGGGGGCATCGTGCGCTGCGGCGCCTGCCAGCAAGTCTTCGACGGTAACAAGGGGCTGGTCGATCTCTCGGCCGCCCCGCCCGTCCCTGCTCCGCCAGCTCCGGTGGACCAGGTTCCCGCAGCACCCGCTCCCGAACCGTTTCCTGCTCCGGCTTCCGCTCCGGCTCCCGAAGCCGACGAGCAGCCCGCGCCCGTCGAGGCCCGGGACGAGGATGGCGTTCCCATCTACACCCTCGAATTCGACCGCACCTTCTCGCCCTTCGGCATCATTCCGAAGGTGAGCGCGGAAGAGCAGGCGCATCACATTGCGCATCACGTCGAAGATGCTCCACCGGAGCCGGAACGCGAAACCCCGCCTGCCGAAACGCCGGCGGAAGAACCCGAACGGCCGGCGGAGCCGATCATTCCCGAGACGCCCGAAACTCCGGCATCCGAGCCGGCCCCGGTTGAGACCTCCGTTGCGGCGCCAGTAGCTGCGCAGGCGGCTGCCGAGGCCGACGGCGGCGACACGGCGGTGCTCGACCTGCCGGTCGACGAGGAACTGGTGGCCGCGCCGCCGCCCGACGTCCACGACGAATCCGTGGAAGCGCCGAAGCCGTCGCGCCGCGCCGTCGCGGAAGACGCGCCTCCCCTGCTGCTGCGCGAATCCTCCGGCGGCCAGGCGCCGTTCCAGCCGCCGCCGCCGCCGCCCAAGACCCCGCGCGCCCGCGCCGCCGAGTCGCGCGCGCGCCGCTCCAAGCTCACGCCGACCAAGATCGAGCCGCCAAAACTGCGCGTGCCGGAATCCGACGAGCCGGAGTTCGTGCGCCGCAGCCGCCAGCGCGAACAGTCCGGCAAGGCCGTGCGCATCGCCCTGGCCGTGGGCAGCGTGCTCCTGCTGCTGGCGCTGGCCACGCAGGCGGCCTATTCCTTCCGCGACACGCTGGCGGCCCGCTATCCGGGCATGCGCCCTGCCCTCGCCTCGCTGTGCGGCGTGCTGGGCTGTCAGGTCGGGCTGCCGGCCAACATCGAGAAGCTCGTCATCGAGACGGGCGAACTGACCACCCTGGGCGGCAACGCCTACAGCTACACCACCCTGCTGCGCAACGAAGGCGCGCTGGTGCAGGCCTGGCCGAGCATCGAGCTGACCCTGTCCGACGCGGACGACAAGCCGCTGGTGCGGCGCGTGTTCGGCCCGCGCGATTATCTGCCGCAAAGCGTGCCGGCCAGCTCCGGCATCGCCGCCCGCGCCGAGCAGCCGGTGAGGCTCCACTTCCGGCTGGAGGGCCTGGAGCCGTCCGGCTACCATATCGCCGTTTTCTACCCCTGAAAGTTTTCACACCATGACTCACACCGCCCTGATCTGCGGATCGATCGCGTTCGACAAGATCATGCAGTACCACGGCCGTTTCGCCGAGACCCTGCTGGCCGACCAGCTGCACCGCGTGAACGTTTCCTTCCTGGTGCCGACCCTGCGCACCGAATACGGCGGCTGCTCGGTCAACATCGCCTACAACCTCAAGCTGCTGGGCGGCGATCCGCTGATCATGGGCACCATCGGCCAGGATGGCGGCGACTACCTCGAGCGCCTGGGCAAGCAGGGCATCGCCACCCGCGGCATCCGCACCATCGCCGATGCCTACACCGCGCAGTGCTTCGTGACCGCCGACCAGGACAACAACCAGATCAACGCCTTCCACCCGGGCGCGATGCAGTTCTCGCACGAGAACAGCGTGGCCGAGCAAGGCCCGCTGCGCGTGGCGATCATCTCGCCGGACGGCCGCGACGGCATGATCAAGCACGCCAGGGACTGCGCCGAGCTGGGCGTGCCCGTCATGTTCGATCCGGGCCAGCAGCTGCCGATGTTCTCGGGCGAGGAGCTGATCCGCTTCATCGACCAGGCCAGTTACCTGGCGTGCAACGACTACGAATTCGAGATGGTGATGGACCGTACCGGCCTGACCCTGGCGGATATCGCGGGGCGCCTGGAAGCCCTGATCGTCACGCGCGGCGGCGAAGGTTCGGACATCTACGCCGGCGGCGAGCACCACCGCATCCCGGCTGTGCCGGCGGCCGAGGTGCTGGATCCGACCGGCTGCGGCGACGCCTACCGCGCGGGCCTGCTGTACGGGATCGTCAATGGGCTGGACTGGCCGACCAGCGGGCGTATCGCCAGCCTGCTGGGTTCGATCAAGATCGCGCGCCAGGGGGCGCAGAACCACAGCTTTACGAAGGAAGAGTTCGATCAGCGGTTTGAAGCGGCGTTTGGGTACACCTTCCGCTGATCGTTAGGACGCGTTACACGCGTCAACACTAAGCACATAAAACTTGGGTTCCCGCCTTCGCGGGAACCCAAGTTCGTTCTAGAGCCACGCCACTCTCAGCGCAGCTCAGCAATCACATGAACACCTGGCGCAAAATGAACTGAATGATCTGGATAAGCACCAGCGCCACCAGCACCGACAGATCAATCCCCCCAATCGGCGGCACCACACGCCGGATCGGCCGCAAAATCGGCGTATTCAGCGCGTGCACGAAGGGCGCCAGCGGCGCATTCGGATTCACCCAGCTGAAGATCGCATCGATGATCAGGAGCGCCATGAAGCCGTACAGGATCCAGTTCAGGAAGCGGTAGAGCGCCCCCAGCAGCACCATCTCGCCCGTCGCACCGGCCAGCAGCATCACCGAGCTCGCGATCAGCACCATCAGGAAAGCCCCGATCAGGCTGGCCCAGTCATAGCCGCCCATTCCCGGCACCAGGCGCCGCAGCGGCAATACCAGCCAATCCGTCAGGGTGAAGGTGAACTGGCCGATCTGCATCGGCGGACGCACGCGAATTGCCTGCATCCAGAAACGCAGCAGCAGCAGTCCGCCGAGCAGACCGGCGGCGGTATCGACGAGAAACTGAAGAATAGACAGCACAAACACTCCTCAAAAAAAAACCGCTGTGCGAACGATCACACAGCGGTATTTTGCCTGAACCAGGCAGGACTGGCTATGACGCGCGGAACAGCCTGGCTGCCACGCGCCTCATGCCTGCCGGCCTTACGGACGGCTGCTGGTCGGGAAAGGCCATGCGGCCGGAGCCAGCACGGTCTTCGCGGCCGGCGCGGTCGATGCCGGCTTGGCTTCCGCCTTGCCGTCAGCCTTGTTCTCGGCCTTGGCTTCCGGCTTGGCTTCCGCCTTGCCGTCGGCTTTGGTCTCGGCCTTGGTTTCCGGCTTGGCTTCGGCCTTCACTTCCGGCTTGGCTTCAGCTTTCTTGGCGGCCGGCTTGGCTGCAGGCTTGGCTGCGGTCTTGGTGGCAGCAGGCTTGGCGGCAGCAGTCTTGGTCGCGGCAGGCTTGGCGGCAGCGGTCTTGGTGGCAGCGGCCTTGGCCGGAGCAGCAGCTTTCTTGGCGGCCGGTTTAGCAGCTGCTTTGGTAGCGGTTGCTTTCTTGGCTGCCGGTTTAGCAGCTGCCTTGGTAGCGGTCGCCTTCTTAGCTGCCGGTTTGGCGGCGGCTTTCTTGGCTGCCGGCTTGGCGGCGGCTTTGGTCGCGGTCGCTTTTTTTGCTGCCGGCTTAGCTGCTGCCTTGGTTGCGGTCGCTTTCTTCGCTGCCGGTTTTGCTGCGGCTTTTTTAGCAGCCGGTTTCGCGGCGGCTTTTTTAGCTGCCGGCTTTACTGCCGACTTTGCAGCGCTGGCCTTTTTGGCTGCCGGCTTGGCGGCTGCCTTTTTAGCTGCCGGCTTTGCTGCGGCTTTTTTAGCTGCCGGCTTGGCAGCGGCCTTTTTAGCTGCTGGCTTGGCGGCGGCTTTCTTTGCTGCCGGCTTGGCGGCGGCTTTGGTCGCGGTCGCTTTCTTGGCTGCCGGTTTAGCGGCTGCTTTGGTGGCGGTCGCTTTCTTCGCTACCGGTTTTGCTGCGGCTTTGGTCGCGGTTTTCTTTGCCGCCGGTTTTGCTGCGGCTTTCTTTGCTGCAGGTTTTGCGGCTGCTTTGGTAGCGGTCGCTTTTTTCGCTGCCGGTTTTGCAGCAGCTTTGGTTGCGGTCGCTTTCTTCGCTACCGGCTTGGCTGCCGATTTTGCAGCGGTTTTCTTTGCTGCCGGTTTTGCGGCTGCCTTGGTGGCGGTCGACTTGGCGGCGGTCTTGGTTGCTGCAGCTTTCTTGGCTGCCGGCTTGGCTGCCGGTTTAGCTGCCGACTTCGCTGCCGGTTTAGCCGCTGCCTTGGTAGCGGTGGCTTTCTTAGCTGCCGGTTTCTCTGCTGCGGTCTTCGCGCTCGCCTTCGTCGACGACGAAGGCGCGCTCTTTGCTGCTGCCTTTGCTGCTGGTTTCTTAGCGGTTGCCATTTTTTTTCTCCTTCATCTGCGATGAAAATTACGCTCGAGGTTGAAACCCGCCAGGTCACTTCCATGTCCCGGCGAATTATTCATCGGCCCAAACCAAAACGATTTACGCCAATGAATCCGGCACCGGCTGAACTGCTGCAACTCCTCATCGTTGCAGCACTTCAGCCAACGTCGACAGGTCACCGTCCATTTGCGTTTCACATCGCTACCCTTGCGGGCGCGAAAAGAAAAAGCCGCCTTGCCTGAACTGAAGGTCAGGCAGTGCGGCTTGTTCTTTTCGCTTCGCTTACGTGCATACCGAGTGGATCAGCGTCCTATTATTGATCGATTATGTGTGCGGATGCCCGCGACAATAACACATGTTCTCGTTTTGACAAATTCAATCACGTAAAGTACACGAAAACTTTGTGAGTTCGCAACCGATAGACCGCAAAAAATCGCTGCGATTCGCATCGATGCGCGACCAGATGTGAGATCACGCACACAAAAAAATCGCGGTCACATCGATTCGCTTTTCAAACGCTCGACGAACCAGCGGCCCGCAGGTCCCGGCGGCTGGTCCTTCAAATAGATTGCGTGCATCGAGAAGCCTGCGCCGAGCAGCGGATGGACTTCGAGCTCGATGCGCACCAGCGCGCCGCGCGCGAGATCGCCCTCGACCATGTGCAGCGGCATCGATCCCCATCCCATGCCGGCGCGCAGGAAGGCATGCTTGGCGCCGAGATCCGCGAGCCGCCATACCTGCGGCGACAGCACCCCGTAGTTGCGCCCCTCGGTCAGTGTCGAGCGATCGGTGAGCACGAGCTGCACGTGTTTCGCGGCCTCGGCGCGCAGCACCTTGCGCCTGGCCGCGGCGAGCGGATGACCGGGCGCCGCGACCACGACCGAAGGCACCGCGAGCAGGTATTCGGATGCGCACTCGGTCGGCACCTCGGGCAGCGAACCGATCACCGCGATACGGCAGCGGCCGTCGAGCAGCGGCTGCACCACCGCGCCGAGCGCTTCGACATACAGGCGCAGCGGCGTGGTGGGAAAGCGATCGTGGAAGTCCTTCACGGCGGCGGTGAGCGTCTCGATGGGGAACATGACGTCGACCGCGACCGCGAGTTCGGCCTCGAGTCCCTGCGCGAGCGTGCGCGCCCTGGCCTTGAACGCATCCATGCCGTCGGCCGCATGGCGCGCTTCTTCGAGCAGCGCGCGGCCCGCTTCCGTCAATTGCGGATAGCGGCCGCTGCGATCGAACAGCGCGAAGCCCACCTGCAGTTCGAGATTGGCGAGCGTGTGGCTCACCACCGATTGCGCGCGGCGCAGCTTGCGGCCCGCGGCGGAGAAGCTGCCTTCGTCGGCTGCGGCGATAAACGTGCGCAGCTGGTCCATGGACATCCCGTCGAGCATCTATCGTCCCCATCGATACAAGTCATCGAATTATATAGGCTTCCTGGATCGGTCTCCTCTGCCTAAGATGGGATCCATGCACTCCACGAACGGGTGCTCGAACCAGCGAACACTCAACGACAGACACGAAAGGAACAATCATGAACACCACCCTGAACAACAGCGCCAACCAGTCCGCCATCCCGACCATCGGCCGCATCCTGATGGCCGCCATCTTCCTCGTCAGCGGTGTCGGCAAGGCGCTCGCGCCGGCCGGGACCATCGGTTACATCGAGTCGGCGGGCCTGCCCTTCGCCACGCTCGGCCTGGTGGCGGCGGTAGTCATCGAAGTGGGCGGCGGCGCGATGCTGGCGCTCGGCATCAAGACGCGCCTGGTGGCCGCGCTGCTGGCGGCGTTCTCGGTGGTGACGGGCCTGGTGTTCCACAGCGCGGTGGGTGACCAGAACCAGCTGATCCATCTGATGAAGAACATCGCGATGGCTGGTGGTTTGCTGCAGGTGGTGGCTTTCGGTGCGGGTGCGTACAGCGTCGATGCGGCGAGCAGCCGTAAGGGTGCGACTCAGCTTGCGTAAGCCACAGTATATGAACGTCGTTCCGGCGAAGGCCGGAACCTAAGTTTAGCGTCCACACTGCTCACGCCAACTTGGGCCCCGGCCTTCGCCGGGGCGACGGTTTTTAGGCTACCCCTCCGTAATCCGCAGCATGTCCATCTTGCACAGCCACGCCAGGCCGCGCAGCAAGGTCGGACGATCCCAGCGCCCCAGCGTATCGATCAGCTCCTCGACCTGCATCGGCCGCGGCCCGATGGCGCCGAAGATCAGCCCGAACTCTTCCAGGGTCGGCAGCGACGACGCCGCGAAGCGGTTGATCGCCAGCTCGCGGTAGGCGCGCACCAGCGCCAGCGAGGCATCCGGCTTCAATTCCACCAGCGAGGCCGCCGTCAGCAAGCGCGTCGGGTAATTGGCGAACAGACGGAAAGGATCCGGCCGGTCCGGCGCATGGTCCGGCAGCGGCGGCGTGAGCAAGGGATCGGCGCGGCGCCGCTCCGCCAGCTCGTCGAACAGCTCGCAGTAGCGCACCAGGATGGCGCTCCAGTCGAACTCCTGCCTGGCCCGCGCGCGCCCGCTCTCGCCCATGCGGCGGCGCAGCCCTTCATCGCGGATCAAGCTGCCGTAGGCCTGGGCCAGGCCGGCGCCGTCCACCGCCACCGCCTGGCTGGTGTGGCCGCAGTACATGTCGAAGCTGTCCACCCCGTCGTCGTAGCGCATCGCCAGGTCGCCGCCCGCGCCGGGCCCGGGCATGATGGCCGGGATGCGGTAGCCGTCGACGCCGTCGCGCACCGTGTCGCGGTAGCCGTTCCAGTCCGACACCACGCAGGGCAGCCCGGCCGCCATGGCCTCGGCCGGCGTCAGGCCGAAGGTTTCCTGGATGTTGTCCGAGAGCGAGGTGAAGATGTCGGCGGCGGCCCAGGCGTCGCGCTTGCGCTCCGCATCCCGCCCGTCCAGCTCGACCAGTCGGATTGAAGGACAGAGCAGCGCCGCCGCTTCGCGGAAGGCCGTCCCGATCGCTTCGCTGGCGAACCAGCCGCACAGGATCAGGTGCACCTTCTTCCCGCCCTTGTCCGCGCGCTCGAGCGCCGCGAACATCTGCTGGGGATGGGACTTGGCGTGCAGCGACAGCCGCCCCAGGAACAGCACCGCGACTTCGTCCGGCCCGATGCCGAGGCGGGCGCGGGCGTCCACCCGCTGCGCCTCGCCGGCCTGCAGCTCGGCGCAGTGCACGCCCAGCGGAATCAAAGGCAGCTGCGGCAGCTCGAAGCGGGTCGCGCCCAGGCGCGCGGCCAGATAAGCGGCCTGCTCCTCGATCAGCACGCGCACGCTGTCGCGCACCACGCGCGAGGTGCAGACGATGGCGTCCCAGGCGCGCACCGGCGCCACCAGCAGGTCGGCCACCATGCTCATCATGTCGTGGCTGGCGGTGGTGTGGGCGACGCCGCACAGGCTGTACTGGCGCTCGCCCGCCTGCAGGCGCCGCCAGGCCAGGCGCTCGATGCCGGGGCCGGGGTGGTAGAGGCAGCCGAAATGCGCCAGCTCCTCGGGCGCGGACGGCGCGATCCAGCGCGTCAGGCCCCGGTAACCGTCCGCGCGCAGCGCCGCGTCGAAGGCGTCCGCATAGGGCCTCCCGGCGGCGAAGCAGCCGACTTCGGCCAGGCTGTCCGCCTGCGCGACCGCGCGCAGCAGCCCGACGCCGGCCGCCTGCCGGCCCATCAGCTTTTGCCCGGCGACGGAAAATGCCTCGGGCAGGTAGTGCAGTGCAAAGCGGTCGGTCATGCCCTCTCCTGGGTTTGCGGGAAGCCGCAGGCTTGTAGGGATCATAAGGTTTCCGCCGTCCGGGTGGCGCGAGCATGGCGACGGGCCTTGCCGCATCGGCAAGCAGGTGCAGCACCGCTTGTCGTCAGCCAGCCACAGACCGGCCGTCACATCTGTCCGCCGCAGGGAAAGTTCATCAATCCCATGGCGGCTGGCAGGACAAGCCGCTACACTCCCCAAGCGGCCTCATCCCTGCCGCCGTCCGTACCGCGAGCCCGCCGTCCCGCCTCGCCGCTCCCTTCCCTTTTAGACCACCTTCCTGCAGAGGCCTGCCTTGGCTACGTCCATCGTTTCCGTTTCGTTTTCCAATGGTTTTGTCGGTAACGCGACAAAAAACAATGAGTCGTCCGCGTCGTCCTACCTGACCGCGCTGGGCTGGTCCAACTTCCAGTTCCAGCAGGCGACCACCACCGGGCAGTTCGGCGGCAGCCAGGGCAACGACCTATCGGGCACGCTCCTGATCACGGACGCGGCGGGCGTCCAGCACCGGATCGACGGCGTGATCAACTGGCGCGCGCCCAGCGGCGCAGTGAGCACCATCGTGTTCTACGCGACCGGGAACACAAACCGCGTGCTGGCCACCAACAGCGGCACCTACACGATCGACCCGAACACGGAAGCCAACGGCGACCCGCATACCTTCATCGGCATGACCTTCAACGGCCAGGCCCTGGCCATCAGCAACGACGGCAAGGTCACCGGCAACGCCGCGACCTCCGGCCTGCTGGCCGCGCTCAACACCTACCTGGCGGCCCAGCCCCAGCTGAGCGTGGGCGACGCGGTGGTCAACGAGGCCGACGGCACGGCCTACGTCACCGTCACGCTCAACAAGACCAGCACCGACACCATCACGGTCAGGTACAGCACCGAGAACGGCAGCGCCACCGCCGGCACCGACTACGCGGCGGCCAGCGGCACGCTGACGTTCGCGCCGGGCGAAACCAGCAAGCAGATTGCGGTGTCCCTGATCGACAACGCCGTCGCCGACGGCGCGCGCACCGCCACCGTGGTGCTGAGCGACAGCCGCCTGGCGGCGATCACCGACAACACCGGCGTGGTGATCATCAACGACAACGACGGCGCCCCTGGCGCCACGGTCGCCCGCGTACTGGCGGAAGACGCCCTGAACAGCGGCGCCAACCCGGCCGACAGCAGCGTGGTCGAGGGCGGCTCCCTGGTATACACGGTCACCCTGAACGGCAGCGGCGGCGAGCACACCCTGCTGATCGGCGGCACGGCGGGCGCAAGCGACCGCGGCGCGATCGGCTTCAGCAACGGCGTCGCGTGGAAGAATGGCGACCCGGCCACCGGCATCGTGGTGGTGCCGGCCGGCGTCGGCAGCTTCCGGATCACGCTCGCCACCCATGACGACAGCGAGATCGAGAACGCCGAGACGGTGGTCGTCACCGTCGGCGGCGTGGCCGCCACCGGCACCGTCACCGACAACGACAGCCAGGGCGTCACCACGGCGATCGCCGAGGACGCCCTGCACAGCGGCGCCTCCCCGGTCGATGCCAGCGTGGTCGAAGGCGCCAGCCTGCTGGTCACGGTGGCGCTCAACGGCGCCAGCCCCACCCCGGTGGAACATGCGCTGACGGTGGGCGGCAGCGCCGGCGCACTGGACGTCGGCAGCTTCGTGTTCAGCAATAACGTGGCCTGGAAGAACAATAATCTGGCGAGCGGCATCGTCGTGGTCCCGGCCGGCGTGGCCGGTTTCACCATTCTGGTGCCGACCCTTGACGACAGCGAGGTCGAAAACGCGGAAAGCCTGGTGCTGAACGTGGGCGGCGTGGCCGCCACCGGCACCATCACCGATAACGACAGCATCGGCGTGAGCGCGGTGCTGGCCGAGGTCGCGGCCAATGCCGGCGCCATTCCGCTGGACAGCGCCGTCATCGAAGGCGCGGCCCTGCAGTACACCGTCACCCTGAGCGCCGCCGGCCCCTACCCGCTGGAACTCAGCCTGGCGCTGGGCGGCAGCGCCGACGCCACCGACCTGGGCGCCATCAGCTTCAGCGACGGCGTCGCCTGGAAGAATGGCGATCCGGGCACCGGCCTGCTGGTGGTCCCGGCCGGTATCGGCAGCTTCCGCATCCTGGTAGCGACCGTGGACGACAGCGCCGTCGAGGCGAACGAATCCCTGGTCCTGACCGTGGGCGGAGTGCAGGCCACCGGCACCATCACCGACAACGACGCCGTGAACGTGGCCACCGTGATCGCGGAAGACGCTGGCAACGTCGGCCTGTCGCCGGCCGATTCGAGCATCGTCGAGGGCGGCATCCTGCGCTACAGCGTGCACCTGAACACCGCCACCATCGCCGCCACCGAGTTCACGCTCGCGGTCGGCGGCACCCTGGCTGCTTCCGAGCTGGCCGGCATCGTGTTCAGCGACGGCGTGACCTGGAAAAACAACGATCCGCTCAGCGGCATCGTGGTGGTGCCGTCCGGCGTGGGCAGCTTCAAGGTGACCGTGGGCGTCTTCGACGACGCCGAGATCGAGCTCACCGAATCGCTGGCCCTCACCGTCGGCGGTGTCATGGCCTCCGGCACCGTCACCGACAACGACAGCCAGAGCATCGCCAGCCTGGTGGCCGAGGACAGCGCCCATCTCGGCGCCACCCCGGTCGACAGCAGCGTGGTCGAAGGCACGGCCCTGCTGTTCACCGCGCGCCTCAACAGCGCCAGCCCGGCGCCCACCGAGTTCACCCTGAGTCTGGGCGGCAGCGCATCAAACGCCGACCTGGGCCAGATCGTCTTCAGCGCCGGCGTGGCCTGGAAGAACGGCAACCCGGCCAGCGGCATCATCGTGGTGCCGCCGGGCGTGATCGGCTTCACCGCCACCCTGCCGACCGTGGACGACGCCCTGATCGAAGCCACCGAAAGCGCCATCATGAGCATCGGCGGCGTGGCCGCAAGCGGCACCATCGCCGACAACGACAGCCTGAACGTGGTCTCGGTGGTGGCCGAAGATGCCGCCAACCTGGGCCAGAACCCCTTCGATTCCGTGGTGACCGAGGGCGCCACCCTGCTGTATACCGTCACGCTCAACGGCGCGGCGGTGGCGCCGGCCGAGTTCAGCCTGGTGCTGGGCGGCACCGCGTCCGCCAGCGACCTGGGCGCGCTGGTCTTCAGCAACGGCGTGAGCTGGAAGAATGGCGATCCGGCGACCGGCATCGTGGTGATCCCGGCCGGTGTGGCCGGCTTCACGGCCACCCTGGCGACCGTGGACGACAGCCTGGTCGAATCCTCGGAAAGCGCGCTGCTGTCCGTCAACGGCGTGCATGCGACCGGCACCGTGGTGGACAACGACTCCCTGCCGCCGGTGGTGCAGCCTCCGGTCGTACAGCCTCCAGTGGTGCAGCCCCCGGCCCTGCAGACCGGCCTGGATCCAGACACCGACGACGGCGCCAGCAACACCGACGCCGTCACCAGCGTGCGCACCCCTGAGTTCAGCGTCGCCGCCGGCCAGCTGCTCACCGCGGGCGGCAGCGTGCGCCTGCTGGCGCCGAACGGCGCCGTGGTCGGCACCAGCGCCGTCACCGCCGCCGACATCGCCGCCGGCAAGATCAACGTGGCCCCGGGCGCCCTGGATGACGGCGTGTATACATATACCGTGCAGATCATGGACGCCAGCGGCCAGGTGGTCGGCTCGGCGCCGGTGAGCGTGACCATCGTCACCGACCGCGACGGCGTCATGCCCTCGGTCGAACTGGCCGCCTACAACGGCGACTACAACAAGGACGGTGTGCTCGACTGGCAACAGAACGGCGTCGCCCTGCTGCCCCTGGGATCGCTGGCCGACTTCGCCAAGGGCGTCAACGCTCCGCTGTCCTCCTTCGGCGCCGTGATCGCCGGCTCGGTGAGCGGCGAACTGGACGCCGTCCAGCTCACCAGCGGCGCCCAGTTGCGCGACCTGAGCCTGACCGACTTGCCGGCCGCGCTGCCGCAGGAGCAGCGCGCGGCCTCGCCGGTGTTCAACTTTACCGTCACCGCCGCCGAAGGCGTGGCCGGCCTGCCCGATCTCGCCCCGAACCGCGCCGGCCTGCAGACCCGCGTGGTGATCGAACTGGGCCAGACGGGCGTGGCCTCGAACGACTTCCTCAAGTTCGACAAGGCCAGCGGCGCCTGGTACAGCTTCCTGGACGACCAGGATCTGGCCACCTTCGACGACGGCGCCACCCTGGTGGACCTGAACAACGACGGTCGCGTGGACCGCATTGTGATCACCCTGACCGACGGCGCGCGCGGCGACGAGGACGGCATCGTCAACGGCGTCATCGTCGACCCGGGCCTGCTGTCCTTCGACAAGACCTTGCCGGACCAGGTGTACAGCGTGCGCATGGCAAACGGCGAGCTGTATTACACCGGCGACGTCAAGGACGCCATGAGCCACGCCAGCGGCACCGGCAACGTGTTCCAGGGCGTGGTCTTCGATTCCATGGTCGGAGCGCCGAGCGGCAAGCACGCGTCGGCCTATTACCAGCCCTTCACCCAGGACACCACCTTCGCCATCGACGGCGGCGCCATGCCCTACGCCTGCTACGAGCTGGTCAAGGGCTCGCCGGGCTTCACGGTCCTGGGCGCCAACAGCGGCCTTGGGGTCAACGTGAACCTGTACCAGGACGCCTTGGGCCGCACCGAGCTGGCGACCGTGGCCCAGGCGGCCCAGCTGGGCCTGGGCGCCAAGGGCTACGCCAACCGTGGCGCGGTGTTCAGCGCCACCATGGATAATGCCTTCACGTTCGACGCGGAAGGCTACCTGATCGCCAACCACGACAACGCCTCGGTGCAGGCCCTGGTCCAGCAGCTGGCGGCGACCTACCAGTCGACCAGCGCGGCCGGCTTCATCGACGCGGTCGAACAAAATTACTTCCAGCAAATCCAGCTGGTCGGTGTCGCCCACGGCACCGCGGCCACTGCCGCGGACCTGAACGCGATGTTCGGCACCGGTTTCGGTATCTAAGGAGGACGGATGAGCAACTTGAAACTTGCAGGCCTGGCGCCGGTGGTCTCCCTACTTGCGCTGGTCTCCGTGCAGGCCAATGCGGCCGAGCCGGTGAAGTACTGGGGCGTGCACGCGGGCGCGAACACGCTGGACGAGATGAATGCGCGGATCGACTTCGGTTCCGGCACGCCCTTCGACGGCCACGCGGACCTGAAGCGCGGCCTGCACGGCGGCCTGATGGTCGGCCGCCAGTCGGAGCATGCGCGCTACGAGCTGGAGGTCGAACAGGGACTGTTCAAGGTGGAGCGCCTGAGCCTGGGCGCGGTGAGCGAGCCGAAGGATGCGCGCGGGCGCTACCAGGTGCTGTTCGCCAATGCCTACCGCACCGACCGGCTGAGCGATTCGATCGACAGCTTCTTCGGCGCCGGCATTGGCTGGGGCAGGATCAAGCTGCCGCGCCTGGGGCTGGGCGCCAATTGCGACTGCTTCGGACCGGCCTCGAAGAGCGGCTTCGCCTGGCAAGTGCGCGCGGGGCTGGGGTACAGGGTATCGGAGCAGGCCAGCGTGTCCTTGCAGTACACGCTGCTTAAGCTGCCGACCCCGGAAGCGGGCGGGCCGCCGGAGATCCGCTACGAACGCAAGCGCTTCGGAGCGGTCTCGCTGGGCTACTCGCGGCAGTTCTGACGCACGGCGGACCGTCTTCCTTTTGTCGATATCACCTGGCTTCGTTCCCCTGTAGCGGTACAGCAGAAAAGAACAGGCCATTGTTATCTTCGATAAGGATGCGCTTCCGGCTGACCGGATAGATGGTCCCACATTCCGTTGCGACGGCAGTCAGCTTGTCGGGCAACGGTAGTCTCGCAAAGTCGCTCCGCCAGTCGCCGCGGAAATACGCGCTCTTTGTCTCCTGGCTTCGCTTGTAGGATGGCCGGTCGCAGACGTGCTCGTAGTAGACGAATCTGCCGGCATCGATATACACCGGCATCCCCATCAGCATCTTCGCCTGTTTCTGAGTCAGTACACGTCCCTTTTCCCACGTCACCCCATCGATAGTCCAGGCGCCGAAGATATCGGCATTCACACCGCTGTCCGCTTTGGCTCGCATGGCCGATGCGGTGCCGCCGCCAGCCGCAGCGCCAAGCCGTACCGCCTCGAAGAAAACGCCGTCCATCGCGATGATCAGGCGATTCTTGTCTATCGGGTATATGAGATAGTGATCGCACGTGACATCCACAACAGTGACCCTGTCACCCAAGGGGAAGTCGCTGGAACTCACACGCCACTCTCTATAAAAATACTCAACGGTATCGTCGACACTGCGCTTATATTCCGGACGACGGCACTCGCTGCCATTGAACGCAAATTTATCAGGACCGATCGCAGCTGTTTTTCCAATCACGGCACGGATCTGCTGCTCGCTCTTTGAAGTGATCGAACCTTCCGGAGTCAGATCCTTGATGACTCGCCACTTGCCGTAAACGCCTTCATTTGCCTCGTCGGCTTTGGCCCAGCCGAAGCCGACGAGGCAAAGCGGCAGCAGGAAGATCCGGAGTAGCCGCACCCAAAAGATTCTCATGGTGTAAGGTTCCTTTGCTTCTGGGTCGGCGCCGTCAAGAAAGGCGCACTCTCCTCGTTGCGACGGTCTATCAGACCACGTGCAACGATCGAGACTAACTTCCCCTTCTTTCGGACTCTGACTGCTGTACTCTTGAGCATCTCCTGTCCAGCTGCATGCAACTCTCCACGGTTGATCAGCCTATAGACCGGTCGCGCTCCGGTCGGGCCGCGGTTGAAGGTATAGCTCACCAGTGCATCAAACTGAGCCTGCGTAAGCGATACCTGCACATTCCTCTCGACCGCCCGTTCCGCCTCCCTCAGGTTGGCGGAAAAAAGGCTCATCACCAGCTCGTGGGTTACGGGCGTCTTTAACTCTTCATCTGTGCATGGATTCTTATGGACCAGAGAACCGTAGCCGACAGTACAGTTACCCTTGCCCGGCCCCATGTCGTCGTAATAGGCCATGACTTTCTTCTCGCGATTCTGCAATCTCAGTTTTCCGGCGCTACTCATGTTCATGATGCCCTCCTGTGCTCGCGCTGCACGGCGATCAGACTATTTTGTTGGCGGCAAGGTCCCAGCCCCCGGCAGTATTACCGCCGGAACCTCCGCCGATTTTCTGCTGCGTGTATTTCCACCTGATCTTGGAGAACTTCAGTCCAATGCTCTCGGCCAGGATGTCGCCGGGCTGGATCGCCGCTTGCACGTGCCCGATCAGCACATTCTCCAACTCGACTTCGAAATATTTAATCCGCACACCCTGCCCATCGGCGCGCATGAAGTCGAGTCTCGCTTTTGGGATGGTTTTGCCCATCGAGCAGGTCTGCATGAGGATGGGAGATGCCAGGTCAGCGTATTTGACGAGGGTCACTTCATCCATGACGACCCTTTCGGCGGTGTGGCCACCGCCCGTCGAAGCGGTGGCGCTTCTCGGCTGCAAGACACCCCATTCGGCTGAGGTGCATTCGATCCAGTCGTGGTGCTTGTCGTCACTCGACTCACCTTTGATACCGTCGATTTGCAGATACACGTCGATTGCCATCGCTGCCACCCCATCAGAAAGTCCAATGACCGGCAGAGATTGTTATTCGATTGGAAGGGAAGCAGATTGGTGCGCGTCAATGATGAGTGAGCGCCATTGAGGGGTGCCGGGTGCACGGTGCTGGTCACCTGCAGCACCCGGTGAAACGATGATCAGTTCAGCGGCGTCAACGCTTCGGCGCCACGCGCCACACCACGCCGCCGGCGTCGTCGACCACCAGCAGCGCGCCATCGGCCGCCACTTCCACGCCGGCCGGTCGACCCCACACGTCGCGGTCGCTCAGCACCATGCCCGTCATGAAGTCCTGGTACTGCCCGGTGGGTACGCCGTTCTTCATGAACACCCGCACCACCTTGTAGCCGGTGCGCACGCCGCGGTTCCACGAGCCGTGCAGGGCCACGAACACATCCCCTTCATATTCCTTCGGGAAGGCGTTCTTCGCGCCTTTCGGCGCGTGATAGACCGCCATGCCCAGCGGCGCGGAGTGCGCCTGCAGCAGCACGTCCGGCGCGATGGCCTTGCCCTTCAGGTCGGGACGCTGGCCCGCCAGGCGCGGGTCTTCGTGGTCGCCGATGTAGTACCACGGCCAGCCGTAGAAGCCGCCCTGCTTCACGCGCGTGACGTAGTCCGGCGGCAGGTTGTCGCCCAGCGCGTCGCGCTCGTTGACGTTGCACATCAAATCGCCCGTGGACGGATAGACCAGCATGCCGACGCAGTTGCGCAGACCGGTGGCGTAGGTGCGGCGGTTGCGGCCGTCCGGATCGAAAGCCATCACGGTGGCGCGGTCGGTTTCCACGCCCCAGGCGCCGCCGACGCCATGCTTGGCTTCCCATTGCGGCAGCGGTTCCGGCGGCGTGGCGCCGATCTCGGTGGCGATGTTGGTCGCCGAGCCGATCGATAGCAGCAGGGTCTTGCCATCCTTCGAGAAGGCCAAGGTGCGGGTGGTATGGCCGCCGCTCGTGTCGCTCAGGTGCGGCACCACGACTTCGGGCTCGCCGCGCGCCTTCAGGTCGCCGTTGCGGTAAGGGATGCGGACGATCGAGTTGACGTTGGCGACGTACAAGTATTGCGGGTTGGCGCCCGATGGGTAGAGGGCCATGCCGTAGGGGCGCGACAGGCCGCTGGCGAACACCTCGGACGTATCCGCCTTGTCGCCCTTCTTCGACCGCAGCACCTTGATCTCGCCCTTGGCGGTGGCGGCCAGGAAGATGTCGCCGTTCGGAGCGCGCAGCGGCAGGCGCGGCTTGTCGGCGTCGCTGGCGAACACGCCGACCGTGAAGCCGCTCGGAACGACGGGCATGGAGCCGTTCGGACGCGCTTCGACGCGCGGGCCGTTGCCGGCGCTCGCGGTGGCGAATGGCTTGGCCAGGTCGCTGACTTTGATGTGGTGGATCTTGCCGGGCTGGTTCTCGTCCCAGGCGCCGTCGCGTTCGGCCGGCGCGGCGGCTGCCGGTGCGGCTGCGGCGGTCACCGCTCCCTGCAGGCTCGCCAGGTAGTCGGTCAGCGCGGCGCGGGCCTGCTTGTCCGGCACGCCGACCGGCATCGTGGTGCCCGGCACCGCCTTGCCCGGATCGAGCAGGAAGACGTCCAGCTCCTCGCGGGTCCAGGTCTTGCCGGCGGCGCCGGCCTTGCTCAATGCGGCCGAGTAGTTATAGCCGGGGACGGCCGCCGCCTTGCGTCCGACGAGGCCGAACAGGCCCGGACCGGCGCGCGAGGACAGGTTGGCGTCGACGCTGTGGCAGCTGGCGCAGTTGTTGTCGAAGACAGTTCGGCCACTGAGGGATTGCGGGGCGGCGTGGACGCTAGTTACCGCTATCATACTGGCGAGCAGCAGGGCGTGCGACGGCGAAGGCTTGGCTTGCAAAGACGTCTCCTGATTTGAATAAATGGCAATCCGTCATGATAGGACAGATCGCGCAGTCCGTCAGCCGTTTGCCAGATAGCCGTCCAGTTCGTCCCTGCTCAGGCTCCGCTCGGCCGTTCCGTGGAAGGCGCAGGCAAAGGCCCCGCTGATGGCGCCGGCCCGCATGCAGGCGTCCACCGGCTGGCCGGCGCGCCAGGCGTGCAGGAAGGCGGACGAAAAAGCGTCGCCCGCGCCGTTGCTGTCCACGACCGGCAGGTCGAGCCGGGCGGCCGCCGTATGGCGCACCTCTTCGCTCCCGCGTTCCAGCACATAGCTGCCGTCCGCGCCGGCCGTGGCCACCACCACCTGCGCCCTCCCCTGCCGGAGAATGGCGCGCATCACCTCGAACACGCCCGCGCCCAGTACGGCGCTGCTGAGGAAGACCAGGTCGGACCGGTAGGCGAAGTCGTGGTAATAGGGATTGCAGCCGTCCCAGTCGTGCAGGTCGGTCGATACCGGCAGGCCGAGCGCCTGGGCATCGTCATAAAGTTCGCGCGCCCAGGGCACGATGCTCAGGTGGACGTGCTCCGCCTCGCGCATGCGCGGCAGGTAGAACGCGCGCGGCATGCGCAGCGTGTCCGGATGGCGGCCGTCGTACAGCGACAGGCGGCGTCCGTCCGGGCCCACCAGGTTGACGCTGCGCCGGGTGCCGCTCTCGTGGACCAGGTAATCGAATTCCAGGCCGCGCTCGCGGTAGCGGGCCAGGATCAGCTCCGCCTGGGGATCCTCGCCGATGAAGTCGATCAGCAGGGGGCGGTGGCCGAGGGCCAGCAAGCCCAGGGCCACGCCGTTGCCGGTATGCGCCACGTAATCCATCACGGGCGGCACGTGGATCGAGTCGGCCATCGCCAGCGGCAGCGACGGCACGCGCACGATGGTGTCGATGCCTACGCCGCCCGCCACCAGCACGTCTACCATTCGATGACCGCCGAGGTCATGGGCGGCAGGGCCAGCGGCGCGTTGAGGTCCACGCTGGCGCCGGTCAGGACGTTGCGCGCCTGGCGCGCCTTGCCGATCACGCCGGCGAAACGCTTCAGGTCGAGCTGGGTTGGTCCCGCGTTTTTGTTCAGCACCACCATCACCGTCTGCTTGCCGTCGTGGCGGAAGTAGACATAGGTCCCGTCGGCGGGCAGGTAATGGGTCAGCTTGCCGTGCTTGACGGCGGAGCTGGTCTTGCGCCAGTTGAACAGAGTGCGCACCAGCTGCTGCATGTCGCGCTGGCTGGGGGACAGGTTCGCGCCGGTGAAGGCATTGGTCGTATCGCCCGCCCAGCCGCCCGGCATGTCGGCGCGCAGCACGCCGTCCTCGCGCTGCTTGGGACTGCCGATCAGGATCTCGGTGCCGTAGAACATTTGCGGGATGCCGCGCGTGGTCGCCATCAGGATCAGATTGGTCTTGGCCAGATCTATGTTGTTGTCGACTTGCGCCAGGATGCGCGGGCGGTCGTGGTTGTCCGGGAAGACCATCAGCTTCATCGGATCGGCGTACAGGTAGTCGGCCGCCAGGATCTCGTAGATCCGGATCAGGCCCTGGCCGCTGGACTCCGGCGCGGTGAGGGCCAGGGGCGCCGTGTCGCTCAGCGGGAAGTCCATCACGGTCGGCAGTTCGGACTTGTAGCCGTCGCGGTTGACCACGCCCTTCTGCCAGTAGGCGACCATGTGCGGCCGCGCATCCATCTCCTCACCGACGATGTTCAGGTTCGGGTATTCGTCGAACACGGCGCGGTTCCACTCGTTGAGGAAGGCCGGATCGGAATAGGAATAGGTGTCCTCGCGGATGCCTGCCAGGTTCGCGTACTCGATCCACCACAGTGTGTTCTGGATCAGGTAGCGCGCCACCAGCTTGTTGCGCTGGTTCAGGTCCGGCATGGTCTCGACGAACCAGCCGTCGAAGAAGCGCGCCTTCTCTTCCGGCGCCACGTGGATGTCCTGGGCGACGGTGTGCTGGTTGTTGGTCGGCTTGAAGGTCTTGCCGTGGTTGATCCAGTCCTTGGCCGGCATGTCCTGCATCCACCAGTGACCGGTGCCGATGTGGTTCAGCACCACGTCGTGGATCAGGCCGATGCCGCGTTCATTGGCGGCCTTAACGTAGTTGCGGAAGTCCTCGTTGCTGCCGAAGCGCGGGTCGATCTTGTAGTAATCGGTCAGCGAATAGCCGTGGTAGGAGTAGGTCGGCTGGTTGTTCTCCAACACCGGCGTCGGCCAGATCATGGTGAAGCCGAGGCCGCGGATATAGTCGAGCTGGGCCTGCATGCCGGCCAGGTCGCCGCCGTGGCGCACGTTAGGCTGCTTGCGGTCGACGCCTTCCAGCATGCCCGCCTGGTCGTTGGCCGGGTTCGCGTTGGAGAAGCGGTCCGGCATGATCAGGTAGATCGCATCGGTGGAATCGAAGCCGCGCCGCTGTGCCGAGCCGGGGCGGCGCTGTTCGAGCCGGTAGGGATGGCTGGCCACGGCTTCCTTGCCGCGCATGAACTGGAGCCTGAATTCGCCTGGCTTGGCCCAGCGCTCGATCTTGAGGTTCACGAACAGGAAATTCGGATTGTCGGTGCGCTCGGTGCCGACGATGCGCACGCCGGGGTAGGACAGCGTCGGCTGCAGCTCGGCGATCCGTTCGCCGTGCACCATCAGCTGGAGGTCCGTGCGTTTCATGCCTGTCCACCAGTTCAGCGGCTCGACGTGCTGGATCTGGTAGGGCGCTGCCTGGACCGACAGGGCGACCATGAGGGCTGAGATGACGAAAACAGGTTTGAACACGGCTCCCCCAAGTTACTTTATTAATAACTTGTAGCAAAGTAACATGAAATAAACCCGATATCCACCTTCTTTCAGCCTACTTTGTAGTAAAACTCCCTATTCATCGTGAGTATTGTCAAAACATTACTGTGCCAGTCCGAATGCTGCTATCGTAGGCTGTATTTACTCATCAGGAGCCTGCATGGAACAGACGACGACTTTCGCCGATGCCCAGCGCGACATGCGCCACGCTTATGCCGGCGGCGCGCCCGGGATGCTGGTCTCAGGCCTCGTATGGATTGTCGCCGGATTGGTCGCCATGGGCGGATCGGCCCGGCACGCGGTACTGGCCCTGTTCGTGGGCGGCATGGCGATCCATCCGCTCGGCATGCTGCTGGCGCAACTGCTGGGCAGGCCAGGCAATCACACCAGGGGCAACCCGCTGGGATCGCTGGCGATGGCGAGCACGGTCTGGATGCTGCTGGGCTTCGCGCTGGCCTACAGCCTGTCGCAGTGGCGCAGCGAACTGTTCTTCCCAGCGATGCTGCTGACCATCGGCGGACGCTACCTCACGTTCGCGACGGTGTACGGGATGCGGATCTACTGGGCCTGCGGCGGCGTCCTGGCCGCTGCCGGTTTCCTGCTGGCCGGGAACGGTGCGCCGATGACGAACGGCGCCTTCGCCGGCGCCGCCATCGAGCTGGGTTTCGCCTTCGCGATCTTCGCGCAGGAGCGCAGCGCGCTGCGCCGGGCCCTGCCCGAGTAATTCAGCCGCGCGGCTGGAGGCTGCTGCTGCGGTCCTGCCAGTCCGCCACCCGGACCACCAGCTTGCCGAAATTCCGCCCTTGCAGCAGGTCGATGAAGGCCGCCGGCGCGCTTTCCAGGCCGTCGACGATGTCCTCGCGGTAGCGCAGCCGGCCGTCGGCAATCCATTGCTGGGCTTCGCGCAGGAACTCGGGCCGCAGGTCGGCGAATTCGCGCTGGATGAAGCCGCGCAGGGTGAGGCTTTTCTTGAGCACGTCGCGCATGACGAGGGCCAGCCGGTCGGGGCCGGGCGCGGCTTGCGGGAGTTCGTTGTACTGGGAGATCAGGCCGCACACCGGCACCCGCGCGAAATCGTTCAGCAGCGGGAATACGGTGTCCCATACCTTGCCGCCGACATTTTCGAAATACACGTCGATGCCCTGCGGGCAGGCATCGGCCAGCCTGGCGGCGAAGTCGGGCGCCCGGTGGTCGACCACGGCATCGAAGCCCAGCTCGTCGTGCACGAAGGCGCACTTGTCCGGCCCGCCGGCGATGCCCACCGCGCGGGCGCCCCGGATGCGGGCGATCTGTCCCACCACCGAGCCGACTGCGCCGCTCGCGGCGGCCACGACCACCGTCTCGCCGGGCTTGGGGCGGCCGATTTCCCGCAATCCTGCCCAGGCGGTAAATCCCGGCATGCCCAGTACGCCCAGCGCCGTACTGGGCGGGACCATGGTCGGATCGAGCTTGCGCAGGTTCTCGCCATTCGACAGCGCATAGTGCTGCCAGCCCGAATGCGACAGGACGATATCGCCGACTGCGAACCCGCCATGACGCGAGGCGGCCACGCGCGCCACCGTGCCGCCCTCCATCACCTCGCCGATGCCGACCGGCCTGGCGTAGGACTTCGCGTCGTCCATCCGTCCGCGCATGTAGGGGTCGAGCGACAGGTAGAGGGTTTCCAGGAGCAGCTCGCCGTGGCCCGGAACGGGAATCGATTCTTCAACGAGCCGGAAGTTCTCCGGCCGCGGCAGGCCTTGCGGACGGGAAGCGAGCACGATCTTCTGGTTCAGCGCGGGGTTCATCGTTGGTCCTCCTGAAGAGCTGGATCGAACATGGTACGCCGGATCGGCATTCTTTTCCCCCTCCTGCCTGAGATACCGCCAGGCTGACCGCGATCAAACAGGTGGGGACAAGAAATAACGCTGAGCAATGCCAGCTCAACGTGCCGCGACCTGCAAAGATCTAATGCTGTCACCCTCAACGGTGCCCCTTCCCCCCCGTCTCACGCTTTTGCGAACCGGAATTTTGATACTTTCCCTACTTGCAATAAGTTGTTCTTTTGGTAAACTTTCTATTGTATGATTGTAGGTTGGAATTACTTGCATAGCTAGCAAGAGGGAAGTTAATAGTGCATAGCGTATCTAAAATGCAGTTCTCAGCGGTGATGACACTCATCAAAGCTAATAGCTGGCTTAGCAGTAAGGCAGATAGTCTTGTCGAATTGCTAATGGATGACTGTAGTTCAGTTGATGAGCAGACTCTCATTACGGAGTTGCTGTCTAGGTTTAAATATATTTCGGCCGAAAATTTTGTTCAGAAAATAAATGACTTGGTTCTAGATATCGTAACCATTCCGGGAATCGAAGCCAAAGATACAATTATTGCCGCAATGGCCGCAAACTCTTCGCCCGATAGTTCGCAAGCCTTAGTTCAAAATATTAAAATCAAGCTGCAACAAAATGGATGGGAAGAAGTTCAGATTGTCAACGCATTTGGCGCCGCATTTAAAAAGCTAAAAGCTGACAACTTTAAAAGACGAAACGTCATTCTTGTTGACGAATTCATTGGCTCTGGTCAAACCGTTTTGAGTCGGGTTGCGGAAATCAAAAGACAATTCAACACTGCTCAAATAGATATCAATGTTTTTGTTAACGTTATTTTCGCCTCAATATCTGGAATAAAGAAAATCGAAGAGGCAGGAATTAGGCTTTCATATATTGAATCCGTGAGTCGAGGAATTAGTGACTTTGAGACAACCGAGAAAATAGAAGAGAAAGTGAAGTCTATGTTAAATATAGAAAAGCAACTTTCACCCGAACACGGAGAACATAAGCTTAGTGATTATTCATTAGGATACGGAAAAACAGAGAGCCTTATTGGATTCGAAAACTCTAATATTCCAAATAATGTTTTCCCGATATTTTGGTGGCCAGGGCGCAGCGAAGGAAAATCAAGAAATCCTTTATTTACTCGTTATTTGGGAGATTAGGAATTTGGATAATTTTGAGTCGACAAAAATAGCAATTCTTAGAAATCTATCTAGCGCGAACGGGCGGGCTGGCAACTACTCTGTGTACAAGAAGTTGAAAATTCCGATGGCCGACTATATGAAGACTATCTTTCATCTGGAAGAGGAAAAATTTCTTGAGTTTGATGGAGATTGGCTTTGCATCACGCGCACTGGACAAGAATTTTTAATTCAAAGCAGACCAAAGACTGAACGCGACAACAAAAAAGGAATTCCAAGTGGTTTTTTGCGCCAATTTAGATTATCACCTGGCGAACCATATGTTCCCTCGAGATCAAGGCTAGATGCTAGCTTGCTTAGCAAGTAAACTTGTGTTAATGTTCGACGTGAGGGAACGAGTGCGCAGTAGCTAGTGTTTAGGAGCGGTGTCGCTCCGGTTGCTGAGGCGGAAATATGCCAGCACCGGGAAATTGGCTTCGCCATTTTCCCGGTGTGAAATTGGCTTCGCCAATTATCACGTATTTGATTGACTTTGTAGGTCGTTCCGACCTACAAAGCCACTCTAATATGCAGCTAGCGTACAGTAGGTAGCTCCAGCACAACGTTCCCTCAAAAAATCTCCGAATTTATGGAATCTACCCAATGGCGATCGTATTTTAGGGATCGCGGAATACCGAATGAACTTACAAAATCTTATGTAAGTTATGCTGGTTCCCTTCAAAAGAAAAATCTCCCCGTAATATTTGAGTTTGAGCACTTATCACTTTTGCTCGGCTTGAATATTGAACCGCTGGCTCGAATGATAGCGTCTCCTAGTAGTTTCTATCGTGAGTTTGCGATTCCGAAACGCAGTGGCGGAAAGCGAAACATATGCGCCCCACATGAATCGTTGCTTCTAGCTCAACGCTGGATATTAAAAAATATTTTAGAAAAGTCTGAAGTGCATGTGGCCGCTCAAGGATTTCTCCCTGGGCGATCAATTAAAAGCAATGCGCTTATACATTTGAATTCAAAAAATCTTTTAAAAATGGATTTAAGAGATTTTTTCCCTTCAATTCCAATGTCGTGGGTGATCAATGTCTTCAAAGATTGTGGATATGCCCCCAATGTAGCATATTACTTGGCGTCTCTTTGCTGTCACAGTGAAGCCTTAGCGCAGGGTGCAGCGACCAGCCCCGCACTATCGAATATAATTTTGAAAAGCTTCGATAAACGCCTGACGAGACTTGCAAACAAATGTGGATTAAAGTACTCGCGTTACGCCGATGACTTAACCTTTTCCGGCGAAACGATACATCATTCGTTCAGCGGCGCCGTTGAGAAAATTACTGCGGAATATGGATTAGCAGTAAACAAGGAAAAGACTCGATTAAAAATCGGTCATGGCGCGCGAGTTGTTACTGGGATATCAATCCAGGGTGGTCGTCTTGCGGTTCCATCCAAATTCAAACGAGAGTTACAAAACGAGGTCTTTTTTATAAGGAAATTTGGCCTACTGTCCCATCTTTCGAACAGGAAAATAAGCAATCCAAATTATTTAAATAGTCTTCTTGGGCGCGTCTCTTTTTGGCTTCACATCGAGCCTGAGAACGAAAAGGCTCAGCTCGCAAGAAAACTAATTATGGATACGATGAAAATATAACTCAGCGGCAGTTACATTCTAGCGCCCTTATGCTTTATCACTGTTGAGAAATGTGACCTGGAATTTGCGCTCAAACCAAGCCGTGCACAGCATTACAATTTGTAGCTCTTTCACCAAAAGCACAGTTTAGAATGGATGTCTCGGCCCAAAAAAGCATCAAAAGTCAGACTTGACATTCTAAACTTTAGGATTTCGCTCGCAACAAGTTAAAAAATTATTTCCATTTTTGTCGACACAATTTTGAACCGCTTTCCTTGAAACTGCCAAAATTGTCCAGCCATTGCAATACATCCGGCCTCCCGACTGGTCAGTTGGGAAGTTTTAAACTATGGGACATCAGGGAGCCGCAAATGGCACGCAAAATCGACTACGCCTACTTTAAAACCTATTTCACCCTTTCCATTATTTCGCCGATTTTTAACATCTTTTGATCGTTCGACGCGCCTTTGTCCAATATCGTTTTTTTAATTTCCTTCAAGGCATCTTGCTGTCCCGACAATCTTGCAACCAAACCATTGATCATGGGGATCAAGTCGTCATCCTCGAACTGAGCAGTGCATATTGCCTGTCGTTCAAGGCCATCTTTAGTGATGTTGAACTTAATTAAAGCCTTGTCACGCACGCCCTTTTCTAAATCATGTGGTTTAACGCGAGATACAAGCTCATGAGAATCATCTAAAAATGGTTTGGAGCTAGGACCACGAAATATTTTCACTGCTATCTCCGTATGTTTAACTGAGGAGTCAATGCTGGACAATAAAAAAGCTCGGGATGACCGAGCTTTTTTCCGTTAGTCCCAGCTCAAAGTACCGCCGGTCTGGTACTCGGTCACGCGGGTCTCGAAGAAGTTGCGCTCCTTCTTCAGGTCGATCATCTCGCTCATCCACGGGAACGGGTTCTCTTCATTCGGGAACAGCGCGTCCAGGCCGATCTGCACGGCGCGGCGGTTGGCGATGAAGCGCAGGTAGCTCTTGAACATCGGGGCGTTCAGGCCCAGCACGCCGCGTGGCATGGTGTCTTCGGCGTAACGGTATTCCAGTTCGACGGCTTTCAGGAACAGTTCCTTGATCTCGTCGCGGAAGGCCGGGGTCCACAGCTGCGGGTTTTCCATCTTGATCGTGTTGATCAGATCGATGCCGAAGTTCACGTGCATGGACTCGTCGCGAAGGATGTACTGGTACTGCTCGGCGGCGCCAGTCATCTTGTTCTGGCGGCCCAGCGCCAGGATCTGGGTGAAGCCGACGTAGAAGAACAGGCCTTCCATCATGCAGGCGAAGACGATGATCGACTTCAGCAGCTTCTGGTCGTTTTCGACGGTGCCGGTCTTGAAGTCAGGGTCGGTCAGGACGTCGATGAACGGGATCAGGAACTGGTCCTTGTCGTGGATCGATTCGATCTCGTTGTAGGCGTTGAAGATCTCGCGCTCGTCCAGGCCCAGCGATTCGACGATGTACTGGTAGGCGTGGGTGTGGATCGCCTCTTCGAAGGCCTGGCGCAGCAGGTACTGGCGGCATTCCGGCGCGGTGATGTGGCGGTAGGTGCCCAGCACGATGTTGTTCGCGGCCAGCGAGTCGGCGGTCACGAAGAAGCCCAGGTTGCGCTTGACCAGACGGCGCTCGTCTTCGGTCAGGCCGTTCGGGTTCTTCCACAGCTCGATGTCGCGCTGCATGTTCACTTCCTGCGGCATCCAGTGGTTGGCGCAGCCGGCCAGGTACTTGTCCCATGCCCACTTGTACTTGAACGGGACCAGCTGGTTCACGTCGGTCTGGCCGTTGATGATGCGCTTGTCGTCGGCGTTGACGCGTTTCGCCACTTCGGCGGCCGGTGCTGCGCCTTCCGAGGCTGCGGTTTGCGGGGCGCGCGGGGCGCTGGTCGGTTCGTCGTCCCAAGAGAGCATGTCTTTAATCCTTCAGTCGAAACCTCGTCGCGGGGAATCGCGCATGAGGTCACGGGTATATGTTGATAGTCGTCGGTTTCTGGTGAACCCCAAGCGCTGGCGGTGTGCTGCGAACTTGGGTTCCGGCCTACGCCGGAACGACGGTTTTACGGGTAGTGGTACTAACGGGGAAGCCTGCGTTCAAGCAGGCTTCCCCTATTCAGCGAATTACTGGCAGGCTTCGCACTCGTCGAAGCCGGCGTCGCCCGGACGCAGGTAGCAGGCGGCGCCTTCCACCACGTCGGCTGCCGGAGCAGCTGCCACCGGAGCGGCGGCTGCCGGAGCGGCGTGACCGGCCTGGATGCCGCCCGAGACCGGCACGGCGTTCAGGGCGCCGGTGCGGGTGGTCGACTTCTCCATGTGGGTCGCGGCGATGGTGCGCAGGTAGTAGGTGGTCTTCAGGCCACGCAGCCACGCCAGCTTGTAGGTCTCGTCCAGCTTCTTGCCCGATGCGCCGGCCATGTAGATGTTCAGCGACTGGGCCTGGTCGATCCACTTCTGGCGGCGCGAGGCGGCTTCCACCAGCCACTTCGGCTCGACTTCGAACGCGGTGGCGTAGATGTCGCGCAGGTCTTGCGGCACGCGGTCGATCTTGCTCAGCGAACCGTCGAAGTACTTCAGGTCGGCGATCATCACTTCGTCCCACAGGTCGCGTGCCTTCAGGTCGCGAACAAGGTAGGAGTTGATCTCGGTGAATTCGCCCGACAGGTTCGACTTCACGTACAGGTTCTGGAAGGTCGGCTCGATGCAAGCCGACACGCCGATGATGTTCGAGATGGTCGCGGTCGGGGCGATCGCCACGCAGTTCGAGTTACGCATGCCGAACTGCTTGATGCGCTTGCGCACCACGCTCCAGTCCATCGATTCGCTGGTGTCCTGCTCCAGGTAGCCGCCGCGCTCTTCCGCCAGCAGCTTGATCGAGTCCTGCGGCAGGATGCCGCGGTCCCACAGCGAACCTTCGTAGGTGTCGTAGCGGCCGCGCTCTTCCGCCAGCTCGGTCGACGCCAGGTAGGCGTAGTAGCAGACGGCTTCCATCGACTTGTCCGCGAATTCGACAGCTTTATCCGACGCGAACGGCACGCGCATCATGTGCAGGCAGTCCTGGTGACCCATGATGCCCATGCCCACCGGACGGTGACGCATGTTCGAGTTGCGCGCCTTGTCGACAGCGTAGTAGTTGATGTCGATGACGTTGTCCAGCATGCGCATCGCGGTGCGGATGGTCTTCTGCAGCTTGACGTGGTCCAGGCCATCGCCCTTCATGTGCTGCGGCAGGTTCACCGAGCCCAGGTTGCAGACGGCGATTTCGTCGGCGTTGGTGTTCAGGGTGATCTCGGTGCACAGGTTCGACGAGTGCACCACGCCCACGTGCTGCTGCGGCGAACGGATGTTGCACGGATCCTTGAAGGTGATCCACGGGTGGCCGGTCTCGAACAGCATCGACAGCATCTTGCGCCACAGGTCCAGCGCTTCGATCTTCTTGAACACGGACATTTCGCCGCGCTCGGCCTTGGCTTCGTACGCAACGTAGGCTTGTTCGAAGGCCTTGCCGGTCAGGTCGTGCAGGTCCGGGGTTTCCGACGGCGAGAACAGGGTCCAGCTGCCCTTTTCCATCACGCGCTTCATGAACAGGTCCGGAATCCAGTTCGCGGTGTTCATGTCGTGGGTGCGGCGGCGGTCGTCGCCGGTGTTCTTGCGCAGGTCCAGGAATTCTTCGATGTCCAGGTGCCAGGTTTCCAGGTAGGCGCAGACCGCGCCCTTGCGCTTGCCGCCCTGGTTGACCGCGACAGCGGTGTCGTTGACGACCTTCAGGAACGGGACCACGCCCTGCGAACGGCCGTTGGTGCCCTTGATGCGCGAACCCAGCGCGCGGACCGGAGTCCAGTCGTTGCCCAGGCCGCCGGCGAACTTCGACAGCAGCGCGTTTTCCTTGATCGCGTCGTAGATGCCTTCGAGGTCGTCGCCGACGGTGGTCAGGTAGCAGGACGACAGCTGCGAGCGGCGGGTGCCCGAGTTGAACAGGGTCGGGGTCGAGCTCATGAAGTCGAACGACGACAGCAGGTTGTAGAACTCGATGGCGCGGGCTTCGCGGTCGGCTTCGCGCAGGGCCAGGCCCATCGCGACGCGCATGTAGAAGGCCTGCGGCATTTCGATGCGCACGTCGCGCACGTGCAGGAAGTAGCGGTCGTACAGGGTCTGCAGGCCGATGTAGCCGAACTGCAGGTCACGGTCGGCGACCAGGGCCTTGGCCAGGCGCTCCAGGTCGTACTTGCCCAGCTCTTCGTCCAGCAGCTCGTTCTCGATGCCCTTGGCGATGTACTTCGGGAAGTAGGTGATGTACTCGGCGGCGGCGGCGGCTTGCGCGACTTCCTTGCCGAAGACTTCCTTGCGGATGGTGTGCAGCAGGATACGGGCGGTCACCTGGCTGTAGGCCGGGTCCTTTTCCATCAGGGCTCTAGCGGCCAGGATGGCGGACTTGTGCAGCTCTTCGACCGGCACGCCGTCGTACAGGTTCTTCATGGTCTCGGCCAGAATCGCGTCGGCGTCGACGTGCTTTTCCAAGCCGGCGCAGGCGGCGTTGATCAGGCTCGAGACGGCGTTCAGGTCCAGCGGACGGCGCTCGCCGCCGTCGACCACGTGGATCTGCGGAGCCACGACGGCGGCACCGCCGGCGGCTTCCTTGGCGGCGCGGCGCTCTTCCATGCGCTTGGCGCGGTACAGCACGTATTCGCGGGCGACATCGTGTTCGCCCGAACGCATCAGCGACAGCTCGACCTGGTCCTGCACGTCTTCGATGTGGAAGGTGCCGCCATTCGGCTGGCGGCGCACCAGCGCGGCCACGACGTTGTTGGTCAGCTGTTCCACCAGCTCGCGGATGCGGGCCGAGACGGCGCCCTGCCCGCCGGCGACGGCGAGGAAGGCCTTGGTCATCGCGACCGAGATCTTGTTCGGCTCGAACGCGACCACGGCGCCATTGCGGCGGATGACACGGTAATCACCGCGCGCGACGACGTCGGCCGGCGTGGCGCCGTTCGACGTCGTTCCTGGGGTGACGTGCGGGTTGATCGAGATGTCTTGTGCTGTTTGCATTGAGCCTCCAGGATGGCAGCCGTTGCCGCCGATTTGTTATCGCTTCAGACCGTCGTGCGGTCCGTTGACAAAATTAAAAGCAAAACGATACCCCGCCAGCCGGTGGCCTAAGCTGGCAAACCAGATATGCAGGGTAAAGGTTACGTCAATGATTCGTGCCGGAAGCTGAGCTTGCCGACTGCCGGAGGACCTAGTTGCTTGTTGTCTACTACCACTAGATCTAGTGTCCGGCCTTGAGATGAGACTAATTGTAGTACCTCGTTTGCGATACAGGCAAGTAAATAAATTCTCAATTTTTGAGAGGAATCGTGGTGCGGAGTCTTGACTTTTGAAGTCATCCGAAAGATGCGGAGCGCGCGGTGAGCGAGCACTAACATCAGTGTTTTCGGCTGCCTAAGCGGTAATCAGAATAGGTCGTTGTTGCACTGCAGAAGTGCATTTTGCACCAGATTAATTTCAAGATAATGAAGGGGTCAGCGGACCCCAGCCACTAGATATAGGGGTGCGGCCCGGTGAGGCCTCCGTATGTACAGCGGTCATGCCTGCCGCATTCAATCCTCCGGCGCGCTGATCTCCAGTTTTTGCATCGAATAGCGCAGCTGGCGCACGCTGATGCCCAGCAGGCTGGCCGCTTGGGTGCGGTTGAACTGGGTCTGCTGCAGGGCGCGCTGGATGACCTCGCGCTCGACCTGCTCCAGGTAGGCCGGCAGGTTGCTCGGCAGCTCCGCCGGTCCCAGGCTCACCGGTCCTGGCGCCGGAACTGTGGCCGCGGCCGGCACAGCCGGCGCCGGCTCGGGCGTCACCGGCAAAGCAGGGATCACAGGCGGCGCCACCGGCTCGCGCACACCCGGCTCGCCGGGCCGCGCCGCCTTCAGCGACAAGTCGCCGACTTCGATCACGCCGTCGTTGGCAAAGGCCAGCGCCCGCTCCAGCACGTTCTCCAGCTCGCGCACGTTCCCCGGGAAGGAATAGGCGCGCAGCGCTTCCAGCACGCCCGGTCCGAGCGCAGCCTTGCCCGGTCCCGCCAGCCTGGCCAGGATGGCGTCCGCCAGCACCGGCAGGTCATCCAGGCGCTCGCGCAGCGGCGGCAGCGCCAGCTCGATCACGTTCAGGCGATAGAACAAGTCTTGCCTGAATTTGCCGGTCTCGACGCAGCGCGCCAGGTCCTGGTGGGTGGCGCTGATGATGCGCACGTCGACCGGCTCTTCGACGGTGGCGCCGATCTTGCGCACGCGCCGCTCCTGGATCGCGCGCAGCAGCTTGACCTGCATCGCCAGCGGCAGGTCGGCCACCTCGTCCAGCATCAGGGTGCCGCCGTCGGCCGCCTGGAAGAAGCCTTCGCGCTCGTCCGCTGCGCCGGTGAAGGCGCCCTTGCGGTAGCCGAAGAACTCGGCCTCCATCAGGGTCTCGGGGATCGCGCCGCAGTTCACCGCCACGAAGGGCTTGGCGGCGCGCGAGCTTTGCGCATGGATCTCGCGCGCAGCCAGCTCCTTGCCGGCGCCCGATTCGCCGGTGATCGACACCGGCGCGTTGGAGCGCGCCAGGCGCGCGATCTGGGCGCGCAGCGCTTGCATGGCCGCCGAATTGCCGATCAGGCGGGAGGCGCCGGCGTTCGCTTCCGGCTGCCCCGCTCCGCCTTCGGTCAGTTTCAGGGCCGAGCGCACCATCACGCGCAGGGCGTCCAGCGCCACCGGCTTGGCGATGTAGTCGAAGGCGCCGGCCTTGAGCGCCACCACCGCGTTCTCGGCGCTGCCGAAGGCGGTGATCACGGCCACCGGCGTGCCCTTGCCCGAGGCGCTGATCTCGCGCACCAGTTCGATCCCGAGCCCGTCGGGCAGGCGCATGTCGGTCAGCACCAGAGAATAGTCATGTTCTTCGAACAGGTTGCGCGCCTGGCGCAAGGTCGCGGCGCTGTCGACGTCCAGGCCCATCTTGAGCAAGGTGATCTCGAGCAGTTCGCGCAGGTCGGCTTCGTCGTCGACGACCAGGATACGTGGTGCGGTCATGGCTCTCCCCTGTTGGTCCTTGGTTCTTCAGGCCGGCTGCACGAAGCTGATGACGAAACGGCCGCTGGCCTTGCGCGGCCCCATCGCGGCCTGGTCGAAGCGGTATTCATAATCGAGTTTCGCATCGTTGTTCAGGCACAGCTCGCGCGCCAGGTAGAGTCCCAGCCCGGTGCCCTTGCTCGATGTCGTGTAGAAGGGCTCGAACAGGTGGGCGCGCACTTCGGGCGTGATGCCGGGGCCGTCGTCCTGCACGTGCAGCTCGAGACGCCCGGCCGCGTCGCTGGACGGGAAGATCCGGATGCTGGCCGGCTTGCGGCTGGCATAGCGGATCGCGTTGTTCAGCAGGTTGAGCAGCACTTCGTGCAGGTGCAACGGATCGAAGCGCACGGTGGCGCCACCGGCGTTGCCCAGCCAGACTATATCACCGTCCAGCGCATGGATTTCGCAGAATTCGGCCTTCAGCTCGGCCAGGAAGCTGCTCAGCTGCACCGGCTCGGTGTGCGGCTGGGCCTTGCGCGACAGCTGCAGGATGTCCTCGACCATGCGGTTCACGCGCGCCACGTTGTCGCTGACGATCTTCAGCAGGCGTACCTCGGCCGGCCCATGCAGGTCTTCGGCCAGCAGCGCGGTGGCGTGGCCGATCGCCGACAGCGGGTTGCGCACCTCGTGGGCGATGCTGGCGGTCAGGCGTCCCATCGAGGCCAGCTTGAGCTGCTGCGCCTCGTTCTCGATCGCGCTCACGTCCTGCATGAAGATCACGCTGCGCCCTTCCGCCTGGCTGCCGGTGTCGACGCGCGCGAAGCGCAGCTTCAGGTGCACCGGCTGGTCGCGCCGGCCGCGCACGACGGCGGCGCCGCCGTCCTCGCTGTCGCCCTGCTCGTGCCAGGGCTTGATGGTGACGAAGGCCGCTTCCTCGTTCGGCGCCGCGCGCCAGCCGGCGTAGGCCTGGGCCACCGGCTCCAGCGCCGGAACCTCGCCCAGCAGGAAGCCTTCGGCCTCCCCTTCCAGGCCCAGCATGCGCCGCGCCGCCGGGTTGCCGGTGTACAGGCGGCCTTCGTCGCCGACCACCAGGATGCCGTCGCCGACGTCGGCGATCACGATGTGGTTGATGGCTTGCTGGATGCGCAGGTCGGCCCCGCGCTGGGCCGCCAGTTCTTCCTGGCCGAGCAGGCGCGCCGCCAGCCGGTTCACCATCAGCACCGCCGCGAAGAAGGCGGCGCCGTACATCCCGGCCTGCATCAGCGGCGGTTCGCGGTCGCTCATGAAGATCTGCCAGACACTCTCCAGCAACAGGAAGATGGCCGCGAGCGAGGCCGAGAACAGCGCCAGCACCAGCGGCGCCAGGATGGCGGCGCCGGCCAGCGGGAACAGATACAGGATGCCCAGGCCGCTGCGCATGCCGCCGGCGGCCAGGTAGAGCAGCGAGATCGCCGCCAGGTCGGTGGCGATCTGCGCGCCCAGTTGGACGATGAAGCGGCGCCGCCAGCGCGCCGCCACGACCGCGAACACGAGGGCCGCCGCCGCGTAGGCGAAGCAGGTCTCGGCGTTGACGGGATCGGTCTTGATGCGGCCGCTCTCGACATCGAAGCCGAGGTAGAGCAGCAGCACCAGCGCGATGACGATGCGCGTGACCGTGAAGGTCTGGAGCGAGCGCCACAGGGTGACGCGCGCCTCCGCCGACAGCGCACGCGCCAGTACCTTCGAAGCCGCCATTCGGGGCTTACCGGGGCGGCAGGCGCACGTGGCCTGGCGAGCAGTAATCGAGGCCGTCGGCGCGCACCGCTTCCGACGAGGGGAAATACATGCCGCAGTGGGCGCACTGGGTCATGGCTTCGATCTCGGCCGGTTGGGACGGGGCTGGGCGCTGCTGTTGTTGCGCCTCCATCTGGCTGCGGCGCACGGCGGCGCGCAGCTTGCTGCGCACGGCCATGACCACCAGCGCGATCAGGGCGATCCAGAACAGGATGCGGCTCATGCTACCCCCCGGTGCAGGACGACTTCCAGCACGAAGCGGCTGCCGACATAGGCCAGCGCCAGGGTGGCGAAGCCCGCCAGGGTGAAGCGCAGCGCCGTCTTGCCGCGCCAGCCCTGCCATTTGCGCCCGGCCAGCAGCGCGGCGAACAGCGCCCACGACAGCAGCGCGAAGATGCTCTTGTGGTCGAGCAGCATGGGGCGGCCGAACACCTGTTCCGAGAACACGATGCCCGACAGGACGGTAAGGCTGAGCAGCACGAAGCCGATCCAGATCACGCGGAACAGCAGCTTTTCCATGGTCAGCAGGGCCGGCAGCTGGTCGAGGGCCGAGCCGAACCAGCCGGCGTTGGGGCCGGCCGGGCGGGTATGCAGCCGGGCTTCCTGCAGCGCCATCAGGACGGCGTGGAAGGCGGCGATGGTGAGGGTGCTGTAGGCCAGCACGGCCACGGCGATGTGCCAGCCGAAGGCGGCCGGCCTGCCGGCCAGCGGCATCAGACTGCCCGGGAACAGCACCGGAAGCAAGGTCGCGCCGAAGGCGAAGGGCATCACCAGGCGGCGCAGGCCGTCGAGGGCGAAATTGCGGTTCTCCAGCCAGTAGGCGGCCACCGAGACCCACAGCGCGGACGACAGCATGACGGCAAAGCCGACGCGCAGGTTGCCCGGCAGGACCACGTCGAGGCCGAGCGCCGCGCCGTGGATCAGCCAGGCGAGCGCGGTGACGGCGGAAATGGCAGCGCCCTGGCGCGACGGCAGCAGGGCGCAGACCGCGTACAGCAGGGCCGCGGCGAAAAAGAGGGTGTTCTGCATAATATGTCAGTCTACACCATCGGGAATGGCTGGGGGCAAGCCCCCGGTATCGCGCAGCGCTGGGGTATCATCGCCGGATGGACGCCCCCGCCCTTTCGTTCCGCCGCCGCCTCGCCCAGGCGCGATTTTGCCGCGTTCGTCGCAGCCATCCCCCGCACACACCTTTTTCTCTCACAGTAAGGCTTCCAACCGCGCTTACCCAAAGGAGAAAACGATGAAACCCACTGCTGTCCTGTTCGCCTGTGGCCTGGCCCTGGCCGCCTATACCCTCAACGCCAGCTCGAACGCCGGGCTGCCCGACGGGTGGTCGGTCGGGGGCGAAGCCCCCAAGCTCTACCATGCGGATGTCGACGCCGCCGACAGCCCCTCGGGCAAGGGCGCGATGGTCCTGATGCGGACCGACACCAGCCACCCTTATGGCAGCGCATGGCTGGCGCAGCGGATCCCGGCCGATGCCTACGCCGGCAAGCGGGTGCGCGTGTCGATGCGGGTCCGCTTCCAGGATATCGAGCCGATGGAAGGAAAGATCTATATTGGCCTCGACGGCGGCGCCAGCCTGCAGGGCATGCGCTTCAGCCAGGACTGGACCGTCTACGAATCCACTCTCAGCTTGCCGGCTGGCGTGAAGCAACTCGATGTCGGCGTGGGACTGAAGGGCCCGGGCAGCGCCAGGGTGGACGGCATCGCTCTCCAGGTCCTGGGCGACGCGCCGGCAGGGCTGCCCGGCCTGAATATCGAACGCAGCGACTTGCGCCCTGCCGTGCCGGGCGAGGAGTTCAAGTGAATCCAAGGACGGCGCGCCGGCTGGCTTTCCTGTTCCGTCCCTCGCAGGGAGCGGACGCTGCGGCCGCCCCGCCGGCTGGCCCGCTCGCCGTCTTGTCGCGCGTCACGGGCGCCGACCGCGGCTTTCCCTGGCCGGGCCTGGCCTGTGCCGCCGCGCTGGCCGTGGCGGCCTGGTTCGTGGTTGCGCCCCTGCTGGCCAAGCTGATGGCGGCGCTGCTGGCGCCCGTCCTCGCGGGATGGTGCATGGGATGGCTGGCCCAGCGCTTCGCTCCCGGCCGCCGTTACTGGACCCTGTGCTGGGCCTGGGCGCTTCTGGCCCTGGCGCTTGGCGCCCTTGGCGCCGCCGCCGTGCATGCGCATGGGTTGACGCCGCGCGAGCTGATCGTCTTCGCACGGCGCGACATGCTGGTCCTGGCCCTGCTGGTGTGGTGCTGCGTGCTGGCGCTGCCGCTGGCGATCCTGCAGCGCCAGGCCTATCGCGACGAGGTGGCGGCCCTGCGCCTGTCCGCCCTGAGCGCGGAACTGAAGGCGCTGCAGGCCCAGGTCGAGCCCCACTTCCTGTACAACACCCTGGCCAACACCCGCTACCTGGCGCGCCACCAGCCCGAGCGCGCCGTGGAGATGCTGGACCACCTGATCGCCTACCTGCACCAGGCATTGCCGGACATGCGCTCGCGCGTCAGCACCGTGGGCCGGGAGTGCGCGCTGGCGGGCCACTACCTGGCCCTGATGGCGATCCGCTTCGGCGAGCGCCTGCGCTACACGATCGAGGTAGCCGACGACGCGCGCGACGCCGAGATGCCGCCGCTGCTGCTGATCTCGCTGGTCGAGAACGCCGTGCGCCACGGCGTCGAGCCGACGCCGGGAACGGTGACGGTTGGCGTCAAGGCGGTGCGCGAACGCGGTCGGCTGCGGCTGACGGTGTCCGACGACGGTCCCGGTCCGGGCGCGCGCGGCGCGGTCGGCTATGGGGTCGGCCTGCGCAATGCCCGCGAGCGCTTGCACGCCCTGTACGGCGACGCGGCCGGCCTGAGCCTGGAACGCGGCCCCGACCAGCTCACGCGCGCCGAACTCGTGCTGCCGGCGCGCGCCGCGCCATCCGCGGGGCAGCCATGAACGCTCCCCGCATCCTCATCGCCGATGACGAGCCCCTGCTGCGGGCCGACCTGGCCGAAGCCCTGGGCCGGCTGTGGCCGGAAGCGCAGGTCGTGGCGATGGCCGGCGACGGCATCGAAGCGATCCGCCTGGCCCACGCGACTGGCCCGGACGCGGCGTTCCTGGATATCCGCATGCCCGGCCTGTCCGGCCTCGAGGTGGCGCGCACCTTCAGCCACCGCACCCACGTGGTTTTCGTCACCGCCCACGAAGAACATGCGCTGGCGGCTTTCGACGAGGGCGCGCTCGACTACGTGCTCAAGCCCATCGATCCTGCACGGCTGGCGCGCGCCATCGAGCGCCTGCGGGGCCGCCTGCACCTGCCGCCGCCCGACCTCGGCCGCGCCTTGCAGGCCCTGAACCCGCGCACCACAGCGCCGTCCTGGATCCAGGCCTCGGTGGGCAGCACCATCCATTTCATCGACCTGGCGGACGTGGCGTACTTCAGTTCGGAGCTGAAATACACGCGCGTGGTGACCGACCAGCTGGAAGCGCATATCCGCACGCCGCTGCGCGAACTGGCCGAGACCCTGGAGCCGAGCGGCTTCTGGCAGATCCACCGCAGCCACCTGGTCAACGTCAAGCGCATCGCCTCGGTACGGCGCGACGAGGACGGCGCCATGTGGCTGCAGCTGCGTGGCATGAGCACGCGCCTGCCGGTCAGCCAGCGCTATCAGGCGCGCTTCAGGGGGATGTGAGCGAAGCCCTCAGTCGACGGCGGCCATCTTCAGCTCGTCATGATGATGCCGCTGCTGCTCTTCCATGACCAGCATCCCCAGCTCGCGCTTGAGGGCGTTGAACTCGGGCGCGGCCGGGTCGCGCATGCGCGGCAGGCCCACCAGCAGGTCGCGCTTCACCGTGCCCGGGCGGTAGGTCATCACGACGATCCGGTCGGCCAGGTAGATCGCCTCCTCGATGCTGTGAGTCACGAACAGGATCGTCTTCCCGAGCTCGGCCCAGATGCGCAGCAGCTCGTCCTGCAGGTTGCGCCGGGTGAGCGCATCCAGCGCGCCAAAGGGCTCGTCCATCAGCATGATCGGCGAATCCAGCGCCAGCACGCGCGCGATCGCCACCCGCTGGCGCATGCCGCCCGACAGTTCCTTGGGATAGCGCTGGCGGAAGTCCATCAGCGACAGCATCGTCAGCAGCCGCTCCACGGTCTCCGCTACCTGGGCCTTGGGCATGCCCCGGATCTCCAGGCCGAAGCCGATGTTCTGGGCCACCGTCATCCAGGGAAAGAGCGCGTATTCCTGGAACACCATGCCGCGCTCCGGTCCGGGCGCGGCCACCGGCGCGCCGTCCACCGTGATCGCGCCGCTGCTGGGCGGGGCGAAGCCGGCGACCGCGTTCAGCAGGGTCGACTTGCCGCAGCCGGAAGGCCCCAGCAGGCAGGTGAACTGCCCGCGCGGGATCTCGAGATGGATGTCCTTCAGCGCATTGATCTCTCGGCCATCGCTGGCGAAGACCTTGTTCACGGCGTCGATGCGGATATGCGGTGCGTCCATGTCAGTGCTCCAGGCCGCGGTGCCAGCGCAGCAAGTGTTTGTTCAAGCGGTCCATGCCCACGTCGATCGCCAGGCCGAGCAGGCCGATGCTGATCATCCCGGCGATGATCTTGTCGGACCAGAAGTACTCGCGCGCCTCCAGGATGCGGAAACCCAGCCCGCTGTTCACCGCGATCATCTCGGCGACGATGACGACGATGAAGGCGGTGCCGATGCCGATGCGTACGCCCGACAGGATGTAGGGCACGGCCGCCGGCAGGATCACGCGCACGAACATGGTGACGCCGCCCGCGCCCAGGTTGCGCGCGGCGCGCAGGTAGATGCCGTCCACCTGGCGCACCCCGGCGATGGTGTTCATCAGGACCGGAAAGAAGGCCCCGATCGCGATCAGGAACACGGCCGGCGGGTTGCCCAGTCCGAACCACAGAATGGCCAGCGGGATGTAGGCGATCGGCGGAATCGGCCGCAGCAGCTGGACCAGGGGATTCATCCAGGCGTAGACGGCGCTGCTCGCGCCCATCGCCAGCCCGAGCGACAGCGCCAGGCCGGCGCCGATGGCGAAACCGACCACCACCCGATACAGGCTATTGGCGGTATCGACCACCAGTTCGCCCGACAGCGCCCAGGCCAGCCAGCCGGCCTGGCCGCCATGTCCATCATAGGCGTCGAGCGGAAGCAGGTAGGCGATCCACTTGCGCGCCACCTCCAGCGGCGCCGGCAGCACCTGCGGGTTCACCAGGCCCGCCTGCGTCACCGCATGCCAGAGGGCGATGGCCAGCAGCGGGGCGACCAGGCCGACGGAGACCTCGCGCCAGTTGCGCGCTGGTGTCCGCACGCGGCGGCGGCGTTCAATCGACATGCAGGCTCCTCTTGGCCGCAGCCAGCAAGTCCAGCTTCACCCAGTCGGCCGCCACCGGCGGCCTGGCCATGCGCCCTACGCCGGTCTTGACCATGATGTCGGTCGTCACCTGGATGTGCGGCGCCGTGATGTCGAGCGAGTACGGCGAATTGGCGATCGCATCCCGGAAGTCCTCCGATGAAATCTGGTTCTTGAAGATCGTCTCGCGCACGTACTTCTCGGCCTTGTCCGGATGGTCGATGAAGGTCTGGGTGGCCTGGACGAAGCAGCGCATGAACTTCTCGGCCAGCGGACGGCGCTCGCGGTAGAACTTCTCGGTCATCACCAGGGTGCGCACCGGCTCGCCGATCAGGGTGCCGTAGGGCTTGAGCACCTCCACGCCGAAACCCTTGTTGATCGCCTGCGAGGACTGCGGTTCGGACTGCATCATGGCGTCGATCTGCTTGCCGAGCAGCGCCTGGTTCAGGTCCGGGTAGGACAGGTAGACCAGCTGCACGTCCTCGCCCGGTGCGGCGTCCGCCTTCAGGCCGTAGCGGGCCAGTTCGGCCATCAGGAGCACTTCCTGGATCGCGCCGCGCGTCACGCCGACCCGCTTGCCCTTCAGCTGGAGCACGTTCCTGATGTTCAGCTCGGGCCGCGCCACCAGGCGCGCGCCGCCCTTGGCGAAGCCGGCCACCACCAGCACGGGCGCGCCGCCGGCCCGGCCCTGGATCGCCGCTTCCGAGGCGGTGCCGCCGACATCGAGCTCGCCGGCGATGATGGCCTGCATCACGTCCAGTCCTTTGGGGAAGACCCTTTCCTCGACCTTGATGCCGCAGCTCGGAGCGATTTCCTTGATGTACGAGACGGCGCCGAAATGCGCCAGCTTGAGGTTCCCGAGCCGTACCACGTCCTGGGCCTGGACCTGGCTGGCCGCCAGCAGGGAGAGTGCCACGAGGGCTTTGCGAAACACCTTGCTCATGCCTATCCTCCATTCAACTTCAAATGCTCAGTGGAAACATGAGGGTGCATGAGAGGAGGACTTGGAAACTTGCGTTGAGACAACAAACCCGGGAATTGCTGAAAATTTGTGCTCTTGCCGGCCCTGGAGGCGAACGGCGGAGCCTGCGCAAGGTAAAATGGAGGTTTGACTCAACTCGCCTTATATATATTAGGTAACCATGCTAGATAATCTGACCCAACGCCTTGCCAAGGTCGTCAAGACGATGCGCGGCGAGGCTCGCCTGACCGAGGCGAACACTGCCGAGATGCTGCGCGAAGTGCGCATGGCCCTGCTCGAGGCGGACGTGGCGCTGCCGGCGGTGCGCGAATTCATCGCCAAAGTGAAGGAAAAAGCGCTGGGCGAAGAAGTCATCGGTTCGCTCAGCCCCGGCCAGGCGCTGGTCGGCGTGGTGCAGCGCGAGCTGGCCGCCCTGATGGGCGCCGACCTCGGACCGGACGCCACCCAGCTCTCCTTCGCCCAGCAGCCGCCGGCGATCATCCTGATGGCCGGCCTGCAGGGTGTCGGTAAGACCACCACCGTCGGCAAGCTGGCCAAGTACCTGAAAGAGCAGAAAAAGAAGAAGGTGCTGACCGTGTCGGCCGACGTCTACCGTCCGGCCGCGATCGCCCAGCTGGAGTCCGTCACCAAGCAGGTCGGCGCCGACTTCTTCCCGACCACCGCCAGCGACAAGCCGGTCGACATCGCCCGCAATGCGCTGGACTGGGCCAAGAAGCACTACCACGACGTCCTGATCATCGACACCGCCGGCCGCCTGGGCATCGACGAAGCGATGATGCAGGAGATCGCCGCGGTGCACACCGCCGTCAAGCCGGTCGAGACCCTGTTCGTGGTCGACGCCATGCTGGGCCAGGATGCGATCAACACCGCCAAGGCATTCAACGACGCCCTGCCGCTGACCGGCATCGTGCTGACCAAGCTCGATGGCGACTCGCGCGGCGGCGCGGCGCTGTCGGTGCGCCACGTGACCGGCAAGCCGATCAAGTTCGCCGGCGTGTCCGAAAAGCTGGACGGCCTGGAAGCCTTCGATCCGGCGCGCATGGCCAACCGCGTGCTGGGCATGGGCGACATCCTGGCGCTGGTGGAAGAAGCGCGCAAGGGCGTGGACGCCGAAGCCGCGGCCGAACTGGCCAACAAGATCAAGGTCGGCGGCCGTTTCGACATGAACGACTTCAAGGCCCAGCTGACCCAGATGAAGAAAATGGGCGGCATGTCCGGCCTGCTCGACAAGCTGCCGGCCCAGTTCCAGCAAGCCGCGGCGGGCGCCAACATGGACCAGGCCGAGAAGCAGGTGCGCCGCATGGTCGGCATCATCGACTCGATGACGCCGGCCGAGCGCGCCAAGCCGGAGCTGATCAAGGCCAACCGCAAGCGCCGCATCGCGGCGGGCGCGGGCGTGCAGGTGCAGGAAGTGAACCGCATGCTGACCCAGTACGATCAGATGCAGACCATGATGAAGAAGCTCAAAGGTGGCGGCCTGATGAAGATGATGCGCGGGATGAAAGGCATGATGCCCGGCCTGCGTTAAGCCTTTAATCGCATCAAAGTAACCGTCGAAGTAACCGTGTACCGCGCTGGCTGTACACGGTTTTTTTACGTCCATTGTCAGCGCTTTCCGCTTTAAATGCGTTCGTAGGTGCGATGGCACGCATTTCGGAGCGTTTCAGAGTGAAAAAATGTCGAAAAAGACTTGCATGAACAGTAAAACGCCACCAATATAAGCCGTGCGTTAAATTGCGCAACTTTCCAATGTGTCCGTTTTAGGAGGCTCGAAGATGGCAACAGCCAAAAAATCCACTGCAGCGCCAGCCAAGAAAGCCGCTGCCAAGCCAGCTGCAGCGGCCAAGCCCGCAGCAAAGAAGGCAGCACCAGCAAAAGCAGCAACCGCCGCCAAGCCGGCCGCGGCACGTAAGCCGAACGCCGCTTTCATGAAAGAGATGACTCCGTCGTCCACCCTGGCCGCCGTCGTGGGCGACAAGCCGCTGCCACGCACCGAAGTCACCAAGAAAGTCTGGGACTACATCAAGTCCAAGGACCTGCAGGACGCATCGAACCGCCGCATGATCAACGCCGACGACAAGCTGAAGGCTGTCTTTGGCGGCAAGGCGCAGGTCTCGATGTTCGAGATGACCAAGCTGATCTCGGATCACCTGAAGTAATCGCTGGCTGGCTGTCCAGCACTGGCCCGAGCAAAAAGGCCCCGGTTGATGCCGGGGCCTTTTGTTTTTTTGGGGGTGTTTTGTTAGCTAGTGGCTGCGGTGTGGAACTTGGGTCCCCGCCTTCGCGGGGATGACGTACAAAAGGTGCGGACTACGGCGGCGTTAACTGGCCACGTCCTTTAAAACGTCATCCCCGCGCAGGCGGGGACCCAAGTTTGCATGCACCGCCGCGACCTACAACCCCGCCGCCGCCTTCATCAAGTGAAACACCTTCGTATTCTCGATCGTCCCCTTGAACGGCGCCGACCCCGCCCCAACCGCATACAGCTTCACATCCCCGCCCCCGTGCGATTCCCACTCCGCGCGCACGCCGGCTTCCTGGTGGTAGCTGTCGCTCAGCACCGTCGCGCTGTCCACGTCGGCCCGGACATCCGGCCGGTTCGGTCCATTCCCGAACAGCAGCGTAGTGAAGGTCTTCCCGTCCGCATCCTTCTTCGGCTGGCCGCTCGCGTAATCGCGCAGCACGTCGTGCACCGGGTTGCCGCGCTTCGGATAGCCGCTCATGACCATCGTGTGATCGTGGTCCGCCGTCACCACGATCAGGGTGTTCTCCAGCCCCGGATCGATGGCGCGCATGCGCTCCAGCGCGGTCTGGATCGCTTCGTCGAAGGCCACGGTCTCGGCCAGCGCATCCTTGGCGCGCGTGTCGTGCAGCGCGTGGTCGATCTTGCCGCCTTCGACCATCAGGAAGAAGCCGTCCGGGTCTTTCGACAGCAGCTCGATTGCCTTGGTGGTCATCTCGGCCAGGGTCGGCTGCTCCGGCCGGCGCGCGCGCGCGTAGTCGAGGTGGCTGGTGGCGCTGTAGACGCCCACGAACTTGCGGCCAGGGCGCGCCGACATCATGTCCGCGCGCGTGTTGGCGACGAAGTAGCCCTGTGCCGCGAACTCCTTCATCAGGTCGCGCCCGTCCGGACGGCCCTTCGGATTGCCGGCGCCGCGCGGCGTGAAGTGGTCGCGCCCTCCTCCCATCAGCACGTCCACGCCGTCGCCAAGCGCCGCGTTGTAGCCGGCGCCGCCCGGCACGATCTGCTGCGCGATGGTGTACACGGCGTCGCGGTGGCACACGTGCGAGAAGGTCGAGGCGGGCGTGGCGTGGGTCAGTTCGGTGGTCGTGACCGCGCCGACAGCCTTGCCGCGCGCCTTGGCCAGTTCCAGGATGGTCGGCGCGGCCGCGCCATTGCCCGCGCCGCATTGGTCGACGCCGTCGCTGGACGGGTCGATGGCGCGCGCGTCCTTCATCGAGATCACGTCGTTGTTGATCTTGATGCCGGTCATGTACGAACCCATCGAGGGCGCGCTGTCGGTGGTCTGGAAGTCGTTGGAATAGGTCTTGATGCGCGCGGTGCGCTCCAGCCGCTCGAAGTTGAGCAGGCTGTCCTCGCCGCCTTTGTAGATGCGCGCGGCGGTGATGGTGGTCGGGCCCATGCCGTCGCCGAGGAAGAAGATGATGTTCTTGGCCTGCGGCGCGGCGCTAGCATTGGCGGCGGCCAGGGTGCAGGCGGCCAGCAGCGGAGAGAATCGTCGGAATGTCATGATGGCTCCTCGAGGCTTACAGACCGGCCGCGGTCTTGATCAGGCTGAACACGCGGGTGTTGTCGATGGTCCCGCGGAACAGTTCGGACCCGGCGCCCACGGCGCCCAGGTAGACGTCGGCGCCGCCATGGGTCTCCGCGCCCTTGTTGGTGCGGACCACGGCTTCCTGGTGATAGTCGTCGCGCGTGACGATGTCGTCGGTCAGCGGTCCCTGCTTGGCGCGGTTGCCGGCGTAGCGGTTCTCGCCGGTGCCGAAGCCGATGATCGTGTAGGGCATGCCGTCCTTGTCCAGCTTCGGCTTGCCGTCCAGGCCGCGCACCAGTCCCAGCACGCCGGGGTTGCCCGGCGTGGTCTTGCCGGTGCGGGCGGTGTAGCCGTTCAGGAGCAGGGTGTGGTCATGGTCGGCGGTGGCGACGATGAGCGTGTTCTTCAGGCCCGGATCGATGGCCTGCATGCGGTCGATGGCCGCCTGCAGCGCGGCGTTGTAGACCACGGTTTCCTGCAGCGCGCGCTTGGCCAGGGTGGCGTGCAGCGCATGGTCGATCAGGCCGCCCTCGACCATCAGGAAGAAGCCGTTCGGGCTCGGGGCCAGCATGTCGATGGCCTTGCGCGTCATGTCGGGCAGGCCGGGCTGGACCATCGGGTTGCGCGCCTCGTGGTAGTCCAGGTGGTTCTGGGCGAACAGGCCGATGACCGGCTGGCCCGGGCTCAGGGCGTTGAACTGCGCGGTGTCGCGCGCGACGCGGAAGCCCTGGGCGCTCAGTTCGCCCAGCAGGTCGCGGTTGTCGGCGCGCTTGCCGCCGGCCGCGAAAGGCGTGAAGAACTGCGCGCCGCCGCCGAACACCACGTCCAGCCCGCGCGCGCCGAGCGCCCCGTTGTAGCCGGCGCCGCCCGGCACCAGCGAGGCCGCGATGTCGGTCTCCAGCTTGCGGTGGCAGGCGTGGGCGTAGGTGGAGGCCGGGGTGGCGTCGGTGACGCTGGTGGTGGTGACCACGCCGAGCGCCATGCCGCGGCGCCTGGCCAGTTCCAGCAGGGTGTCGACCCGGCTGCCGGTGGTGCAGCGGCTGACCAGGTTGTTGCCGTTGGCGTCAGGGCCGGGCGAGACCGAGATGGTGTCGGTGGACATCGAGATCACGCCGTTGTTCTGCTTCACGCCGGTCATGTAGGCCGCCATCGAGGCGGCGCTGTCGGTGACCTGGGCGTTGTTGGAGAAGGTCTTTACGAAGGCCGATTCGGGCAGCGTGTCGATGGCCAGCTCGCCGTCTTCGCCGACGGAATAGATGCGGGCCGCGGTCAGGGTGTTGATGCCCATGCCGTCGCCGAGGAAGAAGACGACGTTCCTGGCGCGTTCGGTGGGCTGGGTGCCGGCCTGCAGCGTCGGCGCGGCGGGCGGGGTGGCTGCGCAGCCGGCAAGGAGGGCCAGCAGGGCGGCGGTGGCGAGAGTGGTCGGTCGCATGGGTGCCTCACGGGAGAAAGCGGTGAGTCTACACTGTGCACGGTGGGGATGGCGGGATGATATGTTGCGGGTTTGTATAGAGGGCGGCTGCCACCCTCATTTCAATCGTTACCCTAAAAACCGTCGTTCCGGCGAAGGCCGGAACCCAAGTTTGCGTGCGCCGCCACAAACCTCAAACGCGAGTGGAGCGCAACGAACTTGGGTTCCGGCCTGCGCCGGAACGACGGTCTTGAGGGTAACGGGAGAACAAGGCTAACGGCTGTTCAAAGAGTGGGCTTGAATTCCCACTTCTTCCACGCCGCAAACACCGCATTCGGATACTGCGGCTTCCCCCGGCTGCCGTTATACCTCCCCAGCGCGAAGTAAAGATCGCCTTTCTCCATGTCGATGTACATGCGCAGGATCGAGCAGCCGTAACGCAGGTTGGTCTGCATGTGGAACAGCTTGCGCCGGTCCCCATCGCCGATCACCCTGGTCCAGAACGGCATCACCTGCATGTAGCCGCGCGCCCCCGCGATCGAGATGGCGTACTTGCGGTAGGCCGACTCCACCTGGATCAGCCCCAGCACCATGGCCGGATCGAGCCCGGCGCGGGTCGACTCGTACCACACCGTTTCGAGGAATTCGGTGCGCGAGAATGCGTCCGGGATGCGCTTGGCCAGACGCCGCGACATCTCGTCGAACCACTGCTGGTAACGCTGGCGCGCCGCCTCGGTGCGCAGCACCGGCTTGGGAGGACGGGCGTCGGCGATGGCATTGGCCAGCGCCAGGCGCACCGAGTCGGCCATCGCCTCCTCTTTCTGGTTACCGGCGTGCGCCGCCCCGCCGAGCACGAGCCCGGCTGCGAGCAGCACGCCTCCCAGCCAGGAGGCAGGACGAACAAGCATCACTTGCCCAGCTTGTCCTTGATGAAGCCGACCATGTCGCCGACGGCCACACTGGTCGCTTCCGCATCGCGGCGGCCCTGGTATTCCAGGTTGCCTTCCTTGAGGCCGCGCTCGCCGATCACCACGCGGTGCGGCACGCCGATCAGCTCCCAGTCCGCGAACATCGCGCCCGGACGCAGGCCGCGGTCGTCGACGATCACGTCCACGCCGGCCGCCTGCAGTTCGGCGTACAGCTTCTCGGTCTGCTCCTTGACCATCTCGCTGCGGTCCAGGCCCATCGGGCACAGCACCAGCTCGAAGGGAGCGATGGCGTCCGGCCAGACAATCCCCTTGTCGTCGAAGTTCTGCTCGATCGCCGCGCCCAGGATGCGGGTCACGCCGATGCCGTAGCAGCCCATCTGCAGCGCCACCGGCTTGCCGCCTTCGTCCAGGTAGGTCGCGCCCATCGCTTCCGAGTAGGCGGTGCCGAGCTGGAACACGTGGCCCACTTCGATGCCGCGCTCGATCGCCAGCACGCCCTTGCCGTCCGGCGAAGCGTCGCCTTCGACCACGTTGCGCAGGTCGGCCACGATCGGCTCGGCCACGTCGCGGCCCCAATTGGCGCCGGTGTAGTGGTAGTCCGCCTCGTTGGCGCCGCACACGAAGTCGCCCATGTTGGCGACGGTGCGGTCGGCCACGACCTTGACCGGCAGCTTGGTGTTGATCGGGCCCAGGTAGCCCGGCACGGTGCCGTAGGCTTCCTGGATCTCGGCTTCGGTCGAGAAGCGGAAGTCCTTCAGGCCCGCAACCTTGGTGACCTTGATCTCATTCAGCTCGTGGTCGGCGCGCAGCAGCAGCAGCCAGTATTCCTTCTTGCCTTCGTTCTCGACGGTCAGGGCGATGCTCTTGACGTGGTGCTGGAGCGGGATGTTCAGCAGCTCGGCCACGGCTTCGCACTTGGTCTTGCCCGGGGTCGAGGTCTTGGTCAGCTGCTGGGCGGCCACGCCGCGTTCGCCCAGGGCCAGCGCTTCGGCGGCCTCGATGTTGGCCGCGAAATCGGAGGTCGGGCAGTAAACCAGCGCGTCTTCGCCGGTGCTGGCGATGACGTGGAATTCATGCGAGCCGGTGCCGCCGATGGCGCCGTTGTCGGCCGCCACCGCGCGGAACTTCAGGCCAAAGCGGTTGAAGATCCTGGTGTAGGCGTCGAACATGGTCTGGTAGGACACCTGCATGCCGGCGACGTCGCGGTCGAAGGAATAGGCGTCCTTCATCGTGAACTCGCGGCCGCGCATCAGGCCGAAGCGCGGACGGCGCTCGTCGCGGAACTTGGTCTGGATGTGGTAGAAGTTGATCGGCAGCTGGCGGTAGGACTTCAGCTCGCTACGCACCACGTCGGTGACCACTTCTTCCGAAGTCGGCTGGATGGCGTAGTCGCGGCCGTGACGGTCTTTGACGCGCATCAGTTCCGGACCCATCTTGTCCCAGCGGCCGGTTTCCTGCCACAGTTCGGCCGGCTGGACGACCGGCATCAGCAGTTCGATCGCACCTGCACGGTTCATTTCCTCGCGGATGATATTTTCGACCTTGCGGATGATGCGCAGGCCCATCGGCATGTAGGTGTAAATACCGGAGCCCAGGCGCTTGATCATCCCGGCGCGCATCATCAGCTGGTGACTGACGATCTCAGCATCGGAAGGCGCTTCTTTAAGAGTTGAAATAAAAAATCGTGAGGCGCGCATATCGGTGAATTCTTTTTAAAAAGAGAGAGTTATAATCGACCTTAATTTTAAAGGATTAGCCGGCTGATGCGTCCAAACTTTCTACAAATGGGTTCGAGACAGGCAGCGCCTGCCGCGCAAGCGGTGCGGGCCCTTCCAAGGGCGCTGTATTTGTAGGTAAAAATATAAGGATCGTACCGCCGGCAGAAAGTTTCGAGGTGCACTTATGCTCGATCGTGAAGGGTTTCGCCCCAACGTCGGCATCATCCTGCTGAACGCCAACAACGAGGTGTGGTGGGGCAAGCGGGTGCGCGAGCACTCGTGGCAATTTCCGCAAGGGGGTATCAAATACGGCGAGACGCCGGAACAGGCGATGTACCGCGAGCTGGAGGAAGAAATCGGCTTGCGCCAGGAACATGTAAAGATCATTGGCCGCACCCGCGACTGGCTGCGCTACGAAGTGCCCGACCACTTCATCAAGCGCGAGATTCGGGGGCACTACCGCGGCCAGAAGCAGATCTGGTTCTTGTTGCGCATGGTAGCGCGCGACAACGACGTGAACCTGCGCCTGACCGACCACCCCGAATTCGACGCCTGGCGCTGGCATGACTACTGGGTGCCGCTGGACGTGGTGATCGAATTCAAGCGCGACGTCTACCAGCGCGCGCTGCAGGAATTGTCGCGTTTTATCACCTGGCCGAAGGGTGGCCATGGCGAGCGCCGCCATTCGGCGCGCTACCTGCGCCAGCCGCACGGCCGGGGCCAGGGGGGCGCCAAACCGTCCCAGCAGCAGCCTGCCATGGCGGCTGCCGCGGCGGGGCCGGCAGCGCCGGACTCGCTGGTGTTGGCGCCGGACAAGTAATTAGGCGCCAACAGTCATTCATGCGCGCGCCGCATGATCGGGAGTGAGGCAGGCAACACCGCTTCATTCCCCTTCTTCTCTGGGATTCCGCTCGGAATCTCCGGATGCCCTTCCTTACGCTCAGCTGAATCGGGAGGGAGGAGCCGGCAGCCGGCGCGCCATCGCGCTACAATGCCGGCTTCCCGTCTTTTTACACTCCCCCAGCCATGTTCACACCGTCCTCGCACGACGTGCGCCGCTTTTTCTGCGAAGCCCTGCGCAAGCACCGCAACGGCGAGATCCTGACCCCGATGGACGCGATCGCGGCCGATTGGATCGCCCAGCATCCCGAATACCACGAGGAGCTCGAGGACATCGAGGCGGCCATCGCGCGCGACTATTCGGTCGAAGGCGGCAAGCCGAATCCCTTCCTGCACCTGTCGATGCACCTGTCCATCGTCGAGCAGGTCTCGATCGACCAGCCGCGCGGCATCAAGGCCGCGCACGACGCCCTGGTGGCCAGGCGCGGCGAGCACGACGCCCACCACGAGATCATGGAATGCTTGGGCGAGATGATCTGGGCTTCGCAGCGCAACGGCGTCCCCCCGGACACCGAGAGCTACATCGAGTGCGTGCGCCGGCGCGCCTTCGCCTGATGTCGTTCAGCCCAGCTTATTGTCCGCGACGTGGTAGCGCGGATCCTCCAGCACGTTGACCTCGACCATGTCCCGCGCCTTGTCCAGCAGTTCCCGGCAGTCCGGGCTCAGGTGGCGCAGGTGCAGGCGCTTGCCCAGCTGGCGGTAGCGCTCCGCCAGCGCGTCGATGGCCTGGATGGCCGAATGGTCGGCCACGCGCGCGCGGCGGAATTCGATCACCACATCCTCGGGATCGTCCCTGGGCGTGAACAGCTGCTGGAAGTTGCTCACCGACGCGAAGAACAGCGTGCCCTCCAGCTCATAGACTTTCCATCCCTGCGCGTCGACGAAGGCGCCCGCCCTCACCTGCCTGGCATGCTGCCAGGCGAACACCAGGGCCGAGACGATCACTCCGGCCAGCACCGCCACCGCGAGGTCAAAGGCCAGGGTGACGCCGGCCACCAGCACGATCACCAGCGCATCCGCGCGCGGCACCTTGCCGAACAGGCGGAAGGTGCCCCACTCGAAGGTCTTTTCGCACACCACGAACATCACGCCGATCAGGGCCGCCAGCGGGATCCGCTCGATCCAGCTCGAACCTACCAGGATGAAGGACAGCAGGAACAGCGAGGCGGCGATGCCCGACAGGCGCCCCGTGGCGCCGCTGTTCACGTTGATCATGCTCTGGCCGATCAGGGCGCATCCGCCCATACCGCCGAACAGCCCGGTGACCACATTGGACGCGCCCAGCGCCAGGCATTCGCGGTTCGGCTGGCCGCGGGTATCGGTGATCTCGTCGATCAGGGTCAGGGTCAGCAGCGATTCGATCAGGCCGACGCCGGCCATCACCAGCGCGTAGGGGAAGACGATGCGCAAGGTCTCGAGCGTGAACGGCACCTCGGGCAGCGCGAAGGACGGCAGGCCGCCGGCGATCGAGCCGAGGTCGCCCACGGTCTTGGTCTCGATGCCGAGCAGCGCGCAGCCGGCGGTAGCGGCCAGGATGCCGACCAGGGTGGCCGGCACGGCCTTGGTGATGCGCGGCGTCAGGTAGATCACGGCCATGGTCACGGCCACCACGCCGAGCATGGTCGCCAGCGCGGCGCCTTCCATCCACTGAGGCGCGCCGTCCGGGCCGGGAGTCTTGAAGTGGCCGAACTGGGCGATGAAGATCACCAGCGCCAGGCCGTTGACGAAGCCGAGCATGACCGGATGCGGCACCATGCGGATGAACTTGCCCAGGCGGGCGGCGGCGAACAGCAGCTGCAGCACGCCCATCAGGACCACGGCGGCGAACAGGTATTGGGGGCCATGCCGGACCACCAGCGCGGTCATGACCACCGCCAGCGAGCCGGCGGCGGCGGAGATCATGCCGGGGCGGCCGCCGAAGGCGGAGGTGATCAGGGCGACCAGCACGGCGGCATACAGGCCGGTGAGCGGCGAGACGTGGGCGACCAGGGCGAAGGCGATGGCTTCGGGGACCAGGGCCAGGGCGACGGTGAGGCCGCTGAGCAGGTTGGTTTTGAGGTGGGTGGGGGATAACACGGGGACTCCAGGTGATTCGGTGCGCGCAAGAGCTGGCTGTATTTACGCAAACCAATACCGTCCGCAGCAAAGGGCCCGTATGTTACCAGCCCAACGCCTTCCGAAACGCCAGATAATCTTCCGCCACCTGCCGGTCCCGCTCCAGCATCGGCAAATGTCCCACCCCCGGCATGACGATCACCTTCGCCTGCGGCATCGAGCGCGCGAGCGCCGCGGCCCCCGACACGTGCAGCACGCGGTCCTGCGCTCCCCACACGATCAGCGCCGGCGCCTTCACGGCGCCCGGCGCCGGGCTGCGGTTGACGTCCACGAAGATCCGCTCATGCAGCGCCTGATAGCGCAGCGATTCCTGCGCGATCACATTCCTGACGAAGCCCGGCATGAAAGGCGGATCCGCCATCACCACCTCGAACAGCTCCGCGAACTCCTCCTCGTTTTTGGCCATCAGCACATTGCGCCCGCCCGCCGCGACGCTCCTGGCCACTTCGCCCGGCTCGGCCCCCGGCACGCCGTTCGGCGCCAGCAGCCACAGGCTGCGCGTCTGTTCCGGATACAGCGCGGCATAGTGCAGCGCGATCTGCCCGCCCATCGAGCTGCCGCCCAGGTGCGCGGCATCGACGCCAAGCTGCCGCAAGAACGCATGCATCCTGCGCGCGTGCGCCGCCGGCGTGTAGTCGGCTCCCGGCGGATGACCGGATTCGCCGAAGCCCAGCAGGTCGGGCACGATCACCCGGTAATGCCCCGTGAGGGAACGCGCCGTGCGCGTGAAGTGGTCCTTGTTGCCACGGAATCCGTGCAGCAGCAACAGGGGTTCGCCCTTCCCGCCCTCCAGGTAGACGATGCGCTCACCACCGGGCAGCACCAGCTCCTTGCGCTCGAGTCCCGACAGCTTGCGGTCCAGCGTGAAGAGGGTTTCGGCCACCTGTACCGGCGTGAAAAAGGCCAGGGCGGCGAAGGCGGCCAGCACCGCCACGACGAGGAGATGGATCGAAGGCAGGCGCGTCATGGGCTTATCCCGAATGAATGGAGCGTAAAAACGACAAACCCCTCCGGTGGAGGGGTTCGCAGTGCCGCAGCCGGAACAGCCGGCTTATTTGCTCGTGACGAGCTGCGACGGCAGGCTGGCCAGGTAGGCGCCGATGTCGGCCATGTCCTGGTTCGACAGCGGCTGCACCTGGGCCGCCATGATCGGGTTGACGCGGCCGTTGGTGCCGTTGCCGCGCTTGTAGGCGCGCAGGGCGTGGGCCAGGTAGTCCGCATGCTGGCCGGCCAGCTTCGGATAGGTCGGGTCGATCGGCTTGTTGTAGTCGGCGCCATGGCAGGCGGCGCAGTTGTACTTCTTGACCAGGTTCTCGCCCTTGGCGACGTCGGCCGCCGATGCGGCGCTCATGCAGAAGGCGCCAACGATCAGCGCGGAAATCAGTTTTTTCATGGCTGTCCTTATCGCTTGGTGGCTTCGGTCTGCTGGGCGTAGTAGGCCGCCACGTCGGCGATGTCCTGGTCGCTCATGGACGAGGCGATGCCGGTCATCGAGGGATGCTTGCGGTCGCCCTTGCGGTAGGCCTTCAGGGCGGATTCGATGTACTTGGCGGACTGGCCGCCGATCTTCGGAACCTGGTACACCTCGGGGAAAGCGGTCTTGTAGCCGCCGGGGATACCGTGGCAGCCGATGCACATTTCGATTTTGCTGCGTGCGGACTTCGGGTCTCCGACGACGTCCGCTGCTGCCGCGGCGCTGGCGCACGCGGCCAGTACCAATACTGCTACAAAGTTTTTCATGGTGTGGCTCGTTAGTTGTAATTCGAATACCGCAAACGCACAAAAAGTTAGCAAATGGTCCACCAACCTGTCGATTCTATCTGAAGAGTTGGCACCAGTCTACAAACCGTGCGTAGGGTAACGGGGTCCGTTCTGGCATATACTCGATGTCATTTCATTCTCATTTGTCACCCGCGATGCAAGCTTCCCAACGCTTCGAAGGCAGCGACAACTACGTCGCCACCGCTGACCTGAAACTGGCCGTCAACGCCGCGCTCACCCTCGGCCGTCCCCTCCTGATCAAGGGCGAACCCGGCACCGGCAAGACCATGCTGGCCGAGGAAGTGGCGGCCGCGCTCGACATGCCGCTGCTGCAGTGGCACGTGAAGTCGACCACCAAGGCGCAGCAGGGCCTGTACGAATACGACGCCGTCTCGCGCCTGCGCGATTCGCAGCTGGGCGACGAGCGCGTGCGCGACATCCACAACTACATCGTCAAGGGCGTGCTGTGGCAGGCCTTCACCGCGCCGGAGCCGGTGGTGCTGCTGATCGACGAGATCGACAAGGCCGACATCGAGTTCCCGAACGACCTGCTGCGCGAACTGGACCGCATGGAGTTCTATGTCTACGAGACCCGCGAAATGGTCGTGGCCAGGCACCGCCCGCTGGTGATCATCACCTCGAACAACGAGAAGGAACTGCCGGACGCCTTCCTGCGCCGCTGCTTCTTCCACTACATTAAATTCCCGGACCGCGAGACGATGGCCGACATCGTCAAGGTCCACTTCCCGACCCTCAAGCAGGACCTGCTGGCCGCGGCGCTGCAGAGCTTCTACGAGCTGCGCGAGGTCGCCGGCATCAAGAAGAAACCCTCGACCTCGGAATTCCTCGACTGGCTCAAGCTGCTGCTGGCCGAGGACATCCCGGCCGAGGCCCTGCGCAGCCAGGATGCGAAAGCCGTGGTGCCGCCTTTGGCCGGCGCCCTGCTGAAGAACGAGCAGGACGTGCACCTGTTCGAGCGCCTGGTCTACATGTCGAGGACCAACCGATGATCCGCGTGACCCCGGTCACCCTGGAATTCAACGGCGTCCGCCTGGAACCGCTGGCGATGCACCACGCCGAAGCCTTGCGCGCCGCCGCCAGCGACGGCGAACTGTGGAAGCTGCGCGTCACCAGCGTGCCGGAACCGCACGACACCGAGCAGTACATCGCCACCGCGCTCGACACGCGCAACCGCCTGGCCTTCGCCGTCATCGATGCCGCATCAAGCACGGTGCTGGGCACCACCAGCTACCACGACATCGTGCCGGATATCGGCCGGGTCGAGATCGGCTACACCTGGTACGCCAAGCGGGTGCAGCGCACCCACGTCAACACCAGCTGCAAGCTGCTGCTGATGTCGCACGCCTTCGACACCCTCGGCTGCGGCGTGGTGGGCTGGCGCACCGACTGCGAGAACTTCGCCTCCCAGGCTGCCATCGAGCGCCTGGGCGCCAAGAAGGACGGCGTGCTGCGCCACCACCACATGCGGCGCGACGGCACGGTGCGCGACACCGTCATGTACAGCGTCGTGCGCGCGGAGTGGCCGGCGATCAAGTCCTACCTGCACGAGAGGCTGGCGCGCCACGCGAGGTAAGCACATGCTGATCGATTTCTTCTACGCCCTGCGCGACGCCAAGGTGCCGGTCACGATCAAGGAATTCCTGACCATGCTCGAGGCCATGCAAGAGCAGGTCATCGCGCCCTCGCTCGACGAGTTCTATTTCCTCGCGCGCCTGACGCTGGTGAAGGACGAGGCCCACTTCGACAAATTCGACCGCGCTTTCGGCGCCTACTTCAAGGGCGTGAACGCGGTGTTCGACGAGAAGGCCGAGATTCCGCTCGACTGGCTGCTCAAGCGCTTCGAGCGCGAGCTGACGCCCGAGCAGAAGGCCCAGCTGGAAAAGCTCGGCTACGACAAGCTGCAGCAGCGCCTCGAAGAACTGCTGAAGGAGCAAAAAGGGCGTCACGAAGGCGGCAACAAGTGGATCGGCACCGGCGGCACCTCGCCCTTCGGCAACGGCGGCACCAATCCGGAAGGCATCCGCATCGGCGGCCAGGGACGCAACCGCACGGCGGTGAAGGTGTGGGAGCAGCGCAGCTACCGCGACTACGACGACGAGCGCGAGCTCGGCACGCGCAACATCAAGGTGGCCCTGCGGCGCCTGCGCCGCTTCGCGCGCACCGGGGCGGCCGACGAGCTGGCGCTGGACGACACCATCCGCGCCACCGCCAGCAACGCGGGCTACCTCGACATCCGCATGCAGCCCGAGCGCAAGAACCGCATCAAGGTGGTGATGCTGCTGGATGTCGGCGGCTCGATGGACGACCACATCGAGCGCGTGGAGGAACTGTTCTCGGCGTCGAAGAACGAGTTCAAGAACATGGAGTTCTATTACTTCCACAACTGTGTCTACGACTACCTGTGGAAGAACAACCGGCGCCGCCACAGCGAGCGCTTCCCGACCTGGGACGTGCTGCGCAAGTATCCGTCCGATACCCGCGTGATTTTTGTGGGCGACGCCACCATGAGCCCTTACGAGGTGCTGGCGCCGGGCGGTTCGGTCGAGTACAACAACGAGGAAGCCGGCGCGGCCTGGCTGGCGCGCTTCACCAATGCCTTCCCCAAGTTCGCCTGGCTGAACCCGGAGCCGGAGAACCTGTGGCAGTACCGCCAGTCGATCGCCGTGATCCGCCAGATCATGAATAACCGGATGTTCCCGATCACCCTCGAAGGCCTGGAGCGGGCCATGAGACTGCTCAGCAAATAAGAGCACTCCTACGCGCAATCGTGCGCGCAGGCTTCCTTGTAAAATTGGCAAAACCTTATTCGGGGGATGCCAATGCCTGACCTGCTGTCCGTGTTGACAAGTCTTGCGTGGCCGCTCGCCATGGCGCTCGCCTGGCTGGCCGGCGAATTCGGGCAGCGCTGGACCGGCCTGCCGCGCATCAGCTTCTATGGCCTGGTCGGCTTCGCGCTGGCCCATCCGCAGATCGGCGTGCTGCCGATGCCGGACGCGGGCGCCATCTCGCTGCTGGCGGACATCGCCTTCGGCCTGATCCTGTTCGAACTCGGCTACCGCATCAACCTGCGCTGGCTGCGCATCAATCCCTGGGTGGGCGTGGCCGGGCTGGCGGAAGCCGGGCTGACCTTCATCGCCGTCTACCTGGTCGCCATCGCCTTCGGCAGCGCCGAGATGACGGCCTTGATGATGGCCGCGCTGGCGATGGGCACCTCGCCCGCCACCGTGGTCCGCATCGTCAACGAACAGCGCAGCTCGGGCCAGATGACCGAGCGCGTGCTGCACCTGTCGGCCCAGAACTGCGTGCTGGCGGTGTTCGCCTTCAACGCCATCGTCGGCTACTGGATCTTCCGCACCTACGAAGCGGTGCCGGAAGCGCTGTGGCAGAGCACCGTGATGCTGGCCGGTTCGATCCTGGTCGGCGCGTTGTTCGGCATCGTGGTGCCAGCCCTGCTGCGCGCGATCCGCAACCCGGGCCACGACGCCACCGTCGCCTTCGCGCTGGCGGTGGTGCTGGTCGTCGCGATTTGCGACGTCGCCTCCCTGTCGCCGGTGGTCGCTTCGCTGGCCTTCGGCCTGGCCGCGCGCCACCGCCGCATCGCCTTCAGCCAGGCGCAGCGCAACTTCGGCCCGCTGGGCGAACTCCTGACCGTGCTGCTGTTCCTCTACGCCGCCTCGACCCTGAACTGGCGCACCGTGATGGAAGGCAGCACGCTCGCCGTGGCCGTGGTGCTGGTGCGCATGCTCACCAAGACCGTCGGCGTGACCGCCTTCGCGCATTTGTCCGGCATTTCCTGGCGCAAGGGCGCGCTCACGGGCCTGGGCCTGGCGCCGCTGTCGGTGTTCGTGATCCTGCTGCTCGAGCATGCGCGCCATGCGGGCGTGACGGTGGTGGAGGAATTGCGGGCGATGGCGGGGGTGACCATGCTGCTCGAAGTCTTCGGCCCGATCATCATCCAGCGCGCGCTGTTCTGGGCGCGCGAAGCACCGGAGCCCAACCATGCCGCTTGAAGCCTTTGCCGCCTCCCAGCCGCTGACCTTCGGGGTCGAGCTGGAACTGCAGCTGGTCAGCTTGTCGGATTTCGACCTGACCGCGGCCAGCCCCGACCTGCTGCACCTGCTGAACCGCAAGCCCTTCCCGGGCAACGTGACGCCCGAGATCACCGAGAGCATGATCGAGATTAACTCGAGCGTGCAAACCGCCTACGGGCCGCTGCTGGCCGAACTGATCGAGATCCGCGACACCCTGGTGGCGGCAAGCGACACCCTCAACATCGGCATCGCCGGCGGCGGCACCCATCCCTTCCAGCACTGGTCGGAACGGCGCATTTCGGCCAAGCCGCGCTACGAATACCTGTCGCAGCTGTACGGCTACCTGGCGAAGCAGTTCACCGTGTTCGGCCAGCACGTGCACATCGGCTGCGCCAGCGGCGACGATGCGCTGTTCCTGCTGCATGCGCTGGGGCGCTACATTCCTCACTTCATCGCCCTCTCAAGCTCCTCGCCCTTCGTGCAGGGGCACGACAGCGGCTTCGACTCGGCGCGCCTGAATTCCGTGTTCGCCTTCCCGATGAGCGGACGCGCGCCCTTCATGCTGTCCTGGCAGGAGTTCAACGAGGTCTTCTTCGCCAAGATGGAGCGGACGAAGATCATCAAGAGCATGAAGGACTTCTACTGGGACCTGCGGCCCAAGCCCGAATACGGAACCATCGAGCTGCGCGTGTGCGACACGCCGCTCACGGTGGAGCGCGCCGCCGCGCTGGCCGGCTACCTGCAGGCGCTGTGCCGCCACCTGCTAGCGCGCGGCGAGGAGGCGCCGGTGGAGGACGATTACCTCGTCTACAACTACAACCGCTTCCAGGCCTGCCGCTTCGGGCTGGAAGGGACGGTCACGCTGCCCAAGAGCTACGAGAACGTCTCGCTGCGCGAGGACATCCTGGCGACCCTGGAAAAGATGGTGCCGCATGCGGAGGTGCTGGGCAGCATGGATGCGCTCCAGCACCTCGCCGCGGCGGCCAGGGAAGGTACTGACGCCTCGCTGCTGCGGCGCTATTACGAGCGCGACGGCAGCGTGGAGGCGATGGTGAACGCCGCCATCGGGCGCTTCCGCGGTGAGCGGCGCTTCCGCTGACCACGGCGCAGCGTAGGGTGGACGGGTTTCCCGTCCACGCGGTGATCGCAACAGGCTCCGATGTCGTCCTTGATGATCTCGCCGCAAACTATCACCGCGTGGACGGCAAAGCCGGCTGCGCGCCCCGGTCCACCCTACGGATGTGCCGTCCGTGAATCCGGCGGCGCCTCGTCGCGCTCGTGCAGGCCGTAGTCGCGCAGTACAGCGGCCACGCGTAGCCGGTAGTCGCGGAATATCCCGCCTCGCCCTGCCGCCTGGGCTTCGCGGTGCGCGTCCAGCGTGCGCCAGCGCTTGACCGCTTCCTCGTCGCGCCAGAACGACAGCGACAGGATCCTGCCCGGCCGCGACAGCGATTCGAAACGCTCGATCGAAATGAAGCCGTCGATGGTTTCCAGCTGCGCCTTCAGGCGCGCCGCGATGTCGAGGTAGGCCTGGCGCTGCGCCGCTTCCGGCTCGACCTCAAATATGACCGCGATCACGCCAGCCTCCCGGGCGCAGGGTGTTGTCGACCACCTCGGTGAAGGTGCGCTGTTCGCGCAGGATGAAGCGCTGCTCCTGGGCCATGGCGAAGTTGGCGCGCGCTTCCTCGTCCGTCCTCAGGCGGGCGCGGTAGGCCTCGTAGGCGGCCAGGCTGTCGAAGGCGATCAGTCCCCATGCCTCGTCGTTGGTGCCTTCGTGCGGCAGGAAGTAGCCGAGCAGGTCGCCGCCGCAGCGCGGAATGACGCGGCCCCAGTTTTCGGCATACACGCGGAATTGCTCCTTCTGGAAGGGATCGATCTGGTAGCGGATGAAGCAGGTGATGGTCATGTGGACTCCTTGTGTTCTGGAGGCACTACTGTAGCCCTTGGCCCCTGCGCGATGCTTCGGCTAAGATCGAAGCATGAGAGACGGACCAAACATCACTGCCATCGCCGCCTTGATCGGTGACCACGCCAGGGCCCAGGTGCTCAACCTGCTCATGGCCGGGAAGGCGCTCACCGCGACCGAGCTGGCCGATGCGGCCGGCGTCACGCGCCAGACCATCAGTACCCACCTGGCCAAGCTGGTCGATGCCGGCTTGCTGGAGGTCGAGGCCCAGGGGCGGCACCGCTACTTCCGCATCGCAGGCGCCGACGTGGCGCAGATGCTGGAGTCGCTGATGGGCGTGGCCTTTGGCGTCGGCTCGCTGCCGCTCCAGCCGGGGCCGCGCGAACCCGCCTTGCGCAAGGCGCGGGTGTGCTACGACCACCTGGCGGGGGAGCTGGGGGTGTTGGTCTATGAACGGCTGGCGGCGCGGGGCGCATTCGGGATCGGGGCGGACGGTATCGTGCTAACGGAAACGGGAGAACGCATGGCCGCCGAACTCGGGATTGAATCGGGAGCGTTAAGCAAAGGACGGCGGCCGGTTTGCCGCACCTGCCTGGATTGGAGCGAGCGGCGCCATCATCTGGCCGGGCTGCTCGGCGGCGCGATCCTGGATCGCTGCGAACAGCTGGGCTGGGCGCGGCGGCTGCCGCAGACGCGGGTGATGGCGTTCAGCGCGGCCGGTGAGGCGGCCTTGCGCGATTGGCTCGGTTAGCGTTTCCCAACTTACATTTCTACCTTTAACCTCAAGACCGTCGGGCCCGCCGCGGGCGGGGGGGGGGGGGGTGGGGGGGG
>NZ_JAGPWD010000024.1 GCF_018119395.1 Massilia sp. ZL223
ACGGCAGCCAGTGTTCCGGCGCCGCCGGGTAAAGGCAAAACCAGCTAGCCTGGTTCTCCCGGCAGCGCGTTCAGCTGCCGCTTACTTCCAGCTGATGCTGCCCATGCCGTTGTCGGTGCCGTTGCGCTTGGCCGGGTTGCCGTACACGGTGGCCGAGCCCAGGCCGCTCAGGCTCACGTCGGCGGCCTGCTTCGCATGGACCGAGGCGCCGCCCAGGCCGGACAGGGACAGGTCGACGGTGTCGGCCTGCAGCTCCTTCGCTTCCAGGCTGCCGACGCCGCTCAGCTTGGCCTGCAGCAGGCGGGCGTGGCCCTGCACCGTCATGCGGCCGGCGCCGCGCAGGTTCAGGTCGATGCGCTCGGCGCGCACGCCCTTGAGGTTCATGGCGCCCACGCCGCCCAGGCGGGCGTCGATCTGGCGGAAGTTGCCGTCGACGGCCACCGCGCCGGCGCCGTCCAGGGCCAGCTTCACGGCATCGCCGGTGAAGCCGCTGATGGTCGAGCTGCCGACGCCGTTCGACGTGAATTCGGCCAGGTTCGGCACCGTGAGTTCGGCGCGCAGCTTGTGTTCCGTGCGTTCGTTACGGGAAGTGAAGGATTCGGTGCCGATTTCGAGCGTGTCGCCGCGCTGCGCGGTGGTGATGCGCTGGATATAGCGGCGGTCGCCCGAGATCACCAGCGAGGGCGTGGCGCCCTGGAGCAGCACCAGGTCGATCACGCCGCCCAGCTTGACCTTGGTGACCTTGGCGTCCACGGCGCGGGTCTCGCGCACGGCTTCGTCGGCGAGGACCGGGCCGGCGGCCAGGGTGAACGAGCCGGCGACGAGGGCGGCGGTCAGCAGTTTTTGCATGGTGGATCTCCGATAACGGTTGTCGATAAGGGCAGGATAGGGGAGAAGGCCGGGTTTGCCCTCCGGATTGCGACGGACTGCGCATTCGGCGGGATGGACCGTCGAAAATCCCTACCGCCGTGGGCCGTTCTGCCGCCCTTGCCCGCCCTGCGATACACCCGTACGTAATCGGCCAGCATCTGCTGCGGCAGCACCGTCGTGCTGTCCGGATTACCCGCCGAGTAGAACCGCAGCTCCTGGTCGCCCTATCCATGTCCGCCGGCCTCCGCCACCCACTTGCCGCGGTCGAGCGCATCGCCCTCGAATTCGTCGCTCCAGGCCAGGGTCCAGCCGGAGGCGGCGGGCGGCTGGTGCGCGCAGCCGGCGCCCAGGACGGCGAACACCAGCACGGCTGCCTTGGCGATCATGCCCATGATTCTTCCCAATGAATTTGGAATGGTTTCCAAAAAGACAAGCCGTCTATAGCATCGCCAAAAAATCGGTGTCAACCACGCGCGCCTTCTATCGCTCCACGTGGCTCCCTCTAGCGCCGATGCCTATGTTGCAAAACCGCCGCATGGCGGCCCATATCTGTATGGAATATTCCGTTGACAATTTTTTTTTCCAACCCTAATATTCAGACCAACACATGGAAACGTTTCCATGCAACCGGAAAAATTGGAGCGATCCGGGAGGGTAAGCGGCGGCATGGCGGTCGGAGAGGACGCGGCAAGGGGCTTGAGGCGTCCAGCGGGTTGTGGAGACAAGGCGGCAGGCACAGAAGCCAGGTGTGACCGCCATATTTTAAAAAGAACAGGAGAACACATGGTTTACCCCAAGGCGAAACAGACATTGATGAGCCTGGCAGTGGCGAGCGCCTGCGCGGCCTTCGTCCCGGCTCATGCCCAGGACCAGGCCGGCACGCCCGAGCAGGCGCCCGCCACCCCGGCCAGCGCGGCCAGCGCGCCCAGCGAGGGCGCCAGCGCGCCCGGCCTGTCCCCGAACGGCACGACCCAGACCGTGGTCGTCACCGGCCTGCGCGCCAGCCTGGAATCCTCGCTCAACCTCAAGCGCAATGCGCAGGGCTTCGTCGACGGCATCGTGGCCGAGGACATCGGCAAATTCCCCGACACCAACCTGGCCGAATCGCTGCAGCGCATCTCCGGCGTATCGATCGACCGGACCATTGGCGAAGGCTCGAAGGTCACCGTGCGCGGTGTCGGCCCCGATTTCAACCTGGTGCTGCTGAACGGCCGCCAGATGCCGACCTCCGGCCTGGGCGACCGCAACGGCCGCGCCTTCGACTTCGCCAACCTGGCGTCCGAAGCGGTGTCCCAGATCCAGGTGTACAAGTCGGCGCGCGCCGAAACCCCGACCGGCGGCATCGGCGCCACCATCAACATCATCACCCCGCGTCCGCTGTCGCGTCCCGGCATGCAGGCCAGCGTCGGCGTCAAGGGCGTGTACGACAAGTCGGCCCAGAACCTGCCGGACGACGTCAAGCGCGGCGACAAGGTGACGCCGGAGATCTCCGGCATCTACAGCAATACCTCGGCCGACGGCCGCTTCGGCATCGCGCTCACCGGCAGCTACCAGGAACGCAACCTGGGCTTCAACCAGGCCGCGGTCTCTAACGGCTGGAAGGGGCCGTTCCGCGGCGACGAGAACAACTGGGGGACGATCCCGCAGCCGGGCACCCCGGGATCCGAACGCATCACCAATCGTCCGGATCCGACCGATGTGTACCAGGTGCCGCAAAACCTGAACTACAACATGAACGGCGTGCAGCGCCAGCGCACCAACGGCCAGGTGGTGTTCCAGTTCGCCCCGACCAAGGCGCTGACCACCACCCTCGACTACACCTACTCGGAGAACAAGGTCCAGACCCGCCGCCAGGACATCTCGGCCTGGTTCAACTTCGGCGCCTCGTCGAGCAGCTGGACCGACGGCCCGGTGGCCAGCCCGCTGGTCTACACGGAGCTGATCCCCGGCGCCAACAGCGACATCGCGATGGGCGGCGCCGATTTCGCCACCAGGAACGAGAACAAGTCGCTCGGCTTCAACGCGGCCTGGAAAGTCAACAACGACGTCCGCTTCGAATTCGACCTGCACCATTCGACCGCCGAATCGACCCCGGACAGCCCATGGGGCTCGAGCAACGTCCTCGGCACCGCCAGCATGAGCCGCGGCGACACCACCGTCGATTTCAGCAAGGACTTCCCGGTGCTGAGCATCGCCGGCGCCGACTTCACGCGCGCGCCGCAGCAGGTCACCGGCTCGGTATTCGAGAACGGCTACATGAAGACCAAGATCGACCAGGCCCAGGTCCACGGCAGCTGGAAGATGCTGGAAGCGTCCGAGCTGAAGTTCGGCCTGGCCGCGACCAAGGTCGACTATCGCTCGGCCTTCTCGGTGCAGCAGCGCGACACCTGGACCGGCGCCACCAGCCCCGCCGACTACCCGGCCAACATGTTCCACCGCGAGACCCTGAGCAGGTACTTCGACAACATCGACGGCAGCGACAACCCGGCCCTGTTCAACCAGTTCTACACTTTCGACTTCGAGCAGCTGCGCGCACTGGCGGCGCAAGTCACCGGACAGCCCGACCTGTACCGGCCCAAGACCACCTACGACAACGACCAGCGCACCGAGGAAAAGTCGAAGAGCCTCTACCTGCAGTTCAACACGGACTGGGATACGGCCATGCCGATCCACACCTCGATCGGCCTGCGCTACGAGAAGACCGACGTCACCTCGAGCGCGCTGGTGCAGACGCCGACCGCCATCAGCTGGGTCTCGCAGAACGAGTTCCCGGTGGTGTTCGGCGAACGCGGCTTCACCACGCTCAAGGGCAAGTACCATCATCTGCTGCCGAGCTTCGACGCCGACGTCGACCTGCGTCCGGACATGAAGGCGCGCCTGAGCTATGGCGAGACCATCGGGCGTCCGCGCTATGACCAGATCTCCGGCGGCCAGGTCCTGAATTCGCTGGCGCGCGTGGAAGGCGGCACCGGCACCCAGGGCAACCCGTCGCTGGAGCCGGTCAAGGCCAAGAACATCGACCTCGCCTTCGAGTGGTACTACGCCAAGTCGAGCTTCTTCTCGGTCAACCACTTCCGCAAGCACCTGGACAACTACGCCGGCCAGTCGCAGTTCATCGCCCAGCCCTTCGGCGTGCGCACCCCGGTCGGCGGCGCCTACTGGAACGCCGCGGTGCAGAACGGCTGCCCCACCAGCGACACCACCTGCATCCGCAGCTATATCCTGCGCAATTTCGCCGGCCAGCCGGGCGTGGTGCGCGGCGCGGACGATGCTTCGGGCGCGCCGACCGGCATCATCACGGCCACCGCCAGCGATCCGATCGCGGACTTCCGCATCAACTCGTTCTCGAACCAGAAGAAGGATCGTGCCCGCGGCCTGGAATTCAACCTGCTGCACATGTTCGGCAACAGCGGTTTCGGCGTGCAGGCCAACTACACCTACGTGCATTCCGGCCTGAAGTACAACAACGCGAGCATCGGCGAGCAGTTCGCGCTGGTGGGCCTGGGCGACTCGGCCAACCTGATCGGCATCTTCGAGAACGACAAGTGGAACGTGCGCGCGGCCTACAACTGGCGCGACGAGTTCCTGTCGGGGACCTTCGACGGATCGGGGCCGAATCCGAACTATGTCGAGGCCTACGGCCAGTTCGACCTGAGCATCGGCTATAACCTGACGAAGAACCTGTCCATCCAGTTCGAAGGCATCAACCTCACGGACGAGATCAAGCGCATCCACGGCCGCACCAAGCAGACCTTGCTGTTCGTCGAACAGTCCGGACCGCGCTACATGCTGGCCGCGCGCTACAAGTTCTGACCTGAAGGCCTGAACGCATGACGGCCGCGGGCATTCCCGCCGCGGCCCGTTCGGGGTAGACTGCCCCATCTGTTTTTCGGGACCCACCATGGTGACGAACGCCATCAGGAACATCGTGATCGTGGGCGGCGGTTCGGCCGGCTGGCTGACCGCCGCCGTCCTCGCCGCGCGCTACCGCACGCTGGAGCAGGGCGGGCTGCGCATCACCCTGATCGAATCGCCCGACGTCGCGCCGATCGGCGTGGGCGAGGGCACCTGGCCCACCATGCGCGACACCCTGCGCGAGGCCGGCGTGTCCGAAACCGCTTTTTTCCGCTCCTGCGACGCCGCCTTCAAGCAGGGCTCGCGCTTCAACCGCTGGGTCAGCGGCGCGGACGACGATTATTACTTCCATCCCTTCGTACTGCCCCAGGGCTACGGCGAGGCCGATATCGCAAGCCAATGGCAGCGGCGCCATGCGCATGTGCCCTTCGCCGACCTGGTGAGCTACCAGCCGCACCTGTGCGTGGCCGGCCGCGCGCCCAAGCAGGCCACGACGCCGGAATTCGCGGCCGTGGCCAACTACGGCTACCATCTCGACGCCGGCAAGTTCGGCGTGTTCCTGCGTACCCACTGCCTGGAAAAGCTGGGCGTGCACTACGTGCCGGACCACGTCACCGGCATCCGTTCGCGTGACAACGGCGACATCGCCGCCCTGCACACCAGGGCTCACGGCGACCTGGAAGGCGACTTGTTCGTCGACTGCACCGGCATGCAGTCCATGCTGCTCGGGAAGCACTACGGCATCCCCTTCCTGTCGCAGCGCCACGTGCTGTTCAACGACAGCGCGCTCGCGGTCCAGGTGCCCTATGCGCGCGAGGACGAGCCGATCGCGTCGCAGACCACCTCCACCGCCCAAAGCGCCGGCTGGATCTGGGACATCGGCCTGCCGTCCCGGCGCGGAGTGGGCCATGTATATTCGAGCGCGCACACCACGGACGAACAGGCCGAGCGCGAATTGCGCGCCTACCTGAAAGCCAGCGGCGCCGGCGAGGACCTGCCCGCGCCGCGCAAGCTGAGTTTCCAGCCCGGCTACCGCGAGAAATTCTGGCACCGCAATTGCGTGGCCATCGGCCTGTCCGCCGGCTTCATCGAACCGCTGGAGGCGTCAGCGCTGGCGCTGGTGGAGCTCTCCGCCGCCATGCTGGCCGACGGGATGCCGGTCACGCGCGAGCAGATGGAAGCCGCGGCCGGGCGCTTCAACGCGACCTTCACCTACCGCTGGGAGCGGGTGATCGATTTCCTCAAGCTGCACTATGTGCTGAGCCGGCGCGAGGACAGCGACTACTGGCGCGACAACCGCTGCGCCGAGACCATTCCCGAGCGCCTGGCCAGCCTGCTGCTGCTGTGGCGCCACCGCCCGCCCTCGCGCTACGATATCGACCGCATCCAGGAAGTCTTCCCGGCGGCGAGCTATCAGTACGTCCTGTATGGCATGGGCTTCCATCACGCGCCGGGACCGGCGCCGCGCATGGAAGACGGCGCGGCCGCCGACGGCTTCCTGCGCGACGCGGCGAACCTGACGCGCCGCATGCTGCCGGCGCTGCCGGACAACCGCGCGCTGATCGACCATATTCGCAGCCACGGGCTGCCACGCTGACAACAACGACAACGAAAGAGACAACACGATGCCCACTATCTCCGTGCTGAACAATATCGACCACAAGGACCTGCGCATTATCACGGCCAACCGCCCCGGCCTGGGCGACGACGTGGCCTGGGTTCTCACCTTTGCCCAGGAATTCCGCCTGCTGCAGGCGGACTACCCGATCATCTTCCGCAAGACCGAGGGCGAGGTGCCGTTCGAGTCGATCGCGCTGATGGGCTTCACGGAAAACGAAAACCTGTTTCTCGGTCCCGACGGCTGGGACGCGCCCGTCATTCCCATGATGGTGGCGCGCCAGCCTTTCCTGATCGGCCGCAATGGCGACGAGCTGATGATCCAGCTGGACCTGGACAACCCGCGCGTAAGCCGGCTTGAGGGCGAGCCGGTATTCCTGCCCCACGGCGGCGGCACCGAGTACCTGGAGCGCATCAACGGCATGCTGTCCTTCATCCACCACGGCATGCAAGCCGAAGCCGGCTTCCTGCGGGCGCTGGTGAAGCACGAGCTGCTGGAGACCTTCGCGCTCGACATCACCCTCGACGACGGCTCGCAGAACCGCCTGTCCGGCTTCTACACCATCCACGAGGAGCGCCTGGCCGCGCTGGGCGCCGCCGCCCTGCACGAGCTGCACCAGGCCGGCCACCTGGCCCCGATCTACTATGCGCTGGCCTCCCTGTCGAACTTCCGCAGCCTGGTCGACCGCAAGAACCGCAGGATGAAGGCAGATGCTGCCCATCGCTAAGCGGGTGCGCGAGCTCGCGGGCCTGCGTCCGCGCGACCTGGGCCAGGAAATCCTCGCGTCCACCGAGCCGCTGCTGCTGCGCGGCCTGGTGGCCGAATGGCCGGCGGTAGCCGCCGCGCGCGAGTCGCAACAGGCGGCCGGCGCCTACCTGCGCCGCTTCTACCGTGACGCCACCGTCGGCGCCATGCTGGGCGCGCCCGAGATCGAGGGCCGCTACTTCTACAACGAAGACCTGAGCGGCTTCAATTTCTATCCGGTGCGGGTGCGGCTCGACACCGTGCTGGCGGAGCTGGAGAAGCACCGCACGACCGAGCTGCCACCCTCGATCTATGTCGGCTCGACCACCATCGACACCTGCCTGCCGGGCTTCCGCGCCGAGAACGACGTCGACCTGGGCGCGCGCAATCCGCTGGCCAGCATCTGGATCGGCAACCGCACCCGCATCGCGGCCCACTACGACCTGCCGGACAACCTGGCCTGCGTGGCCGCCGGCCACCGCCGCTTCACCCTGTTCCCGCCGGACCAGCTGGACAACCTGTACATCGGCCCGCTCGACTTCACCCCGGCCGGGCAGGCCATCAGCCTGGTCGATTTCGCCCGGCCCGATTACGAACAATTTCCGCGCTTCGCCCAGGCGCTCGAGCATGCGCTGGTGGCCGAGCTGGAGCCGGGCGACGCCCTGTTCATCCCCAGCATGTGGTGGCACCACGTCGAGGCGCTGGACCGCTTCAACGTCCTGGTCAACTACTGGTGGCGCCAGTCGCCGGACTACATGGACACGCCGACCAACGCCCTGATGCACGCCCTGATGACGGTGCGCGACCTTCCGCCCGAACAGCGCAAGGCCTGGCAGGAGCTGTTTCGCCACTACGTGTTCGAAGCCGGCGAGCACACCGCCGCCCACATTCCGGAAGCCGCGCGCCGCATCCTGGCGCCCCTGGACGACGACGCCACCCGCGGCATCCGCACCCAATTATTAAAGCGGATGAACCGCTGACAGGAGACCGACCGTGGAACAGAGCACTCTTACCCGGCGCCCGGTACGCCGGGTCGTCATCGCCGGCGGCGGCACCGCGGGCTGGATGGCCGCCGCCTGCATCTCGAAGGTGCTGGGCAAGCGCCTCGATATCAAGCTGATCGAATCGGACGAGATCGGGACCGTGGGCGTGGGAGAGGCCACCATCCCGACCCTGATCCACTTCCACAAGCTGCTCGAGATCAGCGAGCAGGAATTCATGGCCGCGACCCAGGCCACCTTCAAGCTGGGCATCAGCTTCGAGAACTGGCGTAACGTCAGGGAAGACTATATCCACTCCTTCGGCCTGACCGGCACCGACCACTGGACCGCCGGCTTCCAGCACTTCTGGCACAAGGGCCGCGAGCGCGGCCTGGCCGGCGACTACGGCGACTACTGCCTGGAGCTGCGCGCCTCCCAGGAAAAGCGCTTCGCCCACTTGCCGCACGACGGCATGAACTACGCCTACCACCTGGACGCCAGCGCTTACGCACGCTTCCTGCGCAAGTTCAGCGAGCGCCACGGCGTGCAGCGCATCGAAGGCAAGATCGTCGACGTCAGCACCAGCGCCCTCACAGGCCACATCCGCTCGCTCACCCTCGATTCCGGCGCCGACATCGAAGGCGACCTGTTCATCGACTGCACGGGCTTCCGCGCGCTCCTGATCGGCCAGGCCATGAAGGTCGAGTACGAGGACTGGTCGCACTGGCTGTTCAACGACAGCGCGGTGGCCATGCAGACCATGTCCGTGGGCGACGCCGTGCCCTACACGCGTGCGATCGCGCACGGCTTTGGCTGGCAATGGCGCATCCCGTTGCAGCACCGGGTCGGCAACGGCATCGTGTTTTCCAGCCGCTATGTCGAGCAGGAGCAGGCGATCCAGGCCCTGGTGGAGAATGTCGAGGGCGAAGCCCTGATGAAGCCGCGCGTCATCAAGTTCCAGCCGGGGCAGCGCAGGCAGGTCTGGAAGGGCAACTGCATGGCGCTCGGTTTGGCGAGCGGCTTCCTGGAGCCGATCGAATCGACCAGCATCCACCTGATCCAGCGCGGCATCATCCGTCTGATGCAGATGTTCCCGACCGAGGGCATCTCGCAGGCCGACGTGGCGGAGTACAACAAGCAGGCCTGGACCGAGATCGAGCATATCCGCGATTTCATCATCCTGCACTACCACGTGACCAACCGCAGCGACACGCCTTACTGGCGCGACGCGCGCAACATGGAGATCCCCGCCAGCCTGCGCCACCGGATCGCGCTGTTCCGCGAGACGGGAAGGGTATTCCGCATCTCGAACGAGCTGTTCGCCGAGAACTCCTGGGTGCAGGTGCTGCTGGGGCAGGGCGTGATGCCGCTCCAGCACCACCAGGCGGCCGACCTGATGGGCGACGAGGAGCTGGCCCGCTTCCTCGGTTCCATCAAGAGCTCGATCGACAAGACCGTAAGTGGATTACCCACCCACCAGCAGTACGTCGAACGCTACTGCGCGGCGCCGAAATAAGAAAGCCCGCGAAAGCGGGCTTCTTTTTTCAGGCGGTCGCCCGCTAGCGATGCAGATTGGCGTACTTCACCCCGAAATACATGATGAACAGGTAGCACGCGGCCGGCACCAGGAAGGAAGGCTGCAGGCCGATGGTGTCCGCGAACATGCCCTGCACGAAGGGCACCACGGCGCCGCCCACGATGGCCATGCACAGGATGCCGGAACCCTGGCCGGTGAACTTGCCCAGGCCGTGCAGCGCCATGCTGAAGATGGTCGGGAACATGATCGAATTGCACAGGCCGACCGCCAGGATCGCCCACATCGCCAGCTTGCCTTCGCCGAAGGTCGCCGCCAGCACCAGCAGGATGGCGCCCAGCGCATTCACGGCCAGGGTCTTGCCCGGGCTGACGTAGCGCATGACGGCGAAGCCGATGAAGCGGCCCACCAGCGCGCCGCCCCAGTACAGGCTGACATACTGGGCGCCGTCGGCGTGGCTCAGGCCCGCGATGTGGCCCTCGCCCAGGAAGTTGATCAGGAAGCTGCCGATGCTCACTTCCGCGCCCACGTACAGGAAGATCGCCAGCGCGCCCAGCACCAGGTGGCGGTAGGCCATGGCGCCGCCCTTGCCGTCCACTGCGACGGTGCTGTCGTCGTGGCTGATCTTCGGGAGCCGGGCCACGGCGAACAGCACCGCCAGGATCGCCAGCGCTGCCGCCAGCCCCAGGTAGGGACCTTGCACCGCCGCCGCTTCCCTGGCCTTGTACGCGGCCTGCTCGGCGCCGCTCAGGGCCGCCAGCTGGTCGGCGCCGAGGGTGGCGGCCGACAGGATCAGGATGCCGCCCAGGGCCGGCGCCACGGTGGTGCCGAGCGAATTGAAGGCCTGGGTCAGGGTCAGTCGGCTGGAGGCGGTGCGCGCCGGTCCGAGCACGGTGACGTAGGGATTGGCCGCCACCTGCAGGATGGTGATGCCGCTGGCCAGCACGAAGAAGGCGAACAGGAACAGGCCGTAGCCGCCCTGCGAGGCCGGATAGAACAGCGCGCAGCCCGCGGCCGCGATCATCAAGCCGGTGACGGCGCCATTCTGGTAGCCGATGCGGCGGATCAGCGCGCCCGCCGGCAGCGACACGATGAAATAGGCGCCGAAGAAGCAGAACTGCACCAGCATCGCCTGCAGGTAGGTGAGGGTGTAGATCGACTTCAGGTGCGGAATCAACACGTCGTTCAGCGACGTGAGCAGGCCCCACATGAAGAACAGGATGGTGACGATCACCAGTGCGCCGGTGTGCGGATTGTGTTCCCCGTCGGCGGCCGCCGCCAGCGTCGGGTTGGGTGCGGTGTTGTGCATGAGGTCTCCGTGGTGATGGCTAGGCCGCGAGCCGGTCCGACAGCATGGCGGACACGCCGCGCAGCGCCGGGTACTGCTCGGTGATCAGGTAGGTCGGGATGCGCGCCAGGTAGGGGCCCAGGCGTCCCTTGTCTTCGAAGCGCGCGCGGAAGGCCGAACCGGCGAACAGGCGCCCGAGACGCGGCACGATGCCGCCGCCGATGTACATGCCGCCGGTCGCGCCCAGGGTCAGCGCGACGTTGCCCGCGACGCTGCCCAGGATGGCGCAGAATGTCTCCACTGTGCCTGCGCAGTCGCTCGAGCTGCCGTCCAGTGCGGCCTGGGTGATCTCGGGCGCGCCGATACGCTTGCCCGTGCGCGCCCAGTGGATCAGTTCCAGGCCCATGCCGGACAGGAGGCGCTCCGCCGAGACGTGGCCGTACTCGCTCCACAAGGCCTCCAGGATCGCCACCTCGCCGCGGTTGGTCGGCGAGAAGCTGACATGGCCGCCTTCGCCGGCCAGCGCGATCCAGCGCTTCCCGGCCGGGATCACCCCCGATACGCCCAGGCCGGTGCCGGGGCCGATCAGGCCGATCGGCCGCTTGGCCAGTTCGACGCCGCCGCCGATGCGCTCGCGCTGGTCCGGGGCCAGGTGGGGCAAGGCCATGGCGAGCGCCGCGAAGTCGTTCACCACCAGCAGCGTTTCCAGGTCCTGCGCGCGGCGCAGGGCCTCGATCGAAAAGCTCCAGTGGTGGTTGGTCATCCTGACCTCGTCGCCCTCGACCGGATTGGCGATCGCGATGGCCGCGTGGCGCACCGTGTCCACCGCCAGGCCGCGCGCGCGTGCATTCGCCAGGTAGGCGCGCATGGCCTCGCCCAGCGTCGGATGCGCGGCGCAGGCCAGCACTTCGATGTCGACGATGCCCTCGCTGGATTCCAGCGCGAAGCGGGCGTTGGTGCCGCCGATATCGGCCAATAGCCGTAGTGCGTTCATCGCAATTCCTCGCAGCGCACGGCGTCCGCCTCGGCTGCCGCGCCGCCCGCGATCTCGATATTGGTGAAGGCCGCCGCGAAGGCCGCATCGCTGCTCAGGCTGAAGGGCGTGTCGACCTTGGCCAGGTCCAGCCCCTGGAAGCAGGCCAGCGGCACTTTGACTGTCTGCTTGCCCTTGCCGGCCAGGCGCTTGAACAGCGCCGTGGCGTCGACCGTGGCCTGCTGCACCGCCAGCGTCACCTTGCCGGCCGGCGCCGCCTGGACGATGGTGTCGAAGCGCAGCGCCGCCTTCTCGCTGGCCGCCGCCGGCAGCGCCATCGGACGCGCGCCGCGTGCCTCGACCGTGGCCGGGCCGGTCCAGCTCACCAGCTTGGCGTCCTGCTGGGTGTTCACCTGCGAGGTCGTGACCGTGATGCCCGGCAGCGCGAAGCTCGCGTTCAGGTCCGCGCCCAACACGGTGCGCTCCTGGCCGCTGCGGATCGCCAGCGGGAAGCTGGCGCGGTCCGCCTGGCTGAAGACGGGATAGGTAGTGCTCACGCCGCAGCCGCCGGCCGGCACGGACTCGTCCAGCTTGCCCAGGCGCGAACGGTTCGCCTTCTTCAGGCCGTAGCCATAGGCGAACAGGGGCGCGTAATCCTGGTCGCCCACGTTCAGACGGGTCTGGCAGGCGGACTTCGGCCAGGAGAAGGGCAGCTTGCCGCGGAAATCGTAGTTGTTGACGCCGGCGATGAGGAGATCGGACACGCCCTTGCCCTCGGAACCCGGCAGCCAGGCCGCGATGAAGGTATCCGACAGGTTGATCAGGTCGTTCGCGTACAACGGACGGCCGGACACCATCACCGTGATCACCGGCTTGCCCTTGCCGGCCACCGCGCGCAGCACGGCCAGGTCTTCGGGATAGCGGCCGCTGTGGCGCAGGGTGCCGGACAGGCCGATGTCGCCGTCGCCTTCCGCGTAGGGACGCTCGCCGATCACGGCGATCACCGCATCGAACCTGGACACGTCGACATCCGTCGCATCCAGGCTGTAGGTCACATTGGCGCTGCCGGCCGCGGCGCGGATGCCGGCCAGGATGGTGTCGGCATGCTTGAAGTCGGCGTTGGTATTGGCCGTTCCCTGCCAGGTCAGCGACCAGCCGCCGGACTGGTTCGACAGGTCGTCCGCGCTCTTGCCCACCACCAGGATCTTCTTGCCGCGTGCCAGCGGCAGGGGCGGTCCTTCGTTCTTGAGCAGCACCAGCGACTCGCGCACCGCCTGGCGCGCCAGGTCGCGCGCCAGCATGGCGTCTTCCTTGCCGGCGTAGGCGTTCTGCGCCGGGCTCTTGCCGAACAGGCCGGCGCGCAGCTTGACGCGCAGGATGCGGGTGACGGCGTCGTCGATGCGCGCCATCGGGATCTCGCCGCTTTCCACCTGCTTGATGGTGTTGGCGATGAAGGCCTTCCAGTCATCCGGCACCATGATCATGTCGATGCCGGCATTGATCGCCTGCGGGCAACTGTCGTTGCGGCAGCCGGCCACTTCGCCGATGCCGTTCCAGTCGCTGACCACGAAGCCGTCGAAGCCCATCTTGTTCTTCAGGATATCGGTCAGCGCCACCTTGCTGCCGTGGAGCTTGCCGTGTTCCTTGCCGGTGGCGGGATCAAGCCAGCTGTTGAAAGAGGCCATCACGGTCTGCGCGCCGGCGCCCAGCGCGGTCAGGTAGCCCTGGCCGTGGATGCCGAGCAGCTCCGCTTCGCTGACCCTGGTCACGCCGCGGTCCTTGCCGTGCTCGGTGCCGCCGTCGCCGATGAAGTGCTTGGCAGTGGCGACGGTGTTGGCGTCCTTGAAGGCGCCTTGCATGCCGCGCACGTATTCGCCGGCATAGCTCTTCACGACCGCCGGGTCCTCGGCATAGCTCTCGTAAGTGCGGCCCCAGCGGTCATCGCGCACGACGGCCAGGGTCGGGCCGAATACCCAGGCGATGCCGGTGGCGCGCACCGCTTTCGCCGTGGCGGCGCCGATTTCGCGCACGAGCGCCGGATTGCGCGCCGCGCCCAGGCCGATGTTATGCGGGAACAGGGTCGCGCCCGGCACGTTGTTGTGGCCGTGGACCGCATCCGTACCCCAGATCACCGGCACCTTGACCGCCATGTCGGTCTGCATCGAGGCCTCATGGTAGGCCTGGGCCAGCGCCAGCCACTCCTTGGCGGTCGCATGCTTGTTCCCGTTCGGCCAGCTGCCGCCGCCGTTCAGCACGGAGCCGAGGTAGTAGCGGGTGACGTCCGCTGGCGTCGCGGTCTTGATCTCCGGCTGGGTCATCTGGCCGATCTTCTGCGCCAGGGTCATCCTGGCGACGATCCCGGCGACGCGCTTCTCGAGCGCGGCGTCCGGCTTGACGGCGCTGGCGATCTTCGGCCAGTCGGCCGCGGCCCCGGCGTGGAGGGGAAGGGTGGCGGCCAACGCCAGCACGAGGGAACGGAGCTTGAGTGTCATGGGAGGTCTCGTCGAGGTTATTCCTGGCGCAGGAAGGAGCGGTACCACTTGCCGCTGCCCTTCAGCGTGCGCTGCTGGGTGTCGTAGTCGATGTGGGTCAGGCCGAAGCGGCGCAGGTAGCCTTCCGCCCATTCGAAGTTGTCGAGCAGGCTCCAGGCGAAATAGCCCTTGACCGGCACGCCGTCGGCGATCGCGGCCCGCAAGCTGGCCAGGTGGCGCATCAGGTAGTGGCGGCGGCCGACGTCGTCGATCTCGCCGCCTGCATCCACGCTGTCTTCGTAGCAGGAACCGTTCTCGGTGATGTAGATCGGCCCCGGGTGGTAATCCTTCTCGATGCGCAGCAGGAGCTCGGCCAGTCCCTGCGGCGCCACTTCCCAGCCCATCGCGGTGGTCTCGACTTCGCCTGGCGGCAGCACCTCGGCGTCCAGCGGCGCGTGGCCCGGTGCGTGGGCGATGGTCTCGGGGAAGTAGTAGTTCACACCCAGGAAGTCGGTATCGACGGCGATCGCCTCCATGTCGCCCGGCAGGATAGTTGGCGCGGCATCGCCGATGGCGTCCAGGGTGGCCTGCGGGTAGCCGCGGCCGTGCAGCGGATCGAGGAACCAGCGGTAGCGCAGGCCGTCGTGGCGCTCCATCGCGGCCAGGTCTTCCGGCTTGCTGCTGGCGGCGCGCAGCGGATGCAGGCTGAGGGCGATGCCGACCTGGGCATCGGGCACGTTGGCGCGGATCAGCGGCACCGCCTTTCCATGCGAAACCAGGACGTGGTGCGCGACCTGGAGCGCGGTCTTGAAGTCGGTCAGGCCCGGCGCATGCCAGCCTTCGAAGTTGCCGATGATGGCGGTGCACCAGGGCTCGTTATGGGTGATCCAGTGCTTGACGCGCTCGCCCAGGCGGCGCGTCATCACGTCCGCGAATTCCAGGAAAGCATCCACCGTCTCGCGATTGGCCCAGCCGCCGCGGTCCTGCAGATACTGCGGCAGGTCCCAGTGGTAGAGCGTGGCCCAGGGCTGCAGGCCGCGCTCCAGCATGCCGTCCACCAGGCGCGAGTAGAAGTCCAGGCCTTTCTGGTTCGGCTGGCCGCCTGCCTCGCCGAAGATGCGCGGCCAGGCGATCGAGAAGCGGTAGGCGTTCAGGCCCATGTCGCGCCCGATGTCGAAGTCTTCCGGCCAGCGGTGGTAATGGTCGCAGGCGACCGCGCCGCTGGAGCCGTCGCGCACCTTGCCAGGGGTGGCGGCGAAGCGGTCCCAGATCGATTCGACGCGGCCGTCGACCGAGCCGGCGCCCTCGATCTGGTAGGACGATGTGGCGCAGCCCCACAGGAAGTCGGAGGCGAAGTCGCTACGCGCTGGTGCGGCAGGCTCGGGGCGGTTGGCAGTGGTCATGGTCTCGCGTCAAATAAAAACGTTGTTCGGCTATTCTAATGGAAAGCTTTCCAATCCGGCGATAAAAAAAATGGCCGGCAGGCGGCCACCGGGTTCGCACCCGGAGCATGCCTCATGATTTCTTCTTTCGGGTGGCTGGTGCCTGGGCCAGCGAGGCGCGCAGGGTGACGCTGACCGGGAAGGTGCGCGACACGGGGCGCTGCAAGTCGTAGCAGCGGTTCAGCAGCATGTTCAGGCCGTTCAGGGTCATTTCGCGCCAGGGCATGTGCACGGAGGTCAGGCGCGGCGCCGAGAAAGCGGCGCTTTCGGTGTCGTCGTAGCCGATCACCGACAGGTCGCGCGGCACGCTGATGCCGGCCTCCTGGAAATAGGACAGGGCGCCGACCGCCATTTCGTCGTTGGCGCAGAACAGCGCGCTGCAGGGCGTGCCGGATTCGATCAGCTCCTTGGCCGCGGCCCAGCCGCCGGCGGGCGAGAAGTCGCTCTCGGCGATCCAGATCTTGCTGGTGTCGATGCCTTCGCCGGCCAGTTCGTGCATGAAGCCATCGATACGGGCCACGTTGTCGGCCAGCGCGGTCGGGCCGGCGATGATGGCGATGTCGCGGTGCTTGTAGTCGAGCAGGGCGCGCGCGGCCAGGCGTCCGCCCTGGGTGTGGTCGACCGTGAAGCACTGCTCGGGGATATTGGCGAATTTGTTGTTCAGGGCCACCAGCTGGTACTGCTTGACGCCGAGCGAAGCGATGTCCTCGTCGGTGAGGGCGCTGGTCATCATGATCAGGCCGTCGCAGCCGCGCTCGATCAGGAACTCGATGCCTTCCATCGCCTGGCGGCGCGCGTCGCCCAGGCCGACGCCGAAGGCCACCACCATGTGCAGGCCGGCTGCGCGCAGCTCGGTGTCGATGATCTGCAGGATGGGGGTATAGAAGGTGCCGGTCAGGACCGGGATGTAGACGCCGATCATGCGGCTGGTGCCCGACAGCAGGGCGCGCGCGGCGTGCGAAGGGCGGAAGCCCAGTTCGTCGATCGCCTTGCGCACGCGCTCCAGCGTGGCCGGGGACACCGAGCCCTTGCCGCTGACCACGCGCGATGCGGTGCCGAGGCCCACCCCGGCGAGACGCGCTACATCCTTGATAGTCGCCACTGCTGGATTCCTGTTAGTTATTCGAACAACACCGAAGCATACTGCATCTTGATTCCCGTGGCACTCGTCACGACAGACTCCGGCCGCTGGCCGGGTCGAACAGCGATACCCGCTTCGCGTCGATCGCGAAGCGCACCCGCTGGCCGGCCTCCATGGGACGCGGCTCGTGCACCAGCGCAGACAAGGCGTGGCCGCCGCAATCGAGCCAGACCACCTGGTGGTTCCCCATCGGTTCCACCAGGGTGACCAGGGCTTCGAGCGGACCGTCGTCGCGCAGCTGCAGGTGCTCGGGACGCGCGCCCAGGGTCGCCGCGCCCGGCAGCGCGCCGCTGTCCGCCAGGCCTACCGTGAGCGCGCCGGCGTGGAAGCAGCCGTGGATGTCGACCTCGCCCTCGACGAAGTTCATCGACGGCGAACCCAGGAAGCCCGCCACGAAGCGGTTGGCGGGACGCTCGTAGACCTCGCACGGGCTGCCGATCTGCTGGATGCGGCCGCCCTGCATCACCACGATGCGGGTGGCCAGGGTCATCGCCTCGGCCTGGTCATGGGTCACGTAGATCATGGTCGAGCCCAGTGCCTGGTGCAGCATTTTCAATTCGCGGCGCAGTTCGGTGCGCAGCTTGGCGTCCAGGTTCGACAGCGGCTCGTCGAACAGGTAGACGCCGGCCTCGCGCACCAGGGCGCGGCCGATCGCCACGCGCTGGCGCTGGCCGCCCGAGAGCTGGGACGGCTTGCGGTCCAGCAGCGCATCCAGCTGCAGCATCGCGGCGGCGCGCTGCACGCGGCGCTGGATCTCGGCCTTGGGCGCACCCGAGATGCGCAGGCCGAAGGACATGTTCTTCTCGACCGTCATGGTCGGGTACAGCGCATAGGACTGGAACACCATGCCGATCCCGCGCTCGCTCGGATCGGCGTCGCTCATGTCGCGTCCGCCGATCTCGATGGCGCCGCCGGACAGGTCGATCAGGCCGGCGATGCTGTGCAGCAGGGTGGACTTGCCGCAGCCGGAAGGCCCGAGCAGCACCAGGAACTCGCCCGGCTCCACCTGCAGGTCGAGATCGCGGATGATCTCGTTGCCGCCGCGGGTGATGCACAGTTTGCGCAGATGGACATTCGACATGGGTTCAGCCTTTCACGGCGCCGGCGGCGATGCCGCGCACGAACCAGCGTCCGGAGATGAAGTAGATCGCCAGCGGCAGCGCCGCCGTCAGGATGGTCGCCGCCATGTTCACGTTGTACAGGCGCGTGCCGGTGGTGGTGTTGATCACGTTGTTGAGCTGGACCGTCATCGGCAGGTTGTCGCGGCCGGCGAACACCAGGCCCAGGATGTAGTCGTTCCACACGCCGGTCACCTGCATGATGGCGGCCACCACGATGATGGGCAGCGACATCGGCAGCATCACTTGGGCGAAGATGCGCCAGAAGCCGCCGCCGTCGATGCGCGCGGCCTGGAACAGCTCGTGCGGCACGGAAGCGTAGTAGTTGCGGAACAGGAGGGTCATCACCGGCATGCCGAAGATGCAGTGTACCAGCACGATGGCGGGGAGCGATCCGAACAGGCCGGCCTTGGCCATCATCCACACCAGCGGATAGATCATCACCTGCACCGGGATGAAGGCGCCGGCCATCAGCACGCCGAACAGCAGCTTGGCGAAGCGCGGGCGCCAGAACGACAGGGCGTAGCCGTTGACGGCGCCGAGCAGGATCGGCAGCACGGTGCTGGGCAGGGTGATCGCGACCGAGTTCCAGAAGCCGGCGCCGACCTGGCCCCAGGCGCTGCGCCACGGGTCGAGGGTCAGCTGGACCGGCAGGGCCAGTACGCTGCCCATGCGGATCTCGTCCATGGTCTTGAACGAGGTGGTGATCATCACGTACAGCGGCAGCAGGAAGAACAGCGCGGCGCCGAACAGGAAAGCGTAGACGCCGATGCGTGCGGCGTTCAGGCGGCGGCGCTTGCGGGGCCGTGTCTGATCGAGGGAGGCGGGCAGGGCAGGCGCCATCGCGTGTACGGTGGATTGGCTCATGCGTGCCGTCTCCTCGAGCGAGCGTAGGCATATGGCGCCAGCACGGCCAGCACCGGGATCAGCATCGTCACCGCGCCGGCCGAGGCCAGGCCGATATTCGAGCGCAGGAACAGGTGGTCCATGATGAACTTGGCCGGCACCTCGCTGGCGATGCCGGGACCGCCCTGGGTCATGGCGACCACGGCGTCGTAGAGCTTGACCACGGCGGTCGACAGCAGCAGGAAGACGGTGGCGATGGTCGGGCCCAGCATCGGCAGCACGATCGACACGTACACGCGCCAGGGCGGAATGCCGTCCAGGCGCGCCGCCTTCCAGATCTCCGGATCGATGCCGCGCAGGCCGGCCAGCATCAGCGCCATCACCAGGCCCGCGGCTTGCCAGACGGTGGCGACGACGATGGTGTAGACCGCCATGTCCTGGTCGATGATCCACTCCAGGCGAAAGCCCGGGAAACCGAGCTGCCGGACCGCGCCTTCGATGCCGTTGCCGGGCGTGAGCAGCCATTGCCATACCAGGCCGGTGGCGATGAAGGACATCGCATAGGGGTAGAGGAAGACCGTGCGCAGCAGGCCTTCGCCGCGCACGTGCTGGTCGATGAACACGGCCAGCAGGAAGCCGATCAGCATGCTGGCCAGGATGAACAGCACGCCGTAGACGGCGAGGTTGTTCAGCGAGAGCAGCCAGCGCTCGTTGTCGAACAGGCGCAGGTACTGTGCCAGGCCGATCCACTTCTCGGAAGGGAAGGTACGCGCGGCGGTGAAGGAGGTGCGCAGGGTCCACAGCGCCGCGCCCACGTAGGCGAACAGCACCGTCAGCGCCATCGGCAGCAGCGCGGCGTGCGGGATCAGCTTGGAAAGGCGGCGAGCGAGCATGGCGGTCAGTATTTGAGGGCGTTGGCGATGCTGCGCTGGACCTTGTCGACCGCGATGTTCATGTTCCAGTAGGCGGTGAGGATATCCTGCAGGGCGCCGTTCTGGTCCGGGGTCAGGTAGACCTCCGAGACGCCGAGCTGGCGCGAACGGTCCTTGATGATGGCTATGCCCTTTTGCGCGCACAGGTCGAGCGAGGACACGTCGACGTCGCTGCGCACCGGGATCGAGCCTTTCAGCTTGCTGAAGCCGACTTGCAGCTCGGGCTGGGCGACCACGCCGGCCAGCAGGTGCTGGGCTTTCAGCGCGGCCGGGTCGCTGGTCTTGGGGAACACGAACACGTCGCCCTGGATCAGATAGGGGCTGGCCGGTCCCATGCCCGCGATGCAGCCGTAGTGCCGGCCGGCGACCTGCCGGGCGTTGGTGAATTCGCCCTTGGCCCAGTCGCCCATGATCTGGAAGCCGGCCTTGCCGCTGATGACCATGGCGGTGGCGTCGTTCCAGTTGCGGCCCGGGGAATTCGGATCGACGTAGCTTTTCAGGCGCTTGAAGGTCTGCAGGATCTGGCGGAAGGCGGCCGAATTGAGCGTGGCCTGGTCGCGGTCGCGCAGCACCTTCAGGTACATCTCGCGCCCGCCCAGGTTGGCCAGCACCGCCGAGAACAGGATGGTCTCCTGCCAGGACTGGCCGCCGTGGGCGAGGGGAATGATGCCGGCCGCCTTGAGCTTGTCGAGGGCGGCGAAGAATTCGGGCATGCTGCCCGGTTCCTTCGCGATGCCGGCCTTCTGGAAGGCGGCTTTCGAATACCAGAACCAGGTCTGCATGTGGATGTTCAGCGGCACCGCGTAGTAGTGGCCCTGGACCTTGATCACCTCGATGATGGGGGACGGAAGGATCCGGTCCCAGTCGTGGGCCTGGGCGACGCCATCGACGTTGTTGAGCATGTCCTGCTCGATCACGTCGAGGAACTGCTTGGAGGTGTTGAACTGGGCCGCGGTGGGCGGGTTGCCGCCGACGATGCGGTTGATGGTGACGGCGCGGGACTGGTCGCCGCCGGCGATCGCGGTATCGATCCAGACGCCGCCGGCATTGCGGTAGGCCTGGGCGACCTGCTTCACGGCGGCGGATTCGCCGCCCGAGGTCCACCAGTGGATGACTTCGGCTTTCGGGGCAGTCGCTGGAGCGGCCTGCGCGGATGCGGCGGATGCCATAGCACATAGCCAGGCACAGGCTGCAGCCAGTGTGCGTACTGTGACCATCGTGTCTCCGTTCTCCGCCATTATTTTTCGGCACGTTGGAAACGTTACCATTGGCTTAAACCGGACTATAGCATCGGGTCAAATGGTGGTCAAACAAATATTGCAGTGGGGGATTTTGGCACAGCTTGGGCATGAAGATGGAAATTTTCCATCGTGGCAGGCGGATCGACATCCCATCCGGTGGGCGTTTCTCGCCTAGACCTATGCCAGGATTTACCGACGTAACTTTCAGTATGTATTTTATGTCGGGATGTCTTACATAGATGGTTACAAAATACCGGCGCTCTTCGAAGAATCAATGGCTTATGCAATTGGCATTGTTTTTGCTATTAGGAGCAAATCTATTCCAGGGCTTTCAATGCGACGACAAAAGGCTGTGGGAAGAGGTGCGGTTCGCCACCAATACTTGCTACAACAGCGTTATCACCATAAGTTGCTTGACTGTGCTGCTTTGCAGCAAAAACTTGGTCGGCCCGAAATTGATCCAACAAAATAACTAGGGGTGTCAAATGAAAAATGTGTGTGTTGCGGTGCTAAGCCTTGCCATGTTATCCGCTTGCGCAAGCAGGCCCGAGAGTATTGCGGCCTCGTATGTCTCGCATGAGAAGTACAGCGCCAACGACTGTGCTCAACTGTCGACTTACCTGAGCGATGCACGGGCCGGGCTGCAAAAAGTCTCCGCCATGCAGGATTCGAAAGCAAACATGGATGCGGCGACGGTCTTCCTTGCGCTCGTCCCTGCGAGCAAGCTGACCGGCGATCATGCGGCGGATGTCGCCAAGCTCAAGGGGGAAGTCGAAGCCATCGAAACGGCCCAGATCAGGAAAGGCTGCAAAGCCGCCAAGATCGCGTGAGAGATTGAAGCGATCGCGTGGCGCCTGCGGTTTCGCTACTACTCCTTCTGGATGTTCCGGCAGTGGGAGATGCATGTGGCCGCAGGCATGTTCGCTTGAGAGGCGGATGGTGGCTGTATCCGCCTGAGCCGATAAGGCTGGGATTTAGAGCGCCTAACAAAACCCTCATGGCTGCGTTGCAGCGTCTTGCCGTACTAGAGTACTGTCTTCGACGCTGCGCCTTGCCCTGATGGTTTTGTTAGGCGCTCTTAGAAATGCCCCTTGCATCCCTATCCTATTCATCCGCATGGTGGAGAACCCATGAACACAAGCGAGCTCCTCAAGCATATTGCAATGGTCTCGGACTCCCCGTCCGTTCGAATGGGGGAGGTTGCCCGCGTGAGCGCGGCGCTGCAACGCCAGGTGCAAAGCCATCTGAGCCGAGTATGGGAAATCAACGCGACCGTGGATGCCTTCGAGCGCCTCGAAGACGTTCCAATCGATTATTGGCCCGTGATCATCCGTGACGATATCGATGTCCCCAATGCTGCCGGCATCCATCTCGATCAAGATGGCCAACCGTTCGCCCTCGTCCAGCATTCCAGCGGCTGGTCCCTGACAGCAAGTCATGAAGTGCTGGAGATGCTGTGCGATCCGTTTGGCAACCGGGTGAAAGCAGGGCCGTCGCCGATGCCGGGGCAAGGTCGCGTGAACTTTCTGGTGGAAGTCTGCGATCCATCGGAAGCTGTTGCCTATGGCTACACGATCAATGGCGTGACCGTCTCGGACTTTTATACGCCAAGCTATTTCGATCCCATCGCGGTCGCTGGCGTTCGATATAGCTGGACCGGCGCCATCGAAGCGCCGCGTCAAGTGCTCAAGGGCGGCTACATCAGCTGGCACGACCCTGTCACCGACGAGTGGTTCCAGCAAGTCTATTTTGATAACGAACCCGCCTTCCGCTCGCTCGGGCGCCTTTCCGCCCGGGACGGCAGCATCCGCAGCGCGATTTACGCAAGAACGCCCGAAGCGCACAAGAGCCGGCAGTTGCCTGCGGCAATGGCTTTGATGGCTTCCGGCGAAAGCGATGATGTCGTCCGCTCGTGTACCGCGAAAGCCCAGTTATTCAGAAGCCAGATCAATCAGTTGTTAGGCCGCCCGTGAACTATACTGATTCCTGAACTCGATCGCGGAGGTATGCCATGACAGATTCAGGAGAGGCGCAGCGCTTGGAACGGGCGCAGCGCCTGCGCAAGCAAATCGAGGACTTGACCCGGCCGAAACGACGAGACACTGCCGTTACGGAAAATGAGAGTCCCGCCGAATTCATTCACCGGCGAATGCAGGAAATCGATAAAGACAAAAAAGGTCGCCCGGAATAACAGTCGCGGCTGTGGATGGACTGGTTGCAGGCTGCTTGGGAGCCATCAAGCAAAAAGCCCAGTCATCCTGACTGGGCTAATGCGTGAATCTGGTGCCGACTGCAGGACTCGAACCCGCCACCTGATGATTACAAATCAACTGCTCTACCTGATGAGCTAAGTCGGCTCACGATCATGTGATCGTTAGGGCAACAATTATACCCTTATTTGATGCGCGTCAGCGTCGGACGTCCGCCTTTCTTGGGCGGATCGTTGTCGTCCCCTGGTCCGGTGGTGGCCGGTTCCGGCGCAGCGGCAGGCTCGCTGCCGTTCGGCACCGCCGACAGCGAAGGCGAGGCGCTGGCCGCCTCGGCGGGCGCGGGCGCCGGTATCTCCGACGCCGTCACGTTCACTTCGAAGGCCATGCCCTGGCCATTCTCGTTCGCGTAAATCGCCAGCACGTTCTGCACCGGGATATAGAGCTCGCGCGACACGCCGTTGAAGCGCGCGCGGAAATGGATGGCGTCGTTGTCCATCTTCAGCCCCGACGTGGCGCCGTAGCTGATGTTCAGGATGATCTCGCCCTTGCGCACGTATTCCATCGGCACCGTCGTGGCGGAATCGACCTTGACCGCGAGGTAAGGCGTATAGCCGCTGTCGGTGCACCATTCATAGATGGCGCGCAACAGATAGGGTTTGGTGGAGATCTCTGCCATTGTTGTGTTATCAAAAGAATACGTATGCCTGCGCGTCCAGTGTAGCGGATTCCCCATGAGGCGTCCGACTTTCCAGCGCGTATCGGGCGAGGGACGCGGGAGGACTGCACGCAAGTGCACGCCTCCCGCTACGCCGATCAGCGGCGCATCACCTTCTCGGACGGGGTCAGCGCCTCGATGTAGGCCGGACGCGAGAAGATACGCTCGGCGTACTTCATCAGCGGGGCCGCGGTCTTCGACAGCTCGATGCCGTAGTGGTCCAGGCGCCACAGCAGCGGAGCGATGGCGACGTCCAGCATCGAGAACTCGTCGCCCAGCATGTACTTGTTCTTCAGGAACAGCGGCGCCAGGGTGGTCAGGCGGTCGCGGATCTCCGCACGGGCCTTGTCGTGGTTCTTGTCGTTGGCCTTGTTGCGCTCGCTTTCCAGCGTGTGCACGTGGACGAACAGTTCCTTTTCGAAGTTGAACAGCATCAGGCGGGCACGGGCGCGCATCAGCGGATCGGCCGGCATCAGCTGCGGGTGCGGGAAACGCTCGTCGATGTACTCGTTGATGATGTTCGATTCGTACAGGATGAGTTCGCGCTCGACCAGGATCGGCACCTGGCCGTAGGGGTTCATGGTCGAGATGTCTTCCGGCTTGTTGAACAGGTCGACGTCGCGCACCTCGAAGTCCATGCCCTTTTCGAACAGGACCAGGCGGCAGCGTTGGGAGAACGGGCACGTGGTGCCGGAGTAGAGAACCATCATGGTTTATAGTTCCTTAAGAAACAAAGGGGTGAAGCGCCAAGCGTCTCACCCCGAAAAATGATTGCCCGTATTATAGCCAACCGGGCAATGAAAGCGAATTACTTCACTTCTTTCCAGTACGATGCCTTCAAACGCCAGGCCAGGAAAGCGAAGACCGACATGAACAGCAGCACGATCACGCCCAGGCGTTTGCGCTGTTCCTGGGCCGGTTCGGCCATCCAGCCCAGGTAGGCCACCAGGTCGGCGGTCGCGGCGTCGAAGTCGCGCTTGTTCAGCTCGCCCGGCGCCACCTGCTCGAAGCCCGCGAACTTGTGGATCGTCTTGCTGTGATCATGCGGGTCTTTTTCTTCGACGAACTTGGCCGTGCGCACACCTTGGAGTTGCCACATCGCATGCGGCATCGCCACGTTCGGCACCACCATGTTGTTCCAGCCGGTCGGGCGGGTGTCGTCCCTGTAGAAGGTGCGCAGGTAGGTGTACAGGTAGTCGGCGCCCGTGCCGGCCGGCGAGGACTTGGCGCGCGCGATCACCGACAGGTCCGGCGGCACCGCGCCGAACCAGGCTTTCGCATCGTCCGGACGCATCGCCGTCGTCATCATGCCGCCCACCTTGTCCTGCGAGAACAGCAGGTTGTTCTTGATCTGCTCTTCGCTCAGGCCCAGGTCGCGCAGGCGGTTGTAGCGCATCGCCGAGGCCGAGTGGCAGTTCAGGCAGTAGTTGATAAACAGCTTGGCGCCGTTCTGCAGCGAGGCCAGGTCGTGTCGCTCAGGCGCGCGTTCCAGCGGGAAGCCGCCTTCCGCGGCGAATACCAGTCCCGGCACCAGGGCCAGGACCGCCATCATTTTCTTCGCAAATTTCATGTGATGTCCTTGTGCTCTTGATGTCGATCAGTGCGCTTCATAGGTGAGGCGGGTAGGCACCGGCTTGAAAGCGCCCATGGTGCTCCACCAGGGCATCAGCAGGAAGAACGCAAAGTAGGCCAGCGTGCAGATCTGCGAGATGAGCGTGAAGGCCGGGGTCGGCAGCTGGGTGCCGAGGTAGCCCAGGGTCACGAAGACGATCGCGAAGATCACGTACAGGGTGCTGTGCCAGCTCGGGCGGTAGCGCAGCGACTTGGCCGGCGAGTGGTCGAGCCACGGCAGGAAGGCCAGGATCACGACCGAGGAACCGAACAGCACCACGCCCCAGAACTTCGCTTCCAGCACCTGCGGGAGCATGCCGATGACCAGCACCAGGCCGATCACGGCGATGGCGATCTTGGTGCGGTAGGCCAGGCGCGACTTGAGCCAGATGAACACGACGTAGGCGGCGATCGCGGCCATCAGGACGTACATGAAGTCGGCGGTCGTGGCGCGCAGCACCGAGTAGAACGGCGTGAAGTACCAGGTCGGCGCGATGTGCGGCGGGGTCTTCATCGAGTCGGCCGGCAGGAAGTTGTTGTATTCCAGGAAGTAGCCGCCCATTTCAGGCGCGAAGAACACCACGGCCGAGAACAGCAGCAGGAATACCGACACGCCGTAGATGTCCTTGACGGTGTAGTAGGGGTGCGACGGGATCGCGTCCACCGGATGGCCGTCCGGGCCCAGGTTTTCCTTCACTTCGATACCGTCCGGGTTGTTCGAGCCGACTTCGTGCAGCGCGATCAGGTGGGCGGCCACCAGGCCCAGCAGCACCAGCGGCAGGGCGATGACGTGGAAGGCGAAGAAGCGGTTCAGGGTCGCATCCGAGACCACGTAGTCGCCGCGGATCCACAGCGACAGGTCCGGGCCGATGACCGGGATCGCACCGAACAGGTTGACGATCACCTGGGCGCCCCAGTACGACATCTGACCCCATGGGAGCAGGTAGCCGAAGAAGGCTTCCGCCATCAGGCACAGGAAGATCGCGAAGCCGAACAGCCAGATCAGTTCGCGCGGCTTGCGGTAGGAACCGTACATCAGGGCGCGCGCCATGTGCAGGTAGACCACGATGAAGAAGGCCGAGGCGCCGGTCGAGTGCATGTAGCGCACCAGCCAGCCCCAAGGGACTTCACGCATGATGTATTCGACCGAGCCGAACGCCAGGTTGGCGTCGGGCTTGTAGTGCATGGTCAGGAAGATGCCGGTGACGATCTGCAGCACCAGCACCAGCATGGCCAGCGAGCCGAACAGATACCAGGTATTGAAATTCTTGGGGGCGTAGTACTTGCCCCACTGGTCGTTCCACAGCTTCGACAGCGGGAAGCGGTCGTCCACCCAGGCCAGCGCCTTGTGACCGGCCGGTGCGTTTGCGGGAAGCTTTGTCTCCTTGAATGCCATTTTTATGCCTCGCCTTTCTCGTCTTTGCCGATGATCAGCTTGTTATCGGAGAGGTACATGTACGGCGGCACGTCCATGTTGGTCGGCGCCGGCTTGTTCTGGAACACGCGTGCCGACAGGTCGAAGGTCGAACCGTGGCAGGGGCAGAGGAAGCCGCCAGGCCAGTCGTCCGGCAGGTTCGGCTGCGGGCCGGAGGCCAGGCGCGACGAGGGCGAGCAGCCCAGGTGCGAGCAGATGCCCACGGTCACCAGCACTTCCTTGTGCTCGGCGCGCGAGCGGTGGGAATTCTTGGCGTATTCCGGCATCGGCAGCTGGAACACTTTGTCGGAGGCCGGATCGGCGAGCTCGCCTTCGACCTTGGTCAGGGTGGCCATCATTTCCGGAGTGCGGCGCAGGATCCAGACCGGCTTGCCGCGCCATTCGACCACCTTCATTTCACCCGGCTTGACGTCGGAAATATCGACTTCGACCGGCGCACCCGCCGCTTTCGCGCGTTCGGATGGCTGGAAGGTGCTCACCAGGGCTCCCGCCGTGGATACACCAACTACGCCGCCAGCCGCACATGTGGCGACCAGCAAACCTCGGCGGCCTGAATCGACCTGCTTCTCATTACTCATACCAACCCCACTCCGTGAAAATACGAAACTAAAGAATCAATAAAGAGCTTCCAGCAACACAAAATTATATGTGAATGGCAATACCGATTGGAAAAAAATTATCAACGGTACACAGTTTCACGAAACGCCCGTGCCAGCCGCACTATGACAACGGGGCATGACATCCGTTCGTCAAATGCATGCGGTATGATGGAAACGCTTGTCCCAACAACAATAAGGAGCCTCCAATGTCGATGCTGAAAGAGTTCAAGACGTTTGCAATGCGCGGTAATGTGGTCGACCTGGCCGTCGGTGTGATCATCGGCGCGGCCTTCAGCAAGATCGTCGATTCGCTGGTGCAGGACATCATCATGCCACCGATCAGCAAGCTGTTCGGCGGCCTCGATTTCGCCAGTTACTACCTTCCGCTCAATGGACAAGCCTATAACTTACCACTGGCCGAGGCCAAGAAGGCAGGTGCAGTGTTGGCTTATGGTAACTTCCTGACTATATTGCTCAACTTTATCATCCTGGCCTTCGTCATCTTCCAGATGATCAAGATGATCAACCGCCTGCGCGGCCCGGTCACGCCGGAAGCGGCGGCAGTCGCGGAAGAAGTCGTGCTGCTGCGCGAGATCCGCGATTCCCTGAAGCGCTAGCGAGCATGAAAGACGGCGACTTCCCGGTAGTAGAGCAACCCGGCGCCCTGAAGCGCCTGTGGATGCTGTTCGCCCAGGCGGTCACCGTCGCGCTCGCTGTCTATGTCGTCGTGGCCGCCCTCAAGCCCGAATGGCTGGAGGGCAAGCCCGAGCAGGTCAGCGTCGGCAGTCCCGGAAACTCCGTGCCCATGCTGCAGGCGCCGCCGCGCGCGCCGGGCGGCAGCTACCGCGACGCCGCGGCCCGGGCCATGCCCACCGTGGTCAATATCTTCACCAGCAAGGCCACGCGCCAGACCCATCCGCTGCTGAAGGATCCCTTCTTCCGCCGCTTCTTCGGCGACCGCATGCCGCCCGAAGAGCAGCTGGCCAGCCTCGGCTCGGGGGTGATCGTCAGCGCCGACGGCACCATCCTGACCAATAACCACGTGGTGGAAGGCGCCGACGCCATCGAAGTCGGCCTGGCGGACGGCCGCAAGGTGGCCGCGCGCATCGTCGGCCTGGATCCGGAAACCGACCTGGCCGTGATCCGCATCGCCGCGCGCGACCTGCCGGTGATGGTGCTGGGCGACCCCGAGCAGGCGCGCGTGGGCGATGTGGTGCTGGCGATCGGCAACCCGTTCGGGGTAGGCCAGACCGTCACCTTGGGCATCATTTCGGCGCTGGGGCGCAACAACCTGCACATCAACCACTTCGAGAACTTCATCCAGACCGACGCCGCGATCAACTTCGGCAACTCGGGCGGGGCCCTGGTCGACACCAATGGCCACCTGCTGGGCATCAATTCCGCGATCTATTCGCAGACCGGCGGCTCGGTCGGCATCGGCTTCGCCATTCCCGTCTCCACCGCCAAGACCGTGCTCGATTCCATCGTCAAGCATGGCCAGGTGGTGCGCGGCTGGATCGGCATCGAGTCCCAGGACATCACGCCCGAGCTGGCCGACAGCTTCGGCCTGGCGCGCTCGAGCGGCGCGATCATCGCCGGCGTGGTGCGCGGCGGGCCGGCCGACCGCGCCGGCATCCGCCCGGGCGACATCCTGGTGGCGGTGGGCGGCAAGAAGGTGGGATCGACCAACGACATGCTCAACCTGATCGCCCAGCTCGAGCCCGGCAGCAAGGCCCAGATGACCATCCTGCGCAAGAGCCGCGAGGCCACGCTCGGCGTGACGGTGGGCCGCCGCCCGCGCCAGATTCCCTAAATCCCTTTCCTTTTGTTGGACCCTCCATGCATCTGCGTGACCTGACGCAATACCTGAACGAACTCAGCGAAAACAACAACCGCCCCTGGTTCCTGTGGAACAAGCCGCGCTATGACATCCTGCGCACCGAATTCGTCGAGATGGTGGCCGAACTGATCCGTGAGATGGCGAAGTTCGACAAGGCGATCGCCGCCTGCGATCCGAAGAAGGCGGTGTTCCGCTTCCAGCGCGATACCCGCTTCGCCAAGGACAAGACGCCGTATAAAACCCATTTCGCGGCCGGGATCGCGCCCAACAACAAGCGCAAGCCGAGCGATGGCGCCGGCCCGACCTATTACTTCCACATCGAGCGCAACGGCAAGCTGCTGTTCGGCGCGGGCGAATACATCCCGCCGGCGGCGCGCCTGAAGGCGATCCGCGAGCACGTGGTCAACGATGCGCCGGGTTTCGCCAAAATGTTGAAGAATAAGCATCTCCGCGCCACCTATGGCGACTTGCGCCATGACGAGGGCAAGCTGCAGCGGCCGCCGAAGGGTTTCGATCCGGATCACCCGCTGATCGACTACCTCAAGCTCAAGAGCTTCTTCGTGTGGATCGAGGTGGACCTTGCCCTGAACGAACCGGACAAGCTGGTGCCGCAGCTGGCAAGCGGATTCAAGGATGCCTTCGCGCTGGTGACCTGGCTGCGCGGAGTGCCGGAGTACGTCGAAGAGTAATCTGGAAGGAGGGCGACATGGCCTTGCAACACGCAGTATCGGGGGAACGCATCGTATTGCAGCGCGGAGACGACGACATCGCCCATTTCACGTCCGTGGCCCTGGTCAAGACCGAGCACATGGAACTGATGCGCCTGGTGGTGCCGAAGGAGCGGCCGATTCCCGAGCACCGCGTGGAAGGAGAGGTGACCATCCTGTGCCTGGAAGGCGAGATGGCGATCGATGCGCATGGACGCACGACGACCCTCAAGCCGAACGAGATGGTGTACCTGGCGGGAGGGGAGCCGCATACCATCCGCGCGCTGAAGGATGCGGTGGCGCTCATGACCATCCTGATGGGGCCGGTAAGGACGGGTGGGCCGACCAATGATCCGCGGGGAGCGGCGAGCTGAAACCTTGGTGGTGCGCTGAGAAACTTGGGTTCCGGCCTGCGCCGGAACGACGTTCTTAGGCTACTTGCCGCAATAAGCAGCACCACTGCTCTCAGCACGTCGTTCCGGCGAAGGCCGGAACCCAAGTTTGCATGAGCAGCCACGAACTCCGAATCAGGCCAGCTCGACCCTCGGATCCCTCGCCAGCAAGCGTTGCGCCATCTCGGTCGCCGCGACGCCATCGAACAGCACCCCCGCCACCGCCTCGGTAATCGGCATCTCCACCCCCATCCTGCGCGCCAGTTCGCGCACAGCCTTCGCACACGGCACGCCTTCCGCCACATGCCCCAGCTCGGCCACGATGGTGTCGAGCGCCTTGCCCTGCGCCAGCGCCAGGCCCACGCGCCGGTTGCGCGACAGGTCGCCGGTGCAGGTCAGGATCAGGTCGCCCATGCCGGTGAGCCCCATGAAGGTCCCCGGCTGCGCCCCCAGCGCCAGGCCCAGGCGGGTGATCTCCGCCAGCCCGCGGGTGATCAGCGCCGCGCGCGCGTTCAGCCCCATGCCCAGCCCGTCGGCCGTGCCGGTGGCGATCGCCATCACGTTCTTGACCGCGCCGCCCACCTCGACGCCGACCAGGTCGTCGCAGGCATAGACGCGCAGGTTACCGCCGTGCACTGCCGCCACCACGCGCTCGCGCAGCTCGGCCGACTCCGAGGCCACCGACAGCGCGCACGGCAGCCCGCGCGCCACTTCCTGGGCGAACGAGGGCCCCGACAGCGCCGCGCCCGGCACAGCATCGCCCAGCACCTCGGCCATCACCTGGTGCGGCAGCAGGCCGGTGTTGGCCTCGAAACCCTTGCACAGCCAGACCACGTTCGGAATCTTGCGGCCGCGCAGCTGTTCCAGCAGCGGGCGCAGGCCGGCCACCGGGCAGGCCGCGATCAAGAGCGGCGCTTCCTCGGGGCGGGCGTCCATGACATGCGCCAGGGCCGCCTCGAAGTCGCTGCCCACGCGCAGGGAGGCCGGCAGCGGATGGCCCGGCAGGTAGGCCAGGTTCTCGCGCGCCGCTTCGGTCTCGCTCATCTGCTGCGGGTTGCGGCCCCACAGCAGCACGTCGTGGCGGGCGGCGAGGGCGATCGCGACCGCGGTGCCCCAGGCGCCGGCGCCGAGGATGGTGATCTTGGAGGGTTGTTTGTCGTGTTGCATGGGATAGGTAGGAATCACAGGCCCCAGATGTCGGAAGCCTTGATGTAGCCGGTCAGGCCGTCGCGGTGGCGCACGCGCACCCAGGTGACGGCGTTCGGATCGACCAGTTCGAGCAGCACACCCTTGTCCGCGGTCATCAGGACCGGGGAGGTGTCGCTGGGCTCGCTGAAAACTTTTGCGCCGGGCACGCGCACCAGCACGTTGCGGCGCGCGGACAAGGCCTTGGCCTGGGTCCAGGCCACGTCGCCGTTCATGTCGCGCACCTTGACCCATTCGCCATAGCTGAGCATGACTTGCACCGGCATGCCGGCGGGCGCCACGTACAGCTTGTTGCCCTTGGCGGAAGGGGTGTCGTACAGGATGGCCATGGGCGGGCCGACGGTCTTGAAATCGAAGGCGAACGCGCTCGAGGCTGCCATGAGGAGCATGCCTGCAAGAAGTCGGGAAAGGATCATGACGGGCCTGGACGAAACCAACGCCGTGAGGCAGGAACAGGCGCCGCCCAAGCGGCGCCCGCGGGAGAACAGCTTATTGTGCCGGTGCGGCGGCAGCCTGGGCCATGGCGGCCTGGCGCTGCTGGTAGAAGGCTTCGAAGTTGATCTCGGCCAGGTGGACCGGCGGGAAGCCGGCGCGGCTGATCACGTCGGCGATGTTGGCGCGCAGGTACGGGTAGATGATGTTCGGGCAGCCGATGCCCAGCAGCGGATCCATCTGCTCGGCCGGGATGTTGCGGGCTTCGAAGATGCCAGCCTGCTTGCCTTCGACCAGGAAGGCGACCTTGTCCTTGACCTTGGCGGTGACGGTGATGGTCACGGTCGATTCGTAGATGCCTTCGGCGATGCTTTCCGCGCCGACGTCCAGCGAGACTTCGATGCTCGGCGCTTCCTGTTCCAGGAAGATCGACGGCGAATTCGGTTGCTCCAGCGACATGTCTTTCAGGTAGACGCGTTGGATTTGGAATACTGGTTGCAGGTTTTCGTCAGACATGGAACGCTTTCTTTAAATTGTGGAGAACGGCTGTCCGTTCAGGGTGCATTGGTCAAACGCGATCACAATTGTATCAAAATCAATTTGGATGCAATAGCGCTTTGCCGGGGCGTTGTAAACCTGTCATGCACCCGCCGTTTGGACGGCGCAGAGCCGTCCAAACCAGGCTTATTCGCCTTTCAGCAGCGGATCCAGGCGGCCGGCCTGGTCGAGCGCGTACAGGTCGTCGAAGCCGCCCACATGGGTTTCGCCCACGTAGATCTGCGGCACGGTGCGGCGGCCCGTGCGCTGCATCATGATCTGGCGCTGCTCCGGATCGAGGTCGACGCGGATGCGTTCGATGTCGGTCACGCCCTTGGCTTCGAGCAGGCGCTCGGCGCGGACGCAATAGGGGCAGGCGGCGGTGTGGTAGAGGACGACGTGTGCGGTCATGATGCTTCCTTCCTGAAAAGGTTTATTTGGTCAGCGGCAAGCCGGCCGCGGTCCACGCCGCCAGGCCGCCCTCGAGCGCGTGCGCGTCCTCGAAGCCGGCCGCCTGCAGCTGGCGCGCCGCCTTGTCGGCACGGGCACCGTTCTGGTCCACGATGACGACGGTGCGGCCCTTGGACTTGTCCAGCTCGCCGAGTCGATTGGCCAAGTCTGCCAGCGGAACATGTTTCGCGTCGCGCACGTGGCCGGCCGCGAACTCGTCGGCGCTGCGCACGTCCAGCACGAGGGTCTTGCCGCGGTTAATCATCTGCGTGGCCTGCAGCGGCGACACGCGTTTGCCGCGCGGCGCCAGGGCCGGCCAGAGCAGGGCGCCGCCCGAAATCACGGCGATCGCTACGACGAAGATATTATCGAGAATGAATTTCACAAGGCATCCAATGGTTGAACTGAATCGGGGCATTATAAAATAGAAGCCGAACCAGCCATCCAACCACTCTTTTTTTGAAGATCAGCTTATGTACAAAATCGTATTCATGCGCCATGGCGAATCCACCTGGAACCTGGAAAACCGCTTCACCGGCTGGACCGACGTCGACCTGACCGAGAAAGGTGTTGCCGAGGCGAAAGCCGCCGGCCGCGTCCTCAAGGAAGCCGGTTTCAGCTTCGATGTCGCCTACACCTCGGTGCTCAAGCGCGCCATCCGCACCCTGTGGCTGGCCCTGGACGAGATGGACATGATGTACCTGCCGATCAAGAACGACTGGCGCCTGAACGAACGCCACTACGGCGCCCTGCAGGGCCTGGACAAGGCCGAGACCGCCGCCAAGTTCGGCGACGAGCAGGTGCTGGTCTGGCGCCGCAGCTACGACACCCCGCCGCCGGCCCTGGAAGCGGGCGACGAGCGCACCTCCTTCGGCGACCCGCGCTACGCCGGCCTGGACAAGGCGCAGATCCCGCTGACCGAATGCCTGAAGGACACCGTGGCGCGCGTGATGCCGGCCTGGGACGAGGAAATCGCCCCGCAGATCCGCGCCGGCAAGAACATCCTGATCTCGGCCCATGGCAACAGCCTGCGCGCGATCATCAAGATGCTGGACAACATCAGCGACACCGACATCGTCGGCCTGAACATCCCGAACGGCCAGCCGCTGGTGTATGAGCTGGACGCCGACCTGAAGCCGATCAAGCACTACTACCTGGGCGACCAGGAAGCGATCGCCGCCGCCATGGCGGCCGTGGCCAACCAAGGGAAGGCGAAGTAAGGTCTTGCGTTTGCCAATCACGAAGTTCCTCGGGAGCGCGCTGCTGTGCGCGCTCCTGGGCATCGCTCTGTCTCCCGACGCCCTGGCCCAGCGCCAGACCGAACGCAGCCGCCAGAAGGCGGCCGCGGAAAAGCAGCGCGCCGGCATCAAGCAGAAGCTCGAGGCGATCAAGCGCGAGATCAGCCGTACCGAGGACGCCAGGGAAGACGCCGCCGACACCCTGGCGGAATCGGAAGACGCGATCTCGGACGCCAACCGCGCCCTGCGCGACCTGGCGACGGAACAGGTCGAGACCAATACGCGCCTGGAAGACATCGCGGCCGAGCAGGAACGTCTCGCCCAGACAATTGTTGTTCAGAAGAAGCAATTATCCAGGCTGCTGCGCGAGCACTACGTGGCTGGCAACGAAGACCGGATCAAGCTGCTGCTGTCCGGCGACAATCCAAACCGCATCGCACGCGACCTGCAGCTGATGGGCTATGTATCCCAGGCCCAGGCGCGCCTGCTGGGCTCGCTGCGCGCGAACCTGGCCCAGGTCGAGGCCAACCTCGACAAGGTCGAGAACGCCAAGCAGGAGCTGGAAGAAATCGCGCAAGAGCAGCGCGACCAGAAGGAACGGCTGGAAAAGGAAAAGGCGCGCCGCGCCGCGCTGCTGCAGAACCTGTCGAGCCGCCTGGCCGACCAGCGCAAGCAGGCCGACCGCCTGGAGCGCGACGAACAGCGCATGAGCGGCCTGGTCGACCGCCTGAGCCGCCTGATCCGCGAGCAGGCCGAGGCCGAGCAGCGCCGCCAGGCCGCGCTCGCCGCCGCCAGGGCGAAAGCCGAAGCCGAGGAAAAGGCGCGGGCCCTGGCGCGCGCCAAGGCCGCGGCCGAGAAGGCCGAACGCGAACGGCTCGCACGCGAAGAGGCGAAGAACGGCGCCAAACCGGCCACGAAGCCGGAACCCGAACCGCCGAAAGTGGCCGAGCAGCCCAAGCCGGCGGACACCAGGCCGTCCACCCCGCCGCCGCCCGAAGTGACCCTGGCGCCCGCGGCCCCGGCCGGCGCCTTCGCCTCGCTGCGCGGCCGCCTGGGCGCGCCGGTGAGCGGCAGCGTGGCGGCGCGCTTCGGCTCGCGCCGCGGCGAAGGACCGACCTGGAAGGGCATGTTCATCAGGGCCGCCGAAGGCGCCGAGGTGCGCGCCGTGGCCCAGGGCCGGGTCGTGTATTCCGACTGGATGCGTGGCTTCGGCAACCTGATCATCATCGACCACGGCGGCGAGTACCTGTCGATCTACGGAAACAACCAATCCCTCCTGAAACGCGCCGGCGACATGGTGCGTCCGGGCGAGGCCATCGCGAGCGCGGGCAATACCGGCGGTAACGAGGAATCGGGGCTATACTTTGAGCTCAGGCATCGCGGCAAGGCCTTCGATCCGGCAAGCTGGGTCAAATTCTAGGGGCAAACATGGGCAAGAGAGCTAAGAATTTCGGGCTGATCGGACTGGGCATGGTGGCCGGCGTGGCCGCTTCCTTCCAGTTCTCGGCCTATGCGCAAAAGAACGGCGCGCCGCTGCCGCTCGACGAGCTGCGCCAGCTGGCCGACGTCTACGGCCTGATCAAGACCGACTACGTCGAGCCGGTCGAGGACAAGAAGCTGCTGTCCGAAGCCATCGGCGGCATGGTCGCCTCGCTCGACCCGCACTCGGTCTACCTCGACCAGAAATCCTTCCGCGAGATGCGCGAAAGCGTGCAGGGCAAGTTCGTCGGGGTCGGCGTCGAGATCGCCAGCGAGGACGGCTACATCAAGATCGTGTCCCCGATCGAAGACACCCCTGCGCACAAGGCCGGCATCAAGGCGGGGGACCTGATCACCCGCATCGACAACGTCCCGGTTCGCAACATGAACGTCGACGAGGCGATCAAGCGCATGCGCGGCAAGGTCGGCAGCAAGGTCACGCTCACCATCGCCCGCCCCGGCGAGGACCAGCCCTGGGTGGTGCCGGTCGCCCGCGAACAGATCAATGTCCAGAGCGTCAAGGCCAAGCTGGTCGAGCCCGGCTACGCCTGGGTGCGCGTGAGCCAGTTCCAGGAAAACACGCTGGAAGAACTGGCCAAGAAGACCAAGGCCTTGTACGCCGAGAACCCGGAGATCAAGGGCCTGGTGCTGGACCTGCGCAACGACCCGGGCGGCCTGCTGCCGGGCGCGATCGGGGTGTCGGCGGCCTTCCTGCCCAAGCCGGACCAGGTGATCGTCTCGACCAAGGGCCAGCTGCCCGATTCCAACACGGCCTATTACGGCCGGCGCGAATTCTATGCCCAGCGCGGCGATCCGCTGGCCGGCCTGCCGGCCGGGCTCAAGACGGTGCCGATGGTAGTGCTGGTGAACGGCGGCTCGGCCTCGGCCTCCGAGATCGTGGCCGGCGCCCTGCAGGACTACAAGCGCGCCATCGTGCTGGGCAGCCAGACCTTCGGCAAGGGCTCGGTGCAGACCCTGCGCCAGCTGTCGGCCGACACCGCGATCAAGCTGACCACGGCGCGCTACTACACGCCCAAGGGCCGTCCGATCCAGGCGACCGGCATCGTGCCCGACCTGCGCGTGCACGAGACCGCCGAGGGCGACATGCTGAACGCCTTGCGGGTGCGCGAGGCGGACCTGCAGCGCCACCTGGCGGCCGAGAACGAGAAGAAGGAAACGGGCGCCGCCGCCAAGACCGCCGCGAACGACAGCCTGGAACAGCAGAAGCGTGCGCTGGCCCTGCTGAAGGACCGCAAGCCGCTCGAGTTCGGCAGCAAGGACGATTTCCAGCTGGCGCAGGCGATCAACCACTTCAAGGGCTTGCCGGTGCAGCTGGCCAAGACCGAGGACAACCGCGGCAAGCCGGCGCCGCAGCCGCTGCCGGGGGCGGAGCACAAGCCGCCGGAGATCAAGGCGCCGCCTAAAAAATAACAGCGCTGCGCGAAGGTAAGGAAACTTGGGTCTTCGCCTGCGCGGGGACGACGTGCATGGAGCAGTGGTGATGTTTGACCCTACCACTACCCTTGAGACCGTCGTCCCCGCGAAGGCGGGGACCCAAGTTCATGAGGCACCCATAACCCCATCAGCACCATGAACGACACCCAACTCCTGCGCTACTCCCGCCACATCCTGCTCGACGAGATCGGCATCGAAGGCCAGGAAAAGCTCCTGAACGCGCACGCGGTGGTCATCGGCGCCGGCGGCCTGGGTTCCCCCGCGGCGCTCTACCTGGCGTCCGGCGGCGTCGGCCGCATCACCCTGGTCGACGACGACGAGGTCGATCTGACCAACCTGCAGCGCCAGGTCATGCACACCACTGCCCGCATCGGCCAGCCCAAGGCCGAGTCCGGCCGTGAAGCCCTGCTCGCCATCAACCCGGACATCGAGGTCGTGGCCCTGCGCGAGCGCGCCGGTCCCGAACGCCTGCGGGAACTTGCTGGCTCCGCCACGGTCGTACTGGACTGCAGCGACAACTTCGCCACCCGCCACGCCGTCAACCGCGCCTGCGTGGCGGCCGGCGTGCCGCTGGTGTCCGGCGCCGTGATCCGCTTCGACGGCCAGCTGTCCGTGTTCGATCCGCGCCGCCCGGGCGCCCCTTGCTACGCCTGCCTGTTCCCCGAAGGCAGCCAGTACGAGGACGTGGCCTGCAGCACCATGGGCGTGTTCGCGCCCCTGGTCGGGGTGGTCGGCGCCATGCAGGCGGCCGAGGCCATGAAGATCGTGGCCGGCATCGGCCAGCCGCTGGCAGGGCGCCTGCTCCTGCTCGAGGGGCGGGCCATGGAATGGACCAGCATCGGCATCGCGCATGATTCGAATTGCCCAGTCTGTTCGACTCATGCCTGAGCGCACGATTTAACGATACAGTGCCGGCGAAGCTGCCTTACAATTGCAGCCCTGAGTTGCTACTTTCTGGGGACGGTAAGCCCGATCTAAGCAAGCGTGTCATCGTTCGGGCTTATACTGGTCTGCTTCCAACGATTCATAGTAGAAGAATATTTATGCACATTGACATGCAACGCAAGCAGCGCCGCGGCCTCCAGCGCGGCTTCACCCTGGTCGAGATCATGGTCGTGGTGGTCATCATCGGCATCCTCGGCGCCCTGGTCGTGCCCAAGCTGCTGGGCCGTACCGGCGAGTCGCGCGTGACCGCCGCCAAGGTCGATATCGCCACCATGATGCAGGCGCTCAAGCTCTACAAGCTGGACAACCAGCGCTATCCGACCACCGAGCAAGGCCTGAAAGCCCTGATCGCCAAGCCGACCGCCGGTCCGGCCGCCAACGGCTGGAAGGCCGGCGGCTACATCGAGAAGCTGCCGAAGGACCCGTGGGGTAATGCCTACCAGTACCTGTCGCCGGGCATCCATGGCGAGATCGACGTGTTCTCGCTGGGCGCGGACGGCCAGCCGGGCGGCACCGGCGAGGATGCCGACGTCGGTTCCTGGGAGTAAATTTCTTGATGCCGGCCCTGCGACCGCCACAGGCCACGCGCGCGCCGGCTCGAGGCTTCACCCTGGTGGAGCTGCTGGTGGTGCTGGTCATCATCGGCATCACGCTGGGCCTGGCTTCACTGAACGCCATTCCCAGTCCGCGCCAGGACTTGCAGCAGGAAGCCCAGCGCCTGGCGCTGCTGCTGCAGCTGGCGCGCGACGAAGCCATCGTGCGCAACCGCCTGGTGGCCTTCGAAGCCAACGGCGAGCGCTACCGCTTCATGGTGCGCAACGACACCGGCTGGGAACCCGTCACCCGCGACGACCTGCTGCGCGAACGCACGTTCAAGAACGCACCCCTGCAGCTGGTGCTGGAGCCGGCCGGCGCCAGCGGCGGCGGCGACCTGCTGCGCATCACCTTCGGGCGCGAACCGGTCGACAAACCCTTCCTGCTGACCATGGCCACGGGCGGCAACACGGTCGCGATCCGTGCCGACGGCGTCGGCCACTTCACGGTCGAATGAGCATGCGGCGGCCTTCATCACGCGGATTCACCCTGCTCGAAGTGCTGGTGGCGCTGGTCATCGTCGGCACCGCGCTGTCGGCCGGCCTGCGCGCCGTCGGCAGCCTGACCGCCAACAGCGCCGGCCTGCGCGCCTCGATGATGGCCACCTGGTCGGCCGAGAACCGGCTGGTGCAGATCCGCCTGGGCCGCGAATTTCCCGAAATCGGACGGCGCAGCTTCCCCTGCCCGCAGGGCGACCTGAACCTCATCTGCGAAGAAGAAGTGTTCACCAGCCCGAACCCGCTCTTGCGCCGCATCGAAGTCTCGGTGTTCGACGCCGACAACCCGGGCCGCCGGATTGTCAAACTGGTCCAACTGGTCCTGAGGCCTTCCCCGGTATGACGATTTCCAAGCGCCGCGCAGGCTTTACCCTGGTCGAATTGCTGGTGGCGATCTCGATCCTGGCCATCGTGGCCGTGCTCGGCTGGCGCGGCCTGGACGGCATCGTGCGCGGGCGCATCGTCCTGACCGAGCAGATGGAAACCACGCGCGGCATGCAGCTGGCCTTCGCCCAGATGCAGAGCGACTGCGCGCACCTGGCCGGCAGCGACGTGCTGGGCCGCCGTCCCTACCTGCAGTGGGATGCCGACCGCCTGACCCTGGTGCGCAAGGTGTACGTCGAGAACGAGCCTTCGCGCCTGCAGGTCGTGTCCTACCGCGTCGCCGGCGGCCAGCTGCTGCGCCGCGAATCGCCCGGCACGCGCGACCTGGCCCAGCTGGAACAGTTGTGGCAATCGATCTCCTCGGATGCGCCGGCCCAGAACTCGCCGCCGGTGGCGCTGCAGAACGGCGTGCTCGGCATGCAGATCCAGGCCTGGCAGAACAATGCGTGGCGCAACGAACCGGCCCAGGTGGTCGGCAACCCGCAGCAGCAACAGCAGCCGCCGCTGGTGCAGGCGCCGACCGGCGCCAGCAACGAGCCGACCGGCGTGCAGGTCGCGCTCAACGTGCGCAACCTGGCCGCGCCAATGATCAAATCCTTCCTGCTGGGAGGCACCTGATGCGCCGGCCCGGCATGCAACGCCAGCGCGGGGTGGCGGTCGTGACCGCGCTGCTCCTGACCACCCTGGCCATCTCCATCGTCGCCAGCCTGTTCTGGCAGCAGCAGGTCCAGGTGCGCTCGATGGAAAACCAGCGCCTGCAATTGCAGACCCAGTGGATCCTGCGCGGCGCCCTCGACTGGTCCAGCGTCGTGCTGCGCCAGAGTAACTATACGGGCGACTACACCTCGCTCGACCAGATCTGGGCCACGCCGCTGGCCGAGACCCGGCTCGACCAGTTCATCGAACGCGAACGCATCGAGGGGGAGAATTTCGAAGCTTCCCTGTCAGGTAACATCATTGACGCCACGTCGCGTTACAATCTTACCAACCTGGCCAGGGACGGCATGGTCGTCCCCGAGCAGCAGTTCATCTTCAACCGCCTGCTGACCAACCTGCGCATCGACGGCAGGCTGGCCGAGCGCGCGGCGAAGATGGTGGCGGCGGGGCAGCCGCCGCCCTTCGTGCCCGAGGGCGAGGGGGGGCAGCAGACCGGGACGCCGCCGGTGCGGCAGCGCTCGAGTGAGATCGCCGGCACGCCGATGCCGCTGCTGCGGGTGGATGACCTGATGAGCCTGCAGGGTTTCACGCCGGAAGTGATGCAGAAGCTGCGGCCTTTCGTGATCGTCCTGCCGGAGCCGACGCCGGTGAACGTGAATACCGCGCCGCCCGAGGTCCTGGCGGCGGTGTTGCCCGAGTATTCGCTGTCGGAAGCGAACGTGCTGGTCGAGCGCAGGAAACGCACGCCCTGGCGCGACATCGAGCAGTTCAAGAGCGAATTGAAAACGACGAACGGGCTGCTCGAGGGCGCGATCGACAAGCAGAGCAAGTATTTCCTGGTACAGAGCCGGATCCGGCTCGACCGGGCGGCATTGAACGCCGAGTCCCTGATCAGCCGTTCGGGGATCATCGGCGGCGGCACCAAGGTGGTCTGGACCCGCCAGAACTAGAAGAAAGAAAGCGAGACAGTTTGACTACTCTTTATATCCGGCATCCGGCCCGGGCGGAAGGCGAGGGCGCGCTGTGCCGCTTCGCCCTCGTCGCCGAGGGCGGCGCCATCGAACAGCAGGGCGAGGGCCCGCTGCGCAACCTGGGCGATGTGGTCGCCGCCAGCCGCCGCGTGGTGCTGGTGCTGGCCGGCGCCGACGTCACCCTGCTGCCGGTCCAGGCGCCGCCTTTGAGCGGCGCGCGCCTGCGCGCCGCGCTGCCCGCCCTGGTCGAAGAACATATCCTGGGCGACCCGCTCGACTGCGTGCTGGTCGCCGCCCCCCAGCTGGCCGACGGCCGCCGCCCGGTGGCGGTGGTGCAGCGCGACTGGCTCGAGCCGCTGGTCAAGATCCTGCTGGTGCAAGGCGCGCGTGCCGTGTCGGCGCTGCCGGCCCAGCTGTGCCTGCCATTGCAGCCGGGCAGCGTCAGCGCCGCCATCGGCAACGGCGAACTGGTGCTGCGCCAGAGCCAGTACGAAGGCCTGGGCCTGGCCATGGACGGCAACCCGCAGGCGATCCTGCAGACCGCGCGCGCCCTCTCGGGCGACGCCCCGCTGGTGCTCTACGTGCCGCACGAGCAGCTGGGCGAATACCAGGTGCTGCTGGCCGAAGCCGGCCCCGGCATCAGCCTGGAAAGCGATGCCTGGGCGCACTGGATCGCCGGCGCCAGGAGCGCCACGATGGACCTGGTGCCCGGCCTCGGCGCGGCCGGCGTGGCCCAGCGCGACTGGAGCCGCTGGCGCTGGCCGATCCGGCTGGCCCTGCTGGCCATCCTGGTCAACATCATCGGCCTGAACATCGAATGGCTGCGCCTCAAGCGCGAAGCCGACAGCGTGCGCGCCCAGATCACCCAGACCTTCCGCTCGGTCTATCCGAACACCCCGGCGATCGACCCGGTGGCCCAGATGCGCCAGAACATCGCGCGGGCCAAGGCCGGCAGCGGCCAGATCGCTTCCGACGAATTCCAGTGGCTGGCCGGCGCCGTGGGCGAAGCCATGCGCGGCCTCGGGCGCCAGCCCGGCATCGCATCGATGGAGTTCCGCGAACGCGCGCTCACCGTGCGCGTCAAGCCGGACACCATCGACCCGTCCGTCACTGCCCAGATGAGAACGGCGCTGTCGGCCCGTAACTTGAGCCTGGAGGAAAGTGCTCCGGCTACCTGGATCATCCGCAGCACGGGAGCCACACCATGACCATCGCCGCCCAGATCCTTGCATTGCGCGAGCGCGCGCTGGCCTACTGGCTCGCCCGTACCGACCAGGAGCGCAAGTTCCTCGCCGTAGGGGCGGGCGTGGCCGTGCTGGCCCTGGTCTACCTGCTGTTCATCGACCCGGCCCTGAGCGGGCGCGAGCAGCTGCGCCGTTCGCTGCCCGAGCTGCGCCAGCAGGCCGCCCAGATGCAGACCCTGGCCGCCGAGGCCCAGGCCCTGAACGCCCAGCCGGCGCCGGCCGTGACGCCGATGACGCGCGAAGGCCTGAGCTCGAGCCTGGCCACGCGCGGCCTGACCGCCGCCTCGCTCACCCTGACAGGCGAATTCGCCAAGGTCCAGTTCGACGGCGTGTCCTTCGCCAACCTGGTGGCCTGGATGGACGCCCAGCGGCGCGAGAACCGCGTGCTGGTGCAGGACGCCGTTTTCACCGCGAAAGATCCGGTGGGACAGGTCGACGCTACCCTGACGTTGCGCCAGGGCAGCGCGCCGGCTCCATGAAGCGCGCGCTTGCCTGGGGCGCGCTGGTCGTGCTGGCGGTGCTGGCCACGATCTTCGTGTTCCTGCCCGCCGCCTGGCTCGGCCCCATGGTCGAAAAGCAGACCGGCGGCCGTTTGACTCTGGGGGATGCGCAGGGTACGCTGTGGCGCGGCTCGGCCTTCGTGGGCGGGGCGCCGGGCGAGGGCGGAGCGGTCACGCCGCTGCTGCCGGGACGCTTCGCCTGGTCGCTGTCGCCGCTGGTGCTGTTCGGCCGGGTGCACATGGAACTGGAGAACCCCCAGGCCCTGAGCCGGCCGGTAAGGATAGAAGGGAGCTGGTCGGCATGGCAGGTCAGCCCCGGCGAGCTGCTGCTGCCGGCCGAGGGACTGGCCGGCCTTGGGGCGCCGCTCAACACGCTGGCCCTGAGCGGCGCGATCAAGCTCACCTGGAACAGGCTCGACCTGCTGCGCCAGGAAAACAGGGTGGCGGTGCAGGGCCGCACGGTGCTGTCGCTGGCCGACATGGGCTCGCGCATGTCGCCCGTCAAGCCGCTGGGCAGCTACGAGATGGTGATGGACTGGCGCGGCCCGCAGGCCGATTTGAACCTGCGCACCGTACGCGGCGCTTTGCTGCTGACGGGCTCTGGAATGTTGCAAAATGGACGTCTGCGCTTCTCCGGGCAGGCCACGGCCGCCGACGGCTACGAAGAGACGCTGGGGAACATGTTGAACCTGCTGGGCCAGCGCCGCATGGTGAACGGCAAAAACGTAATCGCACTCGAGTTCAGATAATGAAAACAACTACCCGTACCACCTTCGAGATCCCGGCCCTGCGCCGTCTTGCCGCCGGCGCCATGCTGTGCTGCTTCGCCGCGACCACGGCCGTGCCCCTGCCGGTCCTGGCCCAGGAAAGCGCGAACGCCGCCGCCTTGAGCTTCGTCAATGCCGACATCGAATCGGTGATCAAGGCGATCGGCCACTACACCGGCATGACCTTCATCATCGACCCGCGCGTCAAGGGCACGATCACCTTGCAGTCGGAAAAATCGCTGAGCAAGACCCAGGCCTTCGGCCTGCTGACCTCGGCGCTGCGCCTGCAGGGCTTCGCCGTGGTGACCAGCGGCGACGGCTACGCCAAGGTGGTGCCGGAAGCGGAAGCCAAGCTGCAATCCTCGCCGACCCAGGTCGGCGGCGTGCGCGCCAGCCGCGCCACCGGCGACCAGATCGCGACCCAGGTGTTCTACCTGAACTACGAATCGGCGGCCAACCTCACCGCCGTGCTGCGTCCCCTGATTTCGCCGAACAACTCGATCATGGCGAACCCGGGCAACAACACCCTGGTCGTCACCGACTACGCCGACAACCTGCGCCGCCTGGCCAAGATCATCGCCGCGCTCGACGCGCCGGTGGCCGCCGACCTCGACGTCATCCCGATCCGCAACGCGATCGCCACCGACGTCGCCCAGCTGGTCACGCGCCTGATGGAACCGGCGGCGGGCGGCGATTCCGGCCGCGTCACCGTGCTGGCCGATCCGCGCACCAACTCGGTCGTGATCCGCGCCCCCTCGCAGGCGCGCGCCAACCTGGCCAAGAGCCTGATCGCGCGCCTCGACCAGTCGACTTCGTCGCAGGGCAATATCCACGTCGTCTACCTGAAGAACGCCGACGCCAGCCGCGTCGCCCAGACCCTGCGCGCCGTGGTGTCGCAGGACGCCTCGGCGGTCCCGCAGCAGCAGCAGGGCACCTCGGGCGGCTCGATCCAGGCCGGCGGCCAGGGCGGCGCCGGCGGACTCGGCGGCCAGCAGGGACAGCAGGGCCAGCAGGCCGTGAGCGCGGTTGGCGGCGGCGGCAGCTATGGCCAGCAGGGCCAGCTCGGCGGCGGCGGGGGCGCCGGCGGCGGCACCGGTTCCGGCTTCATCCAGGCCGACGCCTCGACCAACAGCCTGATCATCACCGCGCCGGACGCGGTCTACCGCAACCTGCGCTCCGTCATCGACCAGCTCGACGTGCGCCGCGCCCAGGTCTATATCGAGGCGCTGGTGGTCGAGGTGAACTCGAACAAGGCCTCGGAGTTCGGCGTGCAGTGGGTGGGCGCCACCGGCGACAGCGACAGCAGGTACCGCGTGGGCGGCCTGCAGTCCTTCAACGGCGGCAACCCGACCAACAACATCGTCAACCTGGCCGCAGCCGCCACCCAGGGACTGAGCGGCGACGCGGTGCCGACCCTGCCGGGCGGGCTGTCGATCGGCCTGTTCCGCCAGGTGGGCGGCCAACTCGGCCTGGGCGCCGTGGCGCGCGCCCTTGAAAGCGACGGCAACGCCAACATCTTGTCCACACCGAACATGATCACGCTGGACAACGAACTGGCGTCGATCAAGGTCGGCCAGAACGTGCCGATCATTACCGGCTCGTACGCGACCAACACCACCACCGGCGGCGGCAATCCGTTCCAGACCGTCGACCGCAAGGACGTGGGCCTGCTGCTCAAGGTCCGTCCGCAGATTTCGGAAGGCGGTACGATCAAGATGGCGATCTACCACGAGAACTCGAGCGTGGACAACTCGACCCGCAACCTGGCCTCGGGCCTGACCACCAACGTGCGCGCAATCGAAAGCAACGTGCTGGCCGACGACGGCCAGATCATCGTGCTGGGCGGCCTGATCGAGGATACCGAGGGCGACGGCGAGGAAAAGGTGCGCGGCCTGGGCGACATCCCGGTGATCGGCAACCTGTTCAAGTACCGCACCCGCACCCGGGTCAAGACCAACCTGATGGTCTTCCTGCGCCCGGTCGTGGTGCGCAGCAAGGAAGCCTCGAACTCGCTCGCGATGGACCGCTACGAATACATGCGCGCAGCCGGCGCCGTCGGCCAGCCGGAAAGCTCGCCGCTGCTGCGCGAACTCGGCGCGCCGGTGCTGCCGCCCCTGACCAATGGCCAGCCGCCGAGCGGCGGCGGGCTGGCGGCGGTGCCGCCGGCCGGCCCCGCACCGGCCCCGTCGCAGGGCCCTGGCGCAGGCCAGGGCGGAACCGGACAGCCGGGCCAGGCTCCGGCCCAGCCGGCCGCGCCCGCGTCCCAGTTTCGCCCGGTGACGCCACCGAACGGGAAGTGACACCATCATGAACAATCTGTTGCCTTACGCCTTCGCACGCGACCACGTCGTGCTGGCGCGCGGCGGCGACGAACCGGGGCAGAGCGTGGAAGTGCTGGTCTCCAGCGCCACCTCGCCCGCCGCGATCGCCGAAGTGTCGCGCCGTTTCGGGCGCATCACCCTGCGCCGCCTCGAGCGCGGCGAGCTCGACGACGCCATCGCCAGCGCCTATGCCGGCGCGGGCGGCGACGCCTCGCAAGTCGCCGACGAGTTCGACGCCGACCTCGACCTGACCAAGCTGCTGCAGGACGTGCCGGCCATCGAAGACCTGCTCGAATCCTCGGACGACGCGCCGGTGATCCGCATGATCAATGCGCTGCTCACCCAGTCGCTGCGCGAAGGCGCCTCCGATATCCACATCGAGCCCTTCGAGCAGACCTCGGTGGTGCGCTTCCGCGTCGACGGCGCGCTGCGCGACATCGTGCGGCCCAAGAAGGCCATCCACGCGTCGCTGATCTCGCGTATCAAGATCATGTCGCAGCTCGACATCGCCGAGAAGCGCCTGCCGCAGGACGGCCGCATCACCCTGCGGGTGGGCGGCAAGCCGGTCGACGTGCGCGTCTCGACCCTGCCGACCGGCCACGGCGAACGCGCCGTGCTGCGTCTGCTGGACAAGGAAGCCGGGCGCCTCGACCTCGGCCACCTGGGCATGAGCCCGGACATGCTGCCGCAGTTCGACAGCCTGATCAACCAGCCGCACGGCATCGTGCTGGTCACCGGCCCGACCGGTTCCGGCAAGACCACCACCCTGTACGCGGCGCTGTCGCGCCTGAACGCGTCGACCACCAACATCATGACGGTGGAAGACCCGATCGAATACGACCTCAACGGCATCGGCCAGACCCAGGTCAACGCCCGCATCGACATGACCTTCGCCAAGGCCCTGCGCGCCATCCTGCGCCAGGACCCGGACGTGATCATGATCGGCGAGATCCGCGACCTGGAAACGGCGCAGATCGCGGTCCAGGCCTCGCTCACCGGCCACCTGGTGCTGGCGACCCTGCACACCAACGACGCCGCAGCCGCCGTGACGCGCCTGCTGGACATGGGCATCGAGCCCTTCCTGCTGTCGTCCTCCCTGATCGGCGTGATGGCCCAGCGCCTGGTGCGCAAGCTGTGCTCGCAGTGCAAGACCTTCGATGGCCAGGCCTGGCACCCGGTCGGCTGCGAGCGCTGCGGCCACACCGGCTACCACGGCCGGGTCGGCGTGTACGAGCTGCTCGAAACGACCGAGCAGATCCGCTCGCAGATCCACAACCAGGCTTCCGAAGCCGAGATCCGCAGCGCCGCGATCCAGAGCGGCATGCGCACCATGCGCGAGGACGGCGAGCGCTGGATGGCGGACGGCACCACCACCCGCGCCGAGCTGCTGCGCGTGGTGAAGGACTAGGGACCAAGCCATGCCTGCTTTCCGTTACGAAGCCGTCGATCCGGGCGGCGCCACCCGCAAGGGCGTGGTCAACGCCGATAGCCCGCGCGCCGCGCGCGCCGACCTGCGCACCCAGGGCTTGACGCCGCTGAGCGTGGAAGCGATCGCGGCCCAGGTCGACGAAAGCGGCGCCACCCGCTCGCGCGGTTTCGGCGAGCGCCTGTCGCAGGTCGAGTTGGCCTTGTTCACGCGCCAGCTGGCCAGCCTGCTGGAAGCCGGGCTGCCGCTGGAGCAGGCCTTCACGGCCCTGCTGGAGCAGTCCGAGCGTCCCTACATGCGCGACCTGATCGCCTCGATCCGCGCCGAAGTGATGGGCGGCGCGGCCTTCTCGACGGCGCTGTCGCACCACCCGCGCGACTTCGCCGAGATCTACCGCGGCCTGGTGTCCTCGGGCGAACAGATCGGCCAGCTGTCGCGCGTGCTGTCGCGCCTGGCGGACTACATCGAGCGCCGCAACGCCCTGGTGCAGAAAGTGCGCCTGGCGTTCACCTACCCGGCGATCGTGACCGTGGTGGCCTTTGCGATCGTGATCTTCCTGCTCACCTACGTGGTGCCGCAAATCGTCTCGGTGTTCGCCAACACCAAGCAGAAGCTGCCCTTCCTGACCGTCATGATGCTGGCGATCTCGGACTTCGTGCGCGCCTACGGCATCTACGTCGCGATCCTGATCATCGGCGCCTTCTGGATGTGGCGGCGCGCGCTGCGCAATCCCGACCTCAAGCGGCGCTGGCATACCTGGCTGCTGAATGCGCCGATCTACGGCAAGTTCGAGCGCAGCCTGAACACCGCGCGCTTCGCCAGCACCCTGGCGATCACCACCGGATCGGGCGTGCCGATCCTGCGCGCGCTCGACACCAGCCGCGACACCTTGTCCAATGTGGCGATGCGCGAACTGGTGGAACAGGCGACCGCGAGCGTGCGCGAAGGCGTGAGCCTGGCGCGGGCGCTGTCGGTGCAGAAGCATTTCCCGCCGATGCTGGTGCACATGATCCGCGCCGGCGAAGTCACCGGCGAACTCCCGGCCATGCTGGAGCGCGCCGCGAATTCCCAGCAGGCCGACCTCGAACGCCGCACGCTCACCATCGCCGGCCTGCTCGAGCCCGTGCTGATCCTGGCGATGGGCCTGGTCGTGCTGCTGATCGTGCTCGCGGTCCTGATGCCGATCATTGAAATCAACCAGCTGGTGCGTTGAAGCGAAGGACACCATGAACAAGCGTTTGCCCCTTCTTCTCAGCCTGCTCGCCCTGATCCTGCTGGCGGCCTCGATCGCCTACTGGGTGCTGCAGCTGTACAAGCCCGAGCAGCGGCCGCTGGCCGCGGCCCCGGTCACGGCCCAGGCCGAACCAGGCCCGGACGCCGCCGCGACCCTGTTCGGCGGCCAGCCCTCGGTGGCGGCCATCTCGAATTTCCAGCTGACCGGCGTGGTATCGGCCGGTCCCAACAGCGCGGTCATCATCGTGGCCGACGGCGCGCCGCCGGTGGCGGTGCGCATCGGCCGCGAAATCGCGCCGGGCGTGGTGGTGCAGGAAGTGCATGCCAAGTACGTGATGCTGTCCGAGGGCGGCGTCATGAAGCGCGTGGAACTGGCGACCGACACCAGGCCGGCCGGCGGCGGCTCCGCGCCGCCACCGCCGCCTGTGCAGATGCCTGTGGCCGCCGCACCGGCGCCCGGTATCGAGCCGCAGACCGCGCCGGGCGTGGTCAGCGCCCCGCCGGCCATGCAGGCTGCACCGACGCCGGAGAATTACGCACGCGGCGCGGCGCCAGGGCAAGGCGTGGCGCAGCCGAATCAGGAGCCCCAGCCGGACCTGGGGGCGGCCCAGGGGCCGGATGCCGACCCGGGCGCGATACCGCCGCCGCCGCCGCCGAACCAGGTGCAGATGGCGCCGCCTACGCGGTCGGTCAATAGCCCGGTGGGGCAGAATTCGACGACGCAGTAATGGTAGGAGCGCTGCAAGCAGGCAAGACGTAAGATGTTTGTCAGGGCGCTTGAGCTGCGTGAGTCCTTTTCTATGCCCGCACACTATGCGCCGTCGTTCCGGCCTTCGCCGGAACGACGGTTTACGGCTAACGATGTAACTGGCTGGCGAGCACGAATCCTTATCGTCTTAATGCTGTAAACGCCGCCAATTCCCACGACCTGAACCCCACCAGCAGCGTAAACCCATCCCGCTCCTCCTGCGGCAGCCTGCGGTCGTTCTTGTGCAGCCTCGCCAGTTCCCCGGCCAGCTGCCCGATCTTCTGGGCGATCTCCTGTGCACTCGCGCTCGACAGCCGCGCCGGCAGGCACAGCAAGGTCTCGCCCGCGCCGTCGAAGCCGCCCGAAAAATAATCCGCCACGACATGCTCGCGGAAATAACGCTGCACCGGCCCGTCCGGCAGCCAGCGGAAGGCATTCGACACCCTGAGCGTGTAGCGGTTGAGCGGCTTCAATTCGATCACGCCCAGCCGGTCGAGTTCCGCGAGCAGCTTGATGCATTCCGGTTCGGTCAAGCGGTAGGTCTCGACGATCTGTTCCAGGCTCCAGTGGCCGAGGCAGCAGATCGCCACCAGCAGCAGGCGCGGATTGGCCACCAGCGAGGTTTCCTGCGGCAGGGTCAGCGCATCGGACTGCGGCCGTGCTTCCAGTGCGCCGCGCAGCACGTCCTCCATGGCGATGCCGGTGGCCTGGCAGATCTGCGCCAGGCGCGACAAGGCCATGTCCTTCTGCCCGAACATGCGCTTGACGCTCGATTCGCTCACGCCGATCCGCTCGGCCAGCGTCTTGTAGGTGATGCCCGCCGCGCGCAGCTGGGCGCGCAGGACGTCGAGGACCAGGTCGGGGGAGCTCATGGAAGAAGGTGATGGTTGCTCATGCGCCGACTGTACAGGCGAAGCGTGCCGCGGGCAAGACGCCGCCGGAGCTGGCTGCCGGCTTGCGCTAAGATGCGGGCTCCGCCGCCATGAACGCTGCCATGCATCCCCGTCGCTGCCGTACCCTGTCCCTGTTGATTCCGATGGCGCTCGTCTTGCTGGCCGCCCACCTGCTGCCGGCGGACGCGATCGGCCGTTTCCCCTTCCTGGGACGGATCGCCGGCAGTGTCGGCGCCTGGTTTCCCTACATGGGCGAATACGCAGCCGCGTCGGCATGGCCCCAGCTGAGCTACGCGATGCTGGCCCTGTCCCTGCCGCTGTCCCTGCCTGCCGGGCTGTCCTATGCCTACTGGCACCTGCAGGTCGCCGATCTCGATCGCGGCCGCACATCCTTCAACTTCCTGGCATGGGGCTGGACCGCGCTGCTGTTCATGGCTTTTCCCCTGGTGCTGCCGGGACCGGACTTCGAGGGACGCAGCGCCCTGGGCGACTGGATGTTCACGCAGACGCGCACGGGGCTGGGTATCTTGTGCTGCATGCTGGTCGCGGTGGAAGCCCTGCTGGTGATGGTCTTGCTGGGCTGGTGGCGCGCGCTGCGCACCCGCCATCAGGTCCGGACCGGGCGTCCGCGCAATGCCGGGGGTGAATAGGCCGGCGGCCGGCCCAAAAAAAGCGGGCACACGTGGCGCCCGCAAGAGGAGACTCGGTTGTGCCGCAGGACGCTGCTTATTCGTCCTCGTCCGCGACCAGTTTGACTTTCTTGAGGGCCCGCTTGGCCTCCTGCCGCTCGCTCGAGAGCGGCTTGGCGTGCGGTCCGGCCGCACGCGCCTTGGCCAGGGCCGCGATCGGATTGCGCGGCTTGCCGAAGTTCTGCGAGGGTTCGACCCGCAGGCGCATCTTTTGCCGGGTCGCCAGTGCCTTGTTCGCCATGCGGGCCTCCTAAGGGATTACAACACGTAGCGCGACAGGTCTTCGTTAACCGCGAGCTTGTCGAGCCGTTCGTTGACGTAGGCCGCATCGATGCGCACCACCTGGTCTTTCTCAAGGCCGGCGCTGAACGAGATTTCTTCGAGCAGCTTTTCCATCACCGTGTACAGGCGGCGCGCGCCGATGTTCTCGGTGCGCTCGTTGACCGAGAACGCGATCTCGGCCAGGCGGTGGATGCCTTCGTCCAGGAACTCGACCTTCACGCCCTCGGTCGCCAGCAGGGCTTCGTACTGCTTGGTCAGGCTGGCGTCGGTCGAGGTCAGGATGCTCTTGAAGTCCTCGATCGACAGCGACTCCAGCTCGACGCGGATCGGGAAGCGGCCCTGCAGCTCCGGAATCAGGTCCGAGGGCTTGGACAGGTGGAAGGCGCCCGAAGCGATGAACAGGATGTGGTCGGTGCGGATCATGCCGTACTTGGTGTTCACCGTGGTGCCCTCGACCAGCGGCAGCAGGTCGCGCTGCACGCCGGCGCGCGAGACGTCGGCGCCGCCGTGCTCGGAACGGGTGGCGATCTTGTCGATCTCGTCCAGGAACACGATGCCGTTCTGCTCGACGTTGGCGATCGCCTTCTGCTTCAGCTCGTCCTCGTTGACCAGCTTGGCGGCTTCCTCCTCGACCAGCAGCTTCATCGCTTCCTTGATCTTCATCTTGCGCGCCTTCTTGCGCGCGTTGCCGACGCCGGCGAACATCGACTTGATCTGCTCGGTCATTTCTTCCATGCCGGGCGGCGCCATGATTTCCATCTGCGGCATGGCGTCGGCCACTTCGATCTCGATCTCGCGGTCGTCCAGCGAACCTTCGCGCAGGCGCTTGCGGAAGGTCTGGCGGGTGGCGTCGCCTTCCTTGCTGTCGTCGGTGTGGTTGACGTTGAAGCCGAAGTCGCGCGCCGGCGGCACCAGGATGTCGATGATGCGGTCTTCGGCCGCGTCCTCGGCGCGCTGGCGCACCTTTTTCTGCTCGCTGGCGCGGGTCTGCTTGACGCCGATGTCGATCAGGTCGCGGATGATGGTGTCGACGTCGCGGCCGACGTAGCCGACCTCGGTGAACTTGGTCGCCTCGATCTTGATGAAGGGCGCGTCGGCCAGCTTGGCCAGGCGGCGCGCGATCTCGGTCTTGCCGACGCCGGTCGGGCCGATCATGAGGATGTTCTTCGGCGTGATCTCGTGGCGCAGCGGTTCCTCGACCTGCTGGCGGCGCCAGCGGTTGCGCAGTGCGATCGCGACCGCGCGCTTGGCCTTGCCCTGGCCGACCACATGCTTGTCCAGTTCGGAGACGATTTCGGGTGGGGTCATGTTCATGGTGGCGGCCATTCTCAATCCAGGGTTTCGATGATGTGGGACAGGTTCGTATAGATGCACAGTTCGCCCGCGATGGTCAGGGCTTTCTTGACCACTTCGGCGGGCGGCAGGTCGGTGTTCTCGTACAGGGCCTTGGCCGCGGACTGGGCGTACACGCCGCCCGAGCCGATCGCGCCGATGCCGTCTTCCGGCTCCAGCACGTCGCCGTTGCCGGTGATGATCAGGGTCGACTCCTTGTCGGCCACCAGCAGCATCGCTTCCAGGCGGCGCAGCACGCGGTCGGTGCGCCAGTCCTTGGCCAGTTCGACCGAGGCGCGCAGCAGATTGCCCTGGTGTTTCTCGAGCTTGGCTTCGAAGCGGTCGAGCAGGGTGAAGGCATCGGCGGTGCCGCCGGCGAAGCCGCACAGGACCTTGCCCTGGTACAGCTTGCGTACCTTGCGGGCCGAGCCCTTCATGACGACGTTGCCGAGCGTGACCTGGCCATCGCCGCCCAGCGCGACCTGGCTGCCGCGCCTGACACTGACGATGGTGGTGCCGTGAAATTGTTCCATGTTTGACCTCGTGGTTGTCTAGCAAGCCGCAGGTGGGGGCCGTGCATTGAATTGCAAGATGAGCTCGACATTAATCTCGCGAACCTGTTTGGAACGCTGGTTTCGGCATTGCCGGAAGACGCACCTGGGCGTCTGCACGACACTGATCTTAAATGAGCTATAGAAGATACATTATAAATGATAAAGTATCCTCTATAGACCATTGAATGTTATCTTGAGATTCATAGAGAATACCTTATTTGCTATAATGCCTTATCTATGAACGCGTGAAATCCTATGCCAAAGCGTATTCTGACTGCTGAAATGTGGCCTACCCTGGTGCAGGAACGCCTTGCCATGTGGGGAAAGTGCATCCATGCGCAACGCTTGCAGCAACGCATTACAGCCGCCGACCTCTGCACGCGTCTGGGCGTGTCGAGGACAACGCTGCGCCGCCTGGAGCAGGGCGACCCGAGCGCGGGTGTGGGCGCCTACCTGAGCGCTCTGCTGACCCTGGGTGTGGCCGACCAGGCGATTCCGCCCCTGGTCCCGGAGCTGTGGCAGCGCAGCCAGGGACAGCGCGTCAAGCTGAGCAAGCACGAAAAGGGCGAGGACGATGCAGAGTATTTCTAAGCCGCTCTATGTCTATCTCCAGCGTCCCGATACGGGCGAATGGGTCACGGTCGGCAGGTACAAGGCGGACAGGCCGGAAGAAGGCTTGTTCAAGTACGCTCCCTCGTATGCCGAGGCCGGCCTGGCGTGGACGATCGATCCGGTCAATCTTCCCTTCCTGCCTGGGCAGGATTTTGCCGCCACGCGCTACCGCGGCTTGCACGATGTGCTGCGCGACGCTTGCCCGGATGCCTGGGGACAAGCCTTGCTGCGCCGCGAGTACAACCTGCCCGGGAATGCGCCCCCCTTGCAGTATTTGCTGAGAGCCAGCAATCTCGATCGCTGGGGCGCGCTTGCCGTGGGAACCAGCGTGAAGTTTCCCGGCACGAAGCTCGACAGTCCGACCTTGCCCAAGCTCGACCAGGTGGTGGTGGAGCTGGTCGCCCTGGCGGAGCGCAGACCCGCAGTGCGCACGGCGCTGCGCGCCCGCCTGGTGCAGACCGCCAGCGTCGGCGGCGCCCGGCCGAAAGCGACCGTCCAGGGAGACGAGGGACAGTACTGGCTGGTCAAGCCCGAGATTGCGACGGACGTCGACGATATTCCGCGGCTCGAGCATGCCGGCCAGCGGTGGGGTGCGGAAAGCGGCCTGCGTTTCGCGCCCACCGTTTTCCACCCGTCGGCCGGGGGACGCAGTGCGCTGCGCGTCCTGCGCTTCGACCGGAGCGGACGGCAGCGCCATATGTGCGTCAGCGCGGCGTCGCTGCTCCAGGCCGAATATCCGGACGATCTCAGGCAAACAGAGCGCTGGAGCTATCCGCGCCTTGCCGAGGAATTGAAACGGATCGGTGCGCCGCCGGAAGACCGTCTCGAACTGTTTGGACGCATGGTGTTCAATGCGGTCTGCGGCAACGACGATGACCACGTTCGAAACCATGCCGTCGTCTACCACGCGCAGGAACGGCGCTGGCGCCTCGCGCCGGCCTTCGATGTGGTTCCCAATCCGGTCGAGACGCCGAAGCGCCTGCACATGCAGCTTTCCCTGGGGCGTTTCGACATCTCGCGTGAAGCGGTGCTGGCCGATGCCCACCGCTTCGGATTACTCAACCAGGTGGATGCATCCGACTACCTTGAGAAGCTGCTCCAGCGGATCGAGGCGGGATTCGATCTTGTTCAGCCTTTGCTCGACGAGAAGTGGCAGGGCGAAATGGCCGAGCGTCTTCGAACTAACCTGGAGCTCCTGAGAATCGAAGCCGCAGGGCATTGAGCGGCTTCAATAGCGGTGCGGGTAGAGCTTGAGGCCTGCTTCGGCGCCGAGCAGGCGCAGCAGGGTGGCGACGAGGTGGTTCAGTTCGCGCAGCTCGACCCGCTTGCCGGCCTCGAGGTGGACGCGCAGGCGCGCCTGCAGGGCGCTGGCGCAGGCGTAGTCCATGCGCGCCAGGCGCGAGCAGTCCAGCACCAGGGTGTCGCGCCCGGCCGCATAGGCGTCGATGGCCTCGAACAGGGGCAGGGCTTCGCCGGCCAGCACCGCCGGCAGCATGTAGCGGTCGCCGCCGGCCGCCGCGGGCGCGGCGGTGGACACATGCTGCGGCGCTTCGAAGGAGGGCGGCGACACCTCGAAGGTGACGCAATAGTCCATCGCCGCTTCTTCGAAATCCTTCTCGCGATGGGTCAGGAGCAGCAGTTCGAGCAGCAGCAGCCAGGGCGCCTGGCTGGCCTCGCGCGCGCCGATGGCCAGCATCGGGCGCAGCACCGCCAGCAGCGTGTCGGCGCCGGCCAGCACCAGTTCGCGCCCGCCGGCGCGCAGGGACTGCAGCGCCGCCAGCAGGCGCGCGCAGCCCTCTTCATCGGCGCTGCGCAGCGCGCCGAAGTCGAGCCGCACCAGCGGCGCCTTGCTTGCCAGCAGGCGCGCCAGGCGCGGCGCCACGCTGGCGTCCAGCACCGCGCAGAAGGCTTCGGCGGCGGCCACGGCCGGGGCTGGCCCTCCCGATCCTCCCGCATCCGGCGCCGGCAGCAGCGGCTGCCAGGCGGGTGGCGAGGTCTCGAAGTGGCTGGCATAGTCGATCGCGACGCTCTCGAAATCCTGTTCGCGGCCGGTGGCCTGGTAGAGGTCGAACAGCATCCACCACGGCAGGCGCTCGTGGCGGCCCAGGCTCGCCAGGCTGTCGCGCAGCAGCTGTTCGGCCAGCACGGCCTGGCCGTTGGCGTACAGGATGGCGCTTTCCTCGACCGCCGGGGCGGTGGCGGGCAGGGCGGCCGGTTCCGGTACTTCCTCCGGTTCAGGGGGCGCAACCGGGATGGCGGCGGCCGGACGGCGCGCGCCGCTGCCCCAGTCGGGCTCGTCGTTGAAGATGCTGGAGGTCATTTCCAGCTCGATCTCGTCGATCTTGGCGGCGGTGGCGCGTGCTATTTCGCGCTGGCGCTCGCGCTCGGCCTCGGTGTCCAGGCGCGACGGCTCGCCGGCGCGCAGCCGGGTCTCGGGCATCAGGAGGCCTGCGCCCGCGTCGTCGTTCTTTCTCTTGAGGAAGGAGAAAAGCCCCATGCTCACCGTTGTCCTTCAGCCAGCCCGTCCGTGCAAAACGGTAGCACGGTCCGGGCGCCAGCGTGCTGCGCACACGCGGCGGCTGGTAGTGTATCCGATGGGAAATAAAAAGTATGCACGGATGGTAAGTGAGCCGTGCAAACAAAAAAAGCATGCGGGGTGAAGCGCATGCTTTTTTCGTGGAGTGGCAAGCGTGTCAGTCGCCGTAGAGCTTCTGCTTGAGCTCGCGGCGCTGCTGGGCTTCCAGCGACAGGGTAGCGGTCGGACGGGCGATCAGGCGCGGGATGCCGATCGGCTCGCCGGTTTCTTCGCACCAGCCGTACTCGCCGGCCTCGATGGCCTGCAGCGACTGCTGGACCTTCTTGAGCAGCTTGCGCTCGCGGTCGCGGGTGCGCAGTTCCAGGGCGTGTTCTTCCTCGATGGTCGCCCGGTCGGCCGGGTCCGGCACCAGCACGGTTTCGCGCAGGTGTTCGGTGGTCTCTCCGGCGTTTTTCAGCAGTTCCTTCTCGAGCTCCTGCAGGCGGTTCTTGAAGAAGGCCAGCTGGGCCGGATTCATGTAGTCGTCGTCGCTCATCGCCCGAATCTCTTCTTCCGTCAGGAGGCGTTCTTCGGGTTGGGCGGTATTCGGTTTCGTTGTTTTAGTCATGATGCCTTCGATACGACAGAGGTTTCATTGTATCAGCTTGCTCAGCCGTGACACCCGTTGCGGCTGGAGTGCGCGGGGGAGCAGCTGCCTTGATGGCGTCGGGGCGCCATCCCTTCTCTCCGGGGTGCCCTTCACACTGTCGAGGCAGGGTTCAGACAGGCCCGGGCATGCCAGTAAAACTGATGTAGTTTATACCAAACATTGTTCGAGACCGCGGATAAAAACGTCTTTTGGTAAATTTTTGCCAATAAACACCATTTTGCTCGCCGGCGTCTCATTTTCGCCCCACTTCGGTCCCACGTCGCTGCCCATGATCTGGTGCACGCCCTGGAACACCACCTTGCGGTCGACGCCCTGCATGCGCAGCACGCCCTTGTAGCGCAGCATCTGCGGGCCGAAGACCTGCACCAGGCTGCCCAGGAACTGTTCCAGGCGCTCGGGGTCGAAGGCGCGATCGCTCTTGAACACGAAGGCGGCGATGTCGTCGGTGTGGTGGGAATGATGGTGATCGTGGGAACATGCCTCGCCGTGGGCGTGATCGTGGCCGCAGTGGGCGTGGTCGTGATCGTGCTCATGGTCATGGTCGTGATCATGGCCTTCTTCCACGCGCAGGAAGTCGGGGTCGAGTTCCAGCTTGTCGTTCAGGTTGAAGCCGCGCAGGTCGAGCACGTCCGAGATCGGCGCCCGGCCGAAGTCGCTGGTCGAGATCGGCGCGCGCGGATTCATGCGGTGCAGGCGCGTCTTGAGCGCGTCCACTGCGGCCGCATCGACCAGGTCGGTCTTCGACAGCAGGATCTTGTCGGCGAAACCGACCTGGCGCTGGGCTTCCTCGTGCTGGTCCAGCTGGTCCATCGCGTGGCGCGCATCGACCACGGTGACCACGGCGTCGAGCAGGTAGTTAGCGCCCACTTCCTCGTCCACGAAGAAGGTCTGGGCCACCGGGCCCGGGTTGGCCAGGCCGGTGGTTTCGATCACCACGCGGTCGAAACTGATTTCGCCGGCGGCGCGCTTCTGCGCCAGCTTGGTCAGGCCCTCGACCAGGTCGCCGCGCACGGTGCAGCAGATGCAGCCGTTGTTCATCTCGATGATCTGCTCGGTGGTGTCGCGCACCAGGATTTCGTTGTCGATGCTCTCCTGGCCAAACTCGTTCTCGATGACGGCGATCTTCATGCCGTGCTCTTCCTGCAGGATGCGGTTGAGCAGGGTGGTTTTGCCCGCGCCGAGGAAGCCGGTCAGGATGGTGCTTGGGATCAGGTCCATGTTCGCTACTCGTTCAGATGGGTCCGGGATGGGACAGGAGAATCGGGGGATTATGCCGCAATTCTTGCAAGACCACCATCAACCGTATCGGTGCTTGATAAAGCTCAAGCCACCGTTCTGAAAGAAGCGAAAGGCGGCGCGGGATCAGGGTGCAGCCGCCAGCGCCCGCTCGGCCTTGTCCAGGTTGCTGCGGTAGCCCGCCAGGGCCTTGCCTTCCTTGCCCTGGGCCTGCGCCAGGGCGAGCGCCTTCAGGAACTGCGCTTTGGCGGCGGCGTGCTGGCCGGTGGCGAGCAGCGCTTCGCCGTAGCTGTCCTGGGCATTGGCCGAGTCGCCGAAGCGCTCGGCGTTCGCCTTCATCACCTTTACCGCCAGCTGGGCCTGCTTGCGCGGGCCGAGCAGTTCGTAGGCAATGCGGTTGCGCTCGGCTTCGTCGAAGCCGCTCGCGGCCAGGGCGTTGGCGATGGCGCCGTCAGCGCCGTCCTGCTCCAGGCGGCGGAACAATTGTGCGCGCGCTTCCGCAAGCCGGCGCCGGGCGTCCTTGGCCTCGGCCGTCGCGATCACCTGGCGCACCGCGGCGACCACGAGTTCGGGCTGTTCCAGGTGGATGTTGTGCCCGCTGTCCGGAGTGACCACATGGCTGCCGCTGCTGAATCCGCGGAAGAAGCTGTCGTGCAGGCCGCGCCAGACCTGCACCGCGGCCGGCGTTTCCAGGAACAGCTGGGGCTGCTCGCGGTTCTGGACCGAGGTCAGCACCGCCACCGGGACATCGGGCAGGCGCGCGGGCGTGTCGAGCGCGCCGCGCTCCAGGATCGCCTGCACGCTGCGCAGCTCGGCCCGCAGGGCCGGCGGCGTAAAGCCTTCGATGGCGCGGTTGTCGCTGTCGACCCGGGCCGCATCGAGCTTGCGCAGCTCCAGCTCGAAGCGCTCGTGGCTGGGATCGACGAACACCATGCCGGCCACCTGCTCCGGATGGCGCGCCGCATAGCTGCGGACCAGGAAGGCGCCATAGGAATGCCCGACGAGGATGAAGGGCGGCTGCAGCTTGGCCGCGGCCACCAGCTCCTCCAGTTCGCCGGTACGGGCGGCCAGGTCGACGGCGCCGGGCCGCGCATCCGAGCGTCCGAGGCCGGCGCGCGAATAGGCGACCAGCCTGGCCGCGTCGGCCAGGGGCGGGGCCACGCGCCGCCAGACGCTGAGGTCGCGCCCGAAGCCGGACTCGAAGATCACGGTGTAGCGGCCGCTGCCCATGGCCGCCATCTGGACCTGGCGGTCGCCGACCTTGACCAGGTCCTGGGCGGAGGCGGGCAGGATGGCCAGGACGGCCAGCACGAGGGCGGGAAGGGCGGCGCCGAGGCGCGGCGGGAATGCAGCTTGCATGAAGGCTCCGGAAGTCGTTGCCGCCGTTGCCGCCAGGGGCGACAATCCGACGGCGGGGCCCATTGTAGGAAGCACGGAGCGGCCTCGAAACTGTCAAATATAACAGCCGCACAGGAGACGCGATGGCAGTGATGGGGGAGGCAATGCCCGGCTGGCGCGAGCGCCACCTGGAAGACATGGCGCAGGCGCCGGATGCGGACGCCCTGTTCGCCGTGCTGGCCGGCGCCGCGCGCGAACTGGGTTTCGATTACTGCGCCTATGGCATGCGCATGCCGCTGCCGCTGACGCATCCCGCCACCTTCATGGTGAACAACTATGCGCCGGCATGGCAGGCGCGCTATGCCGCCGCCGGCTACCTGGACGTCGATCCCACCGTGGCCCATGGCGCCGCCTCCCAGCGCCCGCTGCTGTGGAGCGAGCAGCTGTTCGCCGGCGCCCGTCCGCTGTGGGAAGAGGCGCGCGGCCACCAGCTGCGGGTCGGCTGGGCCCAGTCCTCGCGCACGCCGGACGGCAGCATCGGCATGCTGACCCTGGCCCGTTCCCATGAACCCTTGTCCGAGCGCGAGCTCGCGCACAGCGAACGCGACATGAGCTGGCTGGCGCATGCGGCCCACGAAGCGATGGCCCGGCTGCAAGAACGCAAGCGCGGGCAGGCGCCGCTCAGCGCGCGCGAAGCCGAAGTGCTGCGCTGGATGGCCGACGGCAAGACTTCCATCGAGGCGGCCGCCATCCTGGGTTTGTCGGAGCGGACCGTGAACTTCCACGTGGCGAATGCCCTGCTCAAGCTGGGCGCGGCGAACAAGACCGCCGCCGTGGTCAAGGCGGCGCTGCTGGGACTGCTTTAGCCTATTTCGACTTGGCGCGCGGATGGGCGCGGTCGTACACCGCCGCCAGGTGCTGGAAGTCGAGCGAGGTATACACCTGGGTCGAAGTGATGCTGGCGTGCCCGAGCAATTCCTGCACGGCGCGCAGGTCGCCCGAGGATTGCAGCAGGTGCGAGGCGAAGGAGTGGCGCAGCACGTGCGGGTGCACGTGCACCGGGCTGCCGGCGCGCAGGGCGTGCTGCTTCAGGCGCTGCTGCACCACGCGCGGCGTGATGCGGGTGGCGCGCGCCGACAGGAACAGGGCGGCGCTGCCGTCGCGGGCGGCGGGGCGCACCGCCAGCCAGGCCGCCAGCGCCTCGCGCGCCGGGCCGCCGACCGGCACCCGGCGCATCTTGCCGCCCTTGCCGGTGACGACCACCTCGCCCGCCTCGCGGTCCAGCCAGCCGAGCGAGGCCGGCTGCCCGGCCTCGGCCTCGCGGTAGGCCAGGTCCAGGCCGCTCAGTTCCGACACCCGCAGGCCGCTCGAGTACAGCAGCTCGAACATGGCGCGGTTGCACAGCTCGAAGGGTTCCGGATGGCCTTGGACCTTGGCTTCCATCAGCTGCACGGCGGCATCCACCGGCAGCGCCTTGGGCAGGGTCTTGGGCCGCTTCGGGGCGCGCACGCCCTCGACCGGGTTGGCCGCCAGGACCGTCTGGCGCGACAGCCAGGCGTAGAAACCGCGCCAGCCCGAGAGCTTGCGCGCGATCGAGCGCGCCGACTGGCCGCCCGCATGCAGCTTGGCGGTGAAGCGGCGGATATCGAAATGGGTGAGGCGCGGCCAGTCGGTGTGGCCGGCCAGCTGGCCGAGTTCTTCCAGGTCGCGCCGGTAGGCCTCGACGGTGTGGGGCGAGAGCTGGCGCTGGGTGGCCAGCTCGCCCAGGTAGCGCGCAGCCCAGTCGCTGGCGTCGGCCGGGGCGCTCATGCCTAGCCGGTCCTCAGGCGCGCAGCGGGGCCAGCGCGGTGCTGGCGGTGGCGGCGATGTGGACCAGGAACTCGGTCCCCATCACGGTGGTGAAGCGGTCCGGATCGGGCGAGCCCAGCACCAGCATGCCGAAGGTCTGGCCATGCGGGCCCAGCGGCAGCATCACGGTCGAGCGCACGGCGGCCGGGTCCTCGAGCCAGCGCACGGCTTCGAAATCGTTGTTCGGACCGCAATACGGCGCGCGCAGGCTGTTGGCGAAGATGCGGGCGTCGTCCGAGACGCCGCCGGTGAACCATTCGCCGGCATGTTCCGGCGCCACGTTCCACAGGCGCAGGCTGACCTGGGGCACCGAGAAGTGGATGCGCAGCCCGTCGGCCAGGTCGCGCGCCATCGCCGCGCCGCCCTGCGACACCAGCAGGGCCTGGGTCCAGGCGTGGAAGCGGTTGGCGATCGCGGCGTTTTCCTCGGCGCGGCGGGTCAGTTCGGCCAGGCGCAGCTCGAGGGCGCGGTACTTGTCGCGCATGACCTCCATCTGGCGCTCCTGCAGCGACACGGCGCGGCCGGTCAGCGGGCTGGACAGCTTGACCTCGCCCAGCAGGCCGGCGTGCTCCTCGAAAAACTGCGGATGGTCGATCAGGTATTGCGCGACGGCGGTGGAGTCCAGTGTTGCGGTGGTCATGAAAATCTTCGGTGAATTAAGGTCCGGGCTGCCATTTTACCTGAGCGGCACAGCCGCCCGGACATAAAAAAAGACGCCCGCAGGCGTCTTCGGGGGTGCGGCGCGCCGCACCGTGCGTCTTAGAAGCGGTGACGGATGCCGACCTGCAGTGCGCGGCCGTCTTCGCCCGGCGCCTTGGTGAAGCCGCCCGGGTTGCCGGCGGTGCCAGGGGCGTACTGGGCTTCGTTGTTGTTCTTGATGTTCGCGAACACGGTGTAGATGTCGGTACGCTTCGACAGGAAGTGGTCGTAGCCGATCGCGAACAGGTTGGCGTCGCTGTTCGAAGCGGTACGGTCGTTCTGGTGCGCGTACGAGGTCATGATGCGGCCGCTGCCGACCTTGTAGTGCAGGCCGATCTGGTAGCTGTTCGCGTCCTGCTGCGTGTTGGCGGCGATGGTGCGCTGGAAGAAGCCGCGCAGCGCGGCCGCGGTGGCGGCCGGGACCCGGCCTGCCAGCTGCGGCGCCACGGCGGCATCCCAGCCCGCCAGGTAGTCCGGCAGCAGGGCCGAATTGGTGTTGCGCTGGCTGTGGAAGCCGGCGAAGAACTTCCACTGGTCGTTCAGGGTGTAGGAGCCGCCCACGGTGGTGGTGCGCAGGCTCGGACGGTCGTCGCGGTCGTAGCCGTGGTTGTAGCCGATGCCGACGTCGAAGCCGTTGGCCTTGTAGGTCAGGTGGCCGGCGCGGAACTTGTTGTAGCGGCCCAGGTAACCCGAATTCTTGCCACCGTACATCACGGCGGCGCCGATGCCGTTCGGCAGGGCGATGCGGTACTGGATCGCTTCCTGCGAGCGGATGTCGGCGCTCAGGGCGGTGTAGCCGGCGGTGCCGCCGGTCACGTGGCCCCAGGTGCCCGCGGTGCCCGATTCGAAGGTGTCGGCCATGTTGAAGACTTCATAGCCCGGGGTGTACATGCGGCCGAGCAGGAAGGCGCCGACCGGGGTGACCAGGCCGACCATCGCCATGCGGTCGAACAGCGCGCGTTCGCGGTTGACGGCTGCCTCGCCCGGCACCTGGATGGCGTTCTGCAGGCCGGCCAGCAGCGGATCGCGCAGGGCCGGCGGCAGCGGAATGGCGTTCATGCCGCGCAGCAGGTAGCGGCCCGGATTGTCGTTCATCAGGGTCGGCTGCTGGCTACCGTTGTCGAGCTCAACGCGCGCTTCCAGGTTGAACATGGCCTTGAAGCCATTGCCCAGGTCCTCGGTGCCCTTGAAGCCGATGCGCGAGCCGTCGGCGCCGCCGCTGTAGATCTTGGTCGGGCCGCCCTTCTGGAACATCACGCCGGCGTCGGCGATGCCATAGATCTGGACGCTGGACTGGGCCAGGGCGGAAGTCGCAAAGGTGGCGCCGATCAGGGCTGCGATGAGGCTCTTCTTCATTAGGTCTCCGTATTATGTTCTTGACTAGCGAGTTGCTATAACTCACTTACCTTGCCAATATGCCATCCGCCTTGCGCCCTGTACAGAACGCTCGTGCGGAAAGTGCTCGCGAACTGTTTCTCGTTGTGAAAACACTACAAGACGAGGTAAACGGCAAAGGCGGACATGGTTTCCCATGTCCGCCTTCGGGCAGCCGCATGTCTGGTGTGGCTTAGAACGAGTGGTTGATGCCCACGTCGTAGTGGTTGACGGCCGACGGATTGGTCGGCAGGCCGCGCTTGCGCGAGGCGTCCACGTACAGGTAGGTGCGCTTCGACAGGCTGTACTCGTAGCCTAGGGAGAATTGCTTGACCTTCTGCAGGCCGTCGGTGTCCTTCTGGCCATATCCGGCCAGCAGCTTGCCCGGGCCCAGGGTATAGTTGGCGCCCAGCACCCACGACCTGGTGTCGGCGTTGGCGAGGCGGTTGTGCTCCTGGTCCTGGCGGCTGTAGGTGCCCATCAGCTTCAGTTCCGGGGTGGCGCTCAGCGAGGCGCCGATCGACCAGACCTTCGATTCGATCGCGTTGCGCTCGTAGCCGGCCATGAAGGCCGCCGGGCCGTTGTTGTAGGTGGCGCTGACCGAGAACGGGTTGGCCGAGGCCTGGGCGCCCGCCGGGTATTGCGGGAAGGCTTCGCTGCCGCGGCCGATCACGGCGGCGCCGCCGTTGTTTTCCTTGGTGGCGATCGCGGTGTTCACCTGGACGCCGCTGACGATCGGGGTGTTGTACCAGACCGCGTTGCTCCAGCGGTTATGCGAGGCGCCCGACGGATCCAGCGGCTGCGAGGTGTAGCCGGCGACGGTCAGGTCGGTGTAGAAGCCGGCCGGCGACGGCAGGGCGTGGAAGGGCTCGAAGGCGCCGATGGTTTCGTGGTACGGGGTCAGGCCGCGGCCGATGCGCAGCATGCCGAAGTCGCCTTGCAGGCCGACGCGGCTCTGGCCCTGGAACAGCTGGCGCTGCACGCCGTTGCCGCCCACCTCGAGGGTGCCGGTGTCCGGCTCGTAGCGGATCTCGAGCTGGAACAGCGCCTTCAGGCCGTTGCCCAGGTCTTCCGTGCCCTTGAAGCCCAGGGTGTTGGCGGCGCGCTTGCCGATGCTCAGCGACTGGCCGGTACGCTTGACGAGGCCGGCGTCCAGGTTGCCATAGACCTGCACCGTGCTCTGCGCGTGGGCCGCACCGGCGACAGCGCCGGACAGTGCGACGGCCATGAGGGTTTTTTTCATTATTCGTGTTTCCTTCATTAAGTTACGCAGTCGTGGAGCATTGAGGCTGAGCTGAACACCCGGACACATGTACCTTAATAGTTTCCTGCGGGAAGATTGACTGATTGGTCAATTATGACTGCGGCACTTGGTCGAAAGCCAATAAATCCAATTGTGTTGTTGTATTTTTGAAACGTGCATCAGGCAGGATGTAACAAATCGACCCGGCATGGGTTTGGGGGCATTGTCGCGCCCTCGTATACATGAGATTTGCACCTGCGCAGGGCCGCAGGCGGCTAGCCGATTCCAGCTGGCGCATGGCACAAAACTGTCGTTCGGAAGCCATTCCTCCTGGTGAGTCCGCCTTACAGCATTTGCGGCGCCGCAAACAAAGCCATGGCTTGAAACGAATCGGCCATACCGGCGGCTTAGACTTTGGCCCAATCCACGTGTGTGGCGACGCACTCCGTCAATACCTTGTATATTGGCAACTTTTCCGCCGAGCCGCTCCGGCTTGCGCCGTAGCCTGCCGTCTTGCGTTGCCACTGCGCTTTGCCTACCTGACTCATCAATGGTGTATTCGAACAATGGCTAACCGCGAAGAACTGGCGATCATCCGCAACGCCCGGGCCGGGCAGGCTGCCGCCCAGCTCGAGCTGGGCAAGCTCTACCTGTTCGGCAGCGCCGGACTGCCGCAGAGCCTGCCGACCGCGCTGCACTGGCTGGAGCGGGCCGCGCGCCAGGATTGCGCCCCCGCATGGCAGCTGATCGGCAACCACATTCCTTTCGAACTGGCCCAGCGCAATGGCTCCGCGCTGGCCACCTGGTACGAGCGCGCCTACGACGACGGCAGCGTCCACGCGGGCCTGGTGTTCGCCCAGCTGGCGCTGGAGACCGGCGTGGCCGCCTCCGCGGACGCCCGCGCCAAGGCCCTGCGTGCGCTGGAAGACGCGGCCAGGGCCGGCTTTCCGCACGCGCAATGGATGCTTGCCCAGCAGCGGGGACCTGCGGCGCCCATGGCGGGGGCAGCCGCCGCATCGCTTTCCACAGCTGCGCCCGCCGCTGCCGCCCGCAGCGTCCAGGCATCCGCGCGGCGCGGCGCCGGCGCCACGCCGGGCTGGCCGGCCGCCGAACACGGCGCCGCAGCCGACCAGTACGCCGTCCTCGAGCAGGCCTGGGAAGCCGGGCGGGCCGAGGAATACCTGGAACAGGCGCTGCCGCTGGCGCGCGAACTGGTGCGCGTGCGGGAGGAGCAGGGCGAAATGCAGCGCTTCGCGCCCGACGAGATCGCGCTGCTGTCGCGCTGTGCGCGCCTGCTCGATGGCCGGGCAGCGGGCGTGGCGCTGGAAGCGGGCGAGCCGGATTGCTTCTGGGAGCTGGCTGCCGCCGAGCACGACCGCCATGCCCAGCTGACAATGGGCTTGCGCTGCGCCCGGATGCAGATCGACGGGCGGCGGATTGCCGGCAAGGCCGGCGAACGGGCCGGCGACCGGGCAGCCGGGAGGAGCACGGGCTGGAACGGCCCCGCCAACTTCAAGAAAGCCATCCGCTGGCTGACCCTGGCCGGCGAGCAGGGCCTGGCCGAAGCCTGGTATGCCTTGTCGCGCATTTATATCAAGCCGGAGTTCTCGCAGCGGAATGTGGCCGATGCCCAGAAATACCTGGAGCGGGCGGCCGAGATGGGCTACCGCGAGGCCCAGCTCGAATGCGGCCACAACGCCTGGCGCGCGCGGCGCGAGAACGAGAGTAACGACGTGCGCGCGGTGTACTGGCTGCAGAAGGCCGCCGCCCAGGGTTCGAGCGAAGCCGGCGCGCTGCTGGCGCGGATCGCCCCGCGTCCGGCTGCGTCGCTGTACACGGAAACCGGCGCTTTGCTCAGGCAATACGCCGGGCAGGCCCAGTCCGGCGCCGGGTTCGACGCGGCCCGGCCGGATCTGTTTCAGGCCCATCCGCTGTTGGCTGCGAGGCTGGAGCTGGCGGCGCTCTTCAAGCTGACGCGGGCCGAGGCTTTGTTGCTGGACGTTAAGGCCGCGGACCAGGGACATTGCCTCGTGATCGACATCCGCGCCAGCTACGGGCGCAGCAAGCGCCGCCTGGTGCTGGTGGAAGCGGGCCAGGAGCGCCAGGCGCTCGACCGCATCGTGCGCCTCTTCGCGCAGGTGGATTGCGGCCCGTCCGGACCGGAAGGAAATTACCGCCAGCGCCTGTACCGGCTGCGTACCTTGCTGGGCCCGGCGTCACGCATGAATGAGGAAGAGGGGGCGCCCGGCGTAGGGGCGCCCGGCGTAGGGGCGCCCGGCCTAGGGGCCGCCAGCGCTGGCTTACCCGGCGCCGGGGCGACGACGGGGGCGCCCGACGCGGTGGTTCCCGCCGCCGGGACGCCAGCCGCCGGCACGCCGGATTTCGGGCTTGCGGCCTGAAGCGCAGGCCAGGCTAGGCCAGGCCCGGCGGAATCTTCAGATCTCGACTTCGCCTTCGAACACGGTCACGGCGGGACCGCTGAGGTAAACCGGCTGGCCCGGTCCTGCCCAGGCGATGCTGAGCTCGCCGCCACGCGCCGATACGCGCACCGGCGAATCGAGCAGGCCGCGGCGGATGCCCGCCACCACCGCCGCGCAGGCGCCGGTGCCGCAGGCCAGGGTCTCGCCCGCGCCGCGTTCGTAGACGCGCAGGCGGATGTGGTGACGGTCCACCACCTGCATGTAGCCGGCGTTGACCCGTTTCGGGAAGCGCGCGTGCGATTCGATCAGCGGGCCGGTCTCGGCCACCGGGGCGCTGTCGACATCGTCGACCACCTGCACCGCGTGCGGGTTGCCCATCGAAACCACCGACACGAACACGGTCTTCCCCGCCACCGGCAGCGGCCACAGGGTATCTTCGCCCTCGGCCCAGCCGCCCAGCCCCGCGGCGTCGAAGGGCACCTCGGCGGGCTCCAGGCGCGGCGCGCCCATGTTCACGGTGATGCTGCCGTCTTCTTCCATGCGCGGATTGATGATGCCCGACATGGTCTGCACGCGGATGCTGCGCTCCTTGCTCAGGCCTTTATCCACCACGAAGCGAACAAAGGCGCGCGAGCCATTGCCGCACTGCTCGACTTCGCCGCCGTCGTTGTTGAAGATGCGGTAGCGGAAATCCACCCCCGGCTCGGTCGGGCGCTCGACGATCAGGATCTGGTCGGCGCCGATGCCGAAGCGGCGGTCGGCCAGGCGCTGCCACTGTCCGGTGCTCAGGGAGACGTCCTGGCTGATCGCATCGACGACGATGAAATCGTTGCCGGCGCCGTGCATCTTGGTGAATTTCAATTTCATGGCAGTGTCCAGTGCAGCAAATACAGGTTCAATACAGCGAAGGCTCGCCCGGCGGGCGGGTCTTGAAGCGCTTGTGGGTCCAGAAGTACTGTTCCGGCGCTTCGCGCACCCGGTCCTCGATGAAGGCATTCATGCGGCGGGTCGCCTCGATCATGTCCTCACCGGGGTAATTCTCCCACGCCGGATAAAACACCACACGCCAGCCCTTGTAATCCGGCAGGTAGGTGGCGATCACCGGGATCACCTTGGCGCCGGTGGTGGCCGCGATGCGCCCCAGGGCGGTCAGGGTCGCGGCCGGCACGCCGAAGAAGGGCACGAACTCGGCATCCTTCTCGCCGAAATCCATGTCCGGCAGCATGAAGTAGGGCAGGCCGTCGCGCAGGGCGCGCAGGATGGGCTTGATGCCTTCCTTGCGCGTCACCAGGCGCACCGGGCCGTAGCGCTCGCGCCCGTGGCGCAGCAGCTTGTCGAAAGCCTCGTTCTTCTGCGGTACGTACATGCTGCACACCGGGATCACGCGCGAGGCCACGCCGGCCACGTCCAGGCACACGAAGTGCGGGCACAGCAGGATGGTGGGGCCGGCTTCCATCTCGGCCTGCGGCACCGCCGGCTCGACGTGGATCAGGCTGCGCACCCGTTCTTCCGGCGCCCACCACAGGATCGAGCGTTCGAAAATGCTGCGCGCGTAGGCGCGGAAATGGCGGCGCGCGATGTCGCGGCGCGCGCCTTCGTCCAGCTCCGGCATGCACAGGCGCAGATTGGTCAGCGTGATATGGCGGCGCTTGCCCATGATCAGGAACATCAGGCTGCCGACCGCTTCGCCCAGGCGGCCCAGGATGGGCAGCGGAAGGAAGTGCAGCAGCCACATGACGAACAGCAGGACCCTCATGCCGCCACCTCGCTGTCGGGCGCGGCCACGCCTTCCGGCTGCTTGTAGCGGTTGTAGCTCCAGAAATACTGGGCCGGGCAGCGGGCGATCAGCTGCTCCATGGCGCGGTTGATGGCGGCGGCCTGGCTGGCCGCGTCGCCGGACAGGTCGCCCTCGAAGGGCACGAAGCGCACGGTGTAGCCGGCGCCGCGCGGCAGGCGCTCGGCGTAGACCAGCAGGATGTCGGCCTTGCCCAGCTGGGCCAGCTTGGCCGGCAGGGTCATGGTGTAGGCGGTGCGGCCGAACCAGGGCGCCCAGGTGCCTTCGCCTTCCTGCGGCACCTGGTCGGGCAGGATGCCGATCGGCTGGCCGCTCTTCAGGGTCTTGGCCAGGATGCGCACGCCCGCCAGGGTGGCCGGCGCCAGGTGCAGGTTGTGGCGCGCGCGCGCGCCTTCGACCAGCGGCTTGAGCGCATTCTTGCGCGGCGGGCGGTACATGACGGTGAGGGCCGTTTTCAGCGCGATCTGCTGCGCGGTCATTTCGAAACAGCCGAGGTGTGGCGTCAAAAAGACAATCCCGCGGCCGGCGTCGAGCTTGCTCTGCACCAGCTCCCAGTTCTCGACCGTGGCGTGGCGCGCCACGCGCTCGGGTTTGGCGCACCAGACGAAGGCCAGCTCGACGATGGCCTTGCCGGCTTCGGAAACGGCTGCGCGCAAGCAGCCGTCATAGCCGGCCTGGCGCAGGTTGGCGCGCAGGCGGCGGCGGTAGGAGGGCGACAGGAGATAGACGAGCCAGCCCAGCGCCGCTCCCAGTGCATGCAAGACTGGCAACGGAAACACGGACAGGACGCGGAAGAGGACGACTAGCATTCGATTGATCAGGGTTGAGTGGCGCGTGAGTTTCCACACCAAAATTCACAAGGAGCGTAAAATACCACTTTATGCAGGATCCGCCGAGTTAATGACAACTTGCGAAGCGGAATATAAATGTCGCTAAAGCGTCGCAGGCACGAGTTGCTGCGGCAGTTTATTGAACAGTAACTTTGGAGCCTCAATGTCCAACGACTATCTTTTTACTTCCGAATCCGTCTCGGAAGGCCATCCCGACAAGGTCGCTGACCAGATCTCCGACGCCATCCTCGACGCGATCCTGGAACAGGATCCGCGCGCGCGTGTCGCTGCCGAAACCCTGTGCAACACCGGCCTGGTGGTGCTGGCCGGCGAAATCACCACGCATGCCAACGTCGATTATATTCAGGTCGCGCGCAACACCATCAAGCGCATCGGCTACGACAACACCGAGTTCGGTATCGACTACAAGGGTTGCGCGGTGCTGGTCGCCTACGACAAGCAGTCGCCCGACATCGCCCAGGGCGTCGACGAAGGCGCGGGCATCGACCTCGACCAGGGCGCCGGCGACCAGGGCCTGATGTTCGGCTATGCCTGCGACGAGACCCCGGAACTGATGCCGGCCGCCATCTACTATTCGCACCGCCTGGTCGAGCGCCAGTCGCAGCTGCGCAAGGATGGCCGTCTGCCGTGGCTGCGTCCGGACGCCAAGTCGCAGGTGACCCTGCGCTACGTCGACGGCCGCCCGGTGGCCGTGGACACCGTGGTGCTGTCGACCCAGCACGCACCGGAAATCACCCACTCGCAGATCCAGGAAGCGGTGATCGAGGAAATCATCAAGCCGGTGCTGCCGCGCGAATGGCTGGACGGCACCAGGTTCCTGGTCAACCCGACCGGCCGCTTCGTCATCGGCGGCCCGCAGGGCGACTGCGGCCTGACCGGCCGCAAGATCATCGTCGACACCTACGGCGGCGCGGCCCCGCACGGCGGCGGCGCGTTCTCGGGCAAGGATCCGTCCAAGGTCGACCGCTCGGCAGCCTATGCCGCGCGCTACGTGGCGAAGAACATCGTCGCCGCCGGCCTGGCGCGCCAGTGCCAGGTCCAGGTCAGCTACGCGATCGGCGTGGCGCGTCCGATCAACATCACCGTGTACACCGAAGGCACGGGCGTGATCCCGGACGAGCAGATCGCCAAGCTGGTGATGGAACACTTCGACCTGCGCCCGAAAGGCATCGTGCAGATGCTCGACCTGCTGCGCCCGATCTACGCCAAGACCGCGGCCTACGGCCACTTCGGCCGCGAAGAGCCGGAATTCACCTGGGAGCGCACCGACAAGGCGGCGCTGCTGCGTGCCGAGGCAGGGCTGGCGTAATTCAGGGTTCAAGCGGGCGGTATCGTTACGTACGCAAACTTGGGTTCCGGCCGAGGGGGACGCCGAGTCCCGGAACGACGCCTCATCTTTAAGTGATACTTTCAGCACGTCGTAGCCTCCACTGGAGGCTACGACTCCCGGCGAAGGCCGGGGCTCAAGTTTCGTAGCACACCGATCCGCATCCCTGCACCACCCCCACAGCAAGCAATCCAACAACACCCCCGGGCAGCACCCGCACACTCGTGTTAAACTAGCCCATTCCGAGGAGCGTTGCGACGAAGGTTCCCATCTTCGCCAGGCTCGGATATCAGCAACCGCGCTCACGTTACTTTTTTCTAAACATTGAAAGGAGGGCGTGATGAGCGCCGTACTCAAAGAATCCCCCGACTACCTCGTCGCCGACATCTCCCTGGCATCCTGGGGCGAGAAGGAAATCCGCATCGCCGAAACCGAAATGCCGGGCCTGATGGCGATCCGCGAGGAATATGCCGCTGCCCAGCCGCTCAAGGGCGCGCGCATCGCCGGTTCCCTGCACATGACCATCCAGACCGCGGTCCTGATCCGCACCCTGGAAGCCCTGGGCGCGCAAGTGCGCTGGGCATCGTGCAACATCTACTCGACCCAGGACCACGCCGCCGCCGCCATCGCTTCGGTCGGCACCCCGGTGTTCGCCGTCAAGGGCGAGACCCTGGACGAGTACTGGGAATACACCCACCGCATCTTCGAATGGCCGGCGGACAACCACGCCAACATGATCCTGGACGACGGCGGCGACGCCACCTTGCTGCTGCACCTGGGCGTGCGCGCGGAAAAGGACATCTCGGTGCTGGACAAGCCGGGCTCGGATGAGGAAATCTGCCTGTTCAACGCCATCAAGGGCCGCCTCGCGCGCGATCCGCAGTGGTACTCGAAGCGCCTGCCGTGTATCAAGGGCGTCACCGAGGAAACCACCACCGGCGTGCACCGCCTGTACCAGATGCACCAGGACGGCAAGCTGGCCTTCCCGGCGATCAACGTCAACGACTCGGTCACCAAGTCGAAGTTCGACAACCTGTACGGCTGCCGCGAATCGCTGGTGGACGGCATCAAGCGCGCCACCGACGTGATGGTCGCCGGCAAGATCGCCGTCATCGCCGGCTACGGCGACGTGGGCAAGGGCTCGGCCCAGGCCATGCGCGCGCTGTCGGCCCAGGTCTGGGTCACCGAGATCGACCCGATCTGCGCCCTGCAGGCCGCGATGGAAGGCTACCGCGTCGTGACCATGGACTACGCCGCCGAACATGGCGACATCTTCGTCACCTGCACCGGCAACTACCACGTCATCACCGAGCAGCACATGCTCAAGATGAAGGACCAGGCGATCGTCTGCAACATCGGCCACTTCGACAACGAAATCGAAGTCGCCGCGCTGAAGAAGTACGAGTGGGACAACATCAAGCCCCAGGTCGATCACGTGATCTTCCCGGACGGCAAGCGGATCATCCTGCTGGCCGAAGGCCGCCTGGTGAACCTGGGCTGCGGCACGGGCCACCCGTCCTACGTGATGAGCTCCTCGTTCGCCAACCAGACCATCGCCCAGATCGAACTGTTCAGCAACACCGCCGCCTACCCGGTCGGCGTCTACACGCTGCCCAAGAAGCTGGACGAAAAAGTGGCGCGCCTGCAGCTCAAGAAGCTGAACGCGCAGCTGACCGAACTGACCGAAGAGCAAGCTGCCTACATCTCGGTGAGCAAGGAAGGCCCGTACAAGCCGGAACACTACCGCTACTGATCCGGTAGCTCCGCTGTACTGTTACGCCAGGCGCGCAGCAGCGCGCCTGGCGCTTCCCTCAAAGCCGCCCACGAAAGCGATGCCCCGATGCGCCTGCTCCTGACCTGGCTGATCAACGCCGCCGCCCTCATGGCCCTGCCGTTCCTGATGGATTCCGTCCACATCACCAACGTCGGCACCGCCCTCATCGCCGCGCTGGTGCTGGGACTGGTCAACACCCTGATCCGTCCGCTGCTGGTGATCCTGACCCTGCCGGTGACCCTGGTGTCGATGGGCCTGTTCATCCTGGTAATCAACGCCTTGCTGTTCTGGCTGGTGGCGCACTGGATCGAAGGTTTCGAAGTGGCGGGCTTCTGGTCCGCCTTCCTGGCGGCCATTTTGTACAGCATCATTTCGTGGGCGCTTTCAACCTTGCTCCTCTCAGACAAAGATGGAAACTCCTAATTTCAGTATCGAGTTCTTCCCGCCCAAGACGGCAGAGGGCGCGGAGAAGCTGCGCGTCACGCGCCAGAAACTGGCCGAGCTGCAGCCCAAGTATTTCTCGGTGACCTTCGGCGCCGGCGGCAGCACCCAGGCCGGCACCCTGCAGACCGTGCTCGAGATCCGCCAGGAAGGGCATGAGGCCGCGCCTCACCTGTCCTGCATCGGCGGCGACCGCGCGTCGATCCGCGCCATCCTCAAGCAGTTCCAGGACAACGGCATCCGCCGCCTGGTGGCCCTGCGCGGCGATCTGCCGAGCGGCTACGGCGGCGCCGGCGAGTTCCGCTACGCGAACGAGCTGGTCGAATTCATCCGCCAGGAAACCGGCGACTGGTTCCACATCGAAGTGGCGGCCTATCCCGAGATGCACCCGCAGGCGCGTTCGCCCCAGGACGACCTGCAGAACTTCGCGCGTAAAGTACAGGCCGGCGCCAACGCCGCGATCACCCAGTACTTCTACAACGCCGACGCCTACTTCCAGTTCGTCGACAACGCACGCAAGCTGGGCGTGGACGTGCCGATCGTGGCCGGCATCATGCCGATCACGAACTATACGCAGCTGATGCGCTTCTCGGACATGTGCGGCGCCGAGATCCCGCGCTGGGTGCGCCTCAAGCTGGCCAGCTTCGGCGACGACAGCGCCTCGATCAAGGCCTTCGGCCTGGACGTCGTGACGGCGCTGTGCGAACGCCTGCTGGCGGGCGGCGCGCCGGGACTGCATTTCTACAGCATGAACCAGGCGGTGGCGACCACCGCGCTCTGGCAGCGCCTGGTCAAGTGATCCAGGCCGTTTGACGCGTGGACGGGGAACCCGTCCACCCTACATGAAACATCGCGGCATCTTCCGTAGCGTGGACGGCTTCGCCGTCCACGCGCTCAACGCAATCCCGCATTCCATAACGATCGATCACGTTTCCTCGGTGATCACCCGGTCCAGCGGCACGTCATACGCGTCCAGCGGGAATTCCGCGCGCTGGAAGGCATAGGCGATGCCCAGGGTCCGCGGCCGCGGCTGCGCCGCCAGGGTGCGGTCGTAGAACCCGCCTCCATATCCCAGCCGGTATCCATCCGCGTCGAAGCCCAGGCAGGGCACCAGCAGCGCCGGCGGCCTTTCCACCATGCGCAGTTCCGCCGGCACCGCCACCCCGAGCCTGTCGGTCACGGTCGGCTCCCCCGGTATCCATTCGGCAAAGCCGAGCGCCGTGTCGCGCGCCACCACCACAGGCAAGGCCAGCCGTACGCCCGCCTCCGCCAATTCCGCGTAGGCTGGACGCAAGTCCGGCTCGCCGGCCAGCGGCCAGTACACCCCCAGCATGGCCTGGGGATGGGCCCGCAGCCAGGCCAGCACCTGGGCGCCGATGCGGTCGTCCCAGGCCAGCTTGGTGGCGTGGTCGATGGCGCGGCGCCGCGCCTTGAGCGCGTTGCGCAAGGCGGATTTATCTTGTTGTAGCACGTCATCATTAGTGCCGTGCGCGTCTGGCAGTGGCCCGGAAGCGCGTGGTATTCTTGAATCGCCGGTCATGGTTTGAATGCAGCGTACTTTGAGAGTTCTGATGTTTCGATCGAGTCTGACAACCGGCGTCTTGCCGACCGCCATTGCCCCCATTGCCCTTGCTTTGTCCCTTGCGTGGATGCCGCCCGCATCGGCCCAGGAGGACCCCGAGGCTCCCCAGCCCGAGCAGGCCGTGCCTCCCGTTCCCGCCGGCGCCCCGACCGTGCCTGGCGCCCAGAACGCCAATCCGGCTGCGGACGACGACAGCAACTTCCTGCTTCTGCGCGAAGCCGCGCGCCAGAACGACAGCGCCAAGGTCAACGCGCTGGCCTCGCGCCTGCCGCATTACCAGCTGGCCTCGTATGTCGACTATTATCGTCTGAAACCCCGCCTGCGCGAGGCGGCGCCCGAGGAAATCCGCGAGGCCCTGCGCCGCCACGAGGGCAGCGCCATCGCCGAGCGCCTGCGCGCCGACTGGCTGCTGGAGCTGGGACGGCGCCGCGACTGGGCCAGCTTCGAGCGCGAGATGGGCGCCTTGGGGCAGAACGGCGAGCTGCAGATCCGCTGCTACGCACTGCTGGCGCGCGCCAGCCGCGGCGACAACGTGGCGCAGGAAGCCCGCGCCATCCTGGCCAATCCACCCGCCTACGGCGAAGGCTGCGCGGCCCTGATCGCGCAGCTGGCACAGGGCGGCCAGTTCACCCAGGCCGACCTGCTGTGGCAGCTGCGCCTGGCCGGCGAGATGAACGCCACCGGCCCGGCCCGGCGCGCCGCCTTGCTGCTCGGCGCATCGGACACCCGTGCGGCCCAGGCGGTCGACCTGCCGGCCGTGGCGATGGCGCGCGGGATCGGCAAGACCCAGGCCGAGCGCGCCATCTACCTGGTCGCCCTCGGACGCATGGCGCGCTCCAGCCTCAAGCTGGCCACCGTCGCCCTGGAGAAGAACAGCGCCAAGCTCACGGCGGAGGAACGCGCCGTCGGCTGGGCCAACCTGGCGCTGGCCGCCTCGATCGGCCTGTCGCCGGAGGCGGACGACTACTGGCGCCGCGCCAACGGCGCCCAGCTGACGAACGAACAAATGCAGTGGAAGACCCGCATCGCGCTGCGCCACGGCGACTGGAAGGGGGTGCGTACGGCCATCGAATCCATGCCGGCCGGCCTGCGCGCCGAACCGGCCTGGGTCTACTGGCTGGGCCGCGCCCACAAGGCCGAAGGACGCGGGGATCAGGCGCGCGAGCTGTTCGAGCGCATCGCCGTGCAGTCGAACTTTTATGGCCAGCTGGCGATGGACGAGCTGGGCCGCATGGTGACGGCGCCGCCGCCGGCGGCCCCGGTCACGGCCGCCGAACTGGCGCAGGCGGGCGCCAACCCGAGCCTGCAGCGCGCCCTGAAGTTCTATGGTTTGCGCCTGCGCGCGGAAGGCAACCGCGAATGGAACTGGGGCTTGCGCGGATTGTCTGAACGTCAGCTGCTGGCCGCCGCCGAGTTCGCGCGCCGCAACGAGCTGCTCGACCGCATGGTCGAAACCTCGCTGCGCACGCGCACCGAGCTCGACTACGCCCAGCGCTTCCCGGCGCCCCACCTCGAGATCCTGCGCCCCACCGCGCAGGACCTGGGGCTGGACAAGGCCTGGGTGTATGGCCTGATCCGCCAGGAATCGCGTTTCATCCAGGACGCGCGCTCCGGCGTCGGCGCTTCGGGACTGATGCAGGTGATGCCGTCCACCGGCAAGTGGGTGGCCGCCAAGATCGGCCTGGATAACTTCGTGCACGACATGTTGACGGACCTGCGCACCAACATCACCTTGGGAGCGAACTACATGAACATGGTGCTGCAAAACTTCGACGGCTCGGAGGTGCTGGCCACCGCCGCCTACAACGCCGGGCCGGGACGCGCGCGCGCCTGGCGCGGCCTGCTGCGCGAACCGATGGAAGGCGCGGTCTTCGTCGAGACCATCCCGTTCTCGGAAACGCGCGGCTACGTGCGCAACGTGATGGCCAACGCCACCAACTACGCGGCCGTGTTCGACGGCAAGCCGCAGTCGATCAAGACCCGCCTGTCCACCATCCAGCCGCGCACGGGCAGTATCGTGCTGCCCTGAGGCCGCCATGGGCTCCCTCAAGGTCCTGGCCATCGGCGCCACCGGCTTCATCGGCTGCCACCTTGTCGCCCGGCTGGCGGAGGAGGGCGTGGACGTGGTGGTGCCGGCGCGCCACTACGAAGCCGCCAAGCAGCTGACCCTGCTGCCCGACGTCGACCTGCGCGTGGCCAACATCCACGACGACAAGGTGCTGCGCAGCCTGATGGAAGGCTGCCAGGCCGTGATCAACCTGGTGGGCGTGCTGCACGGCGGCCACGGCCAACCCTACGGCGAGGGCTTCCGCCGCCTGCACGTGGAGCTGCCGCACCGCATCGCCACCGCCTGCGCCGACCTGGGCGTGCCGCGCTACCTGCACATGAGCGCACTGGGCGCGAACCCGCACGGGCCCTCGATGTACCAGCGCTCCAAGGCCGACGGCGAGGCCGCCGCGCGCAGCCGGCCGCAGATCGCGGCCACGATCGTCCGGCCCTCGGTGGTGTTTGGCCCGGGCGACCACTTCCTGACCATGTTCGCGCGCATGCAGCGCCACCTTCCCGTGATTCCGCTGGCCTGCGCCGAGGCGCGCTTCCAGCCGGTCTACGTGGGCGACGTGTGCTCCGCCTTCGTCCGTGCGCTGGCCCAGCCGCACACGCGCGGCGCAGTGGTCGAGCTGGGCGGCCCCCGGGTCTACACCCTGGCCGAGCTGGTGCGCCTGGCGGGCCGCTACGCCGGCCACGAACGCGCGGTGGTCGGCTTGCCGGACTGGATGGCGCGCCTGCAGGCCGGCCTGTTCGAGCTGCTGCCGGGCGATCCCCTCATCAGCCGCGACAACCTCGATTCCATGAAAGTGGATAACGTGGTCGATCCGGGAACGAAAGCCTTGACAGCCGAGTCGCTGGGAATCAAGCTCACGTCGATCGAGGACGTGGCGCCGCACTACCTGGCGGGGCGCGATCCTCTCGATGCCTACCGCACCAGGGCCGGACGCTGATCGTAGCGTGGACGGGGTCCTTCAGGCCAGTGGCCTGAAGGACAGACGTCCACGCGTTCGACGCACGCCATCCGGACCGTGCGCGAAAACGGCGCCGTTAACGATCACCGCGTGGACGGCAGAGCCGTCCACCCTACGGGAAACGGGGACAGCACCGACCAAGATCCCAACATTTTTGATACAGGAACGCCATGCAGACCATCGAACTCGACCCGATCCTCTCGCACACCCTGGACCAGGCGCGCCGGCCGGGCCTGACGCTCGTCATCGGCAACAAGAACCTCTCGTCCTGGTCGATGCGTCCCTGGGTGGCGGCGGTCGCGTTCGGCATTCCGTTCACCGAAGTGCGCGTGCTGCTCGACCAGCCCGACACCTCGGCCAATATCGCGCGCTATTCCCACGCCGGCCGGGTGCCGGTGCTGCTGGCCGGCGACATGACGGTCTGGGACAGCCTGGCCATCACCGAATACCTGGCCGAGCAATTCCCCGACAAGCACATGTGGCCGCAGGACGTGGCGGCGCGCGCGCTGGCCCGTTCCATCGTGGCCGAGATGCACTCGGGCTTTGGCGAGCTGCGCAGCGCCATGCCGATGAACATCCAGGCCCACCTGCCGGGACGCGGGCGCACGCCGGGCGCCCAGGCCGACATCGGCCGCATCTGCGAGATCTGGGAAGACTGCCTGTCGCGCTTCGGCCACCATCACTTCCTGTTCGGCGAGTTCTCGATCGCCGACGCCTTCTACGCGCCGGTCGTGACCCGCTTCCGCACCTACGGCGTGGCGCTGGCGCCGGCCCTGCAGGCCTATTGCGACCGCGTGCTGGCCCATCCGGCCGTGGCGCGCTGGGTGAAGGAAGCGCTGGCGGAGGACGACCCGACCCCGCTGCACGACGCCGACCTGCCGGGCGACTGAGCATGCGCAGTTACGTTGTCGGCGGCGCGGTCCGCGACCAGCTGCTGGGCCTGCCCGTGCAGGACCGCGACCATGTCGTGATCGGCGCCACGCCGGAACAGATGCTGGCGGCGGGCTTCCGCCCGGTGGGCAAGGACTTCCCCGTGTTCCTGCATCCCGAGACCCAGGAGGAATACGCGCTGGCCCGCACCGAGCGCAAGACCGCCAAGGGCTACCACGGCTTCGCCTTCTACACGGCGCCCGACGTCACCCTGGAACAGGACCTGGTCCGGCGCGACCTGACCATCAACGCCATGGCCCTGGGGGAAGAGGGCGAAATCGTCGACCCCTACGGCGGCCAGGCCGACCTGGGCGGGCGTGTGTTCCGCCATGTCTCGGAGGCCTTCGCCGAAGACCCGGTGCGCATCCTGCGCGTGGCGCGCTTCGCCGCGCGGCTGCCGGAGTTTCGCGTGGCGGACACGACCAACGCCCTGATGCGGCGCATGGTGGACGAGGGCGAGGTCGACGCCCTGGTCCCGGAGCGCGTGTGGCAGGAACTCTCGCGCGGCCTGATGGAGCAGCGGCCTTCGCGCATGCTGGCGGTGCTGCGCGACTGCGGCGCGCTGGCGCGCATCCTGCCGGAGCTCGGTGTTCCGCAGGAGCCAGGAGAGGAGGGGGACGCGCGCATCATGGACGCCATCGACGGCGCGGCGCGGCGCGCGCATCCGCTGGAGGTGCGCTTCGCGGTGCTGATGCTTGGCCTCGGCACGAACGCGGCGCCGGACCCGAAGCCGGTCCAGGACGTGTGCAAGCGGCTCAAGGTGCCCAACGAATGCCGCGACCTGGCGCTGATGACCGCGCGTGAAACCGGCCTGGCCGCGCAGCGGAGCGTCGCGCTCGACCCGGAGGCGATCGTGAGCCTGTTCGAGCGCTGCGACGCCTTCCGCAAGCCGGAGCGCTTTGCCCAGATGCTGCTGGCCGCCGCCAGCGCGCCGCGTGTGCCGAACTTGCTGCAGCAAACGGCGCCCCAAATCACAAAGGCCCTGGCCGCCGCGCGCGCCGTCAACGCGGGTGAAATCGCCCAGCGCTACGTGGAAAGCAAGGACAGGATTCCGGAAGCCGTACATGCGGGACGGGTGAGCGCGGTCGAGGAAGCGCTCGGCCCAGGACACTGAGGCGTACAGGGGCGGCTACCCGCCACGCATGTGTTACATTCGCTTACACCCTACCCGTAATACATTTAATAGATTTGCTATCCTTCGCTGTCGGGTTTTGTTGCGTTAGGGGAAAATTATGCTTGCCGTACTGGCGCAGCGTGTAGCGAACTTGAGTCCGCGCCGCCGCCTGCTGCTGGCCGGGGCGGCGGTCGTCGCCTTGAGCATCCTGCTCGCCTTCCTCTACATCCGTACCGAATCGGTCGACCCGGAGATCCGCAACCGCGTCATGCTCAACCTGCGCGAGCTGGAAAAGCTCGACGCCGAGTGGGACGCCAACATCCTGCGCGCCCACATCGGCCGCGCGCCTCCGGAACAGCGCCTCACCACCCAGCTGCCGCGCATGCACGACCTGGTGGCGCGCCTGGGCGAAGCGCTGCCCCACACCACCGGCACCGCCGCGCCCGCCGCCTACGACCAGCTGCGCCAGTCGATGCGCACCAAGGAACAGCTGGTCACCCTGTTCGCCGTCCATAACCCGCCGCTGCGCGAGGCCCTGATGCACGTGCCGCCCGCCGTGGCCGATCTCAAGACCGAGCTGAGCGGCATCGAAGGCGCGCTGGCGCCGGCGCGCATCGTGGTCCGGCTCGACACCACGCTCAACGCGCTGCTCACCGAGATCCTGCGCTACAACCTGGCGCCGACGCCGGCCCTGGCCACGCGCATCGACGAGATCCTGGGCGACGTCGCGGCCCAGGAAATCGCCTTCTCGCCGGCCGTGGTCGAGAAGATGGACGCCCTGATCCACAGCTGCCGCGTGATCCTGGAAAAGCGGCCGCTGGAAAACCGCCTGGAAGCCCAGATCGCCGGCGCAGGCACCGGCGCCGCCCTCGACCGCCTGGGGCGCGAGTTCGACCGCTCCTTCGACACCGTGCTGCTGGAGCGCCAGCGCTTCCGCGGCTACCTGTTCGCCTATTCGGCGGTGCTGCTGGTCCTGCTGGCCTATGCCGGCTGGCGCCTGCGCCGCAGCTACCGCATCATCGGCGAGGTCAACCAGCGTTTGCAGGCCGCCAACGAAACCCTGGAACACCGCGTGGCCGAGCGCACGGCGGAACTCGAAACGCAATCGAAGCAGCTCGAACGCCTGGCCCAGCACGACAGCCTGACCGGCCTGATCAACTACCGCCAGCTGACCCGCCTGCTCGACCGCGCCCTGGCGCGCGCCGACCGCCGCGACAGCGTGGTGGTCCTGATGTTCATCGACCTGGACGGCTTCAAGGCCGTCAACGACACCTGGGGCCACGCCACCGGCGACCTGGTGCTGCAGATGGTGGCGCGCCGCGTGCAGGACAAATTGCGCGCCGAGGATGCGCTGGCGCGCCTGGGCGGCGACGAGTTCGTGATCATGCTCGAAGACGTCAGCGCGCGCGAAGGCGCGCTGCGCGTGGCCCGGCTGGCGCTGGAGCAAATCGAGTCGATCACCGAGGCCGACGGCAACCCGGTGCGCATCTCCGCCAGCATCGGCATCGCCGCCGCCAGGGGCCAGGCCGGCGCCGCGCGCGGCCAGGCGGCCCTGCTGGCCGACGCCGACAAGGCCATGTACGAAGCCAAGCAATCCGGCAAGGGCAGCTTCGTTGTCAGCCCGGAGTCACAGTGGCTCACGCCAAGCTAGCCTTTCCGCACAGCAAGCCCCACAATAAAGCAGAGCTGGCCGGCTTCGGCTAGAATTCGTTTGTTGCAGTGCACAATAAGGGCGTCATCATGTTGGACAATCCGTTACGCCGCTGGATCCGGGGCCTGAGCGGAAAGAAGGGCCAGCCGACCGTGCTGGTCAAGGAACTGGCCGAGCGCGACCGCCGCCGGGTGCTGAAGCATTTCCTGGCGCTGGACGGCAACGACCGCCTGCTGCGTTTCGGCAGCATCATTCCCGACGATCAAATCAAGGCCTATGTCGCGAAAATCGATTTTTCGCGCGACATCGTGCTGGGCGTCTATAACGGCATCTTCCAGCTCGTGGGCGTTGGCCACCTCGGGTTTTCGACCTCCGAAGGGCGCGGCACCACCACCAAGGAGCGGGTGGCCGAATTCGGGGTCTCGGTCTCGGCCTCGGCGCGCGGACAGGGCGTGGGCACGCGCCTGTTCCAGCGCGCGGCCATTCACTGCCGCAATTCCGACATCGACACCCTGTACATGCAGTGCCTGTCCTCGAACCAGACCATGATGCACATCGCCAAAAAGGCCGGCATGCGCATCAAGCGCGAACACGGCGAGGCCGACGCCTACCTGCAGCTGCCGCCGCCCAGCCCCGGCAGCGTGATGGCCGAGGCGCTGGAAGAACAGTTCGCCGTGATCGACTACACCGTCAAGGCCAATGCCCGCGCCGCGGTCAAATGGTTCTCTCCCAAGAAGTAGTCATTCCTTGATCTCGGGTTCCACGAGCCTGGCCAGCAGCTCCAGCGATTCCTGCCAGCCCAGGTAGCAGAGCTCGGCCGGAATCGCGGCGGGAATGCCGTCCTGCCGAATCTTCACTTCCACTCCACAAAATACCTGGCGCAAGCTCACCGTGGTTTCCATCCGGCCCGGCAGCTTCGGGTCTTCGAACTCGTCCGTGTAGCGCAGGCGCTCGCCCGGCACCAGTTCCAGGTATTCGCCGCCGAAGGCGTGGCTGTTGCCGGTCGTGAAATTGGTGAAGGACATCCGGTAGCGCCCACCGACCCTGGCGTCCATCTCGTGCACGGTGCCCACATAGCCGTGTGGCGGCAGCCATTTGGCCAGGGCGGCCGGTGTCGTGAAGGCGCGGTACACGCGGTCGGGCGTGGATTTCAAGACGCGATGAAATTCGACGGTATTGGACATGATCGGTTCCTTTGTCTGGTAGTGGCAGAGGACATCCCTCTGCCATTACGACGAACGGGCGGGCCGGAATTCGACACGCCCGCAGACATTTTTATACCACGCGGATGTCGACGTCGATATTGCCCTGGGTCGCCTTCGAGTAGGGGCAGGTCTGGTGGGCCGCGGCGACCAGCGCCTGCGCGATCTCGGCCGGCAGGCCGGGCAGGTGCACGTCGAGGCGCGCCTGCAGGAAATAGGCCCCGTTCAAGTTGCACAGGTCGACTTCGGCATCGACGTGGGCCTCGGGCGGCAGCTTCAGGCCCAGCTTGCCTGCCGCCAGTCCCATCGCGCCGATGAAGCAGGCCGACCAGCCCGCCGCGAACAGCTGTTCGGGGTTGGTGCCCGCCCCCTTGGAGCCGGGCGAGGAGAGCTGGATGTCGAGCCGGCCGTCGCTGCTGCGGGCCGCGCCGTCGCGGCCTCCGGAAGTCGTACGGGTCTTGCCGGTATAGAGCACAGTGGTGGTGTCGCGCATGATGTTTCCTGTTCAATAAAAATTCAAATCCACTTGCCCACGTCCAGGATGGCCTGGGCGAAGGCTTGCGGGGCTTCCTGCGGCAGGTTGTGGCCGATGCCGCCGGTCAGGTGGCGATGCTCGTACTTGCCGAGGAATTTCTTGGCGTAGAGCTTCGGGGCCGGATGCGGCGCGCCGTTCGCGTCGCCTTCCATCGTGATGGCCGGGACGGCGACGTCCGGGAACCTGGCGAGTCGCTGCTCCAGGTCTTCGTAGCGGGCTTCGCTGGGCGCCAGGCCCAGGCGCCAGCGGTAGTTGCTGATCGAAATGGCCACGTGGTCCGGATTGTCGAGCGACCTGGCGGAGCGCGCGAAGGTGGCGTCGTCGAATTTCCAGTCAGGCGAAGCCAGCTCCCAGATCAGGCGCGCGAAGGCACGGGTGTTCTCGCGGTAGCCCTGTTCGCCGCGCGGGGTGGCGAAGTAATACTGGTACCACCATTGCAGCTCCGCCTTGGGCGGCAGGGGCTTGCGGTTCCCCTCCTGGCTCCCGATCAGGTAGCCGCTGACGGACACCAGGGCGGTGCAGCGCTGGGGCCACAGCGCCGCCAGGGTCGCCGCGATGCGCGCGCCCCAGTCGAAGCCGGCAACGATGGCCTTGTCGATCTTGAGCGCATCCAGGAAGGCGATGGCGTCCGCCGTGAAGCTGGCCTGCTGGCCGTTGCGCGGGGTGTCCTTCGAAAGGAAGTGCGTCGTCCCGTAGCCGCGCAGGTGCGGGATGATCACGCGGTAGCCGGCGGCCGCCAGGATGGGCGCGACATCGATGAAGGCGTGGATATCGTAGGGCCAGCCATGGAACAGCACCACCGGATAGCCCGTGCGCGGTCCCATGTCGACATAGCCCACGTCCAGCAACCCCGCGCGGATCTGCTTGATGTCCGTAAAGGTATTGCTGGCCGGCGAGATACCGCCGGAAACGGTGGGCACGGCGGCGCTCGCGCCGGCGATCAAGCCCAGCTGGGCGGCGGCGATGCCCAGCGAGGCGGCGTTCAGGAAACTCCTGCGTTTCAGATTGGTGTTCATGCGTTTCTCCAGTCGGATGGGTCAGAGGGACATGCCGCCGTCGATGGTCAGGCTGGCGCCGGTCATGTAGCCGGATTCCGGGCCGGCCAGGTAGGCAGCCAGGCCGGCGATCTCGGACGGCTGGCCGACGCGCTTGAGCGGAATCCAGTCCTTGACCAGTTCGATCATGTCCGCCGTCATGTCGGTCTCGATGGGACCGGGCTGGATGTTGTTGATGGTGATGCCGCGCGGCGCCAGGTCGACCGCCAGGCCCTTGACCATGACCGCCACCGCGCCCTTGGTCATCGCATAGACGCTGGAACCCGGGTGCCCGCTGCGCACGGCGGTATTGCTGCCGATGGTGATCACCCGTCCGCCCGGCGGCATGTGCGGCAGCGCCGCCTTGATCGCCAGGTAGACCCCGCGCACGTTCACGTCCAGCATGCGGTCCAGCGTCTCGATCCCGAACTCGGCGATATCGGCGATGTGCAGGATGCCGGCGTTGAGGACGACGATGTCGATGCGGCCGAAGCGCGCGGCGGCCTGTTCGACGGCGGCCTGCAGCTCGGCGGCATTGGCGCTGTCCGCCTTCAGCGCCAGGGCCTGCACGCCGTGCTCCTCGATGGCGCCGGCCAGCTGCTCCGCTTTCGCCGCGGCGCTGGCGTAGGTGAGGGCGACGTTGGCGCCATCGCGCGCCAGGCGCAGGGCGATGGCGGCGCCGATGCCGCGCGATCCGCCGATGACGAGTGCGGTTTTCTTCGGGGTGTTCATGCTTGCTCCTTCATGCGTTGGTCGATGTGTTCATTACATTCCCCCCACGTATCCCGGATGTGTTCGGAACCCGGTTTTTTGCAATCGCGTGTGTATGGCGCGCAAGTGGATACAGTGGGATACAAAGCGGGGCCTTACTGCGCCTGCGCCAGCAGGGCGCGGATTTTCGCCTCGGTTTCCTGGTAGGCGCCTTCGCCGAAGTGCGTGTAGACGACCCGGCCCTGCTTGTCGATCAGGTACACCGCCGGCCAGTACTGGTTCGAATAGGCCTGCCAGGTGGCGTAGCGGTTGTCCTGGGCGACCGGGTAGGGAATGCCGAGCCGCTTGATGGCCGACTGGACGTTGGCGGTCGAGCGCTCGAAGGGATACTCGGGCGTATGCACGCCGACCACGACCAGGCCCTTGTCCTTGTACTTCTCGTGCCAGCTCTTCACGTAGGGCAGGGTGCGGATGCAGTTGATGCAGGTGTAGGTCCAGAAGTCGACCAGCACCACCTTGCCGCGCAGCTGCTGCATGCTCAGGGGCGGCGAGTTGAGCCAGTTGTCGATGCCGGTGAACTCCGGTGCGGGGGCGGCGTGGGCGGACAGGCTGGCGGCGGCGAACAGCAGGGCGATCATGGTTTTCATGCGTTTCCTTTCAAAGCGAGATGAAATTGGCGAGGTGGGCGACCAGCAAGACGTCGTACTGGAAGTAAATGGCGGCGCTGGTCGCCAGGATCAGGACGCCGAAGACCTGCTGCAGGCGCCCGGTGTAGCGGGCGAGGGCGCGGATGCGCTGGCGGGCGAACTGGCCGCCGTAGGCGATGGCCAGCATGGGGATGCCGGCGCCTATGGCGTAGAGAAGAAGCAGGGTCGAGGACCAGCCAATATCCTGTGCCTGGGCGACCAGCACCAGGATCGAGGCCAGCACCGGGCCGGCGCAGGGCGTCCAGACGGCGCCCAGCGACATGCCGAGCACGAAGCCGCCCAGCTTGCCGGCGCGTTCGCCGCCGGCGGGCAGGATGGCGCCCGCGAACTGGCTCACGCGGTTCGCCAGCCAGGCATAGGGCGCCTTCCGCAGCATCGCCAGCCCGGTCAGCGCCAGCATGGCGATGCCGGCCAGGCGCAGGGTCTCGTGGGCGAATGCGACCTGCTGCGAGGCGCTGGCCAGCAGCAGGCCGAGCGAGGCGAAGGCCAGGACGAAGCCGGCCACGATGAACAGGGGCCGGCTGCGGCTGGATTCCTGCAGGGTGCCGCCCAGGACGATGGGCAGGATGGGCAGCACGCAGGGCGAGGCGATGGTCAGTACGCCGCCGAGCAGGGCGAGCGGAGCGTCGATAAGATGTTGCATGGCACGGTCCTCCTGGTTGGATGACCGCATTACATCGCCCCGGCGTATCCCGGCTGTGTCCAAACCCGGGTTTTTTGCAAGCCACTGTAGCGATGGCGGCGCCGGATACACTGGGATACAAAAGCCTGGCGCAAGCAGGCTATAAAGACGGCATGGCCGCTCACTCTGACCGAGACAACATGGACACCACCGACCACATCCTCATCGTCGACGACGACCTCGAAATCCGCGAACTGCTGGCTACCTACCTGCAAAAGAACGGCATGCGCGCCTCCACCGCCGCCAACGGCCGCCAGATGCGCACCCTGATGGAGCAGCAGCAGGTCGACCTGGTGGTGCTGGACCTGATGATGCCGGGCGAGGACGGCCTGAGCCTGTGCCGCGACCTGCGGGCGGGCAAATGGCGCGCGGTCCCGGTCCTGATGCTGACCGCGCGCGACGAGGAAACCGACCGCATCGTCGGCCTGGAGATGGGCGCGGACGACTACCTGACCAAGCCGTTCGCGGCGCGCGAGCTGCTGGCGCGCATCCGTTCCGTGCTGCGCCGCACGCGCATGCTGCCGCCCAACTTCGAAGTCAAGGAGCCGGGCCAGTTCCTGGCCTTCGGCGACTGGAAGCTGGACACGGTCGGCCGCCACCTGCTCGACCGCGAGGGCACGATGGTGGCCCTGAGCGGCGCCGAATACCGCCTGCTGCGCGTCTTCCTCGACCACCCGCAGCGGGTGCTCACCCGCGACCAGCTGCTCAACCTGACCCAGGGCCGCGAAGCCGACCTGTTCGACCGCTCCATCGACCTCCTGGTGAGCCGCGTGCGACAGCGCCTGGGCGACGATGCGCGCGAGCCGCGCTACATCAAGACCCTGCGCAGCGAGGGCTATGTGTTCTCGTCCTCGGTCGAGGTCGCGGACGGTCCGGCATGAAGACCTGGCTGCGGTGGCCGCGGACCCTGTTCATGCGGCTGATGCTGATCCTCCTGGCGGGGCTCGCGCTCGCCCAGGCGCTGTCCTATGTGCTGATCATGAGCGAGCGCAGGGAAGCCTCCGTCGGCCTGATGCTCAACTTCCTGGAACAGGACGTGGCCAGCTCGGTCGCGCTGCTGGACCGGCTGCCGGCGAACGAGCGCGCCGCGTGGCTGCCCAGGCTGGAGCGCCGCACCTACCGCTTTTCCCTGACTCCGGGCGAGCCCGGACACGCGCCCGATACCGTGCTGTCGCGCCGCATCGCCGATGCCTTCGTCGAGGCGATCGGCCAGCGCTACCGCGTCACCGCAAGCGCGGCGCCAGGCCATCCGAACCGGGTCCAGGCGCATGTGACGCTGAGCGACGGCACGCCGCTCACCATCGACATGCGGCCGGCCGGGCTGCCGGTATCCGGCTGGCTGCCCGCGCTGCTGCTCGCCCAGCTGGCCTTGCTGGCGCTGTGCACCTGGGCCGGCGTGCGCCTAGCGACCCGCCCGCTGGCCCAGCTGGCCGGCGCGGCCGACAGCCTGGGGCCGGACCTGCGCTCGGAGCGGCTGCCGGAATCCGGGCCGCTGGAAGTGGCGCGCGCGGCCAGGGCCTTCAATGCCATGCAGGAGCGGATCGCCGCCTACATGACCGAGCGCACCCAGATCCTGGCCGCGATCTCGCACGACCTGCAGACGCCGATCACGCGCATGCGCATGCGCGCCGACATGCTGGACGACGAGGTCCAGCGCGACAAGATGAACCGCGACCTGCGCGAGATGGAAGCGCTGGTGAAGGACGGGGTGGCCTACGCGCGCACCCTGCACGGCGCGCGCGAGGCGCCTTGCCGGATCGATCCGGATGCGATGCTGGAGAGCCTGGTGGGCGACTACCAGGACGCGGGCCAGGAGGTCGGGCTGGAGGGGAGGGCGGACATGACGATCGCGACCCGCCCGCAGGCCTTGCGGCGCATCCTCGGCAACCTGGTCGACAATGGCCTCAAGTATGCGGGCGCCGTCCAGGTCGGCATCGGCCGCCAGGGACCGGGAGAGATCGCGATCCGCATCCGCGACTTCGGGCCCGGCATTCCCGAGGCCGAGCTGGAGAAGGTGTTCGAACCCTTCTACCGCCTGGAAGCCTCGCGCAACCGCGATACCGGCGGGACCGGCCTGGGCCTGTCCATCGCCAGGCAGCTGGCGCAGGCGATGGATGGCGCGCTGACGCTCAGGAATCATCCGCAAGGCGGCCTGGAAGCGACCCTGGTCCTGCGCGGCCTGGAGGACGACACGCGGCAGTAAGGCTGGGTATAGTAGGGCCATGCCCGACGCCCGCCACCATCCCGTCACGCCGGACGGACGCTACTTCGTCGTAGCGGGCCGCCTCTGGCGCATGAGCAATCCCCAGCTCGCGCCGGAGCGGAGGCAGGAACTGGTCAAGGAACTCATGCATGCGCGCCGGCAGGTGGGCGCGGCGATGAAGGCGCAGGACGCCGAGGCGGAGCGCCGCGCCCGCGCCGCCGTCGACGCGGTCAAGCGCGCGCTGGGGGAGCGCGGACCCGTCTGGTGGACGGACGGCGCACCGGACCTCAACCGGCGCCTGGTGGTCAACACTCCCTACGCGCCATGGTACGAGACGCTGTCGCAGGACAGCGCGGCGTGAATCACGCGTGCCGCGCCGCCGCATGCAGGCGGTAGCCGGCCGGGCTGGTCCGGTACAGGTAGGCGAACATGCCAGTGAAGGCCAGGAAGATGGCAACGTTCAGCCAGACGGATTGCGGCTCCGCGGGCACCATCAGCACACGGTAGAGACTCACGACCAGGCCGAGCGCGTTGCCGACCAGGTTGCCGATCAGGACATAATGGATCTCTGCGAGGTCGACGGCGCGGCTGGCGCCCCAGTTCATGAAGCCGTAACCGGTGAGCGCGGCCCCGTACAGCATCGCCATGTGGCGGCCGGTGCTGTTCATGCTTTCGACGCCGTAGGCGTTCATGAGGGCGTCCGGTGCGAGCAGCAGCGCAAGACCGAAGGCTAGTCCGACGATGGCTACGATGCGGAAGATCAGGCGATGGTTCATCATTGTCTCCGGAGTGATCGAATGTGTCGGCGCACCTGGCAAGCCCGGCGCGGCGCTGCCGGAATGGCGGCGCACATTCAGCTTAGGCTGCAAATCGGACGACGCAAGCTCTACCGGAAAGATTCGGTGAAAACGGCGCCGCCACGGTCTCTATAAGCAGCATCGAAAATGCATATTTGCTAGAATGGCGGGGTTTCCAGTAGAGGCAAAGCGATGAGCGCAGTTGCAATCACACCATCTTCCATCATCCGGCTGGTCGATACCTTTTACGGCCGCGTCCGCACGGATTCCGTGCTGGGGCCCGTGTTCGAGGCCAAGCTGGCGGGCAAGTGGCAGGAGCACATGCCCAGGATGTACGCCTTCTGGACCAAGGTCCTGCTCGGGACCGGCGAGTTCGAGGGCAATGTGTTCGGCAAGCACATGGCCCTGAGCGGCATCGACAAGGAGCATTTCGTCCGCTGGCTGACGCTGTTCAAGCTGACGGCGATCGAGGTCTTCGGGGCGGAGGATGCGAAGGAGGCGATCCTGGTGGCGGAACGTATCGCCTCGAGCTTGCAGCTCGGGTTCTTCGGCGAAATCCGGGTAAAGGGCCAGTTCAATTAAGAGCTAGCCAAAAAACCGTGGCCCCCGCGGGGGGCGGGGGGGCGCGGTTGTGGGGAATGAAAGAGTCAAGCAGCCAGGCG
>NZ_JAGPWD010000025.1 GCF_018119395.1 Massilia sp. ZL223
GTGCTGAGCCAGGCCCTGGACGAGGCGGCGCAGCGCCTGCGCACCGGCGCGCTTCCCCAAGCCCCGCCCGGGCTTGCATCCGAACCGCAGTCCAACACCGCGCCCGCAGCCGGGGCCCCGGAGGTCGACGATGCTTCCGATCCGCACGAGGTGGCGGGTGCACCCCAGGACGCGCCCGCGCTGCCAAGGAATGAATCCGAGCTGGCGATGGTACGGGTCCGCGCGGCCCAGATCGACGCCATCCGCACCGAGGCCGAAGCGCTGCTGGCCTCGGAGCTCGCCCTGATGCACCAGGCCGGCGAATTGCGCCAGCTCGCGCGCGAACTGGGCGCCGCCTCGGAAGCGCAGCTGCGCTGCGAGCGCCTGGCCCAGACCCTGAGCGCCAGCTGCGCGGGGCTGGCGATCACGCGCAAGCGCCTGATGGGGGCGGTGCTGGAAACGGCCCTGGAACCCTTCGGCAGCGCCCTCGGCGAACTGCCTTCGCTGGTGCGCAAGCTGGCGCGCAGCCGGGAGCGTGAAGTCGTGTTCGAGACCGGCGGCGCCGCGATCCAGGTCGACCGGCGCGTGCTGGCCGTGCTGCGCGAGGTGCTGATCCATCTGGTCACCAACGCCGTCGACCACGGCATCGAGGCGCCGGAGCAGCGGCGCGCCGCCGGCAAGCGCGCGGCGGGCCTGGTGCGGGTGGCCGCCAGCCAGCCGGACGCGCGCCATGTGCTGGTGCGGGTCGAGGACGACGGCGCCGGCATGGACACGGGCGGCCTGGTGCGGGCCGCCACGCGCGCCGGGCTGGCCGAGGACGTGCAGCAGCTCGACGAGGCGGCGCGCCTGGCCCTGGCGCTGCGCGCGGGGGTATCGACCCGGATCGAGGTGACGCCGGTGTCGGGACGGGGCGTCGGGCTGGCGGTGGTGGCCGACAAGGTGGCGGCGCTGGGCGGCACCGTGACCATCGAGAGCCGCCCCGGCCTGGGCTGCGCCTTCGAGCTGCTGCTGCCGGTCAGCCTGGCCAGCCTGCGCGCCCTGGTGGTGGAGGTGGCCGGGCGCCGCTTCGCCGCGCCGCTGGACGCGCTGGACGCGGTGCGCGCGGTCCCGGCCGGCGCCGTCAAGACGGTGGAGGGGCGCGAGACCCTGGCGGTGGACGGCCGCGTGCTGCCCCTTGTGCGCCTGGGGAGCCTGTGCGGCGCGCCGCAGCCCGAGACCGCCAGGGCGGCCGGCGTGGCCTTGCTGGCCGGCGCGCGCTACGGCCGCTTCGCGCTGCTGGTGGACGCGATCCTGTCGGAACAGGACGTGCTGCCGCGCGCCCTCGGCCCGCTGCTGCAGCGGGTGCGCTGCTTCAGCGGCGCCACCCAGCTCGGCGACGGCAGCCTGGTCCCGGTGCTCGCGCTGGACGACGTGGCGGCGCTGGCCCAGGGCGCGCCCGCGCCCGGCGGCGCGGCGCAGGAAGAAGGTGGACAGGACGGGGCGGGGCCGGGCCGGCGGCGCGTGCTGGTGGCCGAGGACTCGATTACGTCGCGCCTGCTGCTCAAGCACATTCTGGAGGGCGCCGGCTACCGGGTCGACGAAGCCGCCGACGGCCTGGAGGCCCTGTCGCGCTTGCGCCAGGGAAGCTACGACGCCGTGGTGTCCGATGTCGAGATGCCGCACCTGGACGGCCTCGGCCTGACCGCCAGCATCCGCCAGGATCCGCGCACCGTTGACCTGCCGGTGATCCTGGTGACCTCGCTCCAGACCCCGGCCGAACGCGAACGCGGGCTGCACGCCGGCGCCGACGCCTATCTCACCAAGGGCAGCTTCGACCAGGACCAGCTGCTCGCCGTGCTGGCGAGGATGACATGAACGAACTGCGGAACGAACTGCGGAACGCACTGCGGAGGAGAAACCCATGATTCGTGTTCTGGTGGTCGACGATTCGCCTTCGGTGCGCGAGCTGCTGAACTACATCCTGGGCGGCGATCCCGCGCTCGAGGTGGTCGGCTGCGCCGCCGACGGCGAGGAGGGCGTGGCGATGGCGATGCGGCTGCGCCCGGACGTGATCACCATGGACCTGCACATGCCGAACATGGACGGCTACGAAGCCACGCGCCGGATCATGGAGTCCTCCCCGGCGCCGGTGGTGGTGGTCAGCGGCAGCGAGAACCCGGAAGAAGTCGGCGCCAGCTTCCGCGCCATCGAGGCCGGCGCCCTGGTGCTGGTGCGGCGTCCCTATGGCCTGGCGCATCCCGAGCACGCGGCCAGCGCCCGGGCGCTGCTGCGCACGGTGAAGTCGATGGCCGAGGTGCGGGTGGTGCGGCGCTGGAACGGCGGCCGGCCGGCGCGCCAGCCCGCCAGGACGCCTTCCCAGCCGGGCTACCGGCTGGCGGTGATGGGCGCCTCGACCGGCGGACCGGCGGTGCTGCGCGACATCCTGGCCCAGCTGGGCGCGCGCTTTCCGCTGCCCGTGGTGATCGTGCAGCACATGGCGGCCGGCTTTACGGCGGGCCTGGCCGAATGGCTGGGCGCCGCCAGCGGCTTCCCGGTGCGCATTCCCCTGCACGACGAAGCCTTCGCGTCCGGCACGGCCTACCTGGCGCCCGACGGCTACCACCTGGGGGTGTCGCCGACGCTGCGCGCCCAGCTGTCGCTGGCGGCGCCGGAACACGGAATGCGTCCGGCGGTCTCCTGCCTGTTCCGCTCGATCGTCCCCGCGCTGCGGCCGGCCAGCATCGCGGTGCTGCTGACCGGGATGGGCAAGGACGGGGCCGTGGAACTGAAACAGCTGCGCGAGGACGGCGCGGTGACCATCGTCCAGAACCGCGACAGCAGCGCGGTGTACGGCATGCCGGGCGAGGCGGTGCGGCTGGACGCCGCCACCCTGGTGCTCGATCCGGTCCGGATCGGCAAGGCGATCCATGCGATCGCCCACAACCCGGGCAGCGGCCTGTCCGTCCTGGGATTTTGACAATGAAACTAGCGCATAGCGAAATGCACGAGCGAGCCATGAACAATAACGACTACAGGCCGATCCCGGCCCGGCTGGTGGAGATCCTGATCGTCGAGGACAGCACGACCCAGGCCGAGCACCTGGCCCATCTGCTCACGAGCGAGGGCGGCTACCAGGTCAGGGTGGCCGGCAACGGCGCGGAAGGCCTGGCCGCGGCCCGCCTGCGCGCCCCGACCATGATCGTGAGCGACATCCAGATGCCGGAAATGGACGGCTTCACCCTGTGCCGCGAGATCAAGCAGGACCCGCGCCTGCAGGACATCCCCGTCATCCTGCTGACTTCGCTCACCAGCCTGTACGACGTGATCCGCGGTCTGGACAGCGGCGCCGACAACTTCATCCGCAAGCCCTTCGACGCCCGCTACCTGCTGAGCCGCATCCGCTTCATCCTCGCCAACCGCGCCCTGCGCAGCAACGAGCGGGTCCAGCTCGGGATGCAGATCAATCTGGGCGGGCAGACCCATTTCATCACCGCCGAACGCCAGCAGATCTTCGACCTCCTGATCTCGACCTACGAGGAAGCGATCCAGATGACGGAGGAGCTCAAGCAGCAGCAGCAGCGCATCGCGCGCTCCTACCAGTCGCTGGAAGGCCTGTACAAGATCGCCGAGGCGCTCAACCCGGCGCTCACCGAAGGCGCGGTGGCCGCCAGCGCGCTCGAGCGGGCCCTCGATTTCCCCGGCGTGGCGGGCGGCTGCCTGGCCCTGCTGGACGACGGCGTGCTGCGCGTCGCCGCGGTCAGCGACGACGACGCGCCGATGCGGGTCGGAGCGGCGCTCGACTGCGGCTGCGCGCGCATGCTGCTGTCGGGCGCGCTGCGCGGACCGGAACTGCGCCACGAATGCGAAGCCATGGGCGGCATGCACGCCTGCGTGCCCCTGAGCGCGGGCGGGCGCCAGCTCGGCCTGCTGCACCTGGCGACGACTCCCGAAGCGCTGAGCGCCGAGGACATGCAGGTGCTGGGCACGGTCGGCAACCAGATCGCGATCGCGATGGAACGCGCCCACCTGTACGCCAACTCGGAAGCGCTGGTGCGCGAGCGCACCGAGGCCCTGCAGAGCGAACGCAACCTGCTGTCCACCGTGATGGACACCACCGGCGCCCTGGTGGTGCTGTGCGCGCCGGACGGCGGCATCAGCCTGATCAACCGTTCCTGCGAAGAGACCTTCGGGCTGAAGCCGGGCGAGGCGCTCGGCCAGCCTGTGTGGGATGTGTTTGCCCTGCGCGGCGAGAGCAATGCTGTGCGGCGGTTCTGGCACGACCTTCCGCTGGAAGAGATGCCGCGCCAGATCCAGGGCGACTGGCTGACCCGCGGCGGCCAGGTGCGTTCGGTGATCTGGTCCAACGCCCTGATCCGCAACGCCGCCGGCGAAATCGAAGGGGTGCTCAGCACCGGCATGGACGTTACCGAATTGCGCGGCGTGGAAGACCGCCTGCGCTACCTGAGCAACTACGATTCCCTGACCGGGCTGCCGAACCGTGCGCTGCTGGGCGACCGCATGGCGCAGCTGCAGGAAGCCGCCAGGGCCGGGCAGGAGCTGATGGGCTTCCTGGTGATCGGCCTGGACCGCCTTGCCCTGGTGCGCCAGACCCTGGGGGACCGGGTCGAGCGCGCGCTGCTGGCGGACGCGGCGCGGCGCCTTTCCTCGCTGTCGGCCGGCGACACCGTGGCGCGCTACGCGGAAGGCACCTTCGCGATGGCGGCGCGGCGCGCCTCGGTCGACGAGCTCGCGGTGCTGGCGCGCCAGGTCATCGAGTGCCTGGGGCGGCCGTTCTCGTGGGAAGGCGAGGAGCTGCACCTCGATCCGCGCATCGGCATCGCGGTCTGCCCGAACGACGGCGACACCTACGAAACCCTGGCGCAAGGCGCCGAGAACGCGCTCGGCCGGGTCGATGCCGGGGGCGAGCGCTACACCTTCTTCCGGCCCGAATTCAACGAGGGCGCGGACGCGCGCTTCCGGCTCGAGAACGCGCTGCGGCGCGCCATCGAGCGCGAGGAATTCCTGCTCCACTACCAGCCGCAGGTGGACCTCAAGAGCGGCGCCATCATCGGGGTCGAGGCCCTGGTGCGCTGGCGCCACCCGGAGCGCGGCATGGTCTCGCCGGCCGTGTTCATCGACCTGGCCGAAGAAACCGGCCTGATCCTGCCGCTGGGCGAATGGGTGCTGCGCCGCGCCTGCCAGCAGTGCCGTGCCTGGCAGGATGCCGGCCTGGATGTGGTGCCGGTCTCGGTCAACCTGTCGGCGCGCCAGTTCTCCGAGCATATCCCGGCCACGGTCAAGCGGATTCTCGAGGAAACCGGGCTGGAGCCGCGCTTGCTGGAACTGGAGCTGACCGAAAGCGCCTCAATGAAGGACCCGCAGAAGTCCTTCGGCATCCTGCGCCAGCTGAAGGACATGGGCGTGCGCCTGGCGATCGACGATTTCGGCACCGGCTACTCCAACCTGAATTACCTGAAACGTTTCCCGGTCGACAAGCTGAAGCTCGACCAGTCCTTCGTGCGCGACATCGTGTCCGATCCGGACGACCTGTCGATCTCGCGCGCCGTCATCGCCATGGGCCATGGCCTGCGCCTGACGGTGATCGCGGAAGGGGTGGAAAGCCAGGGCCAGCTTTCTTTGCTTGCCGACAACGGCTGCGACGAGATACAAGGCTATCTGTTCAGCCGCCCGGTGCCCGCCGAAGCCTGCGAAGCGCTGCTGCGCGACCGGGCCTCGCTCGAACTGGGCTTCCTGGAGCGGGCGCCGTATGCCCGCACCCTGCTGTACGTGGACAGCGAGGCCAACCTGCAGGCGGCGGTGCGGCGCGCGCTGCGCCACAAGGGCTATGTGGTACTGTCGGCTCCGAATGCGGCCGACGCCTTCGAGATCCTGGCCACCACCGAGGTCGGGGTCATCCTGTGCGACCAGCGCATGGCCGGCATGGACGGCCCGGCCTTCCTGTCGCGCGTACGCCATATGTACCCGGAGGTCACGCGCGTGGTATTGTCGGGCTACACCGACTTGCAATCGGTGACGGACGCGGTCAACCATGGCGCCATCTTCAAGTTCCTGACCAAGCCCTGGGACGAAGAGGAACTCGACGAGGCGCTGCGCGAGGCCTTCGCCGAGTACGAACGTAAACGGGCGGCGCGCGGCGCCGGACAACCATGAACAGTCGCACCTGGCGCCGGATCGCTCCGGCGCCGACCTTCCTGGCCCTGCTGGCCGGCCTGCTCCTGACCGGCCTGCTGTATTCCGCGGTGCATGCCTACGAAGAGGAGAACCAGCGCGCGGCCTTCGAGCGCGGCGCGCTCGAGCGCGTCGGCGCCCTGCGCGCGGAGCTCGACAGCGCGGTCGACGTGCTGGGTACGGTCACCCGGGTGTTCACCACCATGCAGCCGGTGACCCGCCGCCAGTTCGACGCCTTCACCGCCCCGATGCTCGTGCGCCATCCGCAGATCGAATTGATCGGCTGGCAGCTGGTGGTGCCGGACGCCGAACGCGCCGCGTTCGAGGCGGCGCGGCGCCAGGAGTTCCCCGGCTTCCGCCTGAGCGAGATCGGCGCCGACGGCCAGGCGCCCGCTGCGCACCGGCCCTTCTACCAGGTGGTCGAGTACCTGGCGCCGCAGCGCGGCAACGAGCAGGCGCTCGGCCTGGACGCCGCCACCCGGCCCGAGATCGCCGATGCGGCGCGGCGCGCCTGCGCCAGCGGCGAGGCCGCCATGACGCGCCAGTTCCGGCTCCTGATGGGCGGCGCCCAGCAGAGCGGCTTCGTGCTCCTGATGCCGGTGTACCAGGAAGGCACGGCGCTGCTGTCCGGCGCCGGCCCGTGCGGGCAGGTGCTGGGCTACACCACGGTCGGCTTCACTTCGCTGGCCCTCAAGCGCCGGGTGCTGGACGTCCCGGCCGGACAGCCGCGCGCGGCAGGCGCGATCCGCCTGTACGCGGCCGGGCGCGCCGACCCCAACGAACTGGTGTTCGTGCACGAAGGCCAGGCGCCGTCCATGACGGCCTCGCTGCTGGACGGCGAGCAGGCGCTGCCGCTGGCGCGCACCCTGACCGTCGCCGGCCAGCCCTGGCACATGGTGATCAGCCCGCCGCCGCCCGCGCTGCTGCGCGACCACCTGGGCTCCTTGCTGGTGCTGGCCGGCGGCCTGCTGGCCAGCCTCGGCGCGGCCGCCTATGCCAACATGCTGTCCCAGCGCAACCACAGCGTGCGCGCCATGGTGGACCAGCGCACGGCCGAGCTGACCGAAGCCAATGCCAGCCTGCGGCTGCGCCAGCAGGCCATCGACGCCTGCGTCGACAGCATCATCATCGCGCGCGCCGAGGACCCCGACTTTCCGATCGAGTACGTGAACCCCGCGTTCGAACGCCTCAACGGCTACCGCGCCGAGGAAGTGATCGGGCGCAGCGGCGCGCTGCTGTGGGCGCAGGAACCCAGGCAGCGCGGCGTGCGCGAAGGCGCGGCCCTGGCGCGCGAGCGGCGCGGCGGCAAGGTCCTGGTCCGGACCTATCGCAAGGACGGCACCCAGCTGTGGTGCGAACTGGTGGTCTCGCCCTGCACCGGGGCGGACGGCAAGGTGGAGCATTTCGTCATCGTCCAGCACGACGTCACTGAGAAGCGGCGCTTCGAGGGCGAGCTGGAGTACCAGGCCACCCACGACACGCTGACCGGTCTGCCCAACCGCAAGCTGCTGCGCCGCCGCCTGGAGGAGGAGATCGCGGTCGCGGCGCGCGGCCGCCAGGCGGTGTCGCTGCTGTTCATCGACATCGACCGCTTCAAGCCCCTCAACGACAGCATCGGGCACAAGGCGGCCAACAGCTATCTGTGCGCGGTCGCCGACCGCCTACGCGACACCGTGCGCGAGGGCGACACGGTGGCCTGCCTGGGCGGCGACGAGTTCGTCCTGCTCCTGCCCGAACGCACCGGCCTGCCGCTGGGCGGCCCTGCGCTGGAACGCATCATGAAGACCATCGCCCAGCCGGTGAGGGTGGACGGGCAGGAGCTGGAAGTGTCTTGCTGCATCGGCATCGCCCGTTACCCGGCCGACGGCAACGATCCCGATGTCCTGATCGACTGCGCCGACCGCGCCGCCCATGCCGCCAAGCGCCGCGGTCCGGGCAACTTCCAGTTCTTCCAGGCGGCCATGAACGACGCCGCCCACCAGCGCCTGGAACTCGAGCGCGCCCTGCGCGGCGCCCGCGAGCGCGGCGAGTTCGACCTGCTGTACCAGCCGTGGGCCGACATGGCCAGCGGCCGCGTCACCGGGGTGCAGGCCAAGCTGCGCTGGCGCCACCCGGAGCTGGGCCTCGTCGCCCCGGAAGCCTTTCAGCCGATCGCCGAGGAGAGCGGGGCCAGCATCGCCCTGGGCGCCTGGGCCCTGGCACAGGCGGCCGCTCAGGTGCGCGCCTGGCAGGATGCCGGCCATGGCGAGTTGGTGCTGGCCCTGGGCGTGGGCATGCGCCAGGTGAGGGATTCGGGCCTGCTGGCCATGGTGGACGAGGTGCTGGCCGACACGGGCTTGCCGGCGCGCTGCCTGCGCCTGGAACTGGCCGAGAGCGTGCTGGCCGGCGATGCTGCACAGACCCAGCCGGTGCTCGACAGCCTGCGCGCCCTCGGAGTGCGGCTGGCGGTCGACCGCTTCGGCAACGGCCACACCACCCTGGCCGACCTGCGCCGCCATCCGATCGACGTGATCCAGATCGACCGCTCGCTGGTGCAGGACGTGGACGTGAGCTTCGCGGCCGAGGCGATTCCGGACGCTATCATTTCGATGGCGCACAGCCTGGGCATCCGCGTGCTGGCCGAAGGCGTCGACAGCGCCGCCCAGGCCGAAGTCCTGGCGCGCAATATGTGCGACGAGGTGAGCGGGGCGCTGCTGTCGGAGCCGCTCGGGTCCGAGGCGGCCGGCGCGCTGCTGGCCGCCGGGACCGCCCTCCCCAGGAATGTGCTGCGCCTGCACAAGCGCGAGCGCACCCTGCTGCTGGTGGACGACGAGCCGAACATCCTGACCGCCCTGAAGCGCCAGATGCGCGGGACCGGCTGCCGCATCCTGACCGCGCCCAGCGGGCAGGAGGGCCTGGCCCTGCTGGAGCGCGAGGAGGTGGACGTGATCGTCTCGGACCAGCGCATGCCGGGCATGACCGGGGTGGAATTCCTGCGCGTGGTGAAGCAGTCGCACCCGGACACGGTGCGCATCGTATTGTCCGGCTTTACCGAGCTGCAATCCGTGACCGACGCCGTGAACGAGGGCGCGATCTACAAGTTCCTGACCAAGCCCTGGGACGACACCCAGCTGCGCGGCCATATCGAGGAAGCCTTCCGCCACAAGGAAATGGTCGACGAGAACCGCCGCCTGGGCCTGGAATTGCGTAGCGCCAACCTGGAGCTGGCCGGGGCCAACCGCCAGCTCGAGGACTTGCTGCAGCAGCAGCGCGAGCAGATCCGGCGTGACGGCATTTCGCTCGACATCGTGCGCGAGGCCTTGCAGCGGGTGCCGCTGGCGATCCTGGCGCTGGACGAGGAGCAGCAGATCGCCTATGCGAACGCGAGCGCGCGCCAGATGCTTGGCGGTGGCGATACCCTATTGGGAAGCGACGCGGCGGAGGTGATCCCGGACGTGCTGGCCGAGCTGGAAGGCCGCGGCGAGGGCGCGCCCGCGGCGCCCATGGCGTTCAGGCGCGGCGAACGCGCCTTTGCCGTCGAGGTGCACAGCATGGGACGGGGCACCCGTTCGCGCGGCACCTTGCTCACATTTACACCGCTAGCCGCAGGGGGAGTGCGTTGAGTAGCTCATCGAAGGACATACGGCTGGACGAGGCGCAGGCGGGCATGGAGCTGGCGCGCGACCTGGTCGACCGCCAGGGCACCGTGTTGTTGCAGCGAGGCAGCATCCTGAGCGCGAGCATGCTGGCGGCGCTGGAACGGCGCGGGGTCCAGCGCCTGCGGGTGCTGGTAGATGCGGACGAGGGCGGCCCCGGCCTGGAGGCGGAGCGCGCGCGCCTGGAAGCGCGCCTGACCCACCTGTTCCGCCACCAGCAGGGCGCGCCGGCCGGCGAGCTGCGCGAACGCCTGCTGGCCTACCGCCTGGAGGCGCTATGAGCGATGCGATGGGCAATTATCAGCTGAGTCTGGAACAGGCGGTCGCGCGCCTGAAGGACTTGCCGGCCTTGCCGCTGGTGGTCAGCGAACTGCTGGCCAGTTTCGACGATCCCGACGTCGAGCTGGGCCAGCTGGCCGACAAGATCGCGCACGACCAGGCGCTGGCGGCCAAGACCCTGCGCCTGGCGAATTCTTCTTTCTATGGATTGCAGTCCAGGGTGCGCACCATCGGCCAGGCGATCCAGGTGCTCGGCTTCGACAGCGTGCGCGCGCTGGTGGTGGGCGCCGGCGTGATCGGGGGCTTCGAGGCGGGGCGCGAGAAGGGCTTCGACTACGACGGTTTCTGGCGCCACGCCATCGGCACCGCCCTGTGCGCGCGGGCGCTGGCGCGCCATGCCCGCACCAACCCGGAGCTAGGCTTTGTCGCGGGCCTGCTGCACGACCTCGGGCGCCTGGTGCTGGTGACGCGCTTTCCCGAGCATTACGCCGAAGTGCTGGCGCGGCGCGCCCTGCGCGACTGCGAGCTGCTGCTGGCCGAGCGCGAGGTGCTGGGCATCGACCACGCCCAGGTGGGGCGCGCCCTGGGCCAGCACTGGAAGATCCCGGAGCCGATCTGCCGCGCGATCGCCAACCACCACCAGCCGATGCACCAGGACGAAGGCGAGCTTCCGGCGGTGGTCCACGTGGCCAACGTGATCGCCCACGGCCTCGACCTGGCCGACCAGGAAGACGACCAGGTGCCCGTGCTGGTGCAGGGCGCCTGGGACAGCCTGCGCCTGGACGACGCGGCGCTGCGTGCGGTGTTCGCGGAAACCGAGGCCCAATTCGAAGAAACCTGCCAGGTCCTGGCCGCACGGCCGGGCAAGGAGTGAAGGCTTGATCAACATGGAAGCGAAGCAGCAGCAGAGCAGGCAGGCCGGCGCCGACGACGCCCTGGCCGGCAATCCCACCGCCCAGCTGGAACAGGCGATGCAGCGCCTGGAAGACGATATCCGCAGGCGCGAGGCGGCCGAGGCCGAGCTGGTGCGCCGCAACGCGGAACTCACCGAAGTCAACGCGCGCCTGTCGATGGCCCAGGAACAGCTGGTCCAGTCCGAGAAGCTGGCCTCGATCGGCCAGCTGGCGGCCGGGGTGGCGCACGAGATCAACAACCCGATCGGCTACGTGTTTTCGAACTTCGAGACGCTCGGCGGCTACATCGGGCGCATGCTCGAGATGTTCAAGGCCTACGAAGAGGCGGAGGCCAGCATCGCCGCGCCGGAGGTGCTGGAGCGCCTGCGCGCGATGCGCGCCGGGATCGACCTCGACTACCTGATCGAGGACATCCCGGTCCTGATGTCGGAATCGCGCGAGGGCATCACCCGGGTGCGCAAGATCGTGCAGGACCTGAAGGATTTCTCGCGCGTGGACGCGAACCAGGAATGGCAGTGGGCCAACCTGCACGCCGGCCTGGACTCGACCCTGAACATCGTCAGCAACGAGGTCAAGTACAAGGCCGAGGTGGTGCGCGAGTACGGCGACATTCCCGACATCGAATGCCTGCCGTCCCAGCTCAACCAGGTGTTCATGAACATCGTGGTCAATGGCGCCCACGCGATCACAGGCCACGGGCGCATCACGATCCGGACCGGCGTGGCGGAAGACGGCAGCCAGGTCTGGGTCGAGATCGCGGACAACGGCAGCGGCATCGCCAAGGAGCACCTGGCGCGCATCTTCGATCCCTTCTTCACCACCAAGCCGATCGGCAGCGGGACCGGGCTCGGCCTCTCGCTGTCCTATGGGATCATCCAGAAGCACCATGGCCAGATCGAGGTGCAGAGCGAGCTCGGGAAGGGCACCACCTTCCGCATCACGCTGCCGGTGCATCACGTGGCCGGGGGCGGAGAGGGGGCGGCCGCATGAGCACCAGCGCCAATCCGGCCGGCGGCAAGCAGGCCGGCGTGATCCTGTGCGTCGACGACGAGCCGCACATCCTGTCGGCGCTGCGGCGCCTGTTCCGCGCCCAGGGCTACGAGATCCTGACCGCCGGCGGCGGCCGCGAAGGCCTGGCCATGCTGGCCGGGCGCCAGGTCGACCTGATCATTTCGGACATGCGCATGCCCGAGATGGACGGCGCCCAGTTCCTGGAACGCGCCCGCCAGGACCACCCGGACGCCTTGCGCATCCTGCTGACCGGCTACGCCGACGTTGCCCAGATCATCGGCGCCGTCAACCGCGGCGAGATCTACCGCTACATCACCAAGCCCTGGGACGACACCGAGATGCTGCTGCTGGTGCGCCATGCCCTGGAGCGGCGCGAGCTGGAGCAGGAAAAGCGCCGCCTGGAGGACCTGACGCGCCGGCAGAACGAGCAGCTGCGCGAACTGAACCAGGGGCTGGAAGCCCAGGTGGCCAAGCGTACGGCCCAGCTCAAGGCGACCCACGAAAGCCTGGTGGCCTCGCACGAAAAGCTCAAGCGCAGCTTCCTGACCTCGATCCGGGTATTCTCGGGCATGATCGAGCTGCGCGGTCCCAAGCTGGCCGGCCATTCGCGCCGCGTGGCCGACCTCGCGCGCCGCATCGCCCAGCGCATGGGCATGAACGCCCAGGAGATGCAGCAGGTGTTCGTCGCCGGCCTGCTGCACGACATCGGCAAGATCGGCATGCCGGACCTGCTGCTCGACACGCCGGTGGCGATGATGACGGGCGAGCAGCTCAACCAGTACAAGCTCTACCCGGCGCGCGGCCAGCAGATCCTGATGCCGCTGGAAGACCTGGCGGAAGCGGCGGCGCTGGTGCGCGCCCACCAGGAGCGCTTCGACGGCGAAGGATTTCCGGACCGCCTGGCGGGCCTGGACATTCCGCTGGGGGCGCGTATCCTGGCGGTGGCGAGCGACTACGACAACTTGCAGATCGGCGTGCTGGCGCGCAACCCGATGTCGCGCGAACAGGCGGCCGGCCTGGTGCACGACCGGCGCGGTTCGCGCTACGACCCAGCGGTGGTGGCGGCCTTCATGGAGGTGGCCACCGGCCGCGTGCCGCCGCCCGAGGCGCCGCCGGACCGCCCGCTGAAGGTGGCGGTCCTGCGTCCGGGGATGCGCACCTCGCGCGACCTGATCACGCGCGGCGGCCAGCTGCTGCTGTCGGCCGACCATGTGCTGACCGAGCGCATGATCGCCCAGATCGCCGACTACGAAAAGAGCGCGAACGAGCAGTTCGTCGTGCACGTGCGCATCGAAGGAGAAGGTGGATGAGACGTATTCTGCTGGTGGACGACGAGGCCAACGTGCTCAGCGCCCTGCAGCGCGCCCTGCGCGGCTTCCTGCCGGGGAGCGAGGTCGAGATCATGACCTGCCAGGACCCGGAACAGGCGCTGCTGCGCTGCGCCGAGGCCAGTTTCGACGTGGTGATGTCGGATTTCCGCATGCCGGGGCTGACCGGGGCGGATTTCCTGCAGGTCGTCAAGGGCCTGCAGCCGGACGCGGTGCGCCTCGTGCTGTCGGCCTCGAACGACATCGGCGAGGTGATGGAGTCGATCAACCGCGCCGAGGTGTTCCGCTACGTGGCCAAGCCCTGGCAGGCGGCCGAGCTGGAAAAGATCTTCCGCCAGGCCTTCGCCCGGCGAGACGAAGCGCTGGCCGCGCGGCGCCTGGCCGAGCCGGAGATTTCGGAAGAGCTCACGCCGCAGGAGCACGAGGCGCGCAGGCTGGAGCAGGAGGAGCCGGGCATCACGCGCGTCAGGCGCAATCCGGACGGGTCGATCATTCTCGACTGAGTTGATGATCGCCAGCTTCGAAACCGTCGTGGTGCTTAGGTGCCGATATAGGCGATCTTGAACGTGAACAGCGCCGCAATGATCCACACCACCGGCCGCACTTCGCGCGCGCGCCCGGTCAGCAGCTTGAGCGCCGCATAGGTGATGAACCCGAACGCGATGCCTTCCGCAATCGAAAAGGTGAACGGCATCACCAGCGCGGTGACCGCCGCCGGGATGCTCTCCGTGCTGTCCCCCCATTCCACATCGCCCAGGTCGGCCAGCATCAAGCAGGCCACGAACAGCAGCGCCGGTGCGGTCGCGTAGGCCGGCACCACGCCGGCCAGCGGCGCGATGAACAGGCAGGCCAGGAACAGCACCGCCACCGTGAGCGCGGTCAGGCCGGTGCGCCCGCCCGCCTGCACGCCGGAGGCGCTTTCCAGGTAGGCGGTGGTGCTGGAGGTGCCCAGGATGCTGCCGGCCACGATGGCGCCGCTGTCGGCCAGCAGCGCCTTGTTGAGGCGGTCCATCTTGCCCTCGACCAGCAGGCCGGCGCGGCGCGCCACGCCCATCAGGGTGCCGGTGGCGTCAAACAGCTCGACCAGGAAGAAGACCAGCACCACGTTCAGGATGCCGACCGACAGCGCGCCTGCGATGTCGAGCTTGAACAGGGTCGGCTCGATCGAGGGCGGCAGCGAGAAAATGCCCTTGAAGGTGTTGCCGCCGAAGAAGAAGCTCAGCACCGTCACCAGCACGATGCCGATCAGGATCGCGCCGCGCACCTTCAGGCGGTCGAGGGCGACGATGACCAGGAAGCCGGCGATCGCCATCAGGGCCTCGGGCTTGTGCAGGTCGCCGGCCTTGACCAGGGTCGGCTCGTTCGCCACCACGATGCCGGCGTTCTTGAGCGCGATCAGGGCCAGGAACATGCCCAGGCCGACGGTGATCGCGACCCGCATCGAGCGCGGGATGCCGTCCACGATCATGCCACGCAGGCCCAGCAGCGACACCAGGATGAACAGGCAGCCCGAGATGAACACCGCGCCCAGCGCCGCCGGCCAGGCGATGCCCATGCCCAGCACCACGGCGTAGGCGAAGTAGGCGTTCAGGCCCATGCCCGGCGCCATCGCGATGGGGTAGTTGGCGTACAAGCCCATGACGGCCGTACCGAGGGCGGCCACCAGGCAGGTGGCCACGAACACCGACTCCTTCGGCAGGCCGGCGTCGCCAAGGATGGCCGGATTGACGAAGATGATATACACCATCGTGAGGAAGGTGGTCAGGCCGGCCAGCACTTCGGTGCGCACGTCGGTGCCGCTTTCCCTGAGTTTGAAGAGTTTCTCGAGCATGTGGAATGGTTCCCGGTTGTGGCGGCGCGGGGCCGCACTTGTTGTTGATCTTGCCCGAAGCATAACACTCCGGCAGCCCATCCGTCGCCATCCCGGTTGGCGCCGCCCGTTTCGCGGCGCGCCGAGGCGCTCGCCGGCGCCGGGGCCGATGCGTTACCATGAAGACCTTGATCACTTTCTGCACCACACCATGCCCAAGAACAAGCGTCCCGCACCCCGCAAGTCGAACAACGTGCGCGAACCCGATACCTCGTCGCAGGCGAAGGAACTGGCCGACCTGGCCCTCGAGATCGCCGAGCGCGAGGACCTGCCCGGCTTCGGCTCCGACGGCGAGCGCGAGGAAGAGCTGAGCGCGGCGGTGCGCAAGGCCGTGCGTAAAAAGCGCGACGAGGTGCTGTACGAGGCGATCGAGCTGGCGCGCTATACCGATCCGCTGGCCTGCCGCATCCTGCGCGGCCGCATCGAGGAAGAGGCCGCGACCTGGCGCCTGCGCCGCGAGGACGGGCCGGAATACGAGATCGACGCCTTCCTGGTGCCGCTGTTCGTGCGCAGCACGGGCGGCCTGGTGGCCCGGGAGGCCTTCCAGGACGACGAAGCCTTCGAACGCCTGTCCGCCAGCTTCCAGGCCGCCGGCCTCGATAGTCCGTCGGCCAGGGTGGTGCTGATCCGCCATGCCTACGACCTGGCCGAGATCGACCACGTCAGCTACAGCAGCCTGCACGAGATGCTGCGCGAGGCCAGCGCCTCGCTGCTGGAAAAGAAGCTGCAGCCGGCTCCGACCATCGAAGCAAGCATGCGCGGCTGGACCGGCGAACCGGTGGCCCCCGACGAGACCGCGATGGAGCTGCGCTTCCTGCTCGGCTTCTCGCTCAAGCGCGCCGACGATCCCTTCTACCGGGTGCCCAAGGACGAGGAGGGCAGCGACGCCTACTTCGCGCGCCGCATGGAACGCTACCGCGACTGGACCGTCGAGATCGCGCCGCTGCTCAGACGCAGCCTGGCCGCCGACCCGGAGCGCCTGGAGCTCGACTTCCTGTACCAGGACCTGTTCTTCGGCGCCAAGGAGCAGGCCGTGAACGAACTGGGCATGCTGGCGCTGCTGTCCGACGTGCGCCGCACGCTGGCGGCCAAGGACCTCGAGCCGGACCAGGTGCACGCCGCCGTGGCGCCGCTCGACATGGGCGAGCACATCGTCCTGCGCGCCAACCTGTATGCGCTGGACGGCGGCCAGCCCTGGGGCAGCGTGGAGAAACCGGTGGACCTGGCGGCCGACCTCGGCGCCGAAGTGGACGAGCTGTGCGACGCGCTGCTCTCGGCGGGCCTGGAAGGCGTCTCGGTGGCCGCGGGCTTCAGCGAAGACGGGCACGCCGAAGGCGCCGAGCCCTACCACCGCGCCTGATTGCCGCACTGCGTCACGTGCGCCGGAAAGTCGGCGCGCGCCCTCATTCCCTCCCGAAATCCCCCCTTCATTCCCGTGCGGGCCGCGTTTTCGACGGTCCGCGCTGCGCCGCACAATCAAAAGTTTTCACCGCTTCGTAGTGGATTTTCCTGTATCGATGTAGGACGCCCCCTACATGAGATATCGCTCGTCCAACCCTCTCCTAGGAGAGAGGCGAAACGGCTGGGTCAGACGTGATTCCTGTTGGCAATGTTGCAATGCATAAATGAAAACATTAAAAAATTTACATGTTACGATTTCGGGGTCCGGCCAGGTTGAACCACTGTGTCATATGGCAAGGGAGAGAGAAAACCGGCCCGGAGATCTTTGCCAACAACTATAGCGCCAGCAAGGCGAAAGGAAATCAACATGCCGACCCTGATCGTGTTTTGCCATCTGCGCTGGGATTTCGTTTTCCAGCGCCCCCAGCACCTGATGACCCGTCTGGCGGAACACTATAACGTCCTCTTCGTCGAAGAGCCGGTGTACAGCGAGGGACAGGCACACCTGCAGAAAACGGCCGTCGCGCCGAACATCACGGTGTGCCGCCCGCATACCGCCATCCACGCACCGGGCTTCCACGACGACCAGCTCCCGACCCTGCAGACCCTGCTGAAGGACCTGGTCCCGGACGGCGAACAGCCGATCGTCTGGTTCTACACCCCGATGGCCCTGCCGCTGCTGCAAGGCCTGCACCCATCCAAGGTCATCTACGACTGCATGGACGAACTGGCGGCGTTCAAGAATGCGCCCAAACAGCTGCTGCAACGCGAGAGCGCCTTGCTGAACATCGCCGACCTGGTCTTCACCGGCGGCCCGAGCCTGTACCAGTCCAAGCGCGACCGCCATGCGAACGCGCACTGCTTCTCGAGCAGCGTGGACGCCAAGCACTTCCGCCAGGCCCAGGACCGCGACATCTCGCATCCGGACCAGGCCCACATCCCGCATCCGCGCCTGGGCTTCTACGGCGTCATCGACGAGCGCTTCGACACCGAGCTGGTGCGCGCCATGGCCGAGGCCCATCCGGAATGGAACATCGTGCTGGTCGGCCCGGTGGTCAAGATCGACCCGGCCCACCTGCCGCAAGGCCCGAACATCCACTACATGGGCCAGCGCAACTACCCGGACCTGCCCAAGTTCCTGGCCGGCTGGGATGTCTGCCTGCTGCCGTTCGCGCTGAACGAGTCGACCAAGTTCATCAGCCCGACCAAGGTGCTGGAATACATGGCGGCCGAGCTGCCCTCGGTCTCGACCTCGATCACCGACGTCAAGGTGCCCTACGGCGACGTAGTGGCGATCGCCGACGGCGCCAAGGACTATATCGCCGCCTGCGAACGCATGCTGGCGATGACCGAAGGCGACAAGCTCAAGATGGCCAAGCGCATGCGCGAAGTGGTGGCCGGCACCTCCTGGGACCTTACCGCCGGCCGCATGCACGAGCTGATCCGGAACGTGGTGCCGGGCAACCGCGCCCAGCGCCTGTCGGCGGCGAACCCGGAGGCCCTGCCGGCCACGGTCAATCCGCTGCCGCTGGCCAAGAGCGCCAAGTCTTCGTACCGCAATATCGTGATCGGCAGCGGCCCGACCGGCCTGTCGGCGGCCTACCACCTGGACGCGGACACCCTGGTGCTGGAGCGTAACGCCACGATCGGCGGCTGGTGCCGCTCGATCCAGGACAAGGGCTTCACCTTCGATTACGCCGGCCACATCATGTTCTCGAACGACCCCTACGTCCTCAAGATGTACGACGTGCTGCTGGGCGATAACGTGCACTGGCAGAACCGCGAAGCCTGGGTCTACAGCAAGAACGTCTACACCCGCTATCCCTTCCAGGGCGCGCTCTACGGCCTGCCGCCGAAGGTAATCAGCGAATGCGTGATGGGCGCCATCGAGGCGCGCTACGGCGACAATGGCGCGGACGAGCAGGAGGCCCGCCAGATCGACGACTGCTGCGCCGACGGCACCCTGGACGCCTGCAACACCGACAAGTCGGTGAAGGGCGAGGTCAAGAACTTCGAACAGTTCATCTACAAGGTGTGGGGCAAGGGCATCGCCAAGCATTTCGCCATCCCCTACAACAAGAAGATCTGGACCGTGCCGCTGAACGAGATGGAAACCTCGTGGCTGGGCGGACGCGTGCCGCTGCCGAACCTGGAAGAGATCATCCAGGGCGCGCTGGAGCCGGTCGCCAAGCCGATGGGCCCGAACGCCCGCTTCGGCTACCCGCTCAAGGGCGGCTTCCAGGCCCTGATGAACGGCTTCCTGCCCCACATCCAGGGCAAGATCGAGACCAATGCCGACGTGGTGCAGGTGCTGCCGCGCGAACACGTGGTCGCGCTGGCCGACGGCCGCCGCTTCCGCTACGACCAGCTGGTCTCGACCATGCCGCTGCCGGAACTGATCCGCGTGATCGGCGACCAGGCGCCGGAAGAAGTGCGTGCGGCCGCCAAGGGCCTGCGCCACGTGTCGATCCGCTGCGTGAACATCGGCATCGACCGTCCGAACGCGACCGACAAGCACTGGATCTACTACCCGGAAGACAGCATCTTCCACCGCATCTTCGTGCAGGGCAACGCCAGCCCGGAATGCAACCCGCCGGGCGGCTTCGGTTTCACCTGCGAGATCTCGTACTCGCCGCACAAACCGCTGCCGGTCGAGGGCGAGGCACTGATCCAGCGTGCGATCGAGGACTGCCGCAAGGTGGGCATGATCCAGGAAGGCGACACTATCCTGTGCGCCAACCAGGTCGACATGCCGATCGCCTACGTGCTGTACGACCACAACCGTGCAAAGAATGTCGAGATCTGCAAGAACTGGCTGAAGCAGCATGACATCACGCTGGCGGGCCGTTACAGCGAGTGGGAGTACTACAACTCGGATCACGCTCTGCTGGCCGGCAAGAAGGCGGCGGAGGCGATCGGGGGTGGGGTGCACCAGACGGCGGCTTCGGCGAAGGCTGTGGGGGCGAAGGCGGAGTAATTCCTTCAGCTCGTGTAAGAAAGCCGCGGTCGAACCCTGCGGCTTTTTTCGTTTACCTTGCTGCGTGATTTGGTGGCTGCGGTGCGAACTTGGGTCCCCGCCTGCGCGGGGATGACGTATTACGGTAGCGGGCCAAAAGCTTCATCGTAGCCCGCTACTTCTGAACGTCATCCCCGCGAAGGCGGGGACCCAAGTTGACTTTACTACGAACACCCACGAAAAAAGACCGGCAGCCACGCCCCAAAAGAGCGCCGCTGCCGGTCCAGCCATCCCGTGCGAGATGTTACGGGAAGATCTTAGCGATTACCGCCGCCATTCCCGCCTCCACGGCTGCCGCCGCTGCCGCTCTGGCGGTTGCCGTCATTCTTGTGGCTCATGCGGCCGGCCTCGCGAGCCTCCTGCGAGTTGAACTCGTGGGCGTTGCCCGACGCGTGGGCGGCGCGGCCGCCCTGCGAGGCGATCTCGCGCTGGCGTTGCGGGTCCATCGAGGCGAAGCCGCGGTTGCTGCCCGAGCCGCTCTGGCTGTTGCCCTGGCTGCCGCTCTGGCTGTTGCCGCGGCTGCCGCTGCTCGAGGAGCGGCCGCCTTGCGAAGCGATCCCGCGCTTGCTGCTTGCTTGTTTGTTCGATGCCATGATCGTCTCCTTTATCAATGACACGGTGAGTGGAGTGCCTGCCCGGCGGCGGTGTGAGGGCACCGCAATCGGGGAGGCGTCGAGTTCATGTTAGGACACCGACAAGCAGGCCGGAATAGGACCCGGCAGCCCGGCCATGTAGGAAGAGTCCGGCTAACTTAGCCATACAAATCAATGTTTTAGCTCATCAGTGCGCGGCACGGCGTGGGGCAGCCAGCCGCCCGCGGGGTCGGTCGGCTCCGCCACCCGGATCACCGACAGCGGGTGCGCGAACTGGATCCGCTCGCGCTCGAAGGCACGGTAGATCTCCAGCAGGATGGCCTGCTGGGCGTCCATGTGCAGGATGTAGTCGGGACTCTTGAAGTGGTAGACGATTTCGAAGTCCAGCGACCACTCGCCGTAGCGGAAGAAGTGGGCGCGTTCGAAGTCGACATCGCCGCGGGCCGTGACGATGGCGCGCACCAGTTCGGGGATACGCGTCATCTGGGCGTCGCTGGCGCCGTAGGCCACGCGCAGGATGAAGGCAACGCGGCGCGACTGCATGCGCTTGTGGTTGTGGATCCGGCTCTTGAGCAGGTCGCTGTTGGAAAACACGATCTGCTCGCCGCCCAGGCCGCGCAGGCGGGTGGTCTTGAGGCCGATGTACTCGACCGCGCCGAGGGCGTCGCCGACGATGATGAAGTCGCCGATCTCGAAAGGCTTGTCGAGCATGATGGACAGCGAGGCGAACAGGTCGCCCAGGATGTTCTGGGTGGCCAGGGCCACCGCGATGCCGCCGATACCCAGGCTGGCCACCAGGGTGGTGATGTTGAAGCCGAAGTTATCCAGCATCATCAGGAAGGCCACGGTCCAGACCACCAGGCGCATCATGAAGAACATGATGGTGCTCGAGGCCTTGCGGGCGCCGTCGCCATTCGCGCTCATGAACTGGGCGCGCCAGGCGCGCAGGCCGGAATCGCCCCAGATCCCCAGCTGCAGGATCAGCGCCGCCACCGCGATGCGCGAGACGATCAAGCGGTAGTTGTCCGGGAGGACCAGGAACATGCTGCCCAGGTAGATGCCGATGGCGAGCAGGAAGACCAGGTAGGTCTTGGCCAGCATCTTGGTGACGAAATCGTCCAGCTTGCCGGCGGTGCGTTGCGAGAGCTCGTGCATCCTGCGCAGCGCGAATGCGCGCACCACATACATCGCGATGGTGCCGCCGATGGCGACGCCGATCGCCATCATCCAGTCTTGCAGCGTATTGCCCAACAAATTACCAGGTACCAGAAAATCCATGCAGTACTCCCGTGCAGCCAAGCGAATCAAGCCGCTAGTTTGCGGTGCGCACGCCCAACAGCGCGCACAATTGACAAGCCTGATCGCCGGCCGATACATTGAACCTTTGCATCGTTCACCCTTCTCAGCATGGCGAAATTCACGGTTTCCTGCGGCACCCTGGTAGTCAATCCCCGGGGCGAACTGCTGCTCTGCCACGTCACCGACACGCCCAAGTGGGATATCCCGAAGGGCATGCGCGACCCTGGCGAAACCGAGCTGGAGGCGGCGGTGCGCGAGCTGCGCGAGGAGGCGGGCCTCGAATTCGCGGCGGAGGCCTTCCGCGACCTGGGACCCTTCGAGTACCGGCGCGACAAGCGCCTGCATCTCTACCTGGTGCGTTCCGGCCCGGAGCTCGACAGTCTCGACCACCTGCATTGCAGCAGCTACTTCCCGCACCATACGACCGGTGCGCCGACACCGGAAATGGATGGCTACCGCTGGGCCGCGCGCGAGGAGGTCGCCAGCCTGTGCTGGCCGCGCATGGCCGAGGTCCTGCTCGGGATCGCCTGGTAGGCCCGCTGCGCTAGACCTGCGCGAGCACTTCCTGGATGGCTTCCAGGGTGGCCGGCTTGGTCAGGTGGAGGTCGAAGCCCGCGGCCGCCGTGCGCGCCCGGTCCGCCTCGCCGCCCCAGCCGGTCAGGGCGACCAGCTTGATGCCTGCGTAGGCCGGCTCGGTGCGGATCGCGCTCGCCACCTCGTAGCCGGACATGCCCGGCATGCCCAGGTCGAGGAAGACCACCTGCGGCCGCAGTCCCGGCAGCATGCGCAGGGCCTGGTGGCCGTCGTTCGCCACCGGCGCGCTGTGTCCCAGCAGGTTGAGCAGGGCGGACAGGGTTTCGGCGGCGTCGCGGTTGTCGTCGACCACCAGCACGCTCAGCCCCGCGCCGGCCCCGGCCTCCATGCCGCCGGGCGCATCGTTCGCGGCCTGCGCCGGCTCCTGCGGGGGCGGGTGGCCCTGCTGGGACGCGTGCAGCGGCAGGCGGACGGTGAACACGCTGCCGGCGTTGGTGCCGTCGCTCGCGGCCCGGACGCTGCCGCCGTGCAGCTCGACCAGGCTGCGCACCAGCGACAGGCCGATGCCGAGCCCGCCGGCGCCGGGCTGCTGGCCCTGGCCGACCTGGGTGAACATCTTGAACACGTCTTCCAGCTTGTCCGGCGCGATGCCGATGCCGTTGTCGGAGACGGCGATTACCGCCTGGCCGCCGTCGCGCTCGGCGGCCAGCACGATGCGTCCGCCGCGCGGGGTGTAGCGCGCCGCGTTGTTGAGCAGGTTGCTGATCACCTGGGTCAGGCGGGTGGGGTCGGCGTCCAGCAGCAGGGCCTCGTTCGGCATGCGCACGTCGAGGTAATGGCGGGCCGCCTCGATCTGCGGCATGCTGGTCTCGACCGCGCTCGAGAGCACGGTGGCCAGGTCCACCGGCTCGCGCTTGAGCTCGACCTGGCCGCGCGTGATGCGCGCCACGTCCAGCAGGTCGTCGACCAGGTGCACCAGGTGGCTCAGCTGGCGTTCCATGATGTCGTGCACCCGCGTCACCGCCTGGGCGTCGCCGGGCGCGCGGCGGATGAATTGCAGGCCGCTGCGGATCGGGGCCAGCGGGTTGCGCAGCTCGTGGGCCAGGGTGGCCAGGAATTCGGTCTTGAGGCGGTTGGCCTCCGACAGGTCCGAAGCCATCTTGCGCAACGCGTCCTCGGAGCGGCGCCGTTCGGTGATGTCGCTGAACAGGACCGCCACGCGGCGCCATTCCGGCGGCCCGAGCCGGGTGGCGTAGACGTCGAACCAGCGTCCCAGTTCGCGCGCCTCGTTGACGAAGCGCACAGGCTCGCCGCTCGCCGCCACACGGCCGTAGGTCTGGAACCAGTGCGCCTCCAGGCGTGGCGCCATCTGGCGCGCGGTCTTGCCGACCGCGGCGGCCAGCCCGGTGTGCTTGACGAAGGCCGGATTGGTTTCCAGGAAGCGGTAGTCGACAGCCTGGCCGTTGCTGTCGTAAAGCATCTCGATCACGCACAGCCCTTCGTCGACCGAGTCGAACAGGGTGCGGTAGCGCTCCTCCGTCAGCCGCAGCTGCTGTTCGGCTTCGAACTGCCGGGTGGCGTCGATGACCACGCCGCGGATGCGCAGCGCAGCGCCGGAAGCATCCTGGTCCACGTGGCCGCGCGCGATGGCCCAGCGCCAGGCGCCGCCGGGAATGCGCACGCGAAAGGTCACGTCGTAGACGCCACCGCGCGCGATCGCCTCGGCCAGCGCCGCCTGGAGCGGAGGCACATCGTCCGGATGGAGGGCGGCCAGGTAGGCCGCGAGCGGGGCCTCGCCGGCCTCGGCGGGATCGATGCCGAACAGCGCGGCCATGCGGGCGTCGGCGCTGACGCGGTCGGCCGCGATGTCCCAGCTCCATACCGCCAGCTCGGCGGCGGCGATGATGGTCTCGAGCCGGGCCTGGGTATCCATCAGGGCCGACTCGGCGCGCTGGCGCTCGGCCATGCTGTTGAAGGCGTCGATGTAGAAACGCGCCTTGGCCCGGAGGATGGCCGGCGACAGCGGGGCATGCAGGACGGCGATGGCGCCGGCCTCGTAGAGGGCCTCGACCGGCAGCCGGGCCGGGAGTTCGGCCTGCGGCGGCAAGCTGAGGGCGATGATCGGCGTGTGCAGCGAACGCAGGTTGGCGCGCATCAGGCGGATGGTGTTGAGCAGCATGGCCGCGTCGCCCGCATAGCCGGCCAGGATCAGCGCGAAGTCGTGGCTCCTGGCCTGGGCCAGTCCCTCGGCCGCCGTCTGGACGCGCACGATGGCCTGTCCGAGCTCGTCCGAGATCTGCGACACGACCGGGTCGACCCCGGGCCGGTTGCAGATGAAGAGGACGGTGGGGCGTGGACGAGGGGCGGTTTCGCGATGGGACTCAGGCTGCGGCTCGGTCATGTAGGCGTCTGGTCGGAGCCGGGCAGGCAGGCTCCATGGCTGTGATCACTTGGACAATCTAAGCGGGCATCCCCGCGCTGTCAACGTCTGTTTTGCGCGACCCGCGGCGGGTACCCGCGGCGGGCGGTGCGCCCTCCGTTTTGCTTTGCCGGTAGTATCTTTTTCGCTGGTAGCAGCATGCCGGTTCAGAGGAGGAAAGCATGGAAGCAAGGATGGAAAAAAGCACGGCGGCCCACTACGACGTGGCCGAGATCATGGGCGGCCTGTACGGCGACGGCATCATCGCCTGCCGCGGCGCCTTCAGCCGGGAATGGGTCGAGCGCCTCGGCGCCGACATCGCCACGCTGTTCGACGAGGCCCGCGCGCGGCCGGGCGGCGCACTGGAGCGCGGCCCCAACCGCTACTATGTCGAGGTCCACCCCGAGCGCCTGTCGGGCTTCCTCGAGCTCGTTACCCACCCATGGGTGACGGCGGTCTGCCGCGCGGTGCTGGGGCCGGACTACAAGATCGTCGAGATCGGCTTCGACGTGCCCGGACCGGGAGCGATGCACCAGCCCTGGCACCGCGATTTCGCGTCGCCGCCCGAGACCCTGGCCGGCCGGCGTCTGAGTTCGCTCGCCTTCAACCTCACGACCGTCGACGTCACCGAGGACATGGGCCCCTTCGAAATCGCGCCCGGCACCCAGTGGGACGAGCTGGCGGGCGGCGACCCGATGTTCCCGCCGCAGGGCACCTGGTCGCGCTACGAGGAGCGGGCCCAGCGCAAGCTGCCGAAGATGGGCGACATCTCGGCCCGCTCGGCCCTGACCATCCACCGCGGCACCGCCAATATGTCGGACCGTTCGCGCCCGGTGCTGGTGCTCGGCACCGAAGCGCCCGACTGCACCAGCCTGGTCAAGCACGACCTGCAGGTCTCGCGCGCCTTCCACGCCAGCCTGCCGCTGGAAGTGGCGCGCCACCTGAACTGCCGCGTGATGGACGAGCTGGAGCCGATCTACCAGGCCCACACGATCGAGGGCCTGCGCATGGGCCTGTCGATGGGGTAGGGAGGGGGCCGCGCACCTGTGGCGCGCGGCGAAGAACTATTCCTGGCCGGATGGCTTGTCCGGAACCGGCTGGGACGGTACGGGCGTCTTGAGGCCCTCGGGGATGGCGTCGGCGATGCCGTTCTTCGGGCCCTGGCCGACGCGGCGCGCCTCGTCCGATTGCTGGTCCAGGTTCACTTCCTCGGCCACGTCGAAGCGGCCGTCCTCGGCGCCGCCCTCGCCGGGCAGCATGTTGTCGGAGCGCTTGTCCTTCCCTCCGCCGAGCACTTCGCTGAAGGGTTCCTTCTGGTCTGCAGACTGTTTTGGGTCGGCCATGCTGTCCTCCTGGAATCGATTCGGGTTGCCCCGATTATCCCTTAGCCACCTGCCCCCGGGCGCACGCTACCGTCCCTTGTCCTTCTGCGGCAAGTTCTTTTCCAGGATCGCCCACAGGATCAGGCCGTAGGCCAGCAGGCGGATCAGGTAGTGCAGCGGCGAATCTTCGCCGCCCTGGTCGCGCAGCACCGCGTACAGGCGGTGCACACCCTGGATCGCGAAGGAGAGCGCGAACCACAGGAAGAAGCGGTCGGCCGAGCTGCGCCAGAAGCGGATGAAGAACAGGGCGATGGTCAGCGAGGCCATCGCGATGGCGCCGCTGAGGAGATCGTTCATTGGATCAATCATTTTCGTAGATCAAGCCGTACAAGAGGAGCAGGCAGGCCAGCAGGGCGCTGATCAGCCGCAGCAGCATGAAGTCGACAGATGGAAACACCACCTTGTCCAGCAGCAGGAACAGGTTGTTGACGGTCATGACCGCGAAGCAGGAGCCGCTCCAGAACAGCAGGCGGTAGCGGGTGCGGCGGTAGCTGCTGAACAGCAGCCAGGCGCAGGCCAGCGAGGTCAGGATGCAGAGGGTGTAGATGATCTCACCCATATCAGGTGTCCTTTCGCAAACGGAAGGCGTCGGCGAATTTCTGTGCCTTCCGGTCGAGGGTGGAATGGATCAGGTGGGTCACTTCCACCAGGTGCCTGGCGTAGAGCTCGGCAAGACGGTCGACCAGCTCGCGCAGCGCCTCGCTGGCCGGCGCATAGCAATAGGCGTGCGCGGCCGGCGCGTCGCAAGGGCGCGCCATGCCCGCGGTGCACAGCTCGTCGAGCAGGCCCTGGGCGACCTTCTCGCGGATGTAGAGCCGTCCGGCCAGCGCCGCGCCGTCCCATTGCTGCCCGGGTGAGGCGCGCAACAGGAGCAGGGCTTCCAGGAACGGTACGGAGGGCACGCTCGTCAGGACGAAGCGCCGCAGGTCCTCCGGGATCTCCGCGTGTGTCATGCGTGAATCATGTGTTTCCGTGAAGGAAATTTTTGATTGGAAAACACAAATTCTAGATCATTCTTTTTTGCAATGCACTTTCAATCGTGCGCGGCTCCATGCGATCGCAATGCTCATCCATATTTTGGCCGGAGATTGCGGTCGGCTAAAATGATCACACCAAGTCTTTGAGTTCGATCATCATGTTCCGTACGATCTTCGCGCGCCTGGCCATGGCCGGCGCGCTGCTCGCCGCCGGCGCCGTCCAGGCAGCCAGCTGCCCCGTCCATTATCTCGACGGCCGCGCGCCGGAAATCCGCAACCCCAAGCTGGCCACCGCCACGCGCGAGCTGTGCTACGGCGTGTTCGGCATCATGCATTCGGGCGTGACCCGCACGCCGCTGTGGTCGGCCGAATACCTGCGCGCGGACAACCTCGAGCGCGCCGAAGGCCTGGACCGCGACAACGCCTTCCACGCCGAGCCGCGCCTGCCCCAGGGCCAGCGCGCCGAGCTGTCCGACTACTCGCGCAGCGGCTTCGACCGCGGCCACCTCGCGCCCAACGGCGACATGCCGGACCGCCGCACCCAGCGCGAGAGCTTCTCTCTGGCCAACATGGTGCCCCAGGACGGCGACCATAACCGCCACATCTGGGCCCCGATCGAGCAAAGCGTGCGCAAGATGGCCAAGCGCGAAGGCGAGCTGTATGTGATTACCGGCCCGGCATTCCTGGGCACCAGCCTGCGCAAGGTCGGCAACGTGCTCGTGCCCAGCCACCTGTACAAGGTGGTGTACAGTCCGCGCCAGAAGGCGGCCGCCGCCTGGTTCGTCGAGAACCGCGCCGATGCGCCCATCCACGTGATCCCGGTGGCCGAGCTGGAACGCATCGTCGGCATCGAGCTCCTGCCTTCGCTCAGCCGGCAGCAGAAGGAGCGCATGCTGAAGCTGCCGAAGATCAAGCAGCGCAAGCCGCGCAACCACGGATACAACTAATCACGGAGTTCGCCCATGAAGCCGAAGAAGACCGCATTCACGCCCTACGCCAACGAAGCCGACGTGCTGGAAGTCGGTAAGCTGATGCTGGAGAACCGCGTCGACCGCATCACGATCTCGGGCGACGTGGACCTGACCGCCGACCAGCGGGGCCTGGCCGCGGCGCGCCGCCTGCACGAGGCGCTGGGCGCGATCGTCGCCGCGCTGGAGGCGCGCGAACTGCCCGAGCGGCTGCCCGCGCCGGACGTCAAGTCGGTAGACAATCCTTTCGCCTGAGCCAGCTTCGATTCCTCCGAAACATGGTGAAAGGACGGCCGGCTTTGCCTCCAATTGTCGGGTGTCAATGGTGCGCAAGCCCGAGCGGGATTGGGGTACGCTCGACCAGCATAGCGCCTGAAAAGACGCGCGCAATTCGAAGGGCTGCGCCGGATCCTCCAGCGCCGCCGCGACACCAAACGGAGGAACGATCATGCAACATACGCTTGTAGCAGTGTTCGACAACCGCACCGACGCACAGAACGCCATGAACGAACTGATGTCGTCGAACTTTTCCCGTGAAAACGTGCGCCTGTCCACCTCGGACACCAGCGGCGCCGCCGGGACCACCGATGTCCGCACCACCACCGATACGGACGAAGGCATCGGCTCCAGCATCAAGCATTTCTTCAGCGACCTGTTCGGCAGCGACGACAGCACGAGCGCCAGCCGCTACGAAACCGCGGTCAGCGGCGGCCGCCACGTCCTGACCCTGACCGCCGATTCGCTGCCCGAAGTCGAGCGCGCCGCCGACATCGTCGAGCGCTACGGCCCGACCGACATCGACGAGCATTCGGACCGTAGCGGCTCGATGGCCGGCGCCGGCATGACCGGCGCCATGGCCGGCTCGAGCGGCCTGCAGCAGTCGTCCTCGATGTCGGCGCAGTCGGCCTCGCAAGGCGCGAACCTGCAGGGCACCCGGCAGCGCACCGATTCGCTGCAGCGCGACACGGCCGCCATGGGCTCCACCTCGAGCACCGCGTCGATCCCGGTGGTGGAAGAGCAGCTGAGGGTCGGCAAGCGCGAAGTGCAGCGCGGCGGCGTGCGCATCTTCTCGCGCGTGATCGAAACCCCGGTCAATGAAAGCATCGGTCTGCGCGAAGAGCATGTGAACGTGGAACGCCATCGCGTCGACCAGCCGATCAATCCGAACGACGCCACTGCGTTCAAGGAGCAGACCATCGAGATGCGCGAGACCGCCGAGGAAGCGGTGGTGCAGAAGACCGCCCGCGTGGTCGAGGAAGTGACGGTCGGCAAGCAAGTCAGCGAACGCCAGCAACAGGTCAAGGACACGGTGCGCCACACCGAAGTCGAAGTCGAGCGCCTGGGCGCCACCGGCAACATGCGCGACGACGACAGCTACTACCGCAGCCACTTCACCAGTAACTACGGCAGCACGGGCGCGTCGTACGACGATTACGCGCCGGCCTATTCCTACGGCAGCTCGATGCGCGGCGACAGCCGCTACGCCGACCGCAAGTGGGACGATGTGGAGAACGACCTGCGCACCGACTGGGAATCGCGCAACGCGGGCGGCCCCTCGACCTGGGAGAAGATGAAGGCGGCGGTACGCCGGGGCTGGGACCGCATGACCGACGATGACGACGACAACTACTACCGCAGCCATTACACCAGCACCTATGGCAGCGCGGGCGGTTCGTATGACGACTATGCGCCGGCCTATTCCTACGGCTCGCAGATGCGCAGCGATAGCCGCTACGCGAACCGCCAGTGGGACGACGTCGAAAACGACCTGCGCACCGACTGGGAAACCCGCAATGCCGGCCGCACCGGGTCGACCTGGGAAAACATGAAGGCGGCGGTACGCCGCGGCTGGGACCGCATGACCGACAACGACGACGATTACTACCGCAGCCACTACACCAGCAACTACAGCTCGCTGGGCGGTTCGTACGAGGATTATGCGCCGGCCTATTCCTATGGCAGCCAGATGCGCAGCGACAGCCGATACGCCAACCGCCAGTGGGACGATGTCGAGAGCGACCTGCGCAGCGACTGGGAAACCCGTTATCCGGGCTCGACCTGGGAGCGCATGAAGGCCGCCGTGCGCCGTGGCTGGGACCGCATGACCGACGACAACAGCAGCTCGCGCACCTACTAAGCTGCCCTTGAGCCCGGCCACGCCGGGCTGCACCATCACGGCGCCTGCGGGCGCCGTTTTCGTTTGCGGAAACCCGCTGTCGCCGCTCTGGCGACATGGCGGGCACAGCTGGGCAGCCGCGCGCCCGCCCGGACGCGATTGGAGTAATCTCGATTCAACGGTCCAGCGAACGAGGAGCCCACCCGATGTCCAGCACCATTCCCGAACCCCAGCCGCAGGAAGGCACGCAGCCAGGTCTCTCCATTCCGGTGATCGAGGAAAGGCTCGAAGTGGGCACCCGCGTCGCCGAGACCGGCCGCGGCGTACGGATCCACAAGACGGTATCGGAACAGCCGGTGACCATCGACGAGCGCCTGGCGCGCGAGGAGGTGGAAGTCAGGCATGTTCCCGTGGACCGCATCGTCGCCGCCGACCAGGCGCCGGCGACCCGCTACGAAGGCGAGACCCTGGTGGTGCCGGTTCTGGAGGAGGTGCTGGTGGTCGAACGCCGCCTGCGCATCAAGGAAGAACTGCACATCACCCGTGTCCGGCGCGAGGAGCGCTACCAGGACGAGGTCATGCTCAAGTCCGAGCAGGTCCACGTCGAACGCTTCGATGAGCCGGCCGAGGCAAGCAGGCCAGGCACGCCGCCGGCGTCATGACAACCACCATCACGGAGGAAACGACCATGCAACATACACTTGTAGCCGTGTTCGATAACCGGACCGACGCGCAGAACGCCATGAACGAATTGCTGTCGTCGGGATTCTCCAAAGGGGAAGTACGTTTGTCGAACGCCGACCCGACCGGCCAGACGGACAGCGCGACCGGCGAATCCGACATCGCCGGCGACCGCGACCTGGCCCACGACCGCGCCGGCGATTCCAGCAGCCTGGGCATCGCCGCCAGCATCAAGCATTTCTTCAGCGACCTGTTCGGCAGCGACAATCCGGACCACGTCAGCCGCTACGAAGGCGCGGTGACCCGCGGGCACCACGTGCTGACCGTGACCGCCTCCTCCCTGCCGGAAGTCGAGCGCGCCGCCGACATCGTCGAGCGCTACGGCCCGACCGACATCGACGAGCAGGCTTCCGGCTTCGGAGAGGTGCCGTCCGGCGCCGGCGCGATGCGCATGGGGACCAGCAGCGGCATGCAGGCGGCGCCGATGTCGCAGCAGTCCGCGTCCTCCCAGTCCGCGGCCGCCCCGGTGCAGAGCCAGCAGCGCGTGCAGGACCAGGCCCTGGACAACCCGGGCGACCGCAAGCTGTTCCAGCAGCAGTCGCTGAACCAGGCCGAGCCGATGGGCACCACCTACCAGGAGCCGATGGGCAAGAGCGGCCTGAGCGCGACAGGCGGCACCTCGCTGCACGGCTCGACCCTGCAGGAGAACCCGGTCCAGGGATCGTCGCTCGAAGGCACCCCGCAGGGGCTGGGCACGGGCGGCTCGATCCAGGGCTCGTCGACCGGCAACCCGGTCCGTTCGGATTCCCAGCAATATGCGGGCGTCCCGGCGTCGGGCGCATCGCGCCTGGCCTCGCAGCAGCGCGGCGGCTCGCGCATCTATTCGCGCGGCGACATGGGACAATCGGGCTACTCGACGGGGGCGGACATCGACGACGACACCTACTTCCGCGAGCATTTCAGCTCCACCTACGGCGCCGACAGCTCCTATGACGACTACGCCCCGGCCTACCGCTACGGCAGCCAGATGCGCGGCGACAGCCGCTATCGCAGCCGCCAGTGGGACGAGGTCGAGAACGAGCTGCGCAGCGACTGGGAAACGCGCAACCCCGGTTCCACCTGGGAGAAGATGAAATCCGCCGTCCGCCGCGGCTGGGACCGCATGACCGGCGACGATGACGACGCCTACTACCGCAGCCACTACAGCTCGGCCTACGCGAGCAGCGGCAAGAGCTACGACGAGGTCGCGCCGGCCTACGCCTACGGCAACGAGATGGCGCGCAGCGAGATCTACCGCAACCGCCCCTGGGACGAGGCCATGCCCAGCCTGCGCAGCGACTGGGAAAGCCGCAACGGCACGACGGCCACGGGCGGGACCTCCGCCACCGGCTCCGCATGGGAAGACATGAAGGACGCGGTGCGCCATGGCTGGAACCGCATGACCGGCGCCCTGTCGGACGATGACGACAGCTACTACCGCAACCACTACACCTCGACCTACGGCACGAGCGGGGAGTCCTACGACACCTACCGTCCGGCCTACGAGTACGGCAGCTCGATGCACCGCAACCCGCAGTACAGCAACCGGGCCTGGGACGACGAGCTCGAGAACGAGCTGCGCAGCGGCTGGCAGAGCCGTTATCCGGGCGGCCCGAGCACCTGGGACAAGGTCAAGGAAGCGGTGCGTCACGGCTGGAACCGCCTGACCTATTGACGGCGACTGGTACGGCTGGAAAGCATAGCGGCGCCTGAGGGCGCCGCTTTTTCTACTGCGTCGGTACGTTGATTTACTGCGCGAAGGCCTCGGCCGCCGGCGTGATCTTCACCGCTTCCGGCTTGATGCCGAGCTTCATCGAGCCGATCATCCGGTCTTCATCCAGCAGGGACTGCGGCTTGTTGGCGTCGTAGGTGATCGGCGAGAAGGCGTCGCTCACCAGCTTTTCCTTCAGACCGGCCGCATCCTTGGTGATGATCACCACCGACAGGTTCTTCGCCGACAGGTGGCGCTTGATTGCCGCATTGACCTCGGCCGCCGTGAGCTTGCCCAGGCCGTCGCGCATCATGCGGGTGAATTCCGGCGTGTTGTACCACTGGGCGTCGAGGGCGTAGCCCAGCTGCTGGTCCTGGGTCGCGGTCATCACGAACACGTTCTTCATCAGGTAGTCGCGGGTGGTGGCGAAATCCTGCTCGCTCAGGCCCTGGTCGACCAGCCTGCCCAGTTCGTGCAGAGCGACACGCAGCGCGAAATGGCCGTTCTGCGGCGCCACCGGACGGATCCAGACTTCGAACAGCTGCGCCTTGCGGCCCAGGTTCGGATTCGGGAAGAACTGGAACATGCCGCGCGGGAAGGCCTCGATATAGGCATAGTCGCCATAGTTCATGCCGCGCTCTTCGCGGATGCGCTGGTACAGGCGGGCGCTCGAGGCGCGGTGCTCGCCCAGCCAGGTCTTGGCCAGCCACAGGGCCGGGAAGTCCGGGTGCGCACGGGTGACGGCGATCGGCAGGCCGAAGGAAATCGCGGTGGCGCGGGTGTTCTTCTCCACGATCTCCACTTCCAGGCCGTTCGGCATGCGCCCGCGCGGCGCCGTGGTGGCCGCCAGGCCGGCGCCTGGCGCCAGGCGCGCGAGCTGGGTCTTGAGCGAAGCGACCATCTGGTCCGAGACGTCGCCCGAGATGCCCACGCGCACGGCGCCTTGCGCATACGCCTGGCGGTAGAAGGCCTTCACGTCGTCCAGGGTGATCGCGTCCAGGCCCTTGACCGTGCCCAGCACCGGGTGGCCATAGGGCGTGCCGGCGAAGACATTGGCCTGCAGGCGCTCCTTGCCGAACTCCTCCTCGTTGTTGTCCTTCAGGTCCAGCACCAGGGCGTTGCGCTGGGCATCCTTCAGGCGGCGGAAGTCCTCTTCACGGAAACCCGGATCGACCAGCAGCGGCATGGCGATGGCCATGAAGCTGTTCCAGTTGTCCTTGTGGGTGGAACCGGTGAAGGTGGTCATTTCCTTGTCGGTCTGCTCGGTGAAGCTGCCGGCCAGCGGGAACAGGGCCTTGGTCACCTCGTCGATCTTGCGCTCGCGCGAACCGGCGCTGGCGACCATGGCGGCGGTGAGGGCGGCCAGGCCTTCCTTGCCCTGCGGGTCATGGGCCGAACCGGCCGCGAACAGCAGCTTGAAGCGGATCTGCGGCAGGGCCGATTTCTGCACCAGCACGTCGAAGTTCGCGGCGCCGGCCTTGGGCGCGAAATCGGCCAGCTTCGGCAGGGCCTCGATGCCGGCCGGCAGGGCGTCGTGCGCCAGGGTGGTCACGACCATGGAGTCGTCGACCAGGTACTTGCGCGCGGCGGCCTGCAGGTCGGCCGGCGTCAGGCTGTCCACCACGCGGTAGTAGCGGTTCAGGGTGCCGTAGGAACGGTCGAAATGCACATAGGACGCCAGGGTCGAGGCGATCTGCTCGGTGTTGTCCAGCGAGCGGATCAGGCCGTATTTCTGGGCCGACTTGGCGTCTTCCAGCGCCTGGGCCGTCACCGGCTCGTCGCGCAGCCTGGCCACGGTCTGCAGGATGGCGTCGCGCACATACAAAGTATCGAGCGGCTGCTTGACGCGGGCGCCGATGGTGGCCAGGTTCGGATCGACCCGGTTCGGGGCGTAGTCGAACAGCTGGTCGACCTTCTGCTCATCCTGCACCAGGCGCTTGTACAGCGGCGAGGTGCGCCCGAAAGACAGCGAGAGCAGCATCGACAGCGCGGCCTGGTCCTTGGTCTTGTCCGAGAACGCCGGGGCGCGGAAAGCGACCGTCACCAGCGGCAGGGTCGGGGTCTGCCAGGCCACGTGGCGGTACTGGGCGCCGCGCGGGGCCGGCTCGGCCGGGACCGGGGCCTTGTAGCTGCCGCGCTTCCACCCGGACCAGTATTTCTCGACCATGGCGATGGCCTTGGCCGGCTCGACGTCGCCGGCGATGATCACGGTGGTCTTCTCCGGCCGGTACCAGCGGTCGAAGAACACCTTCGAATACTCGTACTGGTTGGGCATGTCCTCGATGTCCTTGAGGAAGCCCATGGTGGTGTGCTTGTAGGTGTGGGTGGTGAAGGCGGCGTCGCGCTGCACCTCGAACAGCTTCTGCATCGGGTTCGCGCTGTTCTTGTTGTATTCGCCCAGCACGGCGCGCGATTCGGTCTTGAACGCCTCGACTGGATAGGACAGGTGCTGGAAGCGGTCGGCCTCGACCTTCAGCACCGTTTCCAGGTCCTGCTTGGCGAAGGTGGTGTAGTAATTGGTCAGGTCGTCGCTGGTGTAGGCGTTCTGGCGCGCGCCGGCCTCCGTGATGATCTTCTGGTACTTCTCCGGTGGATAGCTTGGCGTCCCGCGGAACATCATGTGCTCGAAGAAGTGGGCGAAGCCCGACTTGCCCGGCTCGATCTCGTTGCGCGAACCGGTCTGCACCGGGATCTGGACCGAGACCAGGTTCGGGAAGCCGGTCGGCACCACGATCACCTTGAGGCCGTTCGGCAGGGTTTTTTCGGTGGCCTTGAAAGGCAGGACGTCGCCGCCGGCGCTCTTGGCGGGGGCGGCATGGGCCGGCGCGGCCAGCAGCAGGGCCGGGATCAGCGTCGCGAGCGTGGTGCGCGACAGGGTCGAGGTGAACACGTTGTCTCCTTGGAAAATACGCTAAGCGCGCAGCATAGAATATTCGACAAGGAAAGAACAGCAGTATCAGCCATGCATATGCAGGGTGGGCGGCGCAGGTATTTACGCCGCTTCGCTCATCGGCAGGCTGATGCGGTTGCGGCCCAGGTGCTTGGCGCGGTACAGGGCGGCGTCGGCGATGGCGACCAGCTGGCTGGCGTTGTTGTCCGGCCCCGCAATGGCGGTGGCGGCGCCGATCGACACCGTCACATGCTTGCCGGGCGCGAAGCGGCAGGGCAGCTGGAGCTGCTCGACCCGCGCGCGGATGCGCTCGGCGACAATGGCCGCGCCCTTGAGCGACTGGTTGGGCAGGATCACGGCGAACTCCTCGCCGCCGTAGCGCGCCACCAGGTCGTTGGCCCGCATCTCGCTCGCCACCGCCCTGGCGACGCGCTTCAGGCATTCGTCGCCGCCCAGGTGGCCGTGGGCGTCGTTATAGGCCTTGAAGTTGTCCACGTCGACCATCAGCAGCGACAGCGGCTGCTGCTGGCGCAGCGCGCGGGCCCACTCGGCGTGCAGGGTGTCGTCGAAGCAGCGGCGGTTGGCCAGCCCGGTCAGGCCGTCGCGGGTGGCCAGCTGCTCCAGGGCGACCTGGGCCATCTTTTCGTCGGTCAGGTCGCGCAGGGTCTCGACCACGGCCGACAGGCGACCGGCGCCGTCGACGATGGGGCTGGCGTCGGCCGCCAGGTAGCGCCGCCGCCCGGCGCGCGGCATGTCGCACCAGCTTTCGACCGACAGGCCGGCCAGCGGGGCGGAGTGCGCACCGCCGTGTCCGTCGTGGTGAGCGCCCTCGCGCGGATAGATGCCGCGCGCCGTTTCGGCGCGGCCCTGCAGCACCAGGTCGGCCAGGGTGGGCTGGGGCTGCTCGTAGAAGCTGCGCCAGTGGTCGGTGGTGCCCAGCATCTCGTCCGCCGGCACGCCGGTGAGATGCTCGCAGGCGCGGTTCCAGATCATCACCCGCGAGCGCGTATCCAGCACGAACACGGGCACCGACAGGCTCTCCATCAGCTGGCCGACGAAGGCCACGTCCTGGACCATGGTGAGCGGACCAGGCGCCGGGGCGGCGGGCTGGCTGGCTGTCGGAGGAAGGGTGCCGATCATGTGCCGTCCTTTGCAGTCGCGGTAAGCAGCCGGATGGCCGCTGCTAGGAAGCAATTCTGCTACTGCGGATAGAACGACCTATTGATTTTCAGCAAGAATACAGGCGTGCTCCAGTGCGCGGCCGCTCAGGCCAGTTCGGCAACCTCCCGGGCTGGAATGCTGAGCGTCATTCGCCGCCGGCCCGGCGCCGGCTCGGCCAGGCACAGGCTGGCGTCCAGCGCATGGAGGCGCTCCCGCAGCTCGTCGGGCAGGCTGTCTTCCGCGATCGCCGCGTCGCCGTCGATCTGCAGGCTCAGGCGGTCGGCGCCCTCGGCCAGGCGCACGTGCAGCTCGGCGGCGCCCCGGCGCCCGGCACTGGCCGCCACTTCCTGCAGCACCCGGAACACGGCCAGCCGGGCGGCGCGCTCGGCCGGCGGCGCGGCCGGGTCGGTGCCGGCGTCGAAACGGTAGCGCAGGCCGGACAAGCGGGACTGGTCCTGCAGCACATGCTGCAGTGCCTGGCGTAGTCCTTCCTGCTGGCCGATCGGACGCAGGCCGCCGGCAACGGCCCGGACCGCCGTGATCGCGCCGTCGATGTTCGCGAGGGCGCCGTCGAGGCGGCTCGCCAGCTGGGGCGCGGCGTCGACGCCGTCCTGCAGGCAGCTGAGTTCGGTCCGCAAGCGGCTCAGGCGGCTGCCAAGCTGGTCGTTCAGGTCGCGCGCGATGCGGGAGCGCTCGCCTTCGCGCACGCCTTCCTGGCGCCGCACCAGCCGGCACAGCACGTCATGGTGCTCGGCCAGCGCCTGTTCCGCATGGCTGCGCGCTTCGCGCTCGGCGGCGAGCTGCAGCCGCAGGGCATGGGCGCGTTCCTCGGCGCCGAGGCTGCGCCGCAGGCCGAGGAAGGCCAGCAGCAGCACCGCCAGCGTCACCAGTGCGCAGGCCAGCAGCTCCGGAGACACCGCACGCAGCGCGGCCGGGACGGGCAAACCGGCCCAGGCCGCGGAGGGGGCGGCTGCGAACAGGGCGGCTAGGAATGCAGAGGGCTTGGTCATGGCGTCCTTCTTACGCGATTCGGAATGTTCCGCAAGACTTCGGTAAGAACTTACCTTGGTCCCGAGCCAGGAATATTGGTAAAGCTCAAGTTTTACGCAGGCGGCAGGCTGGCAGCGCAGGGGCGACGGCAGGTGCGCCCGGCGCCGGGGCGCGCTATAATGGAAGGTTGACGAGCGCCTTACCCTACATAACGTGACCTACAGCATCAAAGAAATGTTCTACACCCTGCAGGGCGAAGGCGCCCATGCGGGACGTCCGGCCGTGTTCTGCCGCTTCTCGGGCTGCAACCTGTGGAGCGGCCGCGAGGATGACCGCGCCAGCGCGGTCTGCACCTTCTGCGATACCGATTTCGTCGGCACCGACGGCGAAGGCGGCGGCAAGTTCAAGGACGCGGCCGCGCTGGCCGCCGCGATCGACAGCCTGTGGCCGCCGGCCTACACCCCCAGCAAATACGTGGTCTTCACCGGGGGCGAGCCGCTGCTGCAGCTGGACGCCGCCCTGATCGACGCCATGCACGCGCACGGCTTCACGATCGCCATCGAGACCAACGGCACCCTGCCGGTGCCGCCGGGCGTGGACTGGGTGTGCGTGAGCCCCAAGATGGGCTCCAGGCTGGTGGTCGAGAAGGGCAACGAGATCAAGGTGGTGATTCCGCAGGCGAACCAGGACCTGGCCGCCTACGAGCACCTCGATTTCGAGAACTTCTACGTCCAGCCGATGGACGGCCCGCTGGCCGCCCACAACACCCGCCTGGCGATCGAGACCTGCCGCCGCAACCCCAAGTGGAAGCTCAGCCTCCAGACCCATAAACTCCTCCAGATTCCCTAATTGAGATTGACCAGGCTTCCATGCTGACGATTACCCGCAAGCTCGAATTCGATGCCGGCCACCGGATTCCCGACCACAAGAGCCAGTGCCGCAACCTGCACGGCCACCGCTACACCCTCGAGATCACCCTGCAAGGGGCCGTGATCGACGCCGACGGCAACTCCGACAACGGCATGATCATGGACTTCTCGGACGTCAAGGCGCTGGCCAAGCAGCACCTGGTGGACGTCTGGGACCACGCTTTCCTGGTCTACGACAAGGACGAGAAGGTGCGCGACTTCCTGGCCTCGCTGCCGGGCCACAAGACCGTCGTGATCGACCGCATCCCGACCGTCGAGAACCTGGCCCAGGTCGCCTTCGGCATCCTGAAGACCGTGTTCACCGACCGCTACGGCACCGGCCTGCGCCTGCACAAGCTGGTGCTGCACGAGACCCCGAACTGCTGGGCAGAGATCGTCGATGCCTGAGAAATACATGGCACTCGCCCTGCTGGAAGCGCGCAAGGCGTGGGAGCAGGGCGAGGTGCCGGTGGGCGCGGTGGTGGTCAGGGACGGCGAGGTGATCGCGACCGGCTATAACCAGCCGATCGGCAGCCACGACCCGACCGCCCACGCCGAAATCGTGGCCTTGCGCGCCGCCGCTGGAAAACTCGGCAATTACCGGCTGCCGGGCTGCGAGCTCTACGTGACCCTGGAGCCCTGCATCATGTGCTCCGGCGCCATGATGCACGCTCGCCTGGCGCGGGTGGTCTATGCGGCGCTCGACCCCAAGACCGGCGCCTGCGGCTCGGTGGTCGACCTGTTCGCCGAGGAGCGCCTCAACCACCACACGGAAGTGGTGGGCGGCGTGCTGGCCGACGAGGCCAGCCAGCTGCTGAAATCCTTCTTCGCCGAGCGCCGCGCCGCCGCGCGCAAGCTGCCCGCCGCCTGATCCCGGGGGGGCCGCCATTGCTGGCGGCCTCGAGGCTTGTCCCGCATGAGCGCCGCCCCCACGGCGAAAGTGTTATGCTGATTCCAAGCCGTCCCGCACGGCGACGACAGAGAGCTTAACCAATATCGCTTAACCAATATCGATACTGCGCCGCATGTTACTGGCATTGCGAGCGCGGAACCACCCGTCATGCCGACCCTGAATGCCAATGGACTGCGCATCGCCTTCGACACCGCGGGCGACCCCAAGGCCGTACCACTGCTGCTGGTACACGGACTAGGCATGCAGCTGACCGCCTGGCCCGATGAGTTCGTCGAGGGCCTGGTCGAGCTCGGTTTCTATGTGATCCGCTTCGACAACCGCGATTGCGGCTTGTCGACCAAGTTCGAGCAGGCCGGCGTTCCCAATCTGTTCCTGGCCCGCCTGAAGTCCAGGCTGGGCTGGTCGCTGCGTCCGGCCTATCGCCTCGAGGACATGGCCGAGGATGCGCTGGGCGTGCTGTCCGCGCTGGGCGTGGCGCGTGCCCATGTGGTCGGGGTGTCGATGGGCGGCATGGTGGCCCAGATCCTGGCGGCCCGTCACCCGCAACGGGTATTGAGCCTGACCTCGATCATGTCGAGCAGCGGCCGGCGCGGCCTGCCGGGCCCGCTGCCGAAAGTGCGCCAGGCGCTGGCGCGCAAGCCGGCCAACCCCGCCGACCTGGACAGTATCGTCGACCATACGGTCGCCCTGCTGCGGGAAATCGGCAGCCCCGCCTATCCGACCCCGGAAAAAGCCCTGCGCAAGCGCGTGGCCCGTACTCTGCGGCGCAGCTATTGCCCTGGCGGCCTTGCGCGCCAGATGATGGCGGTGGCCGCCGGCGGCGACCGCAGCGCCGAGCTGCGCAGGATCGGTGCGCCCACCCTCGTGATCCATGGCGCCGCCGATCCGCTGGTGCCGCTGGCCTGCGGCCAGGACACCGCCGAGCAGATCCCGGGCGCCCGGCTCGAGGTCATCGAAGGCATGGGCCACGATTTGCCGCCCCAGCTTGTGGAGCGGCTCCTCGCCTTGATCGACGCCCATGCCCGGGGTAAGATGCTGCCAGACTCAACACCGCGGCTCTTCGTCAAACAGTGATCACCCCACACATCGGCATCGCCATCGTGGCGCCGGGCGGCTACACGTCCGACCCCGCATCCGTCGAACGCGCCATCACGCGCCTCGAAGCCCAGGGCTGCCTGGTCCATAACTATTACGACCAGGCCGCCATCCACCAGCGCTTCGGCGGCACCGACGAGGGCCGGCTGGCGCAACTGCATGCCGCCGTAGCCGATCCCGATGTCCAGCTGATCATCGCGCTGCGCGGCGCCTACGGCATGACCCGGCTGCTGCCGGAGATCGACTTCGAGGCCATCGCGGCCAGCGGCAAGATCGTGGTCGGCTTTTCCGACGTGACGGCCCTGCAGATGGGCCTGCTGGCCAAAACCGGCGCCCTGAGCTATGCCGGGCCGATGATCGCCGGCGACTTTGGCGCCAGGGAGACCGATCCCTTCACCATCGACCAGTTCTGGCGCTGCCTGGCCGGGCCGACCCATACCATCCGCGAGCAGGCCGCCGGGAACCCGGAACTGGAAGTCTGCGGCACCGTCTGGGGCGGCAACCTGGCGATGATCGTCTCGCTGCTGGGCACGCCGTACTTCCCGCGGGTGGAGGGCGGCATCCTGTATGTGGAAGACATCAACGAGCATCCTTACCGGGTGGAGCGCATGCTGCTCCAGCTGCAGCAGGCCGGTGTGCTGGACCGGCAGCGCGCCGTGATCCTGGGCGACTTGTCCGGCTACCGGCTCAGCCCGCAGGACAACGGCTACGATTTCGACGCGATGCTGGCCTACCTGCGCGCGACACTGCCGGTGCCGGTCCTGACCGGCCTGAGCTTTGGCCATATCCAGCGCCGGGTGACCATTCCCTTCGGCGCCCAGGGCCGCCTGGTCTCGAACGCCGGGGGCTTCACGCTCACGCTATCGGATTACCCGACGGTCCGCCGTGGCTGAGCGGCTCGGGCAGCATACCTATTACAGGGCGAGTTCTTCGCCCGACAGCTATCCATCCCTGCAGGGCGAGCGCGAATGCGCCGTTTGCATCATCGGCGCCGGCTTCGCCGGCCTGGGCACGGCGATGTCGCTGGCCGAGCGCGGCGAGCGCGACGTGGTCGTGCTGGAGGCCGAGGAGGTCGGCCACGGCGCTTCGGGCCGCAACGGCGGCTTCGTGTTCGGCGGTTTCTCGCTCGGCGAGCGGGCGCTCCAGCGCAGCGCCGGGACGGCCGCCCGCCAGCTGTACGGCGACACCCTGGCGGCGGTGGGCCTGATCCGCGAACGTATCCGCCGCCACGACATCGCCTGCGAAGCCCGCGAGAGCGGGGTCATCCTGGCCAACTGGTTCAACGACGACCGCATCCTGTTCGAGCAGCAGCGTTTCATGGCCGAGCACATGGGGGTGCAATGGCAGCACCTGGGCCGGGACGAGTTGTCCGACCGGCTGCGGACGCGCCGCTACAAGGGCGGCCTGTTCGAGCCGGGCGGCTTCCATTTCCACCCGCTGAAATACGCCCAGGGCCTGGCGCGCACCCTGGCCCGGTCCGGCGTCACGATCCACGAGCGCAGCCGCGTCACGTCGATCCGCCGCCGCGAGGGCGGCTGGCTGGTCGTGACGGCGCAGGGAACGGTGGCGGCGCGCGAACTGGTGGTCTGCTGCGGCGGCTATCTGGCCAGCCTGCACCGGCGGCTGCGCGCCGCCATCCTGCCGATCGCCACCTATGTGATGGCCACCGAGCCGCTGGGCGAGCGCCTGGCCTCGAGCATCCGCACCGAGGCGGCGGTCTACGACACCCGCTTCGCCTTCGACTATTACCGGGCCTTGCCGGACACCCGACTATTGTGGGGCGGCCGCATTTCGATCCTGCACCGCTCGCCGCGCGCCGTGGCCAGGCTGCTCTACGGCGACATGCTGAAGGTCTATCCCCAGCTCAAGGGGGTGCGGGTCGAACATGCGTGGAGCGGCCTGATGAGCTACGCGCGCCACAAGATGCCCCAGGTCGGCCGCCTTCCGGACGGATTGTGGTACGGCATGGGCTTCGGCGGCCACGGCGTCGCCCCGACCACCCTGGCCGGCGAATTGCTGGCCGGTGCGCTGACCGGGGACGGCGGCCGCCTGCGCCAGTACGCGCGCTGGGGCTTGCTATGGACCGGCGGTCCGGCCGGCCTGGCGGCGGCCCAGGCGGCTTACTGGTACTACGGCCTGCGCGACCTGCTGCGCCGCTAGGCCGGCTTGGCCAGCCGCGCGCGTTTCATCCACAGCGCATTTTGGCCGAAAACAAGTGACAATACAACATCGGCGCCGCCTCCCAAGGAGGGGCCCGGGATGGTAGAATAGCCGGTTATCCGATCGGCGAAATCCGCCGACCAACGCTTCCAAAGGTACACCGTGCTCTCTACTGCCAATATCACGATGCAATTCGGCGCCAAGCCGCTGTTCGAAAACATTTCCGTCAAGTTCGGCGAAGGCAACCGCTACGGCCTGATCGGCGCGAACGGCTGCGGCAAGTCGACTTTCATGAAGATCCTCGGCGGCGACCTCGAGCCGTCCGCCGGCAACGTCAGCCTGGACCCGGGCGAGCGTCTCGGCAAGCTGCGCCAGGACCAGTTCGCCTACGAAGACGTGCGCGTGCTCGACGTCGTCATGATGGGCCACACCGAGCTGTGGAACGCCATCTCGGAGCGCGACGCCATCTACGCGAACCCGGAAGCGACCGACGAAGACTACATGCGCGCCGCCGAGCTCGAAGGCAAGGTCGCGGAATACGACGGCTATTCGGCCGAAGCGCGCGCCGGCGAGCTGCTGCTCGGCCTGGACATCGCCAGCGACCTGCACCAGGGCCCGATGAGCGCCGTGGCGCCCGGCTGGAAGCTGCGCGTGCTGCTGGCCCAGGCCCTGTTCTCGAATCCGGACATCCTGCTGCTGGACGAACCGACCAACAACCTGGACATCAACACGATCCGCTGGCTGGAAGACATCCTCAACGAGCGCAACTCGACGATGATCATCATTTCCCACGACCGCCACTTCCTGAACCAGGTCTGCACCCACGTGGCCGACATGGACTACGGCACCCTGAAGGTCTATCCGGGCAACTACGACGACTACATGCTGGCGTCGACCCAGGCCCGCAACCAGCAGCTCGCCAACAATGCCAAGGCCAAGGAAAAGGTCGCGGAACTGCAGGACTTCGTGCGCCGCTTCTCGGCCAACAAGTCCAAGGCGCGCCAGGCGACCTCGCGCGCCAAGCAGATCGACAAGATCAAGATCGAGGAATTCAAGCCTTCCTCGCGCGCCTATCCCTTCGTGCGCTTCGAAGGCGAGAAGAAGCTGCACCGCCTGGCGGTGGAGACCGAAGGCCTGTCGAAAGCCTATGACCGCCAGCTGTTCAAGAACTTCTCGATCATGGTCGAGGCCGGCGAACGCATCGCGATCATCGGCGCCAACGGCGCCGGCAAGACCACCTTGCTGCGCTGCATCGGCGGCAAGGAGATCACCGGCCTCGACGCCGACCAGGGCCGCGTGAAGTGGGCCGAGAACGCCAACGTCGGCTACATGCCGCAGGATCCGACCGAAGAATTCGCCGGCGGCGAGAACCTGACCGACTGGATGGGCCAGTGGACCCAGGAAGGTGACGACGACCAGGCCGTGCGATCCATCCTGGGCCGCCTGCTGTTCGGCGGCGATGAAGTGAAGAAATCGGTGAAAGTGCTGTCCGGTGGCGAAAAGGGCCGCATGATGTACGGCAAGCTGATGCTGGGCCGCCACAACGTCATGCTGCTGGACGAGCCGACCAACCACATGGACATGGAATCGATCGAGTCCCTCAACATCGCGCTCGACAAGTACGCCGGCACCCTGGTGTTCGTGTCGCACGACCGCGAATTCGTGTCCTCGCTGGCCACCCGCATCCTGGAGATCCGCGAGAACGAGATCGTCGATTTCCAGGGCAACTACGAGGAATACCTGAAGAGCCAGGGCATCGACTGATGAGGCAGGGCAGGGCGACCTGCCCTCTGCAGCTTCCGTTTCATTGTGAGATCATAGCTTTATGAACACAGTCCTTCCGATCAAGACCTACGAATACGACCGCCCGGTCGCCGGCGCCGCCTGCACCGCCGAAGCCTGGGCCCGTACGCCCGCCGCGCCGAGCGCGGCCGAAAAAACCGAGCTCAAGGAACGCATCCGCCGCCTGCTCAAGGAGCGCGATGCGGTGCTGGTGGCCCACTATTACGTGGACGCCGACCTGCAGGACCTGGCCGAGGAAACCGGCGGCTGCGTCTCGGACTCGCTGGAAATGGCGCGTTTCGGGCGCGACCACCCGGCCAAGACCCTGGTGGTCGCCGGCGTGCGCTTCATGGGCGAAACCTCGAAGATCCTGAACCCGGAAAAGACGGTCTTGATGCCGGACCTGGACGCGACCTGCTCGCTGGACCTGGGCTGCCCGGCCGACGAGTTCGCGGCCTTCTGCGACCAGCATCCGGACCGCACGGTGGTCGTGTACGCCAACACCAGCGCCGCCGTGAAGGCGCGCGCCGACTGGATGGTGACCTCGTCGATCGGCCTGGACATCGTCAAGCACCTGCACGAGCAGGGCAAGAAGATCCTGTGGGCGCCGGACCGCCACCTGGGCGCCTGGATCCAGAAGCAGACCGGCGCCGACATGCTGCTGTGGCAAGGTTCCTGCCTGGTGCACGACGAATTCAAGGGCATCGAACTCGACCTGCTCAAGGCCGAGCACCCGGACGCCAAGGTGCTGGTGCACCCGGAATCGCCGGCTTCGGTGGTGGCCCAGGCCGACGTGGTCGGCTCGACCACCCAGCTGATCAACGCCGCGCGCGACCTGGACGCCAGCACCTTCATCGTCGCCACCGACAACGGCATCCTGCACAAGATGCGCATGGCCGCGCCGGGCAAGACCTTCATCGAAGCCCCGACCGCCGGCAACAGCGCGACCTGCAAGAGCTGCGCCCACTGCCCGTGGATGGCCATGAACGGCCTGCGCAACCTGGCCGAAGTGCTGGAGAGCGGCGCCAACCAGGTGCACGTCGATCCGGAGATTGGCCGCCAGGCCAAGCGCGCGATCGACCGCATGCTGGACTTCGCCGCCGCCAAGAAGGCCAAGGCGCTGCCGCAAGGCGCGCTGGAGCAGAACGCGACCCTGTTCTCGGGAGTGGGCCCGGCATGACGACCCTGCGCAATCCCTTCATCGACGACAACGCCTTCGACGAAAAACTGCAGGCGGCGTTCGAGCAGAACATCCTGGCCGCCTTGCTGGAAGACGTCGGCACCGGCGACCTGACAGGCATGCTGGTCCCGGGCGACACCCGCGTCCAGGCGCGGGTCATCGTGCGCGAAGCCGCCGTGCTGTGCGGCGCGCCCTGGTTCGAGGGCGTGATGCTGGCCGTCGACCAGGACCTGGACATCGACTGGAAATACGCCGAGGGCGACCTGATGAGCGCGGACTCCGTGGTCTGCACCATCGCCGGCTCGCCGCGCTCGCTGCTGACCGCCGAGCGCGCGGCCCTGAACTTCATGCAGCTGCTGTCGGGCGTGGCAACCGTCACCCGCAAGTACGTGGACATTATCGCCGGCACCAGTGCCGCGATCCTCGACACCCGCAAGACCCTGCCGGGCCTGCGCCTGGCGCAGAAGTACGCGGTGCGCGTGGGCGGCGGCAAGAACCAGCGCATGGCCCTCTACGACGGCATCCTGATCAAGGAAAACCACATCGCGGCGGCCGGCGGCGTGACCAACGCGCTCAAGGCGGCCGACGCCCTGAACGCCGGCGTGCCGGTGCAGATCGAGGTGGAAACCATCGTCCAGCTGGAAGAAGCGCTGGCGGCCGGCGTCAAGTCGGTCCTGCTGGATAACTTCGACCTGGACATGATGCGCGAAGCGGTCAAGGTGAATGCCGGCCGCGCGCTGCTCGAAGCCTCGGGCGGCGTCAACATCGGCACCGTGCGCGCCATTGCCGAGACCGGCGTGGACCGCATCTCGATCGGCAGCCTGACCAAGGACGTGCGCGCGACCGACTACTCGCTGCGTATCGTCGGCTGATGTCGACCGCCAGGCTCAAGCGGGCGATGGGCTCGCGGCTGTTCTGGCTGGGCTTCGGCCTGCTGCTGGGACTGCCTCAGATCGCCGACGGGGTGCGCTACGACCTGAACGGCGAGCTGTTCTTCGGCGTCGGCATGGTCCTGCTGGGGATCCGCGGCTTCCTGCGCCCGGTCGTGATCGGCCGCGCCCTGCGCATGAAGGCGGACAGCGAGGCCGACACCATCGGCTCGCCGAAGCTGATCGGCGCGCTGTCGCTGGCGATGGCCGCTTTCATCGTCATTGGCGCGGTGCTGAAGGTCCTTTCCCGGCCCTAAGCTAGACCCCGCTTTCGCTGGCGCGTGCCAGCGCCTCCGCGCGCGGACTGCGCAGCACGACCGGCTCGCCCACCTGGGCCGCGATCCCGTCGATGGCCGCCAGCACCTTTTCGGGATGGGCATAGTGGAACATGTGGCCGGTGCCCGGCTCCAGTTCCAGCTGGCTGTTGTGCAAGCCCTCATGCAGCCGCTCCGCATTGTGGCCCGACGTGGCGACCTTGTCCTGGGTGCCGGCCAGGATCGTCGCCGGCACTTTCAGTTCCCCATAGCGCCTGGACAGCGACATAGCGGCCGGGATCATCATCGCGCTTTCCGCCGCGGCGGCGCGCAGCTGCTTGGGCCGCAGCGCCATCCACACCGGCATGCCGCTGAAGCGCTCGGAGATCGGCATCGGGGAGAAGGCGCGCTTGATTACCGGGCGCCAGATCATGCGCGACACCAGGGGCGAGACCGTGTAGCGCATCAGGTCGCCGATCACGGGCACGGCGGGCGGCGAGGACAGCGGCGCATCCAGCCGCACACTGGGGTAGTAATAGCCCGACATCAGGACCAGGCCGCGCACGAAGTCCGGCACCTGCAAGCCCATCGCCAGCGCAACCATGGTGCCCCAGGAATGGCCGAGGACGATGGCGGAATCGACGCCGATCTCCTGCAGCGCGTGGTGCAGCAGGCGCGCCTGCTTGTCCGGGGTCCACACGGTAGTGCGCGGCCGCTCGCTATAGCCGAAGCCGGGGCGGTCGAAGGCGATCACGCGATAGTGGCTGGACGCCATGTCGAGCAGGCCGCTGAGCTCGAAATCCTTCGAATACACGCCATTGCCGTGCAGGAGGACCAGCGCCGGGCCTTCGCCGCGCTCCAGGTAATGCAGGCGCACGCCGTCCACGGTCACGAACTTGCCTTCGGGCGGATGCTCGCGCTCCACCTGGCGGGTACGGGCCTGGACGAACAGCCAGGAAGCAGCCAGGCCGGCGGCGGCCCACAGCAGTCCGGGACGCAGGCCCGAGGAAGGCCGGGAGCGCATGGAATAGCTTCGGTAAGAATCGTTCACAGTGTTCCCCTATGGTCGATGAGGGCGGGCGGCAGCCCGGGTGGACGCGCATCCAGCAACTGCGCCACCAGCGGCAGCACGTGCTCGGCGGATTCGTCGAGCTTCAGGTGCAGCAGGTCGTCGGCCCGCGTGCGGCCGAGGTTGAGGGCGGCGATCGGCTTGCCGCTCTGGGTCGCCATGCGGCAGAAGCGGAAGCCCGAGTACACCATCAGCGAGGAGCCGATCACCAGCAGCGAATCGGCCGTTTCCATTTGCGCCAGTGCGCAGGCCGTGCGCGCCGCCGGCACGTTATCGCCGAAGAAAACGACGTCCGGCATCAGGGCGCCGCCGCAATGGACGCAGTGCGGCAGCCTGAAGTCGGTCAGCGCGTCGGGTTCGAGCGCGGCATCGCCGTCGGGCAGCGGCATCGCCATCGACTGGGCGACGTCCGGATTGGCCTCCTCGAGCTGGGCCTGGACGAAGGCGCGCGGAAACTGGGCTTCGCAGGCGAGGCATTTCACGTGGTGGATGTTGCCGTGCAGCTCGAGCACGGCGTGGCTGCCGGCCTGGTGGTGCAGGCCGTCGACGTTCTGGGTCAGGATGAAACCGATCCTGCCGCTGGCCTCGAGCGCGGCCAGCGCCTGGTGGCCGGCGTTGGGCGTGGCCTTGGCCAGCACCGGCCAGCCGACCATGCTGCGCGCCCAGTAGCGGCGCTGGACGGCCTCGGAACGGCGGAACTCGGGACCCTGGATCGGCTGCTTGCCGCGCCGCGTGCCGTCACGGTCGCGGTAGTCGGGAATGCCGGACGCGGTCGACAAGCCGGCCCCGGTCAGCACCAGGGTGCGGGTGTGCCGCTCGAGGAAGGCGGCCAGTTCCTCCGCGCGGTCCTGAACGGTAAATGCTTCTGCCATGTTGCGAAATCCTCCCTATGCATGGGATCGTAGCATCCTTGGCGCGGGGCTTGGAACACGATTCCATGGCTACATACCGGCGCCTCGGCAGGCCGGCGAATTAGCGGGCGGACACTGCGATCCCGCCGACGATCATGGCGAAGGCCAGCACATGGTAGAGATGCGGCGGCTCGCCCAGGAAAGCCGAGGACAGCAGAGCCGTGAACAGCGGCGTGAGGTTGATGAAGAACGCCCCGATGCTGGGACCGGCGCGCTGCACGCCGGCGCCCCAGAAACGCATGGCCAGGATCGCCGGGCCGATGGCCACGTAGAGCAAGGCCGCGGCCAGCTGCCAGCTCCAGACGATCGCGACGTCCTTGAGCGCCCATTCGCCGCCCGCCAGCGCGGCCGACCACAGCACCCCGTAGGCCACCTGGGCCAGCAGGAAGGCGGCCCAGTCCTGGCGCAGCGCGGGCACGTCCTTCTGCTGCATCAGCATCCAGCTGTAGAAGGACCAGGCAATGGTCGCCAGGATCATGTACAGGTCGCCGACCACCAGGCGCAGCGCGGCCAGCTGTTCCAGGTCGCCCCGGCACATGACCACCAGCACCCCGAGGATGGACAGGATCGCCCCGGCCACCTGGCGGCGCTTGACCGGCACCCCGTAGAACAGGCGCCCGACCAGCAGCATCCAGAACGGAATTCCCGACGCCACCAGGGTGACGTTGATCGGGGTGGAGGTCTGCAGGGCCAGGTATTGCAGCGAGTTGTACAGGCCCACGCTGAGCAGGCCCAGGACGCAGTAGCGGCGCCAGTTCATCCTTACCCCGCTGCCGGCGCGCAGGGCGGCCCGCCCGAGCGGCACGAGGATAGCCAGCGCGAGCACCCAGCGGATCAGGTTCAGGGTCATCGGCGGCACGGCGTCGCGCACCAGGCGGCCGACGACGGCGTTGCCGGCCCACAAGACGGGTGGAATCGTCAGGGCCAGTATGGTGGAGGGGGTGAGGGCTTGGCGGTTCATCAGGAAAGCGGCCCGCCTAAGCGGGCCGGTGCAGCAGGCAGTGTAGCAAATTAACGGCGGCGCGGCGTGAGCACGCTTGGCAGGGCCTTCGGCAGCGTGTCGGGGAAATCGCGCGAGAAGTGCAGGCCGCGGCTCTCGTGGCGCGACAAGGCGCTGCGCACGATCAGGTGGGCCACCTCGACCAGGTTGCGCAGCTCCAGCAGGTCCGGCGTGATGCGGAAGTTGCGGTAGTACTCGTCGATCTCCTCCTTGAGCAGCTTGATGCGGTGCATGGCCCGCTCCAGGCGCTTGGTGGTCCGCACGATGCCCACATAATTCCACATGAAGCGGCGCAGTTCGTCCCAGTTGTGGGCGATCACCACTTCCTCGTCGGCATTGGTGACGCGGCTTTCGTCCCAGGGCGGCAGCACAGGATTTTCGACCCGGGGCGCGGCCGCGATCTGGTGCGCGCAGGCGCGGCCTACGACCACGCATTCGAGCAGCGAGTTGCTGGCCAGGCGGTTGGCGCCATGCAGGCCGGTGCAGGCGGTCTCGCCCACCGCGTACAGGCCGGGGATGTCGGTGCGCCCGGCCAGGTCGGTGACGATGCCGCCGCAGGTGAAGTGCACCGCCGGCACCACGGGAATCGCTTCCTTGGTGATGTCGATGCCCAGCTCCAGGCAGCGCGCGTAGATGGTCGGGAAGTGTTCCTTGAGGAAGGCCGGATCCTGGTGGCTGATGTCCAGGTGCACGTAATCCAGGCCGCGCTTTTTCATCTCGAAGTCGATGGCGCGTGCGACCACGTCGCGCGGGGCCAGTTCGCCGCGTTCGTCGTGGGCCGGCATGAAGCGCGTGCCGGCGGCGGCGCCGGCTTCCGGCGGCAGCTTGAGCAGGCCGCCTTCGCCGCGGATCGCCTCGGTGATCAGGAAGGACTTGGCGTAAGGGTGGTACAGGCAGGTCGGGTGGAACTGGATGAATTCCATGTTCGACACGCGGCAGCCGGCGCGCCAGGCCATCGCGATGCCGTCGCCGGTGGCGGTGTCGGGATTCGTGGTGTACAGGTAGACCTTGCCGGCGCCGCCGGTGGCCAGCACGGTGTGCTCGGCCTCCACGGTGAGCACCTTGCCGTTGCGCTCGTCCTGCACGTACAGGCCGTAGCAGCGCGGCTGTCCGACCAGATGGGGCGCATTGCCCTGGATGCCGTTGGCCGTGAGCTTGTCGGAAGTGATGAGGTCGATCGCGCAGTGGTGCTCGAACAGCTCAATGTTCGGATGGGCGCGCACCTTCTGCTCCAGCGTCACCTGGACGGCGTGGCCGGTGGCGTCGGCGGCGTGAATGATGCGGCGCTGGCTGTGGCCGCCTTCGCGGGTCAGGTGGAAGCCGAGTTCGGCGGTTTCGTCGCGGGTGAAGGGCACGCCTTGCTCGATCAGCCATTCGATGGCTTCGCGGCCGTGTTCGACGATGTAACGGGTGGCGGCTTCGTCGCACAGCCCGGCGCCGGCCACCAGGGTATCGGCGATGTGCTGGTCGTGGCTGTCGCCCGAATCGAGCACGGCGGCGATGCCGCCCTGGGCCCAGTTGCTGGCGCCGTCGAGGAGTTCGCGTTTCGAAATGATCGCAACGCGTTTGGTTTGCGCGAGATGCAGGGCCACCGACAGGCCGGCCAGACCGCTGCCGACAATAGCGACGTCAAATTTCATGGCAAATGTCATATTTGTACAGAGGCATCACTATAGACGATTTGCGCTGGCCGCGTCAGGCCGCCCCCCCCGGCAGCCGGCCGGTTGCGTACGCGGCCGCACGGAGACGCCCTTGCATCCGGGCTAGCATCGACCCATTCAACACGACGAGGATCCGCCATGTCCAACCACGATACGTCCGCCCACGCCGCCGCGCTGTCCGACAAGATCGGCTCGATGCGCTTCGCCATGTTCACCTTCCGCGACCAGCATGGCCACCTGGCCAGCCAGCCGATGACCAACCAGCAGGTGGACGGCGAGGGCGGGCTGTGGTTCTACGTGCGCACCACGACCGCATTGTGGGACAGCATCGCCCACGATCCCGAGGTGAACGTGAGCTTCGCCAACAGCGACGACAGCACCTATGTGTCGGTCAGCGGCACCGCCGAGCGCGTGGTGGACCGCACCCAGATCCGCGCGCTGTGGAACCCGATGGTCCAGGCCTGGTTCCCGGCCGGTCCCGAGGACGAGCACGTGGTGCTGGTGCGCGTGGCCCCGCATGCCGCCGAATACTGGGACTCGAACGACAGCAAAATGGTTCGCCTGTTCGCCATGGCCAAGGCGGCGGTGACCGGCTCGACGCCGGACGTCGATGCCGACCACGGGACCATCCGGCTGTGATTTCTTGCTGAGGAGTACGTGGTTCGCTTACAGTAGCCGCTTTTGGACTGGAGCGAACCATGAGCAGATTCTGGCGCCGCGGCGCATGACCGGCCCGCTCGAACTGGCGGCCAACGCGTTCACGGCGGTGGCGATCGTGCTGGCGGGACGCAACAGCGTCCATACCTGGTGGACCGGGATCGTCGGCTGCACCCTGTTCGGCGTGCTGTTCGCCCAGAACCGCCTGTACGCCGATGTGCTGCTGCAGGTATTTTTCGTGGCCACCAGCGTGCTCGGGTGGTGGCGCTGGCTGCGCGGCGACCATGGCGCGCCGCTGCCGATCACGCATGCCGGTCTGCGCACCCTGCTGTGGCTGGCGCCGGCCGGCATCGCGGCCACGGCCGCTTACGGCGCGCTGCTGCACCATTACACGAATGCCTACGCGCCTTTTGTCGATTCCGCCGTGCTCGTATTCAGCGTTATCGCCCAGCTCCTCATGATGCAAAGGCGCATCGAGAACTGGCCGGTCTGGCTGCTGGTGAACACGGTCGCGGTCCCGCTTTACTACAGCCGCGAGTTGTACCTGACTTCAGCGCTCTACGTCGGCTTCTGGATCAACGCGATCGTGTCCTGGATCTGGTGGCGCAAGCTGGCCCGCCGCGAAGCGGCCACTACTGCTGTTACGGGCTGACCGGGGGCAGGTCCCCTTCGTCCTGGTTGCCGCCCGTTTCCGGCGCCCCCAAGCCGGTGGCCGAGCGTCCGGCCTGGCTGGCGCGGGTGTCCTGGGCGCCGCGATTGATATGGGTCATCGCGCTGTCGGCGGCTTCACCGGCCATGCCGCCTGAGTCGGGTGTCCCGGCCTCGCCGGTGGGGGCATTCGTGGTTTCGCCGGACTGGTTGCGGGTCAGGCCATCGCCGCCGCTGCCGCCCGTTTCCTGCTGGGTTTCATGGCTGGGCGTCGCGCCTTGCTGGCCCGAAGTCACGCCGCCGACGCCGATCGTGGTGGACGGATCGTCCTGCCCCGGCGTACCGGGCTGGGATGCGGAAGAAATCATCGCGGCCTCCTGTGATGGTGGAGGCCTATTGTCGCGCAGCGATGCGCGCGTCGCTGTCGGCGGGTTGTCGGTAGGGCTGTAGGACCGGGCCGCGCAGGCCCGCGCTAAGCTCAGCTCAGTTAGTTATAGTGCTTGTAGACCGCAGTCTTGCCGCCGTCCTTCACCAGGAGTACATCGTAGGGGTCGCTGCGCGGACCTTCCATGCCCGGCGAGCCGAGCGGCATCGCCGGCACGGCCAGCCCCACGGCCTTCGGTTTCTCGGCCAGCAGGCGCTTGATCTCGGCGGCCGGCACGTGGCCCTCCAGCGCGTAGCCCTTCACGCGGCCGGAATGGCAGGAGCCGTATTGTTCGGGGATGCCGAACTTCTGGCGGTAGTCGGACGGATCCTCGACATCCGTGGCCTTGACCGTGAAGCCATTCGCCTCGAGGTGCTTGACCCATTCCTTGCAGCAGCCGCACATCGAGGTCTTGTACACCTCGATCACCGGCTGGGCGGCGCAGGCGGCCAGGGGCAGCGCGATCAGCGCGGCGGCGGCCGAATGGATGAAGTAAGGCTTGAACATGCTTGCTCCTGTCAATCAAGGATGGTGTTTGCCCGGACGAATCGTGCGTAGCCGGTCAGGCTATGGTGCTACGGTATCCGGTTGTGGAAACACGCCGCTACTATACCAGTACGGCCTCTTTTCCGGAGCACAAGCAGCCTGAAGGAGGGAGAGACGGAACAATCGCATTACAGCACCTGCATCGAAGCCTGCAACCATTGCGCCGACGCCTGCGACATGTGCGCGGCCGCCTGCCTGCGCGAGGACGATGTGAAGATGATGGCGCGCTGTATTTCGCTGGACATGGACTGCGCCCAATCGTGCCGGCTGGCGGCGAGCGTGATGGCGCGTGGCGGCGAGGCGGCCCAGGCCGTGTGCAGCGCCTGCGCCGAGGTCTGCGGCAGGTGCGCGGAGGAGTGCGCGAACCACCCCATGCAGCATTGCCAGGAATGCGCGGCGGCCTGCCGCGAGTGCGCGGTCGAATGCCGCCGCATGGGCGGCATGGCCCTCGGCGCGCCCGGCTATGGCGTCCCGGCGCCGCACTGAGCGCTCGGGCCTTCGCGGCCCCGCGAGGCGGTGTTATACTGTATATAAGTACAGTCTTTCATTGCCGCCTCATGCCTGTTTTCCTGCCCATCGATCTCGACCCGCTCCCTGATGAAGGGCTGGACAAGGCGGCGGCCACGCGACGGGGCAAGAACCTGGGAGCGCATTTCCACGACGAGCCCGCGACCGATGCGCGCAGCGACGCCGAACTGGCGCGCGAATACATCTCGCACGGCGAACTGAGTCCCAAGTCGATCGCCAACGTCCAGAAGGAGCTCTACCGTTTCCTGACCTGGTGCCGCGAGGAGGCGAAGAAGAGTTTCCAGCAGCTGAATACCGGGGACCTGAACGCCTACAAGGAGTTCCTCAAGCAGCCACCCGCCGAGTGGATCTCGACCACCAAGTGGCCGCGCAGCGACCCGCGCTACCGGCCGTTTTCCGGGCCCTTGTCCGACCCGAGCCGGCGCCAGGCGATGATCGCGGTGAAGGGCGTGCTGACCTATGCCGAGCAGACCGGCTACCTGCGCCGCAATCCGGCGCGCCTGGTGAAGAACGTCCGGGCGCCGCACGCGAGCCGGATCACGCGCTACCTGAGTCCGCAGGCCGTCGCGCTGGCGCTCGATACGCTGGAGCGGCGCCCGGCCGGCACCGAAGCCGAGCGGCGCCAGCGCGAGCGCGACCGGTTCCTCCTGGTCGCCTTCGCGCAGACGGGCGCGCGCCTGAACGAGATCGTCGGCGCCCACATGGGCGCCATCTACAGCGAAGGCGACGGGCGCTGGTGGCTGGACGTGATGGGCAAGGGCGCCAAGCCGCGCCGGCTGCCGGTGCCGCCGGCCATGCTGGCCGCTTACCGCGACTATCGCCGCGCTTTCGGCCTGCTCGAACACACCGGGCGCGCCGACCGCATGCCCCTGGTCCTGTCGAGCCGCAGCAAGGAGTTCGTGCGCGTCAGCGATGAAGCGGCTTCCGAAGCGCTGAAAGCCGTGTTCCAGGCGGCGGCCGGCGCAGCGGCGGCCCAGGGCGACGGCGACAGCGCGGCGGCCTTGCGCCAGGCATCGACCCACTGGCTGCGCCACAGCATGCTGACCAACCACGCCAACAACGGGGTGCAGCTGAAGACCTTGCAGGACACGGCCGGCCACGCCAACATCGCCACCACGGCCGCCTACCTGCACAAGCAGGATCACGAACGCCACGACGAGATCGTGGGCGCGCCGGGGAAGGGGCTGCTGTAGCCGGCCCGGGCTCGGCTGGCGCCTGGCGCTGACGTCACTGCCTCACATTGGCGCCGAGCTGCCGAAATAAGTAACTTGTCGAGTTGCGGATGGGTCTCGCTTGGATCGAGAGGCGTCACTGACGAGCTCAAGAATTCTGTAACTCGTCGAGTGCCAGATGCCGCTCGCTTGGACGGATATCGAGCAGGCGCCGCCGCGCCGCCGCAGAACGTAACTTATCGAGTGACAGCCAGCATCCGCCTGGACGGTGGCTCTACCGCTCAGATTCGGTGGTTGCGTAACTCGTCGAGTGCCAGAAAGGAGTTGCTCAGACAGGTATCGAGGAGGTACCGCCCGCGGAGCTGCCGTAGTTCTGTAACTCGTCGAGTGACAGACGGCGCTCGTTCAAGGCGCTAAGGATGGAGGCAAGTTGCTCGGCGTCGGGCTGGATGTAGACGATGCGCTGCTCGAGCTGCTTTTCCCAGTAGGGGGTATAGGGCACATCGGTCTCGGTCATGACCTTTGCATCGAAACTGCCGTCCTGGAGTTCGCCGACCAGCGTGATGCGCGCCGTATCCGGCGTCGTGTTCTTCACCGTAATGTTCATGCTGCTCCCTTCGAATGATCAGTTCGCATGTGGCCATTGTCCCGCAGGGACAGCCTCGGCGCAAATCGCTGCCGTCATCCGTGCGCGGGTGTTGCACCGGCATATTGCGTAAGCACATGGGGGATGCGTCGCGGGCTGCGCGCGGCCCGCGGGTGTCGCCCAAGTTTTTGTGGTCGAGCGCTACGAGCTCCGGCCGCCAAGCCACGTCCGGGAGGGGAGGGGCCCGGTGCGAAAACTCAGGTCCGTTCGCGTCGCACCGCCCCCGCCAGGTCACCCAGCAGATCGACCGGCAACGGGAACACGATGGTCGAGGATTTGTCCCCGGCGATCGCGCTCAGCGTTTGCATGTAGCGCAGCTGCATCGCGCCGGGTCGCTGCGACAGTACGTACGCCGCCTGCTGCAGCTTTTCCGAGGCCTGCAGCTCGCCCTCGGCGTGGATGATCTTGGCGCGCCGTTCCCGTTCGGCCTCGGCCTGCCGCGCGATGGCGCGGATCATCGACTCGTCCAGGTCGACGTGCTTGATCTCGACATTGGCGACCTTGATGCCCCACGCGTCCGTCTGAACGTCGAGCACTTGCTGGATGTCCATGTTCAGCCGCTCGCGCTCGGCCAGCATTTCATCCAGTTCGTGCTTGCCGAGCACGGCCCGCAAGGTGGTCTGGGCCAGCTGGCTCGTGGCTTCCATGAAGTTGGCGACCTGGATGATGGCCTTGTCCGGATCGACCACGCGAAAATAGATCACCGCGTTGACCTTGACCGAGACGTTGTCGCGCGAGATCACGTCCTGGGTCGGCACGTCGAGCACCACGGTGCGCATGTCGACCCGCACCATCTGCTGGAGCACCGGGATGATGATGATCAGGCCGGGACCGCGCACGCCCCAGAAGCGTCCCAGCTGGAACACCACGCCGCGCTCGTATTCGCGCAGGATGTGGATCGCGGCCGCCAGCAAGCCAAGCACGAGCATCAGCAGGGCGCCGATGCCGATACCGATTTCGAACACCATGCTCATCCTCCTTGATTGTTCTCGGCCGGAGCCACCCGCACCGTGAGGCCATCGCGCCGCAGCACCCTCACCATTTGCCCCGGCTTCAGGGGCAGGGGACTGACGGCTTTCCATAGTTCGCCTTCGAGACGGACCCAGCCTTCGCAGGCGCCCGGCTGTTCCATGCTTTCGATCCGGGTCAGCGAGCCGGGCAGGCCGGCCGTGGCGCTGGTGACGGGGCGGCGGCGCGTCGCCAGCGCGATCCGCGCGATCCCGGCCAGCAGCAGGGCGCTCAGCACGCCCAGGGTCACGATCAGCACGGGCGGGATGCCGAAGCCCGGCAAGGCGGTGTCGATCAGCATCAGTGCGCCGGCCACGAAGGCGACGATGCCGCCGAGCCCGAGCACCCCGAAGCTGGGCAGGAAGGCTTCGGCGATCATGAACATCAGTCCGAGCATGATCAGGGCCAGGCCAACATAGTTCACCGGCAGCAGCTGCAAGGCATACAGGCCCAGCAGCAGGGAAATCGCGCCGATCACCCCAGGCGCCACAAAGCCCGGGTTCATGAATTCGAACACCAGCCCGTAGATGCCGATCGTCATCAGCAACAGCGCAACACTCGGGTTCGCGATGGCCGCCAGGAAGCGGTTGCGCCAGTCCGATTCGATGGGCACCACGGCGGCATTCTTCGTGTGCAGGCGTTGCGCATGGCCGTGTACCGTCACGCTGTGCTCGTCGAGCTGGGCCAGCAGGGAGTCCAGGTCTTCCGCGACAAACTCGATCACATGCTGCTCGAGTGCATCGTGGGCGCTGAGGCTGACCGCTTCGCGCACCGCCAGCTCGGCCCAATCGGCATTGCGCCCGCGCATCTGGGCAAGCCCGCGCAGGTAGGCCGCCGCGTCGTTGACCTGCTTGCGCGCCATTGGCGTGTCCGGCCCCTTGCGCTCTGGCTCGGCGCCGCGGCTCTTGTCGGCGGCGGGCGCGGGAAGCGGGGAAGGCTCGCGTCCGGGCGTGGGCTGCTGCGGCCCGATGCCGACCTCGACAGGCGTGGCCGCGCCGATATTCGTGCCGGGAGCCATGGCCGCCACATGGCTGGCGTACAGGATATAGGTGCCGGCGCTGGCCGCCCGGGCGCCACTCGGGGCGACATACACCGCCACCGGTATCGGCGAGGTCAGGATCGCCTTGATCACAGTGCGCATCGAGGTATCCAGTCCGCCCGGCGTATCCATCTGCAGGATGACCAGCTGAAAATGCTCGCTCGCCGAGTAAGCGATGCCGCGTGCGATGTAGTCGGCCGTTGCAGGCCCGATCGCGCCGTCGATCGTCAGCAGGCCGACGCGCTTTGCAGCCGATGCGGCCGATGTGGTCGATGACACCGGCGAGAGCGGCGGCGCCGAAGCGGACGCGTGCGCCCAGGCGGCGAACGCCATCAGGGCCGCCACCAGCAGGCACCACCATTTTCGCCGGCACATCGTCTTCTCCAACACATGCGCATCGAGAACGCGTCATGGCTTTGACCGCTCAGCGCCGCCATCGGTTTCACAGGCCTGGTGCAAGCGCTAGCGACCGCTACCGAACGAATAAGTTCAGTCTACACCGCCTCCAGACCGCCCGGCGCATTTGTGCGAGGTCAGCCCTCGGGCCTGCCGAACAGCCTAGAGTTGGATATTGAAGCTGGCGGCATCCCTTCAAAATCTCGTTCCGCTGGTCACTTACTTGTAGCAATGGAGAGGATCATGAATCAGCAAGCAAGAACCCGTGCAGGCAGCGGGAGGTGGGCGCTGGCGGCAGCGCTGACGTCTCTGGCGATCGCGGTCAGCAGCATGGCCAGCGGCGTCGGACAGAGCGCGGATCCGGTGCGGCCCGGCCCGGACGAGGTACGCGCTTCGGGTGCGGTTGGCGCCGGGAGTCCGGACCATCGGGCGCACGGATCTCCGGTCTACAGCGTGATCAACCTGCCGGTCGAGAAAGATGCCAATTCCTTCCTCAACGAGAAAGGCCAGGTCGCATTTTCCTCGTATCTGTTCAACGACGCAGGCTTTTTCGACGGTGAGCGCGCCTACGCTCTCGGTTCGCTGGGCGGCGGCTACGCCACCGTGAGCGGCCTGAACAACCTCGGCGTGGTGATCGGTCATACCAATGACGCCAGCGAGCCGTTCCCGCGCTACGGGCCCTACATCTGGACGGCCGCACGCGGAATGCGCGCGCTGCCTGGGCCGGGAGGAAGCTATGCGCTCGCGATCAACGACAGGAACCAGATCGTGGGCGACATCCCGGCCCCAGGCATTACCGCCAGGGCAGCGCGCTGGGACCCGAACGGTCGCATCCGCACGCTCGGTCCGCTCCCGCTCTCGTGGTCTGAAGCACGGGACATCAACGACCTCGGGATCGCTGTCGGCTTCGCCGACGTCGCCGGTGGAGATCTTCACCCCATGCTCTGGGACGCGACCGGCCGGCAGATCGACCTGGGAAGCTTGGGCGGCAGCGTCGGCATCACCTATTTCGTGAACAAATGGGGAGCGGCAGCCGGGATCGGCGATACCCCCGGTGACGCGCATGTAGCGGCTTTCTACTGGAGTCCACGCAGCGGCAAGGTGCCGACCGGCGCGCAGGACACCGGCTTTCGCCTGGTGACAGCGCTGAACGACCGCGGGGAAATTTCGGGTAATACCTTGCTGCCCTCACGCTACGCGGCCTATTTCTGGACGCGGTCCCGCGGGATGACGCTGCTGCCAGGCCTCGGCCCAGGCGATACCGACGTGCTCGACCTGAACAACCGCGGCGAAATGGTCGGCCAGATCCTGCAGAGCGGCGGCAACCGGGCGGTGCGCTGGCAGGGGCTGCGCACGCCGGTTGATCTGACCAGCCGGGTCCACCGGGCGCCTGCCGGCCTGGTTATTTCCACGGCGAGCGCGATCAATGATGCCGGTGTCATCGCCGCCCACTCGAACGCAGGCATGATCTTGTTACGCCCTGGAACACGTGGAACGGATGCGCCCGTGCTCGGCCCCATCGCCGGGCTGGCCGACACCGTCGTGGTCGGCGACGAAGCGCGCCTTTCGCTCAGCTTTGTCGACAACTCGGCTACACAGACACACAAGGCAAAGGCGACGTGGACCGATGGCTGCGATACATCGTATCCCACCGTGCGCGAAGCACGCGGCGTAGGGTCGGTGGATTTCCAGCACCGTTTCTGTGCACCCGGCCTCTTTACTGTAACTGTGCAAGTTACGGATTCTGGCGGCCGCTCGACTGTGACGCGCCACCCTGTCTGGGTGCTCGAGCCGGAAATGGCCACGCTGCGCGGCCAGGGGACGGTGGCAGCGACCGCGAGCGGGGCAGGGGCCAAGGCGGGACCGCTGCGGTTCGCGCTCTGGGCGCCACTCTCGAATCAGGCGGCGGCAATGGCAGGCGGGCGCACTCGTGCAGGCGCTGGATTCGTCAGCCTGTCCGGGCCTTTCGAGTTTCGCGCGCAGGAAATCAAGGAGGCGAGCCGCAGTGGAGAACTGGTGCGCCTGGAGGGGACGGGCCGCTACAACGGGCTGCCGGGGTATCGCTTCGTGCTTGAGGCAGTCGATGGCGGGGAGGGGAAACGTGCCAGCAAAGATGCGCTCCGCGTGCGAATTTCACACAAGGACGCAGAGGGCAAGGAGGTCGTCGACTATGACAATGGCGGTGCAGGAGGCATGAGGGTGTCGATGGTGGCGGTAGCGCGAAATCGTAGTGCGCTCGTGGAAGGAGGTCTGCACCTGCATGAGTGAACGACAATCGGATGGATGGCGAGCGCGGGTCGTCGCTCGCTCGCGCTTGCACAAGGCCTTGCATGCACCAGGCCAAAGACTGCACGAAGTTTCTTATAGTGCTGATACGCTGAATGCGCATCCGTGCCAAATCGTAGCGCTAGCAGCCCTGGATTCCGATTTCCCTCACTCGACATTAGCAAATATATTGTCGAGTATACGCCGTTAACCACGGGAGCGATTGTTTTTCAAGCATCCAGCCTGTACATTGCGGTCCGATCAAGTCGAGCAGGGTTTCAGCGATGCGTGTACAAACTATTTCTTCCGGCGCGGAGGCACATTCGAACGAGGACTTCGTGGCAGTCCACGAGGCCGATGGGATGATCGATTTGATCGTGATCGACGGCGGCACCTCGGTCGCCGACCGTCACTTCATCGATCCTGAACGCGGCGACGTCGTCTGGTTTGCGGAGGGGTTTGCCGCCGAACTCTCGAAGTGCCTCGGCGACGGACTGTCGCAGCAAGCGTGCGCACAGCGCGCCGCCTCGGCCTTGTACGAAGAATTCACCGCACGAACCGCAGGCAAGGACGTGCCTTTGCACGCATGGCCGATCGGTGCGATGACCTGGGCGCGGGTCCACGCAGCCAGTGGCGGCCGCCGGCTTCAGTTGTACAGCCTGGGCGACTGCAAGACGCTGCTGCATGCGCCGGATGCACCCACCGTCGATCTGGATCCCTTCGTCAATCCGCAGGAGGCCGTGCTGCAGGCTGAAATCGCCCGTTTGATCGACCAGGGCGTCACCGACGCGGGCGAACGGCGCGCCCTGATGCAGCCGATGCTGCGCGCCAGGCGTGAGGCCCAGAACACCGCGCCGGCGCCCTCGATCCTGTGCCTGAAACCTTCCGGTCCATTCGCGGCGCGCACTCTCGAAGCCGAACTGCCGCACGGATCAGCGTTGCTGATGATGACGGACGGCTTCTACCGGCTGGTCGAACCCTATGGACTGTACACGCACGGCGAGCTGGCCACGCGCTGCCGGCGGATGGGACTCGCCGTCATGCTGGACGAACTGCGTTCGCATGAAGACAGGACCTTCGGTACGGCGGCAATGGCGGTGAAGCGCGCCGACGATGCGTCGGCGGTCTTGTACGAAACAGACTGAGTCCGGTGGAGAAGAGACAAACAGAAACCGCAGCGAGGCGCCGATCATCAGGCCGGGAAGCGCTCGCATACGGAGCCTTGCGTTTCTCGAGGCTAGAGATGGCGGCAACAGGCCGAGTAGGCGGCTTCCTACAGACCAGGAAGCCGCGCAATGCACCGGTTCCTGGATTGACCTTTGCCGGCCTGCCTGTCCCGATGACCACCAATAGATAGCGCATTTAACATAATATAGATTATGCGTACTTCGACTTATTCCAGTTTAGCAGCGCCCGCTCTTACGTTTAGCGGCTGTTGCCCCTATGATTCGGACCATGATTACCTGTTTCGATATCGGTGGCAGCGCCATCAAATGCGCCGTCGCAACGGCTGACGGTCGGATCGGCGACCTGCAGCGGGTTCCGACGCCCACCCAGGACTTTGCCGCCTTCACCGCCGCCTTGCAAGCCTTGATCGCCGCCGGCGGCTCGTCGCGCGGCGTCGCCATCTCGATCGCCGGCGTGATCGATCCGGTCGATGGCCGCATCAAATGCGCGAACATTCCCTGCATCGACGGCCGTACGCTGGCCGCCGACCTGTCCGCAGCCCTCGGCCTGCCGGTCTGGATCATCAACGACGCCGACAGCTTCGCCCTGGCCGAAGCCCAGGCCGGCGCCGGACGCGGCCACGCCAACGTGTTCGGCCTGATCCTGGGCACCGGCGTCGGCGGCGGCCTGGTCATCGGCGGCCGTTTGATCGGCGGCCCTGGCGGCTTCGCCGGCGAATGGGGTCATGGCCCTGTCGTCGCGCCATTCACGGTGCAGATCGCCGGCAAGCCACCGCAAACGATTCCGCGCTTCCAGTGCGGCTGCGGCCAGGCGGGCTGCCTGGACACGGTCGGCGGCGCGCGCGGCCTGGAGCGGCTGCACCACACCCTGCACCAACAGGCGCTGGACAGCCGCCAGATCATCGACGCCTGGCAGGCCGGCGACGCCGCCGCCGAGCGCACCATCGCCTGTTTCATCGATCTGCTCAGCGGGCCGCTGGCCATGCTGGTCAATACCCTCGGCGCGTCCATCCTGCCGGTCGGCGGCGGCCTGGCCAACAGCGCGCCGCTGATCGCCGGGCTCGACCAGGCGGTGCGCGCCGCCATCCTGCGCAAGACCGCCACCCCGATCATCGTGCCCGGCCAGTCCGGCACGGAACCGGGACTGATCGGCGCGGCCTGGCTGGGCCTGGAAAAACTGGGGGACAAACATGCCTGACACGATCACCCTCGAAGTCTGCGTCGACACCTTCGGTGGCCTGGCCGCTGCGATCGCCGGTGGCGCCGACCGCATCGAGTTATGCGGCGCGCTGGATGTCGGCGGCCTGACGCCAAGCTCCGGCCTGCTGCGCGTCGCCTCGAGCAGCCCCGTGCCGGTGGTCGCGATGATCCGCCCGCGCGGCGGCGACTTCTGCTTCGACGATGCGGAAACGGCGCTGATGCTGCACGAGATCGACGCCGTTGCCGCCGCCGGCCTCCAAGGCGTAGTCTTGGGCGCCTCGCTGCCCGACGGCCGCCTTGACCAGCGCACACTCGAGCGGCTGGTCCAGCGGGCTGCCGACCACGGACTGCGCTGCACGCTGCACCGCGCCATCGACCTGTGCCCGGACCTGGCGCAGGCCACCACCCTGGCCGTCAGCCTGGGCTTCGAGCGCATCCTGAGCTCGGGCGGGGCCACCAGCGCACTGGAAGGCCTGGCCGGACTGCGGCGCTGCTTCGACGCCGCCGACGGCCGCATCACGATCATGCCCGGCGCCGGCATCAGCGGGGACAACGTGCACCTGCTGCGCGCGCAGCTGCCGCTGACCGACGTGCACGCGTCCTGCTCGGAGCCCCTGCCGGCGCCGGCGCCGAAGGTCGCTGCCCTGGGTTTCGATTCCGGCAGCCGGCGCCGGACCAGCAGCGAAAAAGTCGCGGCGCTGAAAGCTAAACTACGCGCCTGACAAGGCCTCGCCCTTGAAATCCGCAGCAGCGTGTGTGACACTCGCCGGATTGCGGTGAAACCGGTTTCACATCGTGTTGGAACCACTGTTAGTTGGAGCATCCTGTTTGACGTTCGATCCGACCACGCTTGAACCTTATCTGGGCGACTTCGCGGCCGGTGCGCGCCTGAGCGCCCTCGCCTGCGCGCTGGCCCTGGCCGGCGGCCTGTCCCTGGGCATCGTGGCGGCCCTGATGCGCACGGCGGCGTCGCCGCTGGCCAGGCGCATCGCCGATATCTACGTCGACGTGTTCCGCAACGTCCCTTTCATCGTGCAGCTGTTTTTCCTGTTCTACGGGCTGCCAGAAATCGGCGTCGAGCTGAGCGCCTTCAGCACCGGCGTGCTGGCGCTGTCGCTGGCGGGCGGTGCCTTCACGTCCGACGTGATCCGTTCCGGCATCCTGGCGGTCGACCCCGGCGTGCTGGAGGCCGCGCAGGTCAGCGGCCTTTCTCGCCTCACCATCTACCGCCGCATCGTGCTGCCCATCGCGCTGCGCAACTCAGTGCGTCCGCTTGGTGCGGTATTCGTCAACCTGATCCTGACCTCCTCGATTCTCTCTGCGATCACGCTGAACGAACTAACAGGAAGCGCCAAGATCGTCGCCGCCGACACCTTCCAGCCATTCGAGGTGTACGCCCTGCTCTTGCTGATGTACGCCGTGATGACCTGGCTGGTGTCGCTGTCGGCCGGCGCGCTCCACCGGCGCCTGAACAGGAATCTCGGCTGATGCGCTACACCGATTTCACGCCCCACGACCTGCTGCTTCTGCTCGAAGGCCTGGGTGTCTCCGTCGCCCTGTTCGCCGCGACCACCCTCATTGGCCTGGGGCTGGGCCTCGGCTGGGCGATGCTGCGCTACTACCGCACGCCGCTGTTGGCTCCATTCGCCGCGGCCCTGGCCGAGCTGCTGAAGAATTCCCCGGTGCTGGTACAGCTCTTCCTGGTGTTTTTCGGCCTGCCGGTGCTGCTGGAGACCGACCTGACACCGGTGCAGGCCGCCCTCATTACCCTGTCCGGCAACACGGCGGCCTTCGTCTACGTGATCGCGGTCTCCGCCATCGAATCGGTCGGGCGGGATCAGTTGGAAACGGCGCGCGTATTCGGCCTGAGCCGCTGGCAGACACTACGCCGCATCGTCGCACCCCAGGCCGCGGCCTTCGGCTTCGGGCCGCTGGCCGGGCTGCTGGTCAACCAGCTGCAGGTCACCTCCCTGATTTCGGTGATCGGCGTGGTCGACCTGACCAAGGTCGGCGCGATCCTGAACCTGCGCACGCTCAAGCCTTTCATCGTCTGGACCGTGATCGGCCTGCTGTACTACCTGATGGCCCGGCTGATCGCCCGGGCCTGCGCCCGCGCGGAAGCAAAGCTGCGCGCGCATAGCCAATGGAAGGGTTTGTAAGATGATCCAGATCGAAGGCGTGGTCAAACGCTTCGGCGCCAACACGGTCCTCGATGGCGTCGACCTGCGCATCGCGCCGGGCGAAGTGGTGTCCATCCTCGGGGCCAGCGGTTCCGGCAAGTCGACGCTGATCCGCTGCATCAACGGCCTCGAAAAACTCGATGGCGGCGCGATCTCCGTCGATGGCCACCGCGTCGACGATCCCAGGGCCCTGCAGCTCGCGCGCCGCTGCTGCGGCACCGTGTTCCAGCTGTTTAACCTGTACCCGCACATGACGGCGCTGCAGAACATCACGCTGGCGCCGGTCGAAGTCCTGAAGGTCCCGCGCCGCCAGGCCGAAGAAGAAGCGCGCGAACTGCTGGCCGCCGTCGGCCTGCTGGAGCGCGCGGACGCGTATCCCGCCCAGCTCTCCGGCGGGCAGCGCCAGCGCGTCGGCATCTGCCGCGCCCTGGCGATGAAGCCGCGCTACCTGCTGCTGGACGAAGTCACCAGCGCGCTGGATCCCGAAATGACGGCCGAAGTGCTGGCCATCCTCGCCAAGCTGGCGGGAAGCGGCACCACCATGCTGTTCGTGACCCACGAAATCGAATTCGCCCGCCACATCTCCAGCCGCATCGTGTTCCTCGACCAGGGCCGGCTGCTAGCGGACCTGCCGACCTCGCGCTTCTTCGCCGCCCACGGCGGCCTGGCGCAGCCGCGCATCGCCCAATTCCTGTCCAAGATGAGCAAGTCATGAAAATGCTGTTAGCAAACGCCGAGGCCTGGCCCGGCTTCGACACCACCGTCGAACTCCTGAAACGAGGCGGCGCCGGCATCGACGCCATGGTCGGCGGCATCGCCAAGGTCGAACGTGAAGCCAAGGTGCGCAGCGTCGGCTATGGCGGCTGGCCGAATATGCTGGGCGAGATGGAATTCGACGCCGGCGTCATGGACGGTACGACGCGTGAAGTCGGCGCGGTCGGCGCGGTGCCGGCCACCCTGCCCGTCTCGGCGCTGGCCCACGAGGTGATGAAGCATCTGCCGCACGTGATGCTGACCGGCGCCGGTGCGCGCCGCTTCGCCACCGAACGCGGTTTCGCGGTCGACGAGGTGCTGCACCCGGACAGCAAGCGGGTCTGGTGGGAGCGCCTGGAAAAGGAGATGTCGCCGGAACAGCGGGCGGCCTTCCCCGATATCGCGCTGGCCCCGCTCAGCAACACCATCACCGATCCCGAGCGCGTGCGCGACACCACGGTCTTCCTGGGCCGCGACGCAGGCAACCATATCGGTGTGGTCACCTCGACCTCCGGCTGGGCGTGGAAGTATCCAGGCCGGCTGGGCGATTCGCCGATCCCCGGCGCGGGCTTCTATGCGGACAGCCGCTACGGCGCCGCCGCCTGCACCCACACCGGCGAGATGACCATGCGCTGCGGGACCTCGCGCAGTATCGTGCTGGCGATGCGCCTCGGCGCGTCCCTGGAAGACGCCGTCAAGCTGGCCGTGGAAGAGCTGTCGGAGCTGAAGAGCGGCTTCCTGGCCGGCGTGGTCATCCACGCCATGGACGCCAAGGGCAATCACCGGGTGGTCAACTACCGCTGCGACGAAGAGATACGCTACTGGTATTGGGACGAGCGCATGGCCGCGCCGGAGTTGCGCGTCGCCTCCACCATCCAACCCTGAAAGGAAAGATCATGCAGCTTCGCCTGAAACGCTACGCCGCCGCCGCGGCATTGATGCTGGCCGCGACGTCCGCGCTGGCCGGCCGCATCGAGGACATCAAGGCGCGCGGCTACGTGCGCATCGGCGTCTCGCTGGGCGGAGAGCCGGTGGGCTTCCGCAACGCCAGCAACGAGCCGGTCGGCTATGACGTCGACGTCGCCAGGCAGCTGGCCGCGCAACTCGGCGTGCCGGCGCGCTTTTCCGACGTCTCCAGCGATGCGCGCATCTCGATGCTGAGGTCGGGACAGCTCGACCTGGTCGTGGCCAACGTCTCGATCACGCCGCAGCGCGCGCGCGTGGTGGACTTTTCCATCCCCTACAACGTCGCCGGCCTGCGCGTGATCGCGCAAAAGAGCGCGCAGATCAAGAGGCTGGCGGACCTGAACGGCAAGCGTGTCGTGGTCGGCCGCGGCACCACGGCGGATGCCTTCCTGAGGAAATCGGCGCCGCAGGCGGTGTTCGTCTACACCGATAGCTTCGCACCGGATGGCGTCCTGCTGCTGCAGCAAAAACGGGTCGACGCCGGCATCGAGGATTCCTCGCTGCTCGACTACCTGGCCAGCAAGAACAGCCAGCTGGAGACCTTGCCCACGATGTACGGCAACACGCCGATCGGCATCGCCATGGCCAAGGGCGATCCGGCGCTGCTGAACTTCGTGAACGGCTTCGTCGCGGACTACGTCAAGTCGGGCGCCTACGCGGCCAACTACAAGAAGTGGTGGGGCAGCAAAGCGGTTCCGCCGACCCTGGCGCCGCAGGGCTGAGGTCTCAGCCGGTCAGGCGAGGGACGAAGCGCGTGGCGACCAGCACGTGCTCGCTATGCCGGGCCAGGCCCGCTGGCCGGTTCAGGATACGGACGATCTGCGCCACGTAGTCGCGCTTGTCCGCTCCGATCGATGAAATCGGATAGGCGTCGAACTGCGTGAGCGAGATGTTATCGAAGCCGTACAGCCGGAAGCGCTCCGGAGCATGGCCCGGGAAATACCGGCGGTGCGCATCCAGCACGCCCATCGCCATCGCGTCGGAGGTGCAGAACACGGCGCCGGTGGCATCCACGTCGATCTGCTGCGCCAGCGCGCGTCCGCTGGCGTAGGAATAATCTCCCGCCAGCTCGCCCAGCAGCGCGATGCCATGCTGCCGCATCGCGGCGCGGAAGGAGGCGATGCGGGCCTGCTCCACCCGCGACATGCTGCGCCCCGTCAGGAGCAGCGCGCTGCGCACACCCTTCGCCGCCGCATCGGCCACCGCTTCACGGATCCCCTGGTCTTCGTCCATCGTCACCGACGGCGCTCCCGGCTCGTGATGGCCGTTGAGCATCAGCACCGCATTGTTGCGGAACATGCGGCGCACGGTGGCGGCGTCGGCGAAATCGGCAAATACCAATGCGGCATCGACGTGATAGGCGACGCCGTCGCGCAAAAAGTCTTCCGCGTCCTCTCCCGCGCCCACACGGATGAAGATCACCTGCTTGCCGATCGCCTGGATCTCCGCCAGCAGCAGGTCGAACAGGTCGAGGTCGGACAGGTCGTGGATGTGATTGACCAGGATCGCGACCAGGTTGACGGTCTTGTTGGCCAGCCCGCGCGCAAGCGAATTGGGGCGGTAGCCCAGCGCCTCGGCCGCATGCAGCACCCGCTCGCGCTTGTCGGCGGACACCGGCCGCGGCTGCGCCGACAAGGCCCGCGACGCGATCGCGCGCGACACGCCCGCCAGGGCGGCGACATCGGACAAGGTGGGTTCCGAAGCGGGTTTCAGGGCGTCGTTCATGGCCTGGATTATACCCGCCGATGCTGCCCTTCCATCCCGGCCGGGCCGCTTACGCGCGATGGGTAAAATTGCCGTGAGCGCGACTTGGGCAATCGCATACCGATCGTCTTATGGGATACTTATTTCCTATCGACAACTCTCTTGCGACTTCCTCATGAAAAAACCGCTGATCCTGCTGGCTGTCCTTTTCCCCCTCTCCGCCTGGTTCTTCAGCTACGCCTCGCTGAGCAAGCGGGATGACTACGCGGTGATCGAGAAGGCGCCGGTGTATGCGATGGCCACCCCTGAAGGCGTGGTCCGCCACAAGGTCAGCCGTATGAAGGACTATGCCGTTGCCTATGTCTACCAGGTCGACGGCGTCACCTATCACCACGAAGCCAGGGCGCACAACAAGGAAGAGGCCGAGGCGCTTGCTTCGAAGCCCAGCCTGGAGGTCGTCTATCCCGCCGGCTTGCCGGACAAGGCGATCTTGCGCCAGGAGTTCGATGGGCGCATCAAGTCGGAGAGCGTTTTCGACGCGGTCCTGATGGCGGTCATCGGCGCACTGATCATGAGCCTCGCGGTGACGCTCGGGGTGAGCTGGAAGGCCGGCTGGCTGAAGAGCAAGACCGCCTGACCCGCCTCGAGGTCGAATAAGAAGGGGCCGGTAGCGAATCGCGGTATTCGCTACCGGCCCTTCGCTTATGGGGCCGAGCTCCATACGGACCATGCCGGTTCGCCAATTTGCGATTGATTTGCCATAATCGTGCTCCGATACAAGACCGCGTCCGCATTTGGAAGCGCCGCCAGCAGTCCGAGTCGCGGCCGCACCCTTGATAACGTTACCACCGGAAGCTCCTAACTGAGGAAGAATGAGCAAACCACAGACCTCCCGATCCCGTGCAAGCGGCCGCGTCACGCTGGCCGATGTCGCGGCCAAGGCCGGTGTCGGCACGATGACCGCGTCGCGGGCCATCAGCCAGCCTGACATGGTGTCGGCGGCGCTGCGAGCGCGCGTCGACCAGGCCGTGGCCGAGCTGGGCTATGTCCCCAACCGGGTCGCACGCGCGCTGGCCTCGGCCCAATCCAAGGTGATCGTGGTGCTGGTGCCTTCGCTGTCGAACGCGGTGTTTACGGACGTCCTGGCCGGCATCCAGGATGCGCTGGAACCGGACGGCTACCAGATCCTGATCGGTAACACCCGCTACTCCGACGCCGAGGAAGAGAAGCTGCTCGGCACCTACCTGCAGTCGAGCCCGGACGGCATCCTGTTGTCCGGGCTGACCCACAGCAAACGGGTCACCGAGCTGCTTGCCTCTTCCAGGCGGCCCGTGGTGTCGATGATGGACCTGGCCGGCTCGCCGGACACCATGTCGGTCGGCTTCTCCCAGCTGCAGGCGGGCTACACGATGACCCGCTATCTGCTCGACAAGGGCTACCGGCGCATCGGCTTCATGGGCGCGCAGCGCGACGAACGCACGCTGAAGCGCCTGGACGGCTACCGCCGCGCCCTGGACGAAGCCGGCGTTTACGATTCCCGGCTCGAAACCATGGTGAGCGATCCTTCCACCATCGCGCTCGGCGCGGAACTCCTGGGACGCATGCTGTCGGCCACGCCCGACTGCGACGCCATCTTCTGCTGCAATGACGACCTTGCCCAGGGCGCCATCTTCCAATGCCAGCGCCGCGGCATCGCCGTGCCCCGGCAGCTGGCGATCTGCGGTTTCAACGACCTGCCGGTGTCGGCCTGGATGAATCCCTCCGTCACCACCATCGCCACCCCGCGTTACCGGGTCGGCTTCGAGGCGGCCCAGCTGCTGCGCGCCGTCATCCGCGGCGAGAAGCCGCCGGCGACCCGGGTCGATCTCGGTTTCACCCTGATGGCGCGCGAGAGCGCCTGAGCAGACGCCAGCCTTCCCGGGCCGCTCCTGCCGCGTGCGCGCAGGAGCGGCCGTTTGCGGCGCTGCAGCATAAATTTATCTTTACAAAATCCGTGATCGCGGTAGACTCGCTTTCCATTGGTAGCGCTACCAAGCTCGATCAACCCAACCGAATATCTCACATGCATGACAAGGTCCCCGACTCTTCCGTTTCGTTCCGCTGGGTAGTCATGGGCGTCTCCGGATGCGGCAAGAGCGTAGTCGGCCAGCGGCTGGCGTCCGCGCTGGGCGTGCGCTTCCTCGAGGGCGACGCCTACCACAGCGCGGCGAACGTCGCCAAGATGGCGGCCGGCATCCCGCTCGACGACAACGACCGTGCCGACTGGCTCGGCGCGCTCCAGGACGAGATTGCCCGCGCCATGGCCGGGGGCGAAGGCCTGGTGCTCGCCTGTTCCGCCCTCAAGCGCCGTTACCGCGACCTGCTGCGCGCCGCCGATCCCGGGCTGCGCTTCGCGCACCTGAACGGTCCGCGCGAGCTGATCCACGAACGAATGCAGGCGCGTACCGCCCACTACATGCCGGTATCGCTGCTCGACAGCCAGCTGCGCGATCTCGAACCCCTGCAAGAGGACGAATCCGGCGTGGTGCTCGACATCCGCAAGCCGCTTTCCGTCCTTACCGACGACATCATCCATCCCGAGGGCCGCTAGATCCCTGCCGAACGACACAGGAGACAAACATGAACGCCATACCAAAACAAACGATCCCGCGCCGCCGCTGGGGCATCGGCGCCCTGCTGGGGGTGGGTGTCCTGATCAACTACATCGACCGCATCGGCCTCTCGGTGGCCGCGCCCCAGATCAAGGAGATGTTCGACCTGACGCCGGTCGAGCTGGGGCTGCTGTTCTCCGCCTTCGCCTGGTCCTACTCCCTGCTGCAGATCCCGGTCGGCATGGTGCTCGACCGTTTCGGCCCGACCCGGGTCGGGCGCTGGGGCGCTTTCCTGTGGGGCGTGGCCTCGCTCATCACCGCCTTCTCGAGTGGCTTCGCCGGCATCCTGGTCGCGCGCATCATCCTGGGCGTGGCCGAGGCTCCCGCCTTCCCGGCCAGCTCCAAGGCCACCGGCTACTGGTTCCCGCGCCACGAACGCGGCCTGGCCACGGCGATCTTCGACGCCGCCGCCAAGTTCTCGAACGTGATCGGCGTGCCGCTGGTGGCGATCACGGTCGTGACCTTCGGCTGGCGCTGGGGCTTCGGCCTGACCGCGGTGCTGAGCTTCCTGTACTTCATCGCTTTCTACGTGCTGTACCGCGATCCGAGCGCCGACAAGCGCCTGTCGAAGGTGGAATACGACTACATCCAGCGCGGCGGCGCCGCCCCCGAAGGACCGGCCGAGGCAGGCGCGGTCAACATGCTCGGCTACCTGCTGACCAAGACCAAGGTCTGGGGCCTGACCATCGGTTTCGCGGCCTACGGCTATACCTTCTACCTGTTCCTCACCTGGCTGCCCGGCTACCTGGTCGAATCCATGCACATGAGCATCCTGAAATCGGCCGGTTTCGCGGCGATTCCCTGGGCCTTCGCCACCCTCACCGACCTGTTCGTCGGCGGCTGGCTGATCGACCACCTGATCAAGCGCGGCATGGACGAATCCAAGGTGCGCAAGGCGGTGCTGGTGACGGGCATGAGCTTCGGCCTGGCGGTGTTCGGCGCGACCCAGACCACCGATCCGGTCTGGGCGATCTTCTGGATCTCGATCGCCCTGGGCGGACTGGCCTCGGCCGCACCGGTGAGCTGGTCGCTGCCCTCGCTGATCGCCCCCAAGGGCGGCGCCGGCACCGTCGGCGGCATCATGAACTTCGCCAACAACCTGATGGGCGCGGCCGCGCCGATCGTGACCGGCCTGATCGTGGGCGCCACCGCCTCCTTCACCAATGCCTTCCTGGTCGCCGGCGTGATCCTGGTGATCGGCATTTTCTGCTTCGTGTTCGTGCTCGGGAAAATCGAGCCGATTCCCGACCCCGCACCGGCCGCCACCGTACCGGCGGCGGCCGCCTGAGAAGGGAAGCGCGTATGAAAAAGCTTTCCTTGCTGTGCGCGGCGCTCGCCTGCAGCGGCGCGGCGCCGGCCCAGGGATCTTCGGTGGCGTTGTATGGCGTGATGGACGTAGGCATCTCGGTCGACCAGGGCGGCGCCGCCGGCAGCGCGACGCGGGTGACCAGCGGCATGGCGACCCAGAGCCGCTGGGGCTTCCGGGGCGCCGAGGAACTCGGCGGCGGCCTGGCCGCCTTCTTCGTGATCGAAGGCGGCATCCACGCCGACAAGGGCGACTCGACCCAGAACAATACCCTGTTCGGCCGGACCTCCATCGTGGGCTTGCGCGGCAAATTCGGTGCCGTGAGCGTGGGACTCCAGGATACGCCGCTGTTCACCGTGCTCAACGTCGTCGCCGATCCGCTGCGCAATGGCGTCATCCGGTCGAACAACCTGATGGCCCCGGCGGGATTCCGCGCAGCGAACTCGGTCCTGTACCGCAGCCCCGTGTTCGATGGCTTCAGCACCGCCCTGATGCTGGCCGCCGGCGAAGCACCCGGCAATGCCGCCGCCGGACGGGCGCTCGGCGGCTCGCTCGACTACAGCCGAGGCCCGCTCAACGCCAGCATTGCCTTCCACCGGAAAAACAACGACAGCGCTACCGTGTCGGGACGCGGGCTTGCGCGCAACCTGCTGCTCGCTGCGAACTACCAGTTCGCTGCGTTCCGGGGCCACGCCGCCTATGAAGTGAACCGGGGGCCGAACAGTGCGCCGATCAACAATGGCGCCGCGGTGTTCGGCGGCGCGCCGCCGGTGCCGTCGACCGACAGCCGCGACCTGCTGCTGGCGGCGTCGATCCCGCTTGGGGCCAGTACGGTGGTGCTGACCTGCGTGCATGCGGACGACCGGACCGTGCACGACCAGGACGCGACCCAGCTGGGCGTGGCGTATATGTACGCGTTCTCCAAGCGTACCGACGTCTACACTTCGTATGGCGGAATCCGTAACCGCAATGGAGCCGTCTACACCGAGGGCAACAGCGAAGAGCCGGGACTCGGAAACCGCCAGTTCGCCCTCGGCCTGCGTCACCGCTTCTGACCGCCGCGCGCACCACCTGCCGGGTTACACTAGGCGCCGCTCACCGTGCCGATGGAAGAAAGCAGACGATGAAGTGGATTATTACGAAGTACCTGATCACGGCGGCCGTTGTCGTGCTGGTGTCGGAGACCGCCAAGCGCAGCGACCGGTTCGGCGGCCTGATCGCCGCCCTGCCGATGATCACCCTGCTGACGCTCGTGTGGCTGCATGTGGAGAACCAGCCTGCCGCCAAGCTGGCCAATCACGCGTGGTACACCTTCTGGTACGTGGTGCCGACCCTGCCGATGTTCCTGGCCTTTCCCTGGCTGCTGCAGCGTCTCGGTTTCTGGTGGGCCCTCGGCAGCTGCGCCCTGATCACGATCGCCTGCTTCGCGGCCTTCGCCTTGCTGGTGCGGCGTTTCGGGATCGAGTTGCTGTAGCGCTTCAGCTGCCCCGCTTCAGCGCGCCGCGCAGGAACCAGGCGGCTGCGGCGCACAGCACCACCAGTGTGACCACGGAGCCTTCCACCCCGAAGGCGCCGCCGGTCAGCAGGATGGAGCCGGAAAGTTCGCCACGCAGCAGCCCCGCCTCGGCCTGGTGGCCGGACACCGTGGCCGAAAAGATCTGCCCGACGAAGTAGTTCCAGGCGAGGTGGCTGGCGATGCACATCCACAGGCGGCGCGTCCGCATATAAATAGCCGCCTGCATGACGCTGTACACGGCCAGTGCCGCAACGGCGACCGGGCTGACACCGTCGTTCGGCAAATGGGCGGCGCTGAACACGACGGCCGAAACGATGATCGCCCAGCGGCTGCCGATCGATTGCTCGCTGATGCGGAACACGACGCCGCGGAACAGCATTTCCTCGGTCAGGGCAACCAGCATCAATTCGGCCAATGGCAGCGCAAGCAGCAGCGTGACTGTGTTCATGCCGTCCAGGTGGTAGGCGCCCAGCAAACCAAGCAAGGCGAACACGGCGCACACCAGGCCCGCGCCCAATCCCAGGCCGAGCAAGGATTCGCGCGCGGCGCCCTGGGCGCCGAATTCCGTCAGCGCGCGTTTTTCGATCCGGTGCACGAAGAAGCGGTAGGCCAGGAAGGACAGCACGGCCGCCAGCAACTGGGGCCAGGCGATCCGGTAGGGCTTGTCCACCAGTGCCGACGAGAGGATCATCGTCAGCGGCACCGGCGCGAAGGTCAGCACAATACCGATCACGCTGCGGACAAAAGGGTGGGCCATCAGGCGCGAGGATGGCGCCGCCTTGTTGGCGGACATCGTGCTTGCTTCATTCATTGCTTCGTCTCCTGTACATTTTTCTGGATTCTTCTTAAGCCGCGTTCTTCTTGCCGGACCGGCGCCGGCTGTCTTGGCCTGTCGCCTTGCTGCCGCCGTCCTGCTGCAACGCCAGTCGCGCCTCCCGGATGCGCTCGCCGAACGGCCGGTCGGCCAGGGCGGCGATGGCCTGCGCCAGCGATTGCGACAGTGGCAGGTCGAGGTCGGCGTCCAGGCCATCCGCCGCGAGCTTGGTCGCGCGCCAGCATTCCTGCAGGCGCGGCAGCAGTGCGCTTCCTTTCGCGCTCAGGCTGACCACGCGCTGGCGGGCATCCTCCGCGCCCGGCGCAATCTGCACCAGGCCCTGCTTCTGCATCAGCGCCACGGTCTGGGTGGCGGCTGGCTGGGTGATGCCGGCCAGGGCCGCGATCTCGCCAATCGTCACCGCCTCGCGCATCGACAGCACGCGCATGACCGGCGTGTAGCGTGGCCGGTAATCCGGCAGGTCGGCATCGACGTAGGCGGCTTCGACCGCGCTGTCGAGCAGCTCGATCAGGTGGCGCAATTGGGTACCGAGTCCTTGTTTCATGGGCAAAGAATATCAACAGTTATATAAGCGGTAAAGTAATATGGCGGCGGCGCCGCCATTTCATGCGCAGCGCGTAGGCTGCGCTCCGGAAGTGCGCTTCAGCCGGGGCGGGCCGGCGGCAAGAAGGCCGACAGGCGAATCTCGCCGAATTGGCGCATCAGGTGGCCTGCGGCCTGCGCCAGGGCGACATTGAGCGTACCGGTAATGGCTTCCTCGGCCGCGCAGCCTGGATGATCGACACTGGGACCGATCGCGAAGATGACCGGCTCCTCAAGGGCGCGGTAGACGTCCAGCACCGTGATGGTGTCCGGGTCGGCGGCCAGGGTCCAGCCGCCGCCCCGCCCGCCCGTGGAATTAACGTAGCCAGCGGTGCGCAAGCCCGCCATCATGCGGCGTACCAGTACCGGATTCGTGTCCAGCATCGTGGCGATCTCTTCGGAACTGGCCGCGCCTTTGCGGCCGTGCAGGTGGACGAGGACATGCAGTATCCTCGACAGACGAAAATCGTTTCTCATATGGCTTCTCCTGCCGGCAGCATACCGCAACTTGTTGAGTTGCGATATGCCATGAAGAAATTCCGATACTCGTCGAGTTGCGCAAACGGGGAGGGCCGGTCCAAGGCCTTAGCTTCCCTGCGCGCCGGCTCACTCCCGAAGCCCCACCTGCCCTCTTTTTGAGCCACCTCAAACATTCACAACCGAGCGCTTTCAATAGCTTTGCCGCGCACGATTCGATTTGACGCGCCGTTCAAATACGCATATATTTTTTCGTATTCCGAATGGAAACGTTTCCAGTCATAGCTTCCGCAAGAATTCTCAGAACCAACGTCGATGTTGGGCGCAGCGTGGCGGAGCCAGAACGGCCTCCCCACATTTCTTTGGAGTTAATCGAGGAGTCGAAGTGAATAACCATAAACAAAATCGTCACTTTAAATGGAAACCTTTCCAGGCAATAGCCGCAGGCCTGCTGCTGACCATGGGGGCGCAGACCTCCGCCAGCGTCAGCAACCCCGCCATCGGCCAGTTGCTGTGGTCCGAGGAATTCAATGGCACCAGCCTCAACACCGGTGCGTGGACCGCCACCGACGGCAACGGCTGCCAGATCAGCCTGTGCGGATACGGAAATGCCGAGCTGCAATACTACAGCCCCAACAACGTGTCGATCGTTAACGTACCCTTCGAATCCGGCACCCGCGCCCTTGCGATCCAGGCGCGCAACCAGACCATCGGCAGCAATGTCTTCACCTCAGGGAAGGTCGACACCAAGGGCAAGGTCCAGGTGCAGTACGGGATGGTCGAGGTGCGCATGAGCACTCCCGCCGTCGCCACCGGGCTATGGCCGGCCGCATGGATGCTGGGCGTGAGCCCGCAGACCTGGCCGCGCAACGGCGAGATCGACATCATGGAGATGGGCCACAAGGCCTCGAGCCGGACCGCCGCCGGTTCGCCCTCCGCCAACAATTTTGTCGGCTCCAACGTCATCACCTACCAGCAAGCGGCCTGCGTCCCCGGCAATGAAAGCTGCGCCGCCTCGACCGCCTGGCAGACCAAGAACTGGTACGTCTCCTCGACCCCGCTGACCAACCGCTTCGTCCTCTACCGCCTGTACTGGACCGAGAGCGAGATGCGTTTCACGGTCGTCGACAATGGCGTCGAGCGCAACATGTACGACGCGCCGCTTCCGGTCAATTCGACGGCCCTGCAGGCGCCCTTCTACCTGCTCCTGAACCTCGCCGTGGGCGGCAATTTCACCGACGCCGCCAGCCCGGGCCAGGTTAGCGCGCCGATGCCCGGGACCATGTACGTCGACTACGTGCGCGTCTACCAGCTCGACGGCAAGGGAACGGTCAAGCTGGGCAACCAGACCGTGCCGGAAGTCGGCAAGTTCGGCGTGTTCACCGACACCACGAGCGTCAACAACAAGCTGGTGGCCGGCACCAGCTCGGACATCTTCCTGTGGAACGGCGCCTCCAGCGGCGCGGGCAATCTTCCGCCCTACGAGGGCAGCAACGTCATCGCCTGGAGCTACAACGCCCCCGGCCAGTGGTTCGGCGGCGGCGTCCAGTCGCGCCAGGCCCGCGACCTGAGCAATTTCCGCAACGGGACGATGAAGTTCCGAATCAAGATTCCGGCCAACGTCTCCTTCAACATCGGCGTCGGCGACACCTACACCAACCAGAACTGGGTCAACTTCCCGGCCAACACCACGACCCACGGCCTGCTGCGCAACGGCGAGTGGGCGACCGCCACCGTCCCCGTGAGCACCCTGATCGGTCCCAAGGTGGCGCTGCAGTCGCTGCTCGACGTCTTCATGATCTCGAGCGACGCCAACCGCTTGCCTGCCTCGGCCTTCCAGTTCGCGATCGACGACATCGTCTGGGATTCGGGCACGACCACCACCCCGCCGCCGGCGCCGACCGGCCCGACCTACGTGACCCAGACCTCGGCGACCACGCTCCAGTTCACCGCGAATACCGGCAGCTGGGCCGACGTGCACTACACGGTCAACAACGGCGCCCAGCAGAACGTGCGCATGCGCCTCGACGGCAGCAGCAACAGCTTCATCGCCGGCGGCCTGAAGATCGGCGACGTGGTGCGCTACAGCTTCACCTACTGGGACACTGCGCGTAACTATGCCGTCGACACCGCCTGGCAGAGCTATACGATGAAGTGATCGCGAAACTCGGGCGGCGCGGCGCGGTCTGATGACAGAGGAGGCAAAGGAGAGGAAGCATGGCCACCATCAGATTGGACAAGCCCGCCTGGGGAATCTACGCCGACAGGATGTCGAAGGCGCTCCTCGGTACGCCGGCCGAGGTCGAAGTCGCGTCGATGAACTTCGGCGTCCAGCTCGCGGCCGCATGGATTCCGCTGCTGGGCATCCTGTACGACCCCAAGAACGATATGTTGGCCGTGAGCTTCGACGGCCTGGATCACATGGTCCGCCATCCCCAGGACATCTACGTCCAGGAAGACGGCGGCAAGGTGCAGAGCATCGAAGTGATCGGCAGCGACGGCGCCCGGCACATCATCCGCCTGCGCCAGGCTATCCCCATGCCGGCCTGAGCCCTCGCCGGATGTCTTTCAACCCGCCGGCTTCGGCGGCGGCCGCGGCGGCGGTCCCATGCGCATATTGGCATTCTCGATGTCGGCCGCGATAAGCCAGCGGCCATCCACCTTGCGCAGTACCAGCACGAACTTGCCGGCATCGAGCGCCTGGCCGGCCGGGCCATACGCGCCCACCACCGTGGCGAGGTCGCCGGAAGCGCGGTAATCGATCACGCGCAGGAAAGTCGGCATGCCGCCACCGCCGGAGTACGCCTTCGCGATGCTGTCCCTGCCGCGCGCGGGCGGCTGGTTGCTCGGCAGGGCCATGCCGTCCTCCGCGAACAGGGCGGCGAGGCCCCTGGCGTCGTTCGCCGCCCAGGCCTTTTCGTAATCGCGCAACACCCGGTCGACCTCGGGCGGTACGCTGACCGAAGGCAGGGATTGCGCCGCTGCCGGAACGATGTTCAATGCGGCGGCCAGCACAGGCGCCATCAGGACTCCACGCATTTGTCGCTCCCTCAGTATTGTCAGCGCCTCATTCTAGCCAGCGGAACCCGGCCTGGCCATGAAAAATGGATACGTATATCGCTGTCGCATTTAACGCCCTTCGCTGCGGGAATCGGCACAGCCTCGCGCACAGCCCTTTGATAAGATCGCGCCCGGCCTTTTATGAACGCACGGCAGTCACAGTCTTTATGGGAGCAGGCATGACGATTCACGGAGAAATGATCATTGGGCGCCGCAGCGAGCGCGGTGTCGCAGGCGAAGTGCGCAGCGCCGACCCCGCGCGCGGCGCGGAACTGGAACCGGCCTTCGGCACGGCGAGCCCGGCGCAGCTGGCGGCCGCCTGCGAACTGGCGGAGCAGGCCTTCGATGCCTACCGCGCCATTGGCCTGGAGCAGCGCGCCCGTTTCCTCGAATCGATCGCGGAAGAAATCCTGGACATCGGCCCGCTGCTGATCGAGCGCGCCCATCAGGAATCCGGCCTGCCGCTAGCGCGCCTGGAAGGCGAACGTGGACGCACGGTCAACCAGCTTCGCCTGTTCGCCAAGGTGGTTCGCGACGGCCACTTCCTGGGAGCGACCCTGGACGCGGCCCTGCCCCAGCGCAGCCCGCCGCGCCCGGACCTGCGGATGGCGAAGATCCCGCTCGGCCCGGTAGCCGTGTTCGGCGCCAGCAACTTCCCCTTGGCGTTCTCGGTTGCCGGCGGCGACACCGCCTCCGCGCTGGCGGCCGGCTGCCCGGTGGTGGTCAAGGCCCATAACGCCCACTTGGGCACCTCGGAGCTGGTGGCCAGGGCCGTGCAGAGGGCCGCCATCGATTGCGGCATGCCGGAAGGCGTGTTCTCGATGGTGATCGGCGAAGGCAAGCAGATCGGCCAGGACCTGGTGAACCACCCGGCGATCCAGGCGGTCGGCTTCACCGGCTCGCGGCAGGGCGGCCTGGCGCTGCTGCGCATCGCGAATGCGCGTCCGGTGCCGATTCCCGTCTATGCGGAAATGAGCAGCGTCAATCCAGTCTTCCTGTTGCCGGGCGCGCTCGCCAACGGCGGCGCCAGGCTGGCGGCGGGCTTCATCGATTCGCTGACCCTGGGCGTCGGCCAGTTCTGCACCAACCCGGGCCTGGTGATCGCGCTGGCGGGCGAGGCGCTGGACGCCTTCCGCATTGCCGCGGTGGACGCGCTGCAGGCCAAAGCCGCCGGGACCATGCTCACCGCCGGCATCCACCAGGCCTATCTCGGCGCCATCGCGCGCCGCTCGGGCCTGGCCGGCGTGCAACTGCTCGCACGCGGCAGCGCCGAAGGAACCGGCTGCGCCGCCCAGGCGGCCCTGTACCAGTGCGACGCCGCCACCTACCTGGCCAACCCGGCCCTGGAAGAAGAGATCTTCGGACCGGCCTCGGTGCTCATCGCCTGCCGCGACCAGGCCGAGATGCTGGCCGTGGCGCGTCACCTGGAAGGCCAGCTGACCGCCACCGTCCATGCGACGGAGGCCGACCATGCCCTCGCGGCCGCCCTGCTGCCGACCCTGGAACGGAAGGCCGGACGGATCCTGTTCAACGGCTTCCCGACCGGTGTCGAGGTGGCCCATGCGATGGTGCACGGCGGTCCCTTCCCGGCCACATCGGACAGCCGCTCGACTTCGGTGGGGGCGGCGGCGATCGAGCGTTTCCTGCGGCCGGTCTGCTACCAGGATGTCCCGGCCGGACTCTTGCCGCAAGCCTTGCGCGACGGTAATCCGCTGGGCATTGCGCGCCTGGTCGACGGCCAATTCCGCGTGAATTAAGCGGTCAACCGGTGTAATCATGCGGAGCGGGTAAAAATACTAAAAGTCTGCAAGGTTCGTGAAAGAATTGTCGACCAAAATTCAGTGCATGCGCTCGTAATGTTGTATCCGGTTGACGGAAAGTGCTGAAGCTTGCGCTAAACTGTTGCAAGTTCATAAAGGCCATGACACGAAAGCGCCCACCGTGCCCACTCAGTCCTGCATGACACACACCGCATGAACACCGTTCCGTTCAAGTTCGGTCCATTCGAACTGCATCCGCTGCGCCGGACGCTGCTGAGGAATGGCGAGCCGGTCCAGATCGGCAGCCGGGCGTTCGACGTGCTGACCCTCCTGCTCGAGCGGGCGGGCGCGGTCGTCGGCAAGGAAGAGCTGATGGCGCGCGCCTGGCCGCGTACCTGCGTCGAAGAATCCAACCTGCGGGTCCACATCAGCGCCCTGCGCAAGCTCCTGGAAAAAGACAGCGGCGGCCTGCGCTACATCGACAACGTGGCCGGCCGCGGCTACAGCTTCGTCGGCCCGGTGTCCTCGGCCTCCATCGCCGCGGCGCCAGGCTCGCCCATCACCCCCCTGTCCGCGCCTCTCCGCCTGGACCAGCGCTTCGGCTCGCGGCTGATCGGCCGCGAGGACGCCGTCGGCGCCGTCTGCGCCGCCCTGGGGGACACGCGCCTGCTCACCATCGCCGGACCCGGCGGCGTGGGCAAGACGGCGCTCGCCATCGCCTGCGCACGCCAGATGGCCCAGCACTTCCGCGACGGAGTGAGCATGCTGGAGCTGGGAAGCGTTTCCCATCCCTCCTTGGTCGTCGACGCCCTGGCGGCGGCGCTGGAACTCCCCTCGCATGCTCCCTACGACGCTATCCTGGCCCAACTGCGCGGGCGCAGCATGCTGCTGGTGCTCGACAGCTGCGAACACTTGGGCGATGCGCCGGCGCGCCTGGCCGAGGGCTTGTGCGCGGCCGCGCCCGGCCTGACCCTGCTGGCGACCAGCCGCGAGGCGCTGGGCCTGGCGGGCGAGCGGGTGCACTCCCTGGGGCCGCTCGCCGTGCCCGCTGCGGGTACGCCGGCCGAGGCGCTCCCCGCCTACGGCGCGCTGGCCCTGTTCGTCGAATGCGCAGCCGGTGCGATTGATGCTTCGCGCCTGACTGCGGACGACTGGAACCTGATCGCGGAAATGTGCCGGCGCCTGGACGGCCTGCCCCTGGCCATCGAACTGGCCGCCGCGCGGGTACCGATGCTCGGACTGCACGGCGTCGCCTCCGGGCTGGGCGCATCGCTTGCCATGCTGTCGCGCAGCCGGCCCGGCGGCGAGGCGCGTCACCAGTCGATGCGCGACGTGCTCGACTGGAGCTATGCACTCCTGTCGGCGGGCGAACAGCGCCTGCTGCGCTGCCTGTCGGCATGGCGCGGCGGTTTTACCGCCGATTGCGCCCGCGCCCTGTGGCCGGACCAGGGCGCCGCGTTCGAACCGGCGGCCCTGTACAACCTGGCCGCGCGTTCCCTGCTCGTGTGCGACTACGATGGCGCCGGCGTGGGCTACCGGATGCTCGCGACCACCCGCCTGTACGCCGCCGAGCGCCTGGCGCAGGATGGCGAACTGGCCTTTGTCGCGCGCGCCCACGCCGCGCGCTGCCTGGACCTGATGCTGGAAGCGCGCGGCGAGCGCGGCGGAGCGCAGCGCCTGGCCCGCCATGCCGGCCGCCTGGCAGACGTGCGCGCCGCCCTCGACTGGTGTTTCGCGCACGGCGGCGATGCCGGACTGGGCGTCCGCCTGGCCGCGGCGGCCACGCCGCTGTGGAGCGAATTGTCGCTGCTGGACGAGCAGCGCACCCAGATCCTGCGCGCCTTGCCGCACGCGCGCGACGCCGCTGCCGAAATGGCCTTGCAGGCCAGCCTGGGCGGGGTCCTGGTGCACCTTGACAGCCCGTCGGAACAGGTAGCGGCCGCCTTCACCCGCGCCTACGAGCTGGCGCACAGCCAGGGGGACAAACCCCAGCTGGCGCGCAGCTTCGGCGGGCTGTGCGTCAATCACCTGCTCCAGGGGCAGTATCCGGAGGCAATCGCCCTGGCTCATGCGTTCGCGCCTTACCGTAAGGGCGGCAAGAGCGCGCATGACCGCTGCGCCGACGATATCCACGACCGGATGATGGCGGCCGCCCTGCATTTCCATGGCGAACAGCGCCAGGCGCGGTTCCACGCCGAACGCGTGCACCGGCTTGCGCGCGACACGGAACAATGGCCGGCGCCACATGGTCCCGCCGGAACGGCGCTCCAGTACGACCGCCAGGCGGCCTCCAGCGCGGTGCTGGCGCGCATCCGCTGGCTCGCGGGCCATGCCGAGGAAGCGGCCGCACTGGCCACGAATGCGCTCGAGCGCGCCCAGGAAATCGAGCATCCCGCCTCGACCTGCCTGTCGCTGGCCCTGTCCGCCATCCCAATTGCCTTCTGGAACGGCGACCAGCATGCGGCGTCCTATTTCACCGGCGTGCTGTGTGAGCGCTCGCAGGTGCACGGGCTGAAACACTGGCAATCCTGGGCGGCCCAGTTCAGCGCGCTGAGCGAAGGGGCATGCCCGAGCGGCGCCGGTGCGCTGCTGCCGGGACCGCAGGCCGAGACGATCTTCACCATCCTTCCCGGCCTGGCCGGGCCGGCCGATTTCGCCCGGGTCGGCCAGGGCCTGGCGGGCTGGTGCGCGGCGGAGCTGATCCGCCAGAAAGCGGTCTGGATGCGCACCGCCGGCCGCCCCCCGGCCCAGGCGGACAGCGTGCTGCTGCAGGCCGCCGCAATTGCCGAGTCGCAAGGGGCGCTGGCCTGGCTGCTGCGCGTCGCCCTCACCCGCGCCCAGTGGTCGCTGGGCACGCCGCGCGCCGCCGAGGCCCTGGGCCAGTTGGCGGCGGTGCTGCGCCGCTTCCCGCAGGGTTTTCCCAGCCGCGACCAGCGCGATGCGCAAGCCTTGCTGGACAGCCTGGGCGGCGGGGAATATTTCTTCCAGCCCGACCTGCGCAGCCGCATGCGCGTGCACGGTCGAGGCCAGGCAACAACACAGACGGGGACGGCGAGAGGCGCACTGCTTCCCCGGGAATGACGGCGGACGGCGATCTGGCTATAATTTCGGCCTTCGCCCCACAGGAATTCCCATGTCCCTCCTCGCTCACCAGCTCGAACTGCTCTCGCCCGCCAAGACCGCCGAGATCGGCCGCGAAGCCATCCTTCACGGCGCCGACGCGGTCTATATCGGCGGCCCGGCCTTCGGCGCCCGCCACAACGCCAGCAATCCCCTCGAGGACATCGCGGCGCTGGTCGAGTTCGCGCACCGCTACCGCGCGCGCATCTTCGTCACCATGAACACCATCATGCACGACGCCGAGCTGGACCTGGCCCGCAAGCAGATCTGGCAGCTGTACGAGGCCGGCGTGGACGCCCTGATCATCCAGGACATGGGCCTGCTGGAGCTCGACCTGCCGCCGATCCAGCTGCACGCCAGCACCCAGTGCGACATCCGAACCGTCGAGAAGGCGAAATTCCTGGGCGACGTCGGCTTCTCGCAGCTGGTGCTCGCGCGCGAACTGACCGTCGAGCAGATCAGGAAGATCAAGGCCCAGGTCGACACGCCGCTGGAGTACTTCGTGCACGGCGCGCTGTGCGTGGCCTTCTCCGGCCAGTGCTACATCTCGCACGCCGACACCGGCCGCAGCGCCAACCGCGGCGACTGCTCGCAGGCCTGCCGCCTGCCCTACACCCTGACCGACGGCCAGGGCCGCGTGGTGGCCTACGACAAGCACCTGCTGTCGATGAAGGACAACGACCAGAGCGCCAACCTGGAAGCCCTGGTCGACGCCGGCATCCGCTCCTTCAAGATCGAAGGCCGCTACAAGGACATGGGCTATGTGAAGAACATCACCGCCCACTACCGCGTCCTGCTGGACGAGCTGCTGGAGCGCCGTCCCGAATTCGCGCGCGCCTCGAGCGGCCGCACCCAGGTCATGTTCACCCCGGACGTGGACAAGAACTTCCACCGCGGCCACACCGATTACTTCGCACAGGGCCGCCAGGATGATATCGGCGCCTTCGACTCGCCCAAGTACGTGGGCGTGGAGCTGGGCAGCGTCACTCGCATCGCCGGCGACCACTTCGACCTGCTCACCAGCGCGCCGATGGCCAACGGCGACGGCCTCAACTACATGAACAAGCGCACCACGGTCGGCATCCAGGCCAACCGCGCCGAGAAGCTGGGCGAGGACGAGGAAGGCCAGCGCTGGCGCGTGTTTCCGAACGAGGCCATCGCGACCCTGCCGGGCCTGAAGGTGGGCAGCGTCATCCACCGCAACCGCGACCACCAGTGGGAAGCGGCGCTGAACAAGAAGTCTTCGGAGCGCAAGGTGCGCGTGGACCTGATCCTGTCCGAGACGCCGGAAGGCCTGCGCCTGGCCATCGTCGACGAAGACGGCATCGCCAGCGACGCCGTGGCGGCGATCGCCCTGCAGCCGGCCCAGCAGGCCGCCCAGGCCGAGGCTGGCCTGCGCACCAGCCTGGCCAAGCTCGGCAACACCATGTTCGAAGCCGGCCACGTCGAGCTGAAGCTGAGCCAGCCCTGGTTCGTGCCGTCCAGCGCCATCAACGCGCTGCGCCGCGACGCCGTCGCCGCGCACGAGGCTGCGCGCCTGGCGGCCTGGGACCGTCCGCCGCGCAAGGCCCCGGCCGAGCCGCGCGCGGTGTACCCGGAAACCCAGCTGAGCTACCTGGCCAACGTCTACAACGAGAAGGCGCGCGCCTTCTATCACAAGCACGGCGTGCAGCTGATCGCCGCCGCCTACGAGGCGCACGAGGAACCGGGCGAGGTGCCGCTGATGATCACCAAGCACTGCCTGCGCTTCTCGTTCAACCTGTGCCCGAAGCAAGCCAAGGGCGTGCAAGGCGTGCAGGGCCAGGTGCGGGCGGAGCCGATGACCCTGGTCAGCGGCGGCGAGCGCTACACCCTGCGCTTCGACTGCAAGCCCTGCGAAATGCACGTGGTCGGCGCGATGAAGCCCGGCATCCTGAATTCGCCGCCGCCCTCGGCGGTGCCCTACAGCCCGCTGGTCTTCCACCGCCACCGTCCGCGCACCTGATCGCGCACGTGGGCGGCCCTGCCGCCCACCCGCCTGTCAGCCCGGGATCTTCAAGCCCCTGGCCACCGCCGGACGCGCGCGGAAGCGCTCCAGCGCGGCGTTCAGGTGCGGGAAGTCCTTGAAGCCGACCAGCTCGCCCGCATCGTAGAAGCCGACCAGGTTGTTCACCCACGGGAAGGTCGCGATGTCCGCGATCGTGTACTCCTCCCCTGCGATCCACGCATGCTTCGCCAGCTGGCTTTCGAGCACGCCGAGCAGGCGTTTTGATTCGTTGACGTAACGGTCGCGCGGCCGCTTGTCTTCATACTCCCGGCCGGCGAACTTGTGGAAGAAGCCGAGCTGGCCGAACATCGGGCCGACGCCGCCCATCTGGAACATCACCCACTGGATCACCTGGTAGCGCGCGGCCGGATCGGCAGGCAGGAACTTGCCGGTCTTCTCCGCCAGGTAGATCAGGATGGCGCCCGATTCGAACAGCGGCAGCGGCCTGCCGCCAGGTCCGTCGGGATCGACGATCGCCGGGATCTTGTTGTTCGGGTTCAGTGACAGGAAGGCCGGCGAGAGCTGGTCGTTGGTCTCGAAGCTGACCTTGTGCGGCTCATAGGGCAGCCCGGTTTCCTCCAGCATGATCGACACCTTGACGCCGTTGGGCGTGGGCAGCGAGTACAGCTGCAGGCGCTCGGGATGCTGGGCCGGCCATTTGGCGGCGATGGGGAAGGCAGACAGATCGGTCATGGTAGTCGTCGCACATCGTAGTGATTGAGACAACGACAATACCAAAGTTCGCCCCGCCTTGCCGGCGGGGCTTCGTTTTCCTTGCGGCCGTTCAGCCGAACAGCTTGATGGCGGTCTTCGCGATCAGTTCGCCCTGGTGACGGGCGCCGCCGAGGTCGATCTCGCTGGGCTGGCGTTCCCCTTTGCCGCCGGCGATCGTCGTGGCGCCGTAGGGGCTGCCGCCGACGATCTCGTCGAGCGACATCTGGCCCTGGTAGCTGTACGGCAGGCCGACGATGGTCATCCCGAAGTGCAGCAGGTTGGTGATGATCGAGAACAGGGTCGCTTCCTGGCCGCCGTGCTGGGTCGCGGTCGAGGTGAAGGCGCCGCCCACCTTGCCGTTGAGCGCGCCGCGCGCCCACAGGCCGCCGGTCTGGTCGAGGAAGGACGCCATCTGGCCCACCATGCGGCCGTAGCGGGTGGGCGCCCCGACGATGATCGCATCGTAGTGCTCCAGCTCCTCCACCCTGGCGATGGGCGCGGCCTGCTGCAGCTTGAAGTGGGCCTTGGTGGCGATGTCATCGGGGACCGTCTCGGGCACGCGCTTCACGTCGACCGTGGCGCCGGCCGCGCGCGCCCCTTCGGCGACCGCGTTGGCCATGGTTTCGATATGCCCGTAGGTCGAGTAATACAGTACCAGTACCTTTGCCATTGTCCTGCCTCCGTTCTGATGGTGGATGGGCTGCCTCAGCCCATAGCATACGGCCAATGGCCGCGCCGCCGCAGCACGCTTGGCTCATCCGAAGGAGGCGGACGGCCGACGCCGGTCAGCCTTGCTGGACGGTCCTCGGCTGGAAGGTGACGCCGGGGGCCGTGCACTGCTCGACCGGCTGCGGCTTGCCTCCCGAGGCTTTGCGGACATAGCACTCGTCGAACACCGAGCAATAGCAAGCCGAATAGGTGATGTCCTTCATCTGGCGGTGCAGCGTGTCGAAGCGTGGGTTCGACTCATCCGGCTCCGGCCAGCTGAACATCACCAGCGATCCGCCGGGACGAACCAGCGAATCGTCGACCCCGCCACGCATGTTCATGCCATTGAAGTTGCCGCCCGCGCCAGCGCAGCAGGCCTGGGCGAGCGCGCTCAGGTCGGCGACCGGCTGCCCCTTGAAGAAGAACTGGACCCACTCGATCCGTGCCGGGCCGACGCCGTTGTTCTGCATTTCATACGAGACCATCCGGCGAAAGCTCTTCTTTTCTTCGGACGGCATCGTGGAGGTCGAACGCATCAGTTCGAGATAGGGGTAGCTGTTGGCGGCGACCAGCTTTTCCATCGAGTGCGCCGAGTGCAGGCCCAGCCACAATGAGACGAGCGACACGATCGCGGCGGCGACCGCCAGTGTGATATCGAGCCAGCGGACACCGGTGCCGTGGGGATGGTGGTGATGGTGGCTTTCGTGTTCCAAGGCGGCTCCTCGCGCGGGTCAAAGACCCGCAAGTATAGCGAGGAGTTGCCTGAATGCTACTCCCGCGGCGCAGATTATGCGCGCCGGGTAAAGGGACTCAGATCCAGTAGATCAGCGCGGCCAGGCCGACGATCAGGGCGATGCGGGTCAGGTTGTAGGCGGTCTTGTTCCAGGCCTTGAAGCGGCGGCGGTACTGGCCGGCATAGAAGGAAATGCGGAACAGCTTGCTGACCAGGCCGACCTGGTCGCCGGTCTCGTTGGGCGAGGCGGCGGCGGTCATCAGTGTGCGGCCGAGCCAGCGGTTGACGCCCTGCATCCAGCGGAAGCGCATCGGACGCTCGACGTCGCAGAACAGGATTACGCGGTCGCTCTCGCTGCCGTTGATGGCCCAGTGGATGAAAGTCTCGTCGAAGACGACGCCCTCGCCGTCGCGCCAGCTGTGGCGTTCGCCGTCGACTTCGATGAAGCAGCGGTCGTCGTTCGGGGTCGCCAGGCCCAAGTGGTAGCGCATCGAGCCGGCATAGGGATCGCGGTGCGGGTTCAGCTTGCCGCCTGGCGGCAGCTCGGCGAACATCGCGGCCTTGACCGAAGGGATCGACTGCAGCAGCGCATAGGTCTGCGGGCACAGACGCTCGGCCGAGGGGTGGCTGGCGTCGTACCACTTGAGGTAGAAGCGCTTCCAGCCGTTCTTGAAGAAGGAGTTGAAGCCGGCATCGTCGTTCTGTTCGGCGGCCTTGATCTTCTTGAGGGCGAGCAGGTTTTCGGCTTCGGCGCGGATGACCTGCCAGTTGTCCTGCAGGCGCTGCAGTTCGGGGAATTCGCTCAGCGGAATGTAGGGCGTGGCCGGCACCCGCGAGAACTTATGCATGAAGATGTTGATCGGCGCCATGAACGACGAATGGTCGAACAGCTGGCGACGGAAAGGCAGGCGTACCCGTCCGCGGAAATGGATGTGCAGGATCGAGAGGAAATAAAAACCAACCACTGCCCACTTCATCACGTCCTCCATCTCAGCCGGGTTGCGGCTGGCTTGCTTGATCAAGGACGCAGGATACCATAACGGCTTCCTGACCGGGCGGGTCAGGCCGTATCTCAGAGGCAACATGCCACGCCGGAATCCGGTCGCTACGCGGGCTGCGCGCGGGTTCCGGCGTGCTGTCTTGGCCCGGCTTGCCGGGCGCGAAGTCTATACGCGGCTTAATGCAGCACGGACGTCATCGCATAACCTTTTTCGGCGATCTGGCCGCTCAGGTTCTCGATATCAAAATCCGGCAACTGGCTGGCGCCATCATCGACCTCGTAGGCGCGGGTTTCGATCTCCCAGTCGGTGTTGGTGGCTTCTTCAGGAATATTCTTGGCTTCGGGTACTGCCAGGTACGAGTACTTCCCGTCTCGTTCTGCTCTGCGGTAAATATCCAGGCGCATAGTGTTGTCCTCTTGTCAAAACCCGCTGTCCGGATGACAGCGGGCGGTTCCACAGTAGAAGATCGAGGCCCGGTCGTCTGTTAATTGGCCCACACTCAGCCGAGCAGCTGATCAGCGGCCGGGCGAATAGCCGAGCACCCGGGCCGGCAGCAGCACGATGGCGCGCAGCAGTTCGAACACGGCTTCGACACCGATGCCGAGCAGCCGGAACGGCAGCAGCAGGAGCCAGACGAGCGGATACAGCACCAGGGCCAGCAGCGCGATCGGCCAGCACAGGAACAGCAGGACCAGCCACAGCAGGAAACTCAGCATTGTTCGCTCCATGTCGAAAGGGACAGCATGGACAGCGTAAGTATTTACGAGGCTGGGCTCAACTGGCTTGCGATAGAGGGTCGAAAAATCGGGGTGAATGGGGGAATTTCGGGGGTAACTGGTGCGGAGGTGTTAGTGGTTTGCCAAAAACTTGGGCCCCGGCCTTCGCCGGGACGACGTGCCAGGGCTGCGGACCGCAGTGCTTCAACGGGCCGCTCGCCCCAAGACCGTCGTCCCGGCGCAG
>NZ_JAGPWD010000026.1 GCF_018119395.1 Massilia sp. ZL223
CCATCGCGACCTGCGCCTGCTGCGCTGAAGACTCCCAAAAAGAAAATGCCATCCAGTCTGCACTGAACGGCATTCCCGCTTGCGCGGCTTGTCATGCTGCGCCCGGGGACAGGCCCCGGGCCCCGGTTTTACAGCGCGGACTCGTAGGCGCCGACGTCGATCGCGTTCAGCACCGGACGGGCCGCGGCGGTAGCGCGGTGCTTATAAACGATGGTCGGCTTGAGCGACACGCCGGCCGGGGAAACGCCCGGTACCGAACCGGCATTCACCACCATCGCATTCGCGGTCGGACGCAGGTCCCAGGCGGCGCGGTTGACGAAGCCCGGCGCCAGCGAACGGTAGTTGTTCTTCTCGATCGGACCGACCTGGTTGGTCAGGGTCCCCACGCCGCCGAAGATATTGTTCTGCAACAGGATCTTCTTGGTGACGGTGCTGCCGACAGCCACGAAGTTGCCGCGGGCGCTGTCGTCGTTCAGGAAGGTGTTGTTGACGATATACAGATCGTGGCCAGGGTTCTTGGCGCCTTCCATGCCGTAAGCGACCAGGTTCGAGTTGCTGTGTGCGGCCGGCTGCTGGATCACGTTGCCGATGATGTAGGAGGTGCCCGCGTTCGGCAGGTCGATCTCGTAGCTCGGCTTGCCGCTCGCGGTACCGTCGAACTGGCCCGCCGGCGTGCTCGAGAAGCGGTTGTAGGTGATCGTGTTGACCGTGGCGCGCGACTTCAGGTTGTGGCCGACGACGGCATCGTGCGAGAAGTTGTAGCGGAAGGTCAGGCTGGCAGAGGCGCCGATATACAGGTTGTGGGTCTGGCCGGTGCCGTTGCCGTTATGGCCGAATTCGCTGTACTCGATCACGATCCGGCTGGCCGGACGGGCGTTCGAAAGGATGCCGTTCTCGTTGTCGTGGAGGAAAGCGCGGCGCAGGGTGAAATTGTCGCCTTCGAGACGCAGGGCGGCGCCGTTGGCGTCCGGCACCTTGGCGCCGGACATCTCCACGTTGTCGATCGTGATGTTATGTCCCTGGACAACCCAGATGCCTTTGCCGAGAGCGTTCTTGCCGGCAGCGGCGATCACCGGACGGCCGTTCACGCCGCGGATGGTGAGGTTGCTCTTGGTGATGGCGCAAACGTCGCCGCTATAGGTCGTGTTTCCGGTGATTTCGATGATGTCGCCGGCAGCGGCTGCGGCGAAAGCGCGGCAGGGCGTCGCATAGGTCTTGCCGGGGCCGACGTAGCGGGTGGCGGCGCTAGCAGGCAGAGTGGAGGACAGGCCAAGCAGGGCGATCAGGGTCAGGCGGAATTTCATTGACGGTTTCCTTGTAAAGCTTGCTGAATTGTGTCGGAGGAATATTTCCCGAAGAAACATTTGCCCAGCATAACTCCTGCTTTAAGGAAAAAACGTAACCAGTTGTAACAGAACAGGGGAGTTTACCTGATTTTCATAGGGAAATACTGCTCAAAAAAATTTTCTATGTGCAGCTAAAATGTCGGGTAAACGCGTCAATGTCGCGCAAAATCTTGACGGCGCGCGTGAGGATGTGGTGATGAAATACAAACGGGAGCAGGCGGACCCGCTCCCATGGATGGAAGGTGCTTGACTGGAAGTACAGGCCGTCCTTGGCGCGCGGGGAGCGCGCCCGGCCTGTGCGGTGAATGCTGAAGAGGGGTGTTTCCTTACTTGACCGCGGCGACCATGTAATCGACAGCCGCCTTGACGTCGGCGTCCGAAGCGGTCGAGCCGCCTTTCGGCGGCATCACGCCGGCCTTGCCCTGGAAACCCTTGATGGCATGTTCATAGAGCACGGCGTCGCCCTGCTGGATCCGGGCCGCCCAGGCCGCCTTGTCGCCGAGCTTGGGCGCACCGGCGATGCCGGCGCCATGGCAGGCGACACAGGCGGCATTGAAGGTGTTCTGGCCTGGATTCGCGGCGACGGCGGGGGCTGCTGCCGGAGCGGCTGCCGGGCTGGCCGTGGCCGGCGCCAAAGCCGGAGCAGCGGCCGGCGCAGGAGCGGCGGCCGGCTCGCCGGCGGTGGCCGCAGGCGCTGCTGCCGGGGCAGGCGCTTCCGGTTCCTTGAAGCTGGCGCCGCTCTTGTTGGCCATGAAGACGAGCGCGCGCGCGACTTCCACATTGTCCAGGTCCGGGTTGCCGCCCTTGGCCGGCATGGCGCGGATGCCTTCGATCGCGTGCTTGAGCAGGGTGTCGTAGCCCTGGGCCAGGCGCGCGCCCCAGGAGGCCGTGTCGCCGACCTTGGGGGCGCCCGCCGCGCCGCTGTCGTGGCAGGCCGCGCACACCGCCGCGTAGACCGCGCCGCCGGCCTGCAGCACCTTGGGCGCATTGGCGTCGACCAGGGTGAAACCTTCCTCGGCAACCGGACGCATGCGCGCGGCCAGGGCCTCGGCGCTCTGGCTCTCGGTTCCCGCACCGGTGACGCGCTCGCTGGTGGCGAAGATAACCAGCAGGATGATGCCGATGACGATGACGAGGAAGAAAGCCGTGACCGCGACGATCAGCTGCTTCGGCGTGCGGATCATCGATTGATGTTCATTGTGTGCGTCGCTCATGATTTCCTTAATACGATTAAAAAAACCTGCCACTACAGCATTGCCGATTCAGCTTATTTCGTGCTTTTATGCAAATGCCTCCAAACGGTCGATTATAGTCATAAAGCTTGCTCGCTGTAATGAAAAATCAAGGCGAAGCGCGACGGTTCCCATGGACGCGGGCAGCGAAAGACTGTATCCTTCGCATTCCTCCAGCGGCTGTAGCTCAGTGGATAGAGTATTGGCCTCCGAAGCCAAGGGTCGTGGGTTCGATCCCCGCCAGCCGCGCCACTCCAGGTTCGCCGAACCGCCCACAGCGATACCGCTGCCGATGTGCCGTATTCCCAATGCCAACCGGCAACCAGTCCTCAGCGCCTCACGCCCGCTTGTCGTTTCCGTATTTACGGGCAAGCATCTTCCTGCCGAACCAGTGATAGACGACTTGCGCAGCCATGCGCGGCAGCGCATGCCGCAGCGAGCCTTTGAGCAGGATGTTGGCCGGGGCCGCCGCCGCCGCCGGGCTGGCCTCCGCTGCCGCCACCAGTCCGCATGCCTCGAAGCGGTCGCTGTTCTGCTGCAGGAATTCGCACAGCTTGCGCAGGCGCGCCTGGGTCAGGCGGTTGCGCCGCGTCTGCTGGAAGCCCAGGTCGTGGTTCTGGACGAATTCGAACGGATGGGTCAGCACGACGACCAGGGGTACGCCCTCGCGGCGCGCCTTTTCCAGGAGATCGCGCGTCTCGGCGAAGCTCGAGCCGGCGATCGTCAGGGACTTGATGTTCCGCTTGGGACCGATCTTCCAGTCGGAAAATGACAAGACCGGGAACTCCTGCACGCCATGCCGTTCATGCTGGCCGCTGTACAGCGTGTAGTCGGGCTCGCCGTTGCTGTAGATGGCCACCCCGATGTTCGAGCTGTAGGGAATGCCGCATTGGGCCAGGGCCTGGTACAGGCCTGGGCCGTGATTCAGGTTGCCGCTGCGGAAAGCCTTGGGAGCGGGAATCTGCCATTCCCGGAAGGTCTCGATGCCCTGCTTGATGAGGCCGACCGCCTCGTCGACGCTGTATTTGCTGATGTCATCCCGGTGTTTCATGCCGCGCGACTTGTCCCACCAGTCCGGGTCCTCGAACAGTTTCCAGCATGGATGGGTATGCAGCTGCACTTCATGGCCCTCGGCATGGATTTGCTGGGCAATGGGGCGCATCGGATCGTGCTTGAAATGATAGCGCTGCTGCGTTTCCACAAAGAAGGTTGCCTGGACACCGTATTGGCGGAAGGTGTCGAGCAAGAAACCCAGGCCTTGCGAACGGCCCTCGACATTGCACCATACCAGCGGCTCGGCGACCGGCTGCCTGGACCTGTCCGAGAAAGCACCGGCGATACTGAACTCCGTGTCGATCGTGATGCAGACCCGGGTGCGCTGTGACGCTGTATTCATGATCTCACCAGATGTTGCGGCTGACGATGCTTGCCAAAAAATTCATGCCGAAAGTATAAGAGTGCGGCCTGGCCCTGTCCACTCCGTTGGAGCGATCTCATCGGCTCGACAGCCTGCGGAAATAGCGCTGCGACGGCATATCGATCAGGTGGTGCAGGACGACCGACAGGATCAGCACCAGCACGAAGGACAGCCAGACATACACGGGAGCGATCTGGTTGGTGTTCGACATGAACCCGGCCTTGAGCAGGTCGTAGACCAGGTAATGCACCATATAGGTGGAATACGAGATTTCGCCCAGGTAGACCAGGGGCCGCGCCGACAGGGGGGCGCTGATGCCCGTCGCCGTGACGCTCAGGTAGGCGATCAGGAGCGCGAACGCCACCGGGATGATGCTGTAGTCGGCGAGGGGGGCGAAGACGTAGACGATGCCCAGGCCGAGGAAGCCGCCCAGGGCAGCATGGCGCCAGCTTTCCAGGAACGAACGGTAGTTGACGTAGAGCGAGCCGATGAACACGCCCATCAGGAATTCCAGCAGGGTCCGTACCAGGGCCATGCGCGGCACGTTGGCGCCCAGCGAGGAGATGTTGGCGGCGGTGTAGATCAGGTGCAGCAGCAGGGCGACCAGGGCGATGATGACCAGGTGGGCGCCGACGCCGCCGCGCAGCCGCCGCAAGCCGAAGGCCATCAGCGGGAAGAACAGGTAGACGAACCATTCCGAGCTGATCGACCAGGAGGGAACGTTCCAGGTCAGCTCGCTGCCGACCCACATATGTACCAGGAACATGCTCTGGAAAAACGCCGTCCAGGTATAGGATTCGGGCGCCGTACCGCTGCTCGAGAAATAGCTGAAGGCCACGAACAGGGCCAGGTAGCCGCCCAGCATCGCCGCATGCAGCGGGTAGATGCGCGCCAGGCGGTTCCAGTAGAACTTGCCGATGCTGCGCGGGGAGCTGTTCGCCAGCGCGGCGTGGTAGCTGAGGAAGATGACAAAGCCGCTGAGCAGGAAGAACAGGTCGACGGCCAGGTAGCCGTGCGCGATGATCCGGGCCAGCGGCGCATAAATCGAGTCGCCCAGCAGGGCCAGCGAGTGGAAGAACACCACCCACCATGCGCAGATGCCGCGCAGGCCGGCGAGTTGATTGAGTTTCACGATGTCACGAATCCTGTTTCTCTGGATGGAAGCTTGTGCTTGAGGCCCTTCTGCACCCGCGCGGAGTGGTGGTCGATCGCCACGGTCAGGCCGACCATGTAGAAGATGAAGGGCTGGTAGGCGATACCGACGAAGGCGCCGCCGGCCAGGAATACCAGGACCGAAGCAGTCAGGGCGTCGGCGAGCGCGGTCATCCAAGCCATGCCGGCATGGCCGCGCCAAGTCTTGCGGATGGCGCGCAGGCGGGCCAGGACCAGCAGGATGATGCCGAAATAGATCAGGAAGCCGGGAATGCCCTGTTCGCCCAGGACTTCGAAGTAAATACTGTGGAAGGCCTTGCCCGCCAGCCGGTCCTCGGGATAGTAATGGATGATGCCGTCTTCGGTGACGTTCATGATGCGATTCAGGACGAAGGCATCGAAGCCGCCGCCGGTCGGATGCTGGCCGACGTAATCCACGGTCCATTCCCAGACCTTGAGGCGGCCGAGCGCCGACGAATCCGTATTGTAGGACTCGATGGTCGACATGCGCGCTCCCCAGGGCGTCGCCGAGAGGTCGATATTCATGAGGATCGTGCCCGCCAGGGCGATCCCCGCCAGCCACCACAGCTTCTTTTTCGACTTCAGGACCAGGATCAGGCCCAGCATGCCGATCGCGACGATGCCGGTGCGCGCACTGGTGCCGATGATGGTTGCCATGGCGGTCAGGATGACGCCCAGGAACAGGCAGCGTGTGAACAGATTCTTGGGAAACAGCAAGTTATGGCGCATGACGTAGATCACCATCGGCACCAGCATGGCGCAGACCACGGCCAGCGTGCTGCCTTCGGCCAGGCCGCTATTGCCCCCGCCCATGACTGCCAGGACCCCGTAGCCGCCGCTCCCGAGCAGGGTCTTGACGCCGGTGGAGGCGAAGATGGTCGCGGCCGAGAAGATAAAGACCAGAATGAAGGCTTCGATCTGGATGCGCGAGCGGAACACGAAAGGTATGAAGAGCGCGAACAGCATCACCTTGAAGGCCCAGTCCCACTTGAGCCAGGCACGCTCCGGGATCGGCGACATCATCGTGGTCAGGGTGATCCAGACGGTGAACAGCGCAAGCAGCCACAGGAGTCCACCAAAGCGGGGCGGATCCTTCCTGTCCTTGACGAAATATAGGCCCAGCATCGTCAGCGCCGCGACGAGATTCAGCGGCCAGCCGCTGATGATGGCATAGGCCAGCTGCTGGGGCTTCACGACATCGACCCAGACGAAGCCGAGCGCAGCAGCGAAGGCCGCGGAAAAGCCCATGAACAGCAGGCTGAAGAAGACAGCCGTTAAATAAAGACTTTGCATAGTTGCGTGTGGTGGCTTGCGTTGCGCCCGTCAGGCGGCATCATGACGCCTGTCCGGCAGTCGGGATGCCGCGCCGGGAGTGCTAGCGACTCTTCTTTTTCTCGGGTGGAGGGAGCTGCGCTTCGCTGTCCGGGGCGAACCAGGGAATCAGCTTGTCGAGCCGGAGCGCACGGAAGACTGTATACAGGATCGCCAGGCCAAAAACCAGCAATGATGCGTTGTCAATCATAAATGCCCTTAATAAAGTGACTCGGCCGGGTGACGCGGTCGCCGCCGTCTTCCGCTGGTGGATTCCCCGAACGGGAGCGGACGCTAGGATACCATGTGAGAAATGGCAACACACCGCGCACACCGTATTTTCGTATTTTTTTGACATCAAAATTGCATTAGGCAAAAAAAAGCGGAAGTCCCGGGGGACTTCCGCTCGAGCCGGAGGCGGCTGGCGATTAGCGCGGCACGATCGCGAACTGCGGCGAGGTGGCGTAGTCGGGCTGGTACGGACGCTTCGCGTACAGGTCGTATGCGCTGCGGCCGTTGGCATCGACGCCGACGCTGTAGGCCAGGGCCGGGCGCATGATCGACTGCGAGCTCTCGACCGTGACGTAACCCGTCATCTGGCCGGCTTTCAGGCCCAGGCTGCTTGCCATCTGGGTGCTGGCGCAGTCCAGTTGCAGGAAGGTCGCGGTATGGTTAGCCGCATACACTTGCTTCATGCTCGTGTACAGCGGGGAAGTTGCGCTGTCGCGAACCTTCAGGCTGTAGGCGGGCGCCTCGATCCAGCAATAACCGTCGCCGACCATGCGGTTGACCGGGAAGCTGGCCTTCCACTTCAGCAGCGGCTGGGCACGGGTGAAGCCGAGTTCCACCATGCGGCCGACGGACGCGGTGAAGAAGTCGTCCTGCCACGGCGCCAGGCCGGTGCTGGTGTTGTAGACGATCGCATAGCCGTGCTCCAGCGCACCCAGCTTGTTGGCCGCGGTGTTGTTGGTGTAGTTCGCGTCATACCAGTCGATGTTGTGGTTGACCATGGCCGCGAAGTTCGCCTTCTGCGGATCGTTGTCCGGCGTGATGTAGGCGGCTTCGCTCAGCGTACGCAGGCTCCACGCCTGGCCGCGCACCTGGTCCGACTTGACCAGGCCCTTCAGGTTCTGGCGATAGCCCGGGTTGCCGGAGATCGAGTTGTAGTTGGCCCAGAACTGCAGCTCTTCCAGGTGATAGTAATCGCCCGTGACCAGGTAAGGCAGGTAGGCGAACGCGGCCTGGTGCGAGGTGTCCGCCGTCAGCGGGGTGGCGCACACGGTCTGCGGGCAGGCCGGGAAGCCTTCGTTCAGCTTGGTCACCGGGTTCTTGCTGTCGCCCGAGATGCCGAGCGCCGCGTACGGGAACTCGGCCAGCATCACCGGACGGCCGGTCTGCTTGTTACGGTAGTGGATCGACCAGCTGCCGGCCTGGTCCGACATGCCGAGCGAGATCTTCTTCATGCGCTCGTCCATGCTGAGCAGGTACAGCGCGCTCCAGGCCGGCAGGAGGCCGAGTTCCGGACGGGCGCCGGTCGCCGGCATGTAGGCGTTGGCCACGCCGGCCTGCATCGGACCGGTCTTGGCGCCATTCCACTTGCTGACCCAGGAGGCGATCGTCGTTTCGGTGATCTTCAGCGACTGGTCATAGTTCGGCAGGGCCTTGGTGCCGATCAGGTAGGCGGCATCGTGGCGCACGTTCAGCGCCGGGTCCTTGCCCCACCATGCCACCTTGCGCCAGCGGGCGTGGTGGTAGTGGGTCATGGCGGCCTGCGAGAACACGGACTGGCCGCCGACCAGCAGCTGGGCGTTGTAGACGAAGTTCTGCGGAGCGGCTTCGTACGCCCAGCCGTTCTCGATCGCGACGTCGACACGGGCGTTGTTGCTGCCCGGATAGGAACGGATGGCGAAGCGCGCGCTCAGGTGCGGATGCTCCACGCCGGCGGCAGTCTTCAGCGGCGCCGAGACAATCCATTCATTGGCCAGCGAACCGGACAGCCAGGTGGTGTACTTGCCCGACTTGAGCAGGGCGTCGGCCGATGCCGAATAGACGACGCCGCCGATGGTGGCGTTGAAGCTCGCGGTGAAACCGCTGTTCAGCAGGGTCGTGGGGCTGGCCGTGGTGGCCGCGGCGGCCGTGGTGCTCTTGACCAGCTTGATGGTTTCCACCTGGCCGGCGGTGCTGCTCGGCAGTTGGACAGTGATGACCGCATGGCGCAGCGAGCCGTCCGGATGGCGGGCCTTGGCGTCGACTTGCAGGGGCACGGCGGCGCCGGCGGCAGTCTGGCCGACCAGGGTCGAGCCGGCCGGAACGTGGCCTTGGGCGAATGCCTGGCCGAAGGTGGCGGTCGGACGGGTTTGCGCAGCGGTGCTGGTCAGCTGAACCGTGGTGATGGCCACAGCAGTGCTGGGCAAGGTGGTGCTTGGCGAGGTGGTCGGGCCGGTCGGAGTGGTGCTGCCTGCGGCCGCGGTCGAACGCGAGCCCAGCAGCGGGTTGCTCAAGGTCTTGGTGCTCTCCGCAGCATTGCCGCAGCCCATCAGGGCCATCGAAGCGGACAGGGCGGTGATGATCATCGGAACTTGAGTCGAGAAGGAATTTCGCATGTCTATATACCCACAAAAAGTTTCGGCAGAAAAAATATTGCCGTACGGATAGATCCAGAATACAGCGGAAGATCAAGTGCCGTGCGGAAAAATTCCGCTTTGTCAACGGAAAAATTCCGAAAAACAACACAATATTGTTCGGTGGTTCAACATTGATGTCAATAAATATTTGACCAAATGCATTAATTTGTTAGTGTTGTTTTGTAAATTTCCATTTTTGCAAAACGACATTTCGTTGACTAAGCGATTACACCTATTGCTTTGTGAGCAAAATTTCTAAACATTTGCATCAAGATTGTTGTAATCGGTACATCGTTGCCTGATTAGCAGGCAGGGGTGCTGTGGCATAATGCCGGGTGACTTTTTCATGCCGACGAGGCTGTTTGATGTCTACGAGCCTTGCCGTAAAGGATGAATGGTTTGCGGTGGGGAAATAGTTTGGAACTACAGCGATATAAAACATGGGCCGTGTGATGCGCCATCGATCTACTTGCCGAGCCGACCTGGGCCGCCTACGTGATGGCAAGCACACCTAGAAGCGCCGGCCAGCGGGCGCGCCGCCGCCCTTTCTGGATCCGGCTGGCCATGACGGGAGTGCTGCTGGGTGCCGCCGTCGCTGGCGGCGCGCTCTATTTCTTGAACGACGCGGGCATCACGCCGCGTTCGCTTGGCCCGTATATCGAACGCCGCAGCCAGGGACATAACCCTGTGATCGAAGGCATTGGACGCAGCGCGCGGAGCTGGCTGATCGCGGCCGACCGCGGCGAGCAGCCTTTGGCAGCCGCGGCTTGGCGCCCCGGCTTCGTCGGCATGCAGGAAGCAGCGGTCCTGCCTGCCACGCAGGCGACGGAGGGGGAGCGTGAAGTGCTGGTCGTCGATGGGCCCGACCTGGCGCGCGCCCTGCGCGCCGCCGTGCCTGGCCAGCGCATTACCCTGTTGCCGGGAATCTATCGGATCGAAGGCACGCTGGAGGCCTTTCGCCCGGGCAGTGCGGAAGCGCCGATCAGCGTGCGCGCGCACCGGCCGGGCAGCGCCGTCCTGGAGATCGCCGGGGGCGAGGGTTTCAGGGTCACGGCGCCCTATTGGCGCTTCGAGAACCTGGTGCTGCGCGGCGTCTGCAGCGGGAACAGCGAATGCGAGCACGCCTTCCACGTGGCCGGCGATGCCCATCACTTTGCCGCCGTCAACAACCTGGTGGAGGACTTCCACGCCCACTTCAAGATCAATGGCGAGCGGGGGCGCTACCCGGACCATGGGGTGATCGAGTCCAATACCTTGCGCAACAACACCGTGCGCCTGACCGAAAAGCCGGTCACGCCGATCGACCTGGTGACGGCCAGCCATTGGCGCATCCGCGGCAACCTGATCAGCGATTTCGTCAAAGGCGCCGGCAACCAGGTCAGCTACGGCGCTTTCGCCAAAGGCGGCGGCAGCGACAACATCCTGGAGCGCAATGTGGTGATCTGCGAAGACCGCTTGCGCGGCGCGCCTGGACAGCGCATCGGCCTGTCGCTCGGCGGCGGCGGCACCGGCCGCGATTACTGCCGCGGCGGCAAGTGCATCACCGAGCAGACCGGCGGCATCCTGCGCGCCAACCTGGTCGCCTCCTGTTCGGACGACGGCATCTACCTGAACGCGGCCGCGCGCAGCATCTTGCTGCACAACACCGTGGTCGACACCGGCGGCATCACGGTGCGCTACCCGGAGAGCAGCGCCGACATCGCCGGCAACCTGGTCGACGGCATCATCCGCAGCCGCGACGGCGGCCTGCTGCGCCTGGCGGACAACCTGCATACCTCGGCCGCGCGCCTGTATCTCGGCAGCCACCCCTACCGCGCGCTGTTCCGCGACCCGTCGAGCCTGGACTTCCGCTGGCGCGAGCCGGCGCCGGTCCGTCCGGCCGCGGATGGAGCAGCACCGGACCTGTGTGCGCCGGCGCGGCCGGCCATGGCGCGCTACGGCGCCTTCGAGGATTTCGCGGCCTGCCTGGATCCTGCGGCGAGGACGGTGCGCACGCTTCAGTAGCGCCTGGAAATACTGCCTAGAGTAAAATATTATTTATTTAGCACTTCTTTCTTTGAGGAAAAGAACATGTCCATCTTTGCAGGCGTGTATGCGCGCCGGGCAGGCCAGCAGGTTCCGCCGCAGCTTGCGCAGCAGCTGCGGGCAGCGATGTCGCGTCATCCCGAGGATGCCGGCCGGGTGCAGGAATACACGGATGGCCGGGCGCTGCTGCTGACGCTCGATGTCGGCGCCCTGGGCGGCACCGGCGCTTATGCGGATGACGGGCGGGTCGCCTTCGCCGCCGGTGCTCCCTTGCTGCAGCCTGCGGCAAGCGCCGAGCCGCTGGCACGCGACGACAGCGTGGCTGCGCTGGCGCGCGCCATCGGCGGCGACGAGGCGCTGCGCGCCTGCCGCGGCACCTATTGCGCCGTAGTGTACGAGATCGCGGAGCAGCGCCTGCACCTGATCACGGACAAGTCCGGCGTGCGCCCGGTCTACTGCTGGATCTCGCCCGACTACCTGGTGTTCGCCACGGCCCTGCGCATCATCGAGGCTGTGTCCTTCTGCAAGAAAACCCTGAACATGCAGGGCATCGCCGAATCCTCCTGCTTCGGCTTCCCGCTGGGCGACCGTACTCCCTACGACAACGTGATCTCGATGCTGGCCGGCGAACACCTGGCGGCCGAAGGCGAGCAGCTGAGGCGCCCGCGCTACTGGCGCTGGGATGAGCCGATGACGCCGGCCGCCCCCGGCCCGGGCCCGCACGAACGCCTGTACCGCAGCTTCCAGCAGGCGGTGCGCATCCGCCTGGGCGCGGACCGCTCGACCGCTTCCTTCCTCAGCGGCGGCCTGGATTCGCGGGTGATCGTGGCCGAACTGCGCCATGCCGGAGCCAGCGTGTTCACGGCCAACTATGCCCCGGCCGGCAGCCAGGACCAGGTGCTGGGCAAGATGATTTCGGACCGGCTCGGCACCCACAATACCCCGCTGGTGCGCACCGCCGTGGTCGAAGGCGACCCCTACAGCAAGGCCACGGTGCACGAATGGCTCAAGCTGCCGGAATACCAGGCCACCCAGCCGGCGCGTCCGCGGGTACTGTGGTCGGGCGATGGCGGCAGCGTGGGCCTGGGCCATGTCTACCTGAACCAGGGCATCGTCGACGCCATGCGCGCGGGCAAAGTGCAGGAATCGATCGACCGCTTCTTCGCCTATAACCGGCTGGCCTTGTCGGTCAAGCTGTTCAAGCCGGAACTCGGCGCCGACCTGACCCGCCTGGTGAACCAGGGCGTGCTGTCCGAGCTGGAAGCGCTCAAGCCGGCCGACCCGGGCCGCGCCTGGTACCTGTTCCTGATGATGAACGACCAGCGCCGCCACCTGTTCAACCATTTTGAATCGATGGACCTGGGACGCCTGGAGTTCGAGCTGCCTTTCTTCGACGCCGAGTTCCTGGCCGACGTGATGCGCGAACCCTTCGATCCCTTCCTGCGCCACGCGTTCTACGTGGAGTGGCTGAAATGCTTCCACCCCGCCGTCGCCGGCACCCCGTGGCAGGCCTACCCGAACCACGTGCCCTGCCCGCACCCGCTGCCCGCGGAGGCCACCTACCAATGGGACGGGCTCACCCCGGGCGAATTCTCCAAGAGGATCGCCTTCTCGCTGGAGTGCGCGCGCGGCCTGCTGGCGGCGTCCGAGTTCACGCGGCGCTTCCTGGGCGCCTTCCGCATGCGCCTGTTCCTGCTTGCCCTGCGCCTGACCGGCCGGGATTATTCGCACCAGCTGAAGGCGCCCTCGCTGATGCACCAATACTGGACCCGCACCCTGGCCGAGTAAGGACAGACCGCAAGGAAACGCGCATCGCTTCATGAAACTACATACTGAAATCGCACGGGGCCTGAAATGGACGGCCGGGGCCAAGCTCGGCAGCCAGCTGGTCACCTGGGGCATCACGATCTATGTCATGCGCGTGCTCGATCCCGGCGACTATGGCTTGCTGGCCATGGCCACCGTGTTCCTGGCGCTGCTGGCCATGTTCGCCGAGGTCGGGCTGGGACCGGCCCTGGTGCAGAAGAGCGAGCTGGCGCCGGAGACCGTGCGCCGCGCCTACGGCATCGTCTGGGTCGTGAACCTGGTCCTGTTCGCCCTGCTGAACCTGGCGGCCGGCCTGGTGGCCGGTTTCTACGGCGAAGCGCGGCTGGTGCCGGTATTGCACGTGCTGTCGCTGCAGTTCCTGATCATTCCCTTCATCGTCGTGCCCGACGCCATGTTGCAGCGCAAGCTGGACTACAAGTGGCGCTCGCTGATCGAACTGGCCACGGCCGTCGCGGCCAGCGTGGCGACCCTGCTCATGGCGCTGGCCGGCTACGGCGTCTGGTCGCTGGTCGCCGGCATGCTGGCCAACACGGCCTGCAAGGCGGTGCTGCTGAACGTCGTCTCGCCTTACCTGCGCCTGCCCAGCTTCGCGCTGGGCGGCATGCGCCAGGTGGTCCAGTTCGGAGGAAACGTCACGGCCTCGCGCTTCCTGTGGTTCTTCTTCACCCAGATCGACGTGGTCCTGATCGGCCGCCTGCTCGGCGACCATGTGCTCGGGCTGTATTCGGTGGCCGTGCACCTGGCCTCGCTGCCGGCGCAGCGGGTGTCGGGCATCCTCAACCAGGTCGCCTTCCCGGCCGCGGCCCGCTTCCAGCACGACCGCGCCGCCATCGGCGCCCAGCTGCTGCGCGCCATCGGCTACGTCAGCCTGATCGCCTTCCCCATCCTGTGGGGCATGTCCTGCGTGGCCTACGAACTGATTCCGGTCCTGCTCGGACCCGAATGGGGCGGCGCCATCCTGCCTTTCCAGATCCTGACCCTGGTGATGCCGTTCCGGATGATCATCGGTTTCCTGCCGACCGTCACCGACGCCCTCGGCCGCTCGGATGTCGCGCTGCGCAACGCGGCGCTCGGCTGCCTGGTCATGCCGGCCGCGCTCTACGTGGGCAGCCATTGGGGCATCGCCGGCGTGGCCTATGCCTGGGTGACCGCCTATCCGGTGGTCCTGTTCATGAACTTGCGCCGCATGCTGCCCGTGATCGGTATTTCCCTGCGCGCGGTGGCCGAGCGGGTGGCGCCCGCGCTGTTCTCGGCGGCCGGCATGTACGGCGCGGTATGGGCCGTGCGCATGGCCTGGCGCGGCGCCGGCGGCGTGACGGCCCTGGTGCTGGAAATCGTGGCCGGCGTGTGCAGCTATGTGCTGCTCAGCATGGTTTGCAACCGAGCGCTGCTGGCCGAACTGTTGCGCCGCGGCCGCCCGGCAAGCCCGGCGGCATGAAGACGGCGTATGCACGGCGGCGCTAAATTGACAGCCGCCACTAATGATGCCACCATCATATTTATCATTTTGTAAATTTTTTGATCAACGCGCTGGCGCCTTCCCTGCGAACGGCGCCCCACTTTTCAGGACGCACCGTGTTCCAATTGCTTAAATCGATCAAGAACCAGTTTTCCCCACAGCCGCCCCTGACCGACCTGGCCAAGGCCGAGCTGGAACGCGACCAGCGCGGCCTCCCGGCGCGCGATCCCGGGATCGAGGCCGTGATTGAGGCCTGCACCCGCTGGCTCTGCCTGGCCCAGGACAAGTCCGCCTCCAACGACGGCGGCGTGGCGCGCGACTTCAGCCTGCAGAAGGGCTGGGCGACCTCGTATCCGGAAACCACCGGCTACATCATCCCGACCATCATCGAACTGGCGCGCCGCAAGGGTGACGCCGGCCTGCATGCGCGTGCGCGCCGCATGCTGGACTGGTGCGTGGCGATCCAGTTCCCGGAAGGCGGTTTCCAGGGCGGCAAGATCGACGCCACTCCACGCGTCCCGGTCACCTTCAACACCGGCCAGATCCTGATCGGCCTGGCCGCCGGCGCCGCCGAATACGGGGATCCGCGCTACCTGGAGTCCATGCACCGCGCCGCCGCCTGGCTGCGCGACGACCTCGACGCCGACGGCTGCTGGCGCAAGCACCCGACCCCGTTCGCCAAGCCGGGGGAAAAAGCCTATGAAACCCACGTCGCCTGGGGCCTGTTCGAGGCCGAGCGCGTGGCGCCGGGCCACGGCTACGGCGCAGCGGGACTGCGCCAGGTCGACTGGGCCCTGAGCAAGCAGCAGCCGAACGGCTGGTTCGCCTCGAACTGCCTGACCGACGCCGACAACCCGCTCACCCACACCATCGGCTACGTGCTGCGCGGCGTGCTCGAAGGCCACCTGCTTTCCGGCCGGGCCGACCTGCTGCAGGCCGCGCAGCGCACCGGCGCCAGCCTGGCCGAGGCGGTCGGCCCGGACGGCTACCTGGCCGGACGCCTGGACCGCAACTTCCGTCCGGCGGTCGACTACGTCTGCCTGACCGGCTCGGTGCAAATCGCGCATTGCCTGTTCCTGCTGCATCGCCTGACCGGCGAGCGGCGCTTCCTGGACACCGGCCGCAAGCTGACCGCCTACGTGCGCCGCAGCATCCGCATCGAAGGCGGCCCCGGGGACACCGTGGGCGGCGTGAAGGGCTCGTTCCCGGTCAACGGCGACTACGGCCAGTGGGAATACCTGAACTGGGCCGCCAAGTTCTGCATCGACGCCAATCTGCTGGAAGCGGAACTGGTCGGAGCGGGCGTCCATGCTTGAGCCGCTCAAGCGCGCCGTCAAGGCCAGGCTGGAACAGCTGCGGCGGCGGCGCAGCGAGCAGCAGCTGCGCCAGGCCGGCCGCCATGTCACCCGCGCCGGGCTGGCGCAGGACCTGGCGCGCCTCGGCATCGCGCGCGGCGACACCGTCTTCCTGCATTCCTCGCTGAAGAGCCTGGGCTATGTGGAAGGCGGGGCCGCCAGCGTGATCGGCGCGCTGCAGGACGCCGTGGGGCCGCAAGGCACCTTGCTGGTGCCGACCTATTACCTGCCGGCCGGCACCGTCAAGGCCACCTGCGAGCTGGAAGGCTATGTGTTCGATCCGCGCAGCCACGGCACCAACATGGGACGCCTGCCCGAGACCTTCCTGCGCGAGGCGGCCACCCACCGCAGCCTGCATCCGACCCATTCGGTGTCGGCCTGGGGCCGCCATGCGGACTACCTGACCTCCGGCCATCATGAAGCGCCCTCGATCTTCGGCGCAGGCTCGCCCTGGGAGCGCTTCGTGGGCCTGGAGGGCGCCAAGGTGCTGGGCCTGGGCGTGTCGATGGGGCCCGTGACCTTCTATCATGTCGTGGAAGACGCGCTGGGCGAGGCTTTCCCCGAGCCGATCTGGGAGCCGCGCACCTACCGCCTGCCTTGCCTGGACAAGTCCGGACAGCGCTGGGAGGTGCCGGTGCGTCCGTTCGCGCCGGACGTGGCGGCGCGCCGCATCGACTATGCCGCACGCGAAGACCTGCGCGACTATTTCCGGCGCGAGTTCGAGCGCGCCGGCCTGCGCGTCAACGGCCGGGTGGGAGAGGCCGACGCCTGGTTCATCCCGGCGCGCGGATTCTTCGACCACCTGCGCACGCTCGCGGCCGAAGGCATCACCATCTATTCGACCCCGGAACAACTGGCCGCGCGGCCGGCGGACCGACGCTGATCAGGCCCGGGCGCCTTCCTGCACCACTTCGTCGAGCAGAGCGGCCAGCTGTTCGCTGCGCGAGCGGCGCGAGTAGAACTGGCTGGCGTTTTCCGGCGGCAGCGGGGCTTTTCCTTCGCGCAGCAGGCCGACGAAACGCATCAGGCCGGACTTGATATCTTCCTTGTCGTCCAGGCGCGCGATGGTGTCCAGACCGGCCTTGCGCATGGTGGCGGCGGTATCGCCTTCGGGATCGGTCAGCGCCAGGATCGGACGGCGCGCCCGCATGTATTCGTACAGCTTGGCCGGGATCTGGGCGTTGCAGTGCGCAGCCTGCATCACCAGCAGGCCGTCCGCATCCAGCATCTCGGCCAGCGCCGCGCGGTAGGGAATCGGCGGCTCGAGCATCACCAGGCCCTGCAAGCCGAATTGTTCGATCAGGCGGTTCAGCAGGTCTTCGTGCACCGCGGCGCGCAATACCACGCGCAGCTTGTCGGGACCGACCAGGCCTTCCCGGCGCAGTTCGCCCAGAGCCGCCAGCATGGGCGTGGGGTCGCGCTCGAGCGGATAGATGATGCCGCTGTGGAGCAGCACCAGCGGACCGTCCCCGCGCGGCGCCGGCTGGTAGTTCGCGGTGGCGCGCACGAAGTCGTCTTCATCGTAGCCGTTCTCGATCAGGCGGAAGCGGCTGGCCGGCACCTCCGGATAGCGCGCGCGGTACAGAGCCAGCGCTCCCGGGGTCGTGAACACCAGGCGGGTGCAGTTGCGCACCGTGAGCTTTTCCACCCAGCGGTAGGCATGCCAGACCATGCGGTTCTCGGGCGTGTTCTTCTCCGTCATCGGGTCGCGCATGTCGGCGATCCAGGGCAGTCCGCTCAGGCGCTTGAGGGTGTAGCCGATCAGGTGCGCGGTCGGGATCGGATAGGTCGACCAGATCACGCGCGGGCGGAATTCGCGAATCAGCTTCAGGCCGGCCGGTACGGCCCCGAACAGCCAGGTGACCCAGCGGTCGGGCAGGGCGGTCGGGCGCAGGTAGCGGCCGCGGATCGCCAGGTGGCGCCCGGAATCCAGGGCGAAGGGACGCCGCACCACCAGGTCGGCCGGTACGTCGCCCATCTGGTCGTCGCTGCTGGCCGCATAGGCGCGCCGGTGCGCCGACAGCACCAGCGGCTTCCATCCCAGCTGGGGAAGATGCTGGGAGAACTTCAGCGTGCGCTGGATGCCGCTGCTGCCGCGCTGCGGCGGAAAATGGAAGGCCACCAGCAGCACGGCCGGGTTGGCTTCCTTGCGCGCAGCGGGCGCGGACGGTGCGCTGAGGGGTTCATGCTCCGGCTCGCGCTGCGCCAGCAGTTCCAGGGTATCCGGCTGGGGCGGGGTGCTACTGTTTTGCATCTGAGGCTTTCTGGTTTCGGATAAGGCAATCGATGTCGGCGGTGTTGCCGCGTTCAGCTGGCCAGCCAGCGCAGCAGGCGCAGCATGTAGAAGAAGGTGCTGGCATCCCAGGGACGCGAGCGCGGCAGCGTGTACAGGTCCTGGCCGGGCGCGACCGCGCCGGTGGCGGTCGAGAAGGCGGCGGCGAAACCGGCCTCGCGCACCATCGCGGTGTGGCGGGCATCGAAGTCCAGCTCCGCTTTGCCGTTCGGATAAGCGAAATAGCGTACCGGCTCCCCGATGATGGCTTCCAGCGCCGTCTTGCTGCCCTCGATCTCGGCGCGCGCCTCGGCATCCGGCAGCTTGGTCAGGATCGGGTGCGAGACCGTGTGCGCGCCGATGGTCACGTTCGAGCGGTGCAGGGTGCGCACCATCTCGCTGCTCAGCATCAGCGGACGGGTGCCATGCCCGGCCAGCGCTTCCAGCGCTTCGATCAGGTCCAGGCGCTCGCTGGGCGGCAGGTACTTGGCGCGCGAGGTCAAGGCCTGCACGGCGGCGCAGCGCGCCTCCAGGCCGTCGATCGGCACGATGCCGGCGCCGGCGGCGCGCAGGTCGAGTGCGCTGCCGGAAGCGCCGCGCACGGCGTCGGCGATGCGGTCGTTCCACATGTTCTCGGCGCTGTCCACGTAGCCGCTGGTGACGAACACCGTGGCGGGCAGGCCGAACTCGCGCAGCACCGGCAGCGCCAGGTCGTGGGTGGAGCGGTAGCCGTCGTCGAAGGTGATGCAGACGGCGCGCGGCGGCAGGCGGTTCTCGCGCAAGGCTGCCAGCGCCTGGTCCAGGGACAGCACCTTGAAGCAGTCCGCCAGCATCTTCATGTGTTCGCGGAAGGTGGCCACGTCCGGCTCGTTTTCCAGCAGCGGGTCGTGCGCTTCGAGGATGCGGTGGTAGGTGACGATGCACAGGCGCGCGCGCCCCGCCTGCCACAGCGCGTAGCTGTTGCCGATGGCGCGCACCAGCATGGGAACGGGGGCTGCCGAGCGCTGATAAGTGCTCATGCCGCGTGTTCCACGATGATTTTCTGGAACAGATCGATCTGGCCGCGGGTGGTGAAGTCCCAGCTGAAGCCTTCGGCGTAGCGCCGCGCCGCGCCGCGGTCCGGCTGGCGCTCGCGCAGGCGCTGGACCGCTTCGGCCACGCCCTCGCTGCTGTACTGCCCCATCAGGATGCCGGCCTCGGGGGCGGCCACCACTTCGGGCGAGCCGCCCACCCGGCTGGCCACCACCGGGGTGCCGCAGGCCATCGACTCGAGCAGGACGTTGGCCCAGCCTTCGCGGCTGGAGGCCAGGACCATCAGGTCGGCCGCATTGAAATATTGGGCCAGTTCGGCGTGCGGCACGGCGCCCAGGAAGCGCACCCGGTCGGCCACGCCCAGGGTCCGGGCCAGGGCTTCCAGGCGCGCCCGTTCCGGGCCGCTGCCGGCGACGAGCAGCTCCGTGTCGGGCAGCCGGGGCAGGGCGCCGATCACCAGGTGGTGGCCCTTGAGCTCGACCAGGTGGCCGACCGAGATCAGGGTGAAGCGGCGCAGCCCGAGCGCGGCGCGCACGGCATCGCGGTTCATGGGGTGGAACTTCTCCAGGTCGACGCCGTTGCGCAGCGGAGTGATGGCCGCCGGCGCCACGCCCAGCTGCACCAGGCCTTCCTTCAATGCGTTGCTGACCGTGATGATGCCCTTGGCCTGGCGGGCAGCCCACTGGATCATGCGGCGCGGCAGGGGGTAGCGGGGCAGCAGGTTGACGTCCGAGCCGCGCGCCGTGATGACTACGGGCTTGTTGAAATAGCGCCCCAGCATCGCGGCAGCCACCCCGTCGGGGTAGAAATAATGGGCGTCGATGGCGTCGAAGTCGTAGCCCTGGTCCAGGATGCGGCCGATTTCGCGCTTGGCGCCCTGGGCCAGCAGCATGGGCGCGACGTTCATGCCGACCTTGGGCAAGGCCACGTAACGTGGATGATGGATCTCCAGCCCATGGCGGCGCTCGCGCGCCGGCACGCCGGCGTAGAGCGCATACTGGCCGAAGCGCGGGTGGCTGGAGGGGAACCAGGGCACCGGCGCGACGACCCGCGAGCTCACCTGCCCGCTGGCGACCAGCTCGCGTAGCCGTGTCTCGACGAAAATGCCGTGCCCGGGCTGCTTTTCGTTGGGGAACAGAGTGCTGAACGTCAATAGCTTCATCAATTAGCCTGGGAGGGGCGGACCGGTCTGGAGATAATAAAATTGAAAGTGTTATTAAGCAAGATAAGCGAAGGACGTGTGCGCATCATAGTGTGATATAGCGGCGCAGCCGCGGCCCCACCGTATTGGCGACGCTCAGGGGCAGGCGCTGCCACAGCTGTTCGACCAGCGGCCGCAGGCTGCCTCCGGCCGGGGCGCTTGCCTGTTCGGCGCGCGGTTGTCCGGCGCCGTCCCATTCCTGCCAGTCGAGCGCATAGGGAAGCGCTCCCCACTGTTTCTTGAACTTGTAGGTGCCTTCGCCATAGGTCGAGCGTCCGAAGTCGAAGCGGCGCACGCCCAGCCCGCACAGATGGGCCTGGATGGTCCAGTACAGCAGCATGTTCGGCGCCAGCGCGTTGTATTCGCTCAAGGTCGATGCCCAGGGGATGGCGGCGCGGCCGCCGCACAGCAGGACCAGCCCGGCCCCGACCGCTTTGCCTTCCCGGCGCACCACAGCCAGGAAAGCCTCATCGCCGTAGCGCCGCAACACCGCTGCGAACCAGGCCTGGCTATGCGGCGGGCTGCCGAGGCGGCGCATGTTCTTGCTGTAGACCTCGTAGAAGGCGGCCAGCGCCGCCGGCCCGGTTTCGATCGCCGCGTTCAAGCCGTTCTTCTCGGCCTTGCGGATCTGGCTGCGCAGTTTCGGCGGATAGCCCTGCATCAGCGCCTCTGCGCTCGCGGGCAGCTCGAGCAGCATGCGCACCTTGCGTCCCTCCAGGGCGTCTTCCGCGCTCGGCATGCTGACCGAGCCGCGTGCCTCGAAGCCGGCGGCGCCGGCTTCGGCGGCGTCACTGGCCACGCGCCTGCTCAGCGCCGCGGCCAGGGCGGGGGTGGACGCCAGGGGGCCGCCGACGTCGCAGAATGGCAGGGCGCTCCAGCGCGGTTTCCCGAAGGGACGCGCCACGATGCAGACAGGCAGGCAAGCAAGCAGTGCGGCGCCGTCGAAGGCGGCCAGGGTCCTGGCGGAGTAGCCGTAGGCATCCGCCACCGCGGCGCGCCAGGCGCTCAGGTGATAGGGCGTGCCCTCGGGGTGCTGGCGGACAAAGCGATCGAGCGCGGCGCCGTGTTCCTTGTCATCCGTATAGAAAAGATTCAGCCCGTCCAACATTCTGGCTTCCCGCGTGTTGTTGTTTCAGATGGAAACGTCATTGACATTAAGTTTTTATATTATATGCAATGCCGCTGAGGTATCGTATGAACGAATTGTGTGGCCTGCGCACGATTCAATGCGTTCTGGAACTGTTTTTTTTGAAACTGTTAAGATATTGTAAAGTCCGCGCCGATGTGGCGGGAAGCCCGGTACAAGCGCGGAAGCAGGCTTTTCAAGCTGGACCATACTGATCGACAAGATAGCAACAGACATTGTTAACAAGTCGTTGTTTCTTATTGACAGTCGTGGCGTTCGCATTGAGTCAAGGAACGATCCCATGGTATATTGTGTTAGCAATATAGCAAAACTTAATTTTCAAACGGAACCCGATAATGAAAGCAGATGAAGTCGTCGCGGTAGTAGGACTGGGATATGTCGGTTTGCCACTGGCAGTCGAATACGGCAAAAAGGGACGGACCATCGGCTTCGACCTGTCGGCCTCCAAAATCGAGAACTACAAGAAGTTCGTCGATCCGACCGGCGAGGTGTCGAGCGAGCAGCTGCAAGCGGCGCGCCACCTCGAGGTGAGTACCGACCCGTCGCTGCTGGCCCAGGCCGATTACATCATCGTCGCCGTCCCGACCCCGGTCGACATCGCCCACAATCCCGACTTCACGCCCCTGATCGGCGCCAGCAAGTCGGTCGGCAAGAACATGAAGCGCGGCGCGGTCGTCGTCTACGAATCGACCGTCTATCCGGGCGCGACCGAAGAGGTCTGCATCCCCATCCTCGAGAAGGAATCGGGCCTGAAGTGGAAAGAGGACTTCCACGTCGGCTTCTCGCCGGAGCGCATCAACCCGGGCGACAAGGAACACACCCTGACCACCATCCTCAAGGTCGTCTCCGGCGACGACGAGGAGTCGCTCGAGCGCATCGCCAAGCTGTACGAACATGTCGTGACGGCCGGCGTCTATCGCGCTTCCAGCATCAAGGTGGCCGAGGCTGCCAAGGTAATCGAGAACACCCAGCGCGACCTGAACATCGCCCTGATGAACGAACTGGCGATCATCTTCGACAAGATCGGCATCGACACCCTGGAAGTGCTGAAGGCCGCCGGCACCAAGTGGAACTTCCTGCCCTTCCGTCCGGGCCTGGTGGGCGGCCACTGCATCGGCGTCGATCCCTACTACCTGACCCACAAGGCCGAGATGATCGGCTACCACCCGCAGGTGATCCTGGCGGGCCGCCGCATCAACGACGGCATGGCCAAGTACGTGGCGGAAAAAACCGTCAAGTCGATGATCTCCTCGGGCTTCCACGTCAAGGGTTCGAAGGTCAACGTGATCGGCCTGACCTTCAAGGAAAACTGCCCCGACCTGCGCAACTCGAAGGTGGCCGACATCATCCACGAGCTGCAGAGCTACGGCGTGGACGTGCATGTCTACGACCCGGTGGCCGATTCGGAAGAGTCCGAGCACGAGTACGGCATCAAGCTGGAAAGCTGGGACAGCCTGCCGAAGGCCGACGCCGTGGTCGTCGCCGTGCCGCACAAGGAAGTGCTGGCCCTGTCGCTGACCGATTTCCAGTCCAAGCTCAACGACAACGGCTGCTTCATCGACGTCAAGGCGCAGTTCGATCCCAAGGCGCTGCGCGAAGCCGGCTATTGCGTCTGGCGCATGTAATTGCGTCGATCAGTATGAAAGGCCGCCGCTGCCGGCGGCGGCCGCACCGGCCCCGGCGCCTGCGAGGCGCCGGCGTCAATCAGAAAGTGCCCCAAACGTGAATAAGTTTCAGGAAGTCCAGCATCACCTCGCCCTTCACAGCTACCACTGGTTAGTGACCGGTGCGGCAGGCTTCATCGGTTCGAACCTGGTGGAAGCCCTGCTCAAGCTGAACCAGCGCGTCACCGGCCTCGACAACTTCGCCACCGGCCACCGCCACAACCTGGAACAGGTGAAAGATTCGGTCACGGAAGGGGCCTGGATGAAATTTAATTTCATCGAAGGCGATATCCGCAATCCGGCCGACTGCGCGCGCGCCTGCGAGGGCGTGGACTTCGTGCTGCACCAGGCCGCGCTCGGCTCGGTGTCGCGCTCCATCGATAACCCGGCGCTCACCAACGCGGTCAACATCGACGGCTTCCTCAACATGCTGGTCGCCGCACGCGACGCCGGCGTCAAGCGTTTCGTCTACGCCGCCTCGAGCTCGACCTACGGCGACCATCCGGCCTTGCCCAAGGTCGAGGACCGCATCGGCAAGCCGCTCTCGCCCTATGCGGTGACCAAGTACGTCAACGAGCTGTACGCCGACGTGTTCGGCCGCACCTACGGGACCGAGGCGATCGGCCTGCGCTATTTCAACGTGTTCGGCCCGCGCCAGGATCCGCACGGCGCCTATGCCGCCGTGATTCCCCAGTGGGTGAGCGCCCTGATCCGCAACCAGCCGCTGCGCATCAACGGCGACGGCGAGACCAGCCGCGACTTCTGCTACATCGACAACGTGGTCCAGGCCAACCTCCTGGCCGCGACCGCGGACAAGGAGGCGGCCGGCCAGGTATACAACATCGCCCTGGGCGACCGCACCACCCTGAACCAGCTGTACGGCATGATGCGCTCCCTGCTGGCGGAGCGCTACGCGCACGTGGCAGGGCACGAGCCGCAGTACGTGGATTTCCGCCGCGGCGACGTGCGCCATTCGCAGGCGGACATCGGCAAGGCCGCGGCGCTGCTGGGCTACCAGCCCACGCACCGCATCGGCGAAGGCTTGAAGCAGGCCATGGACTGGTATGTCCGCAACTTGCCGCAGTAACCGGGACACCCATGCATATCCAGAAAAGTAATAACAAGTTCGGAGGCTGCCGTGTTTAGGATCTCTAACCACTATGTGTCGAAGATCGTGTTCCTGCTCCTGTTCGTCGAGGTGCTGGTGGTGCTGGGCGCCGCCTACGTCGGCGCCGCGGTGCGGATGCTCGAGTACGGCGACGCCGCGGTCGCGCACCACATCGACCACTTCTTCACGTCCGCCGTCGCCTTCACGGCCGCGATCATCTTCAGCATGAGCGCGATGGGCATGTACCAGCTCGACTACGACGAGGGCCTGCGCCATCCCTTCTTCATGAAGCTGATGCCGTCCTTCGTGATGGGCTTCATGATCCTGGCCCTGGTGTTCTACGTGGCGCCCGAGCTCTACCTGGGCCGCGGCACCATGGTGCTGGTGTTCGCCCTGTCCGGGATCGGCATCTTCCTGGCCCGCATGGTGTTCTTCAAGACCTCGGAAGCGCGCTTCCTGCAGTCGCGCATCATGTTCCTGGGCGGCGGCCCGCTGGCCAAGGAATGCAGCGAGCTGGCCACCAGCAAGTCGCGCTACCACAAGTACGACATCGCCGGCTTCCTGCCCGGCCCGAGCGAAGAGCTGTGCGTGCCCTCGGCGAGTCTGCTCAAGATGCGCGACGGCGACTCCCTGGTCAAGCTGGCGCGCCAGTACAACGTGGAAGAGATCGTGGTCTCGGTGCAGAACCGCCGCGGCGGCTTCCCGATCAAGGAGCTGCTCGACTGCAAGCTGCAGGGCATCAAGGTCACCGACGCCGCCACCTTCTTCGAGCGCGAGACCTGCCAGATCCGCGTCGACTCGCTCCAGCCCTCGTGGCTGGTGTTCGGCGGCGGCTTCGACCAGAGCTTCGTGCGCACCTTCATGAAGCGCAGCTTCGACCTGGTGTGCAGCGTCCTGATCCTGGTGATGACCTTCCCGCTGATGCTGGCCGCGGCCGTGGCCGTGTGGCTGGAAGACCGCGGCCCGGTGTTCTACTCGCAGGAGCGGGTCGGCAAGGACGGCAAGACCTTCCGCGTGCACAAGTTCCGCTCGATGCGCGCCGACGCCGAGAAGAACGGCAAGCCGCAGTGGGCCGCCCAGGACGATCCGCGCATCACCCGCGTCGGCAATTTCATGCGCAAGACCCGCATCGACGAACTGCCGCAGATCCTCAACGTCTTCACCGGCGAGATGTCCTTCGTCGGCCCGCGCCCGGAACGCCCCTACTTCGTCGAGCAGCTGATCGAGGTGGTCCCGTATTACAACGTGCGCCACAGCGTCAAGCCGGGCATCACCGGCTGGGCCCAGGTGCGCTACGGCTACGGCTCCTCGGCCGAGGACGCATTGCAGAAGCTCCAGTACGACCTGTACTATGTCAAGAACAATAGCCTGTTCCTGGACATTCTGATCCTGATCAATACGCTCAAGGTCGTGCTGTTCCGCAGCGGCCGTTGATGCCATCCGGCGGCCTGCAAGCAGGGCCGCCGGATCCTTTTCCCGACTGTCCCCCGATCGCCAACGCCTGAAGATGGATGCCACTTCCCTGACCAGCATCGCGGTCTACAGCCACGCCCTGGCGGCCGTGTGCTTCTTCGTCCTCGGCGTACCCATGCTGGCCGGCTGGCGCGCGCGCCCCTACGGCGCGGCCCTGGCCGCCGCCTGCCTGTTTACCAGCCTGTGGGCCGGCCTGCTGGCCTGGGCCGCCTGGCGCGAGGAACTGTGGTCGGTGGCTTCGGACGCCGCAGGCATCCTGCGCAACGCCGCCTGGATGCTGTTCCTGGGCCTGCTCGCGGGACGCGTGCGCGATCCCCACAGCCGCCTGCCGCTGCGCCTGCGCAAGGGCACGGCCCTGGCCGCGCTGGGCTTCATCGCCCTGTTCGGCATGGCGGTGCTGGGACGCTGGGACCTGGCCCACAGCGGCCTGGGACTGGTGCCGGTGACCCTGCGCGTGGGCCTGGCGATCGCCGGCCTGCTGCTGGTCGAACAGGTCTACCGCAGCCGTTCGCTGCAGGAGCGCTGGGCGGTCAAGTTCGCCTGCCTGGGTATCGGCGCCATGTTCGCCTACGACTTCTACCTGTTCAGCCACGCCATGCTGTTCCGCGAGATCGACCCGGACATCTGGGCCGCGCGCGGCGTCGTCAACGCGCTCAGCGTGCCCCTGCTGGTGGTCGCGCTGGGCCGCAGCAAGCTGTGGGAATCGCCGCTGGCGGTGTCGCGGCGCGCCATGTTCCACTCGACCGCGCTGTTCGGCTCGGCCATCTACCTGCTGGCGATGGGCTCGGCCGGCTACTACCTGCGCTTCTTCGGCGGCAGCTGGGGCGTGGTGATGCAGGTGGCCTTCCTGTTCGTGGCCTTGGTGGTGCTGGTCGGGGTGCTGTTCTCGGGCAGCTTCCGCGCCCGCCTCAAGGTCTTCATCAGCAAGCATTTCTACAGCTATAACTATGACTACCGCGAAGAATGGCTGCGCTTCACCCGAACCCTGTCCGAACCGGGACCGGGCCTGGGCGAGCGCGTGATCGAGGCGGTCGCCGCCCTGGTCGAAAGCCCGGGCGGGGTCTTGTGGCAGCGCCGCGAATCGGGCCGCTTCGAGCCCGCCGCGCACTGGCAGGCCCCGGCGGCCAGCAGTTCCGAACCGGCCGACTCGGCCTTCTGCCAGTTCCTGGAATCGAGCCAGTGGGTGATCGACGTGCAGGAATTCGCGCAGACGCCCGACAAGTACGACGCCCTGGTGCTGCCGGAATGGCTGGCCGGCTATCCGCGCGCCTGGCTGGTGGTGCCGCTGATCCTGCACGCGCGCCTGTTCGGCTTCGTGCTGCTGCAGACCTCGCGCAGCCCGATGGAGCTGAACTGGGAAGTGATCGACCTGCTCGAGATCGCCGGCAGCCAGGCCGCCAGCCAGCTGGCCCAGCAGGATGCGGCCAACGCGCTCACGGTGGCGCGCCAGTTCGAATCCTTCAACCGCATGTCGACCTTCGTGGTGCACGACCTGAAGAACCTGGTGGCCCAGCTGTCGCTGATGAACGCCAACGCCGCGCGCCACAAGGACAATCCCGAATTCCAGGCCGACATGCTGGAAACCATCGACCTGTCGGTGCAGAAGATGAAGCTGCTGCTGCAAAAGCTCAGCCGCACCACCAACCAGGAAAAGCCGGCCGTGCTGGCGATCGAGGACGTGGTGCGCCAGGCGGTGGCGCTGAAGGGGGCCTTCGAGCCGCATCCGCAGCTGCGCATCGAGGCCAGGGGCCTGCGCGTGCTGGCCGAGCGCGAGCGCCTGGAGCGCGTGGTGGGCCACCTGATCCAGAACGCGATCGAAGCCACGCCGCGCACCGGCAGCGTCACGGTGCGCGTCGCCGAGAGCGCGGCCGGCGGCGTCGTCGAGATCGTCGACACCGGCGAAGGCATGAGCGAGGAATTCATCCGCGAGCGCCTGTTCAAGCCCTTCGACTCGACCAAGTCGGCCGGCATGGGCATCGGCGTGTTCGAGAGCCGCGAATATATCAATGAACTGGGCGGCAGCCTGGAGGTCAGCAGCTCGCCGGGACGCGGCACCACCTTCCGCGTGGCGCTGCCGCTGTATCGGCAGGAAGCAAGGCAGAATTCGCAGCAAGAAACACAACAGGCCTCGAAGGCCGCCTGAAGAGACCAACCCGAGGACAACGTGACACAGAATAAACCCAAGCTACTCATCATCGAAGACGATCCCGGGCTGCAGAAACAGCTCAAATGGAGCCTGGACGCCTACGACGTCGCCGTCGCCGGCGACCGCGAAGCGGCCCTGGCCCAGATCCGCCGCCACGAACCGGCGGTGGTGACCATGGACCTGGGCCTGCCGCCCGACCCGGACGGCTCCACCGAAGGCCTGGCCACCCTGCAGCAGATCCTGGCGCTGGCGCCGGATACGCGCGTCATCGTCCTGACCGGCAACCAGGATCACAGCAACGCGGTCAAGGCGATCGGCCTGGGCGCCTACGACTTCCACCAGAAGCCGGTCGACCCCGAGGTGCTGAACCTGGTGATCCAGCGCGCCTTCTTCCTGCACAATCTGCAGCAGGAGAACCGCCGCATGCAGCAGAACCAGGCCGATTCGCCGCTGTCCGGCGTGATCTCGCGCGACCCCGGCATGCTCAAGGTCTGCCGCAACATCGAAAAGGTGGCTCCGACCTCGGCCTCGGTAATGCTGCTGGGCGAATCGGGCACCGGCAAGGAAGTGCTGGCGCGCGCCGTGCACCAGCTGTCGCCGCGTTCCAAGGAGCGCTTCATGGCGATCAACTGCGCCGCGATTCCCGAGAACCTGCTCGAGAGCGAACTGTTCGGCTACGAAAAGGGCGCCTTCACCGGCGCGGCCAAGCAGACCAAGGGCAAGGTCGAACTGGCCCACGGCGGCACCTTCTTCCTCGACGAGGTGGGCGACCTGCCGATGGCGCTGCAGGCCAAGCTGCTGCGCTTCCTGCAGGAGCGCGTGATCGAGCGCATCGGCGGCCATGAGGAGATTCCGGTCGACGTGCGCATCGTCTGCGCGACCCACCAGAAGCTCAAGGAATTGTGCGCACAAGGGCGCTTCCGCGAGGACTTGTATTACCGCCTGTCCGAGATCGTGGTCACCATCCCGCCGCTGCGTACCCGCGAAGGCGACAGCGCGCTGCTGGCGCATCACTTCAAGAACAAGTTCTGCGCCCAGGAGTCACGCGCGGCGCTGCACTTCTCGCCGGACGCGATCGCGGCGATCGAAGCCTACCAGTGGCCGGGCAATGTGCGCGAGATGGAGAACGTGATCAAGCGCGCGGTGATCATGGCGGACGGGAACACCATCGTCGCCGACGACCTCGGCCTGCCGGGCGAGGGCGCCGTGGAAGAGCCGATCAACCTGCGCCAGGTGCGCGACGAAGCCGAGTACAAGGCCATCGTCAAGGCCCTGGCCCGGGTCGACGGCAACATCGTCAAGGCCTCGGAAGTGCTGGGAATCAGCCGCCCGACCCTCTACGACCTGATGGGACGGCACGGCATCAAGACCGGCTGAGCGCCTGCATCTTCCCGAGCCAGGCGCGCGTCCATTGCGTGGCCTGGCTTTGCCATTCGCGGCGCGACAGCGTATGGTCGGCGCCATCCAGGCGGTGGCGCGTGACGCGCGGCGCTTCCAGCAGCCGCCGCCACGGCCCCGGGCCGCTGTCCAGGTCCGCGAATTCCTGGGCGGTCAGGTCGGCGCCGCTCAGCAGCACCAGTATCCGTCCGTCGAAGCGCGTCAGCGCCGCGTACATGCGCTCGGGCAGGGCCGCGGGCGCGGCTGCGGCTGCGGCGCCGTCTTGCGCCGGCGCGCCGCGCGCGGCCGCCAGCGTGCGCCGCAGCGAGGACAGGGCCGCGCGCCAGTCGAAGCGGCCGCTCGCGATCTTTTTCCATAGCCCCGGATCGAACAGGCGCGCCCGGTAGTAATGGCGGACGGCGGCGCGCGCGGCGCCTTGTTCCGTGCGCACCCATGGATTGAGCAGGGCCAGCCCGGCCACGCGCCCGTCCTGGGGCGCATACAGCGCGGCGGCGGTGGCGCCGTCGCACAGGCCCCACAGCACCACCCGCTTCACCGACGGCGCCTCCTGCTGGAAGCGGTCGATGGCGGCGCGCAGGTCCGCACCGGCGTGCTCGAAGCCGCCAACCTGGCCGTCGCTGTCGCCCATGCCCCGGTAATCGAAGCGCAGGGCCGGCATGCCGGCCGCCGCCAGGTCGCGTGCGAGCAGGGTGAACTGCCGGTGGCTGCCGGCGCGGTATTGCGGTCCGCCGACCACGATCAGCACGCCGAGGTCGTGGCCCGGCGCCTGGTCCGGCAGGCTGGCGATCCCGTACAGCCAGGCGTCGCCGGAAGCAAAGGCCAGGGCCCGCTCAAGCATGGATTGAGCAGGGCCAGCCCGGCCACGCGCCCGTCCTGGGGCGCATACAGCGCGGCGGCGGTGGCGCCGTCGCACAGGCCCCACAGCACCACCCGCTTCACCGACGGCGCCTCCTGCTGGAAGCGGTCGATGGCGGCGCGCAGGTCCGCACCGGCGTGCTCGAAGCCGCCAACCTGGCCGTCGCTGTCGCCCATGCCCCGGTAATCGAAGCGCAGGGCCGGCATGCCGGCCGCCGCCAGGTCGCGTGCGAGCAGGGTGAACTGCCGGTGGCTGCCGGCGCGGTATTGCGGTCCGCCGACCACGATCAGCACGCCGAGGTCGTGGCCCGGCGCCTGGTCCGGCAGGCTGGCGATCCCGTACAGCCAGGCGTCGCCGGAAGCAAAGGCCAGGGCCCGCTCAAGCATGGGCGGCCTCCGCGAAGCAGGCGAGGCTGGCGCGCACCAGGGCCGGCGCCTCTGCCACTTCAGGCGTGGACCAGAACGGCGGTCCCTGCACCAGCTCCTGATGGACCCGGGCGCCGCGCGCCTGCCAGATGGAGGCGACGCGCGCGGCCGCCGGCGGCATGGGGCGGCCCGCTTCGGCCGCCAGCTCGAACCAGTGCACCGGGCAGGGCAGGGACAGGGGCGCCGCGTCGGCTTGCTCCATGCCGCCCGCCAGCGCCTCGGTCAGGCCGTAGCCGGCGATCTCGATCGTCTCGCCGGCCCGCAGGCAGGCGCGCAGGGCCTCCGCGCCGCCATGCGCCCCGCCGGCCAGCATGTCGGCCGCCAGGCGCAGGCGCAGGAACTGGTTGAGGTGGGCCAGGCCTGCGGTCACCGGCTGCCACAGCAGCACCTGTTCCGGCGGCCGGGACGCGCGGTGGGCGGCCTGCAGGGCCAGCAGGCCGCCCAGGCGCAGGCCCCACAGGCCGGCCGTGCGTCCGAGGCGCGCCTCGAGCCAGGCGCGGCCGGCATCGATGTCGGCCAGCCAGCCGTCCCAGCCGGCGTCGGCGAAATCGCCGTCGCTGTCGCCGCAGCCGTGCAGGTCGAGCAGCAGCACCCCGACCCCGCGGGCCGCGAAGGCGCGCGCCTGCAGCGCCGCCATGCGGCGCGCCCGGTTCATCTCTTCGGCGAAGGGATGGACATAGAGCAGCGCGCCGCGGCAGGCGCCCTGGGGCGCATGGAACAGGCAGAAGCGCCGGCCGGCGGCGGTGTCGAGGAAAAACGGCTCGGCCGGAGCGGCGGCGGGGCGGGGCATCTAGGCGGCGCGTTCTTCGACGAAGGCGGCCAGGCTGCCGACGGTGGCGAAGGTGCTGGCGCTGATGTCGTCGTCGTCGATGGCGATGCCGAAATGCTCCTCGAGCGCGCCGATCAGGCTCACCACGGCCATCGAGTCGAGCTCGGGCAGGCTGCCCAGCAGCGGTGTGTCGGCGCCGAGGGCGGCGCCGGACGCGCCGAGTCCGAGCACGTCGGTGAGGATGGTTTTGACTTGGTCCAGATACGTCATGATGGTTGTTCGTCGATTGGCGCGCCGGAGGCCCGGCGCCGGCGCGCCTCGCGCAGGGCATGGAGATGCCGCAGCGCAGGCCAGCGATAATGATTGACATGGTACATAGTGCGCACCTCTTCCGTCCAGCGCGTGTGCCATTCCATGACGCGGCCATAGAATTCGAGACGCGCGAAGCGGCCGGAGGCGAACAGCGCGCGCATCGCTTCCTCGCGCATCAGGAGGGCCGGCGACAGCCAGGCCGGCGCGTTCTCGTCGTAAGCGGTCTTGAGCACCACGATGCTGTCGCGGTCCTCGATGCACAGGTCCATCGCGACCAGCTCCTGGCCAAGGTAATAGCGGTAGACGCTGGCCGCATCGCGGCTGGCCATCGCTTCGAGCATGGCCCGGTAGAAGCGTCCCTGGGCGTCGTCGGCGCGCACCGCGGTGCCGGCGCCGGCCTTCCAGCCGCTGCCTTCCAGCCGGCTGTAGTCGAGCACGGCCTGGGCCATCGCGCCCGGCGCGCGCGCGATGTCCAGGCGTCCCGCCACGCCCTCGCGTTCGAGCCGGTTGCGCTGCTTCTTGAGGTTGCTGCGCAGGTTCTTGCCGCGCGCATCCCAGTAGGCGTCGAAACCGCCGGACAGGGTCACGCGCGCGGTGCGGATGTAGTCGAGCGTGCCCAGCGCGGGGCCGCCGGACGGCCGCGGCATCAGCATCGGATCCATCTGGGTCAGGGCGCACAGCAGCGGGAAACCCGGCAGGGCGCCGAACAGGGCGCGCACCAGCAGCCCACTGTCGAGGCCGGGCAGCTGCAGCCACAGCCCGACCGGCGCCTGCGCCGGCTGGAAGCTGGCCCAGGCGCCGCGCCGCGAGGGCGCCAGCACGGCCATGGCCAGCAGGCGCCCGTCGCCGCGGCAGGTCGCCAGCAGCTCGGGGCCGGCGGCGAAGGCGGCCAGCAGGGGCGCGACGAAGTCCGGGGCAAGCACGGCGGAGCCGCCGGCGGCGGCGTGCAGGGCGGCCCAGTCGCCGCGATGGGCGCCGAATTCGCTGGCCGGCGCCAGGGTCCAGCTCATGGTCATGCGCTTGCTCATGCCAGCGCCGCCCTGCGCAGCGCGTCGGCCAGCCACGTGGCTTCGCTGTCGTCCAGTTCCTGGTGGCAGGGCAGGCCCAGCACATGGCGCGACAGATAGGCGGCGTGCGTACATGCCGCCGGGTCCATGCCTTCCCACAGCGGATAGCCGAAGCGGGTCAGGGGGACGCCGTCCGCCAGCAGGCGCCGCGCCAGGCCGTCCGGGTCCTCGGCCACCAGCGGGAACAGCCAGGGGCAGACGCCTTCAGGCAGGGATGCATGCAGCGGCCGCACGCCGGGCAATCCTTGCAGCGCCTGCTGCAGCCGCAGGTAATGCTCACGGCGGCGCGCCGCCACCCGCGCCGGCGACGACAGGGCGAGGATCAGGCGGGTGCAGCGCGAGGCGCGCTTGTCGGCCCAGGCCGGGTCGAAGCCGTAGCCGCTGTCGGAAGACGCCGGGGCCAGCTGGGCGCGCGGCGGCCTGCTGCGCTTGAGCGCGCGCCAGGCCAGGTCCTTGGCGCGCAGCGGCAGCCACAAGGCCGCGCGCAGGGCGCCCAGGCGGCCGAAACTGAAGCCGCGTTCCAGCGTGTTGAAAGCCGCCTTCAGCTCGAAGCCCGGTCCGGCCGGGAGCAGCCTGAGCGCGGACAGGTCGCGGCGCGCCGAGACCAGGGCGCCGCCCTCGTACAGGGGAAGGAATTTCATGATGCTGGCGGCCGCGTAGTCGCCCCAGGATCCCAGCGGCCTGCCTTCGTGCTCGCCGATGAAAGCGTGGGCGCAGTCTTCCAGCAGGGCGATGCCGCGCGCGTCGCACAGGGCGCGCAGGGCGGCCAGCGGCTGCGGAAAACCGAAGAAATGGGTCGCCACCAGCACCCGCGTGTGCGGGGCGATGCGGGCGGCGATGTCGTCCAGGTCGGCCTGGCCATCCGGACCGACGCGGTAGAACAGGGGCAGGGCGCCGCGCCACAGCACCGGCGGCACCATCGAGGCGCTGTGGTAGGCAGGCAGCAGCACGCTGTCGCCGGCACCGACGCCCAGCTCGCGCAGGGCCAGGGCAATCGCAACCCGGCCGCTGGTGACCAGGCGCGCTGCGCCCGCGTCGAGCACAGTGAGGGCGCGCGCGCCGCCGTCCCGGCGGAAGGAAGCCAGAGACAGCACCGGCGCGAGCGGAATGGCGGGACGATTGGAGCGCATGGCGGCAAGCATGGCCCAGTATAAACCGGCGGCCGAAAATTGCCACGCACCGGCGTCGCCGTGCGCCTGGACTGCGGCCGATGGTAAGATGACGGGCTGCGGCGCGCGCCGCGTTTACCTTGTTTGCCATGGCCGACCTGATTCACGACTTCATCTTCGCCGCCGCCCGCCGTTCCCCCTCCGCGCAAGCCCTGGTGGACGGTTCCCGCCGCCTCGACTATGCCGCCCTGGCCGGCGCCGTCGAGCTGGCCGCGGGCGCCTTCCTGGCGGCCGGCGTGCGGCGCCGCGAACGGGTCGCGGTCTACCTCGACAAGCGGATCGAGAACGTGGCCGCGATGTTCGGCGCGTCCCTGGCCGGCGCCGTCTTCGTGCCGGTCAATCCCCAGCTCAAGGCGGCCCAGGTGGCCCACATCCTGGCCGACTGCAATGTGCGCGTACTGGTGACGTCGGCCGAGCGCCTGGCGCAGATGGAAGCGGCGCTGGCCGATTGCCCGGACCTGCGCAGTGTGTTCGTCACCGGCGCGGCATCGGCCCCGGCCCCGTCGTCCGGGTTTGCCGTGCACGGCTGGGAAGCGGCGCAGACCCCGCCCGCACCCGATGCGCTGGCGCAGCGGCGCGCCATCGACGCCGACATGGCCGCCATCCTCTACACGTCAGGCAGCACCGGCAAGCCGAAGGGCGTGGTGCTGTCGCACCGGAACATGGTGGCTGGCGCGCAGAGCGTGGCGTCCTACCTGGACCTGCGTGCGGACGACCGCGTGCTGTCGGTGCTGCCGCTCAGCTTCGACTACGGCCTGAGCCAGCTGACCTGCGCCTTCCTGGCCGGCGCCACCGCGGTGCTGATGAACTATCTGTTCCCGAAAGACATCCTGCAAGCCGTGGTGGGCGAGCGCATCACCGGACTGGCCGCGGTGCCGCCGCTGTGGCAGCAGCTCGCCGCCCTCGACTGGCCCGCCGACTGCAGCCTGCGCTACCTGACCAATTCCGGCGGCGCCATGCCGCGCACCACGGTGGAGGCGCTGCGGCGCGCGCTGCCGCGGGCCGAGCTGTTCCTGATGTACGGCCTGACCGAGGCTTTCCGTTCCACCTACCTGCCGCCGTCGGAGCTGGACCGCCGCCCCGACTCGATGGGGCGGGCGATTCCGAACGCCGAAGTGATGGTGGTGCGCCCGGACGGCACGCCCTGCGCGCCGGACGAGCCGGGCGAGCTGGTGCACCGCGGCGCGCTGGTGTCGCTGGGCTATTGGAACGATCCGGCGCGTACCGCCGAGCGCTTCCGTCCCGCGCCCGGCCAGCCGCCGGGCCTGCCGCTGACCGAAATGGCGGTGTGGTCGGGCGACACCGTGCGCATGGACCGCGACGGCTACCTGTACTTCATCGGGCGCAGCGACGACATGATCAAGGTGTCCGGCTACCGGGTCAGCCCGACCGAGGTCGAGGAGGGGGCGTACGCCACCGGCCTGGTGGCCGAGGCGGTCGCCTTCGGCGTGCCCCACCCTGCGCTGGGCCAGGCCATCGTGCTGCTGGCCCTGCCGCGCGAGCCGGGCCTGGACGGCGCCGCCCTGCAGCGCCAGTGCCAGCGCCAGCTGCCCAGCTGGATGGTGCCGGCGCACGTCGTGCTGGCGCATGCGCCCTTCCCGCGCAACCCGAACGGCAAGCTCGATCGCAAGAGCCTGCGCGAACCCTATCTCACCCTGTTCGATCAACCAGCATGACGTCCAAGCCCCTCCACGCCAGCCAAACCCTGTTTCCGGTCGCCGACGGCTGCCTGCAGGTCGGCGGCATCGCCTTGCCGCGCCTGGCCCAGCGCGTCGGCAGTACCCCTTTCTATGCCTATGACCGCGCGCTCCTGAGCGCGCGCGTGGCGCACGTGCGCCGCCACCTGCCGCAGGAAATCGCCCTGCATTATTCGATGAAGGCCAATCCCATGCCGGCGCTGGTGCAGCACATGGCGGGCCTGGTCGACGGCATCGACGTCGCTTCCGGAGGCGAGCTGAAGGTCGCCCTCGATACCGGCACCGATCCGTCCCGCATCAGCTTTGCCGGTCCCGGCAAGCGCGGCGCCGAGCTGCTGCAGGCGGTCGCCGCCGGCGCCTGCGTGCATGCGGAATCGGAGCGCGAGCTGCGCGCGCTGGCGCAGATCAGGCAGGAGACCGGCATCGCGCCGCGCCTGGTCCTGCGCATCAATCCGGACTTCGAGCTGAAAGGATCGGGCATGCGCATGGGCGGCGGCGCCAAGCAGTTCGGCATCGACGCCGAGGACGCGCCGCGCGTACTGGGGCTGGCGGCCGAACTGGGCCTGGAAGTGCTGGGCTTTCATATCTTCAGCGGCTCGCAAAGCCTCAAGGCCGAGGCCATCATCCAGGCGCAGGCCCAGACCCTGGAGCTGGCCCGGCGCCTGGCCGCGGCCAGCGCCGATCCGGTGCGCATCCTGAACCTGGGCGGCGGCTTCGGCATTCCGTATTTCCCCGGCGAGCAGGCGCTCGACCTGGCCCCGATCGGCGCGGCGCTGGCGGCGGCGCTGCCGCAGGTGCGGGAGGCGCTGCCGCAGGCCCGCCTGTCGATCGAACTCGGACGCTACCTGGTGGGCGAGGCAGGGGTGTATGTCGCGCGTGTGATCGAACGCAAGGTCTCCCGCGGCCAGGTCTTCCTGGTCACCGACGGCGGCCTGCACCACCATCTGGCGGCATCCGGCAACTTCGGCCAGGTGATCCGCAAGAACTACCCGGTCGCGATCGGCAACCGCATGGACCAGCCGGCGGGGACGCCGGTCTCGGTCGTCGGGCCCCTGTGCACGCCGCTCGACCTGCTGGCCGACCAGATGGCCCTGCCGGATGCCGAGGCGGGCGACCTGGTGGTGGTGTTCCAGTCCGGGGCCTATGGCCGCTCCGCCAGTCCGCAGGATTTTCTCAGCCACCCCGAAGCGGTCGAAGTGCTGGTCTGAACAGGGGGCACGTACCGCCCCTATGATGTTGCGCAGCTGACACACAAAAAAATGCATGTAGGATTTGTCTGACGCAAGGTTACAATGGCGAGGGTCAATACGATAACCTTTAGTTAACCGCTCCCAGCCACCAAGACGAATCCTTTAGGCAGCCAGTCAGTGAACAATCCAATTGCTAACCGAGACTTCCCGATCGAGATCGACCTCCGTGCGCTGCCGGCTGAACTCAAGGAGGAATTCGATTTCGACGTGTGCCGCAGCACGGCGGACCTTGCATGTCCAGTACTGGACGATGCCTGGAACCGGATGCTGGAAACCGGGCGCAGCCCGGAAAAGTTTTATCAGATGCCCGCTTTCGTACGGTCCAGGAACAGCGGGCAATATCTGGAAAAGCACTGGGAGCTGGTGACGGTAAGACGCCGCAGCGATGCAGCCGTCGTCGGTATTCTTCCTTTGCGCAAAGGTGAGCAAGAAGTTGGCTTGCACCTCGGTTCGATTTGCCTGTTCAAGTACAAGATCAAGGTATTGCAGCTGCTTGGCAGCGTACCTCTGTTGCATCCGGTCGAAGAGCGCTTGTTCGGCTTCGTTCTGAGTAAGCTGCTCGAGCGGCATCCGGATTGCCAGGCCTTGTCCATGCAGGCCGTGCCGCTGGAACTCATCGGTGAATTCCGGGATGTCAAAGGCTTGTCCTGTCACGTCCTGCATGGCTGGCGCGAGTGCCATACGGTTCCGCTGCCGGATACGGTCAGCGAATATCTTCAGAAATTCAGTTCGAAGAAGCGGTATAACCTGTCGCGGCAAATCCGCCTGCTGTCCAAGGAAGCCGGCGAGGCTCGCCTGGTCCGCATCACGCAGCCCGACCAGGTCGCGGACCTTATTGCAGCGCTCAAATCCCTGCCTTCCGGACAACAGCACGCGACACCAGCGCTGCAGACGGAGCTGGAAAACTCCGCGCGCAACGGTTTGCTACTTTCCTACCTGCTCCAGTGCGGCAGCGAAACCGTCGCTGCGATCATTGGCAGTTCGGGTGAAAAGGTCTGGCATGTCCATAACATCCTTTGCAAGGACAAATACCTGGAGTTGTCGGTGGGGACGAGCATCACCCATTTGGCCATGCAAGATGTCATTGAAGACCTGTCTTTCAAGCTTGTCGATTTCGGCTATGGAACGCCGAACCAGGAATACCGTTCGACGCATGTCCTGAAAAAGCGCGCCCAGGTCTTGCTGTGCCGCAGCCGCAGCCTCTTCAATGCGATGTTCGTCATCCAGAATATGCTCGGCGCGCTGAATAAAACGATGGTCGAGCGCATCAAGAAAACGAGCAAGGAATTTCGCCGGAGGGCGCAGAAGCCCGGGAAACCGTAATGCAAGGCGCCCAGCCTTGACATTGCCGCCGCCTGGGGGAGTGCCCCTGGCGGCGTTGCTGGCTGAAAGCGGCGGGTTTCGCCTTCAGGCCGCTTTCAGTCCGGTCACCCGGCCGTAGATCTGCTTGTAGCGCGCCACGCTGACCGGCCAGTTGCGCTCGTTTTCCACGTATTCCCGTCCTGCCTTGCGCAGCGCCGGCCAGTCGGTCCGGGCTTCGAGCAAATCGCCGACCTTGCTGGCCAGGGCCTGGGGATCGTCGGGTGCGAACAGGATGCCGGTCTTGCCGTCGGTGATCAGTTCGCGGTGTCCGCCGACCCCGGAAGCGGCCAGGATGCGGCCCTGGGCCATGGCCTCGAGCGGCTTGAGCGGGGTGACCAGGTCGGTCAGGCGCATCGACAGGCGCGGGTAGACCAGCACGTCGAGCAGGTCGTAGTAGCGCTGTACCTGATCGTGCGGCACGCGGCCCGTGAACACCACTTTGTCGCCGATGCCGAGTTCCTTCGCCAGCTGGCGCAGCTGGGCGTCCTGGGGACCGCCGCCCACCAGCAGCACCCGCAGGTCGGGGGCGCGCACGCACAGCGCGGGCACGGCGCGCAGCAGCACGTCCAGGCCTTCATACGCGTAGAAGGAGCCGATGAAGCCGATCAGGCGGTTGTCCTGCAGGCCGAGCTGGCGCTTGAGTTCCAGGTCCGGCTGGCCGCCGACGGCGAACTTGTCGATGTCGACCGCGTTCGGGATCACCGTCACCTTCTCGGCCGGGATGCCGCGCCCGAGGATGTCGCCGCGCAGGCCTTCGCAGATGGTGGTGACCGCATTGGCGCGCTTCAGGGCATAGGTCTCGAGCGCGCGCGTCAGGCGATAGCGCAGGCCGCCCTCGCTGCTGGTGCCGTGGTCGACCGCGGCGTCTTCCCAGAAAGCGCGCACTTCGTACACCACGGGAATGCCGAAGCGGCGCCCGGCGCGCAGGGCGGCGATCGCGTTCAGGCAGGGGGAATGGGCATGCAGGACGTCGGGCTTGATGCGCGGGATGATCTCGGCCAGGCGCTTCTCCAGGCCGCGGATCACTTCCAGCTGGTTCAGGACCGGCATCTTCGCCAGGATGCTGCGCGAGCGCGGGGTGCGGAAGAAATGCAGGCCGTCCGCGGATTCCTCGGGCAGGTCGTTGCCGCCCTGGTGCTTGGCGCCGGTGACATGGAAGGTTTCCCAGCCGAGCGCGCGCTGTTCGCGCAGGATGGAACGGGTGCGGAAGGTATAGCCGCTGTGCAGCGGGATCGAATGGTCGAGGACGTGAAGAACACGCATTGCTGTCAGCTCCGGATGGCGGCGGTCGCGCCGTTCTTGCGCAGGAAGGCTTCGAACATCAGCACGGCCCACAGCGCCGTGCTGTGGTCCTTGGTGCCGGCCTGGTGTTCGTCGAGCATCTGCCTGAGGTACTTGTCGTTGAAAATGCCGGTATCGAGCAGCATCGGGTTGAGCACCGCGCGCTCCAGGGACTCGCGCAGCGGTCCGCGCAGCCAGGAAGCAAGCGGAATCGAGAAGCCCATCTTCTTGCGGTACAGGATGTCGTCCGAGAGATAGGGCTGGAGCGCCTTCTTGAAGATGTGCTTGCCCTCGCCGTTGCGCAGCTTGCACGAGGAAGGCAGGCCCGAGACCCATTCCACGAACTTGTGGTCCAGCAGCGGCACGCGCACTTCGAGCGCATGCGCCATGCTGGCGCGGTCGACCTTGGTCAGGATGTCGCCCGGCAGGTAGGTTTTCATGTCGACGTACTGCAGCAGCGAGAGCGGGTCGTCGGTCGGCGAGTTGGCGGCGTGGGCGCGCATGACTTCCGCCGCGCGGTAGCCTTGCAGGCGGGCGCGGAAGGAGTCCGAGAACAGCTGGTCGCGCACCCGGTCGACCAGGATCGACACGCCGTGGAAGTAGCCGTCGACCAGGTCGCGCGCCAGGGCCTCGAACGTGGTCTTGGCGCGGAAGATGCGGGGCGCCCAGTCGGCCTTCGGGTAGGCCGCGCCGAGGAAGCCGAATACCGGCTTGCGCAGCGCCAGCGGCAGCATCGAGCGCACCTGCTGTTCGCCCATCGCCATGCGGTAGCGGCGGTAGCCGGCGAAGTTCTCGTCGCCGCCGTCGCCCGACAGCGCCACCGTCACGCGCTTGCGGGCGAGCTGGCATACGCGGTAGGTCGGAATCGCCGAGCTGTCGGCATAGGGCTCGTCGTACAGCCCCGCCAGCAGGTCGACCAGGCCGTAGTCGTCCTTGTCCACGGTCTCGGACTGGTGGTTGGTCCGGTACTGCTCCGCCACCTGGCGCGCGTAAGTCGATTCGTCGAAGGCCGGGTCGTTGAAGGCGATCGAGCAGGTGTTGACCGGATCCTTGGACAGGCCCGCCATCATGGCCACGACCGCGCTCGAATCGACGCCGCCGGAGAGGAAGGCGCCCAGCGGGACCTCGGCCTCGAGCTGGCTCTCGACCGCTTCGCGCAGGCGCGTCACCAGCTCTTCCTCCATCTCGCGCTCGCCCATCGGCGCATGCGGGGTGAAGGGCAGGTCCCACCAGCGGCGCGGGCGGGCGGCGCGGCCGTCGGCGCCCACGTGCAGGGTCAGGCTATGCCCGGGTTCGAGCTTGAAGGCGTTCTTGAAGATGGTGCGCGGTTCCGGCACGTAGCCGTAGGCGAAGTATTCCTCGACCGCGCGCGGCTCGATGGTGCGCGGCAGCTCGGGGAAGGACAGCAGCGACTTGAGCTCCGAGCCGAACACCAGGGTGCCGTCCGGCAGGAAGGCATAATGCAGCGGCTTGATGCCGAGGTGGTCGCGCGCCAGGAAGAAGGTGCGTTCCTTGCGGTCCCAGATCGCGAACGCGAACATACCGCGCAGGTGGCGCACGCAGTCGTCCCCCCACTGTTCCCAGGCGTGCACGATGGTCTCGGTGTCCGACTGGGTGCGGAAGGTGTGGCCGAGCGCTTTGAGCTCCGCCATCAGTTCGCGGAAATTGTAGATTTCGCCATTGAATACGGTGACCACGCTGTGGTCTTCGTTGAACAGCGGCTGCTGGCCGCTGGCCAGGTCGATGATCGACAGGCGGCGGTGGCCGAAGCCGACGCCGGGTTCGAGGTAGACGTCGCCTTCGACGGGGCCGCGGTGGAACTGGGTCTGGTTCATCCGCTCCAGCACCGCGCGATCGATGTCGCGCGTGCCGCGCGGGTCAAAAATGCCAACTATTCCGCACATGGTCGGGTGATTTCTTCTGAGTTGATGGTGACGTCGCGCAGGCGGTCGTAGAGGGCCGTATAGGCGCCGACCATTGCCGCGACACTGTAGTTGCGCTCGATACGCTCGCGCGCTGCGATCCCGTGCGCGCGCAGGCGCGCCGGATCGTCGAGATAGGCGCCGAGGGCGGCCGCCAGCGCGGCCGGGTTCGACGGCGGGACCAGGGCGCCGGTGGCGCCCTCCTGCACCACGTCCGGGATGCCGCCGACGGCGCTGGCCACCACCGGCAGCCCGCAGGCCATGGCTTCGAGCAGGGTGACCGGCGTGCCTTCGGCGATCGAGGACAGGGCGAACACGGAGAAGCCGCGCATCAGGTCTGCCACGTCGCTGCGCGCGCCCGGCATCCAGACCAGGTCGGCGACTCCCTGTTCCCTGGCGCGCCCGGCCAGGGATTCGCGCAGCGGGCCGTCGCCGACGATGGCCAGGCGCAGCGCGCCGCGCTGCTGCGGCCGTTCGCGGCACAGCAGGGCGAAGGCATCGATCAGGCCGGCCTGGTCCTTGACATCCTGCAGGCGTCCGACAGTGCCGATGACGAAAGGCGCCGCCGCAAGCGGCCAGGGCGGATCGGCCACCGCCAGTCCGGGCGCGTAGCGCGCCGTGTCCACGCCGTTCTGGATCAGTTCGGTCTTGCGTGCGGGAATGCCGACCAGGCCGGTCAGCCAGTTCTCCAGGTCGCGCGAGACCGGGATGTAGCGGCCGATCCAGGGCGCCAGCGCGCGGCGCAGGAAATTGTGCTTGCGGTTGCGGCCTTCCGGATCGCTGGCGTCGCGCCCGTGCTCGGCGTGGATGCGCACCGGCACGCCCGCGGCCCAGGCCGTGAACGCATATTCGGCGCAGGCGAAGTTATAGGTGTGGACGATGGCCGGCCGCAGGCGGCGCAGCAGGCGCCACATGGCCAGGTGGATACCCAGCCCGAGGCCGGGCGGCTTGTGCAGCGCGAACAGCTCGACGTCGGGCTTGGCGATCCTGTCCGCGAACTCGGTATAGCCGGTCAGGCACACGATCGCGTGGCGGTAGCGCGCGGCAGGCATGTGGTTGATGCAGTCCACCAGCAGCGTTTCCAGCCCGCCGAAGTCGAGCCGGTAGATCACGTGCACCACCAGCGGGCGCTGGTCCTTTGCAGCCATCAGCGTCCCCGTGCGGCCCCGAGGCTCGCTTCGAGCGGCGCCAGGTTGGCTTCCAGGAAGGCGCGCAGCGCAGCGCGCGCGCTGTCCGGATTCTCGCCGAAGGGCGCCGCCACCATGACGGCGGCGCCGTCGTCGCCGCGCAGCAGCAGCGTGGCGCGGGCCTGGCGCAGCTTGCCCTGGACGTCGCTGGCGGTGAAGCCGCCATCGACCCACAGCCAGTGCCAGACCAGGAACTGTCCCTGCGGGCCCTTGATGCGGGTTTCGCGCAGCGCCAGGCTTCGTCCGCCGACGCGCTCTTCGCGCCCGCCGGAGGCCACTTCCAGGAATTCCTTGCGGGTGCCCACGCGGTTGGTCGAGCTGATCAGGATCTTGCCGCGCTCCTGGTTGCGGTAGTACAGCACCTGGAGATTGACCGGCTGCGCGCCCGGGGCGGCATAGGTGCCGCGCAGGGCGGCGTCGGGATCCATGAAGCTGGGCTGCCAGGCGGTCCAGGCCGGCGCCTGGCTCCAGGCAAGGCGCTGGGCGTCCAGGCGGACCGGCGCCGGGTTGTGGTTGGCGCGATCGACATAGGCCGCCAGCGCCGGCCAGACGGCGCAGGCGAGGACGGCGGCCAGCGCCACGCCCGCGATCGGACGCGCCGGCACGGCCGGTGCGTCGGCCAGGACGCCGGCCGCGGGCTCGGACTGGTCCTCGCGCCAGTAGCTGCCGATCCAGAACATGATGAACATCACCAGGCCGAAGAACAGCCAGCCGTAGATCAGGTGGTCCACGCCAGTGGCCAGTTCCATGCCGCTGAAGTGGCCGATCATCACGATCATCACGGCGCGCAAGCCGTTGGCGACGATCGGCACCGCGATCGACAGCCCCACGAACACTAGGCGGCGCGTCAGGCTGCGATAGCTCAGGTAGGCGTACAGGCAGCCAAGGGTGACGGAAGAAATCAGGTAGCGCACGCCGCTGCAGGCCTCGACCACCGACCAGTTCCCGGTCGGCAGCTCGAAGTAGGTGCCGTTACGCAGCACCGGGATGCCGAATGCGCGCACGGCGGCCACGGTGAAGTCGGCGGTGAAGTTGATCAGGTGCGGGACGAAGGCTTCGCCGAAAGGCACCGCCAGCAGGATGAAGGCGAGCGGGAAGGCGAGCGAGCGCGCCAGCTGCCAGCCCAGCACCGCCACCGCGCTCAGGGGCAGCATGGCGGCGAAGGCGTATTGCATCGCGAATTGCACCTCGCCCAGGCGCGCCAGCAGCCAGCCGGCGCCGCACAGCGCCAGCAGGCCGACCGCGGGCCAGCAGGGCGCGACCGGAATCCGCTTGAAGACGGCGCGGCGGGTCCAGATCAGCCACAGGCTGATGGGCAGGATGGCGTAGCCGTGGGCGAAGGTGTCGGAGCTGTTCCAGATCGAGACGATCGAGGCGGCGGTGCCGAAGTAGAACAGGAAGGGCGCGAGCAGCGCCATGGCGATCAGCGCCACGCTGGCGCCGGGGATGGAGGTGCGCACTGCGCCGGCCAGCGCCGGTTGGTCGTTCATCAACATTCGAGCCTCTCTTCGATGCTTGACAGGTGGGCAGGCCAGCTATAGCGGCGTTCGACGCAGGCGCGCGCCGCGCGGCCCATGGCGTCGCCGGGCGTACGCAGCAGGGCAAGCAGCCGGCTTGCGTGGTCCTCGGGCGCATCGGCCACCACCAGTTCGCTGCCCGGCGTGGCGTCGATGCCTTCGAACGCCTGGGGAGAAGCGACCACGGGGCGCGCCATCGCCATCGCCTCGAGTACCTTGTTCTGGATGCCGCGCGCAATGCGCAGCGGGGCCACCGCGACCGCGGCGTGCGCCACATAGGGCCGCACGTCGGGCACGCTGCCGGTGACGGTGATGCCGGGACGGGCGGCAAGCGCCTGCACGGCCGGGGCAGGGCGGGCGCCGACGATCACCAGGCGGGCACGCGGCTCCCCGGCCAGCACCAGCGGCAGCACGTGGTCGGCGAACCACTGGACCGCGTCGATGTTGGGCCAGTAGTCCATGGCGCCGGTGAATACCATGGCCGGGCCGCCCTTGCCTTCCGCCTCGTAAGGATTCGGATAGGCACGGTCCGGGCTGAAGTACTCGGTATCGACGCCGTTGTTGAAGAATCCGATGCGGTCCGCGCTTTCGGGAGCGAGCTGGCGGAACAGCTCCGCCTCCGGGGCGGACACGAACAGCGAGGCGTCGAAGCGCGCCGCCACCTGCCGCTCGTAGGCGAGCAGGCGGCCCGCCTCGTGGCGGTACAGCCAGCTCATCGGCCAGGACTTCTTGTCGGCATACTGGCGCCACTTGTCGGAGTCGACGTCGCAGAAGTCGATCACCCGGCGCGCCGCGGCATGGGAGTCGGCGTACTGGGCCATCGGCGAGCAGAACACCACGATGCGCCCGACGCCGTGCTCGCGCACCGTGCGGTCGACCCAGGCCTGCATGCCGGCGTCGCGGTAGAAGCCTTGCGAGATCGAGCCGCCGGCGGCGAGGCTGCCCATGCCGCGCAGCCGGCCCTGGAGCGGGCCGAGGCGGACGAAGTGGCTGCTGGCGCACATCGCCTCGACCGCCGGGACGTGCTGCCAGTCGTCGGGATCGTCGATGAAGGTCGCCAGATGCACGCGATAGCGCTGCGCCAGGTGCTTGAGCAGGTTGTAGGAGCGGATCTTGTCGCCCTTGTTGGGCGGATAGGGGATGCGGTGCACCAGCAGCAGCAGGTCGGCCCGGGCCTGCGCCGGGGCCGCGGGCTGCTTGTCCAGCACTGCGTCGGTCAGCAACATCAGCGGCGCTCCAGGAAGATCCGGTCCATGCGGTCCCACGCGAAATCGCGCGCCAGCGCTTCCAGCCGCGACTCCATGCGTGCGATGTTGACGTAGTGGCGGAAGCGCGCCTTGGCGCCCAGTCCTTGCGGACGCGGCTGGCCGGGATCGAGTTCCCAGGGATGGAAGTAGAACAGGGCTGGTTCGCCGTCCTCGCGGTTGACCTTTTCCATCATCCAGCGCGACAGGGCGTAGGGAAGCAGGCGGAAGTAGCCGCCGCCGCCGGCCGGCAGGTTGCGTCCGCCCATCCGGACCGTGGTGACCGGCACTTCCAGCAGGCTGTCGGGGCCGTTCGGATAGAAGGCGAAGCGCGGCGCGTCCGGCATGCCGTAGTGGTCGTGGGCGATCGGGTAGATGCTGGAGCTGTAGCGGTAGCCGGCCTCGTGCAGCGCGTCGAGCGCCCACAGGTTCTGCGCGCCGATCGAGAAGCTTGGCGCGCGGTAGCCGAGGACCTCCTGGCCGCCGATGTCTTCCAGCAGGGCCTTGCTGGAGCGGATGTCGTTGTCGAACTCGGCGCGGCTCTGGTCCGAGGCGCGCAGGTGGCCGTAGCCGTGGCTGGCCAGCTCGTGGCCGCCGGCGACGATGCGGCGCACCAGGTTCGGATAGCGCTCGGCGATCCAGCCCAGGGTGAAGAAGGTGGCGCGCACGCCGTGGCGCTCGTACAGCGCCAGGATGCGGTCGACGTTGGCCTCGACCCGGCATTCGCGCGCATCCCAGCTGTCGCGCGAGATGTAGGGGGCGAAGGCGGAAACCTGGAAGTAATCCTCGACGTCGCAGGTCATGGCGTTGCGGATGCGCTCGCCCGGGGCGGGACGCGGCCTTGCTGCGGGGGTGTGCATCTTCATTCCTGGTTGTCCATGTGCTGGGCCGGCGCGCCGGGCGGCGCGGCGACGATTTTCTTCAGGATCGACAGCACCGAGACGATCGATTTCTCGAGGCGCATCATGCGCTCGTCGAGCAGTTCCACGCTGGCGCCGCCGGTGCGGCGTTCGCCCAGGCGCAGTTCCTCGCCGGCGCCGAGCAGGTCGGCGCCGTTGGCGCCGGCATGGGCGGCGCGCGCCCCATTTGCGGCGCCCGGGATCTCGGTCTCGGGCAGCTGGTATTCCTCGGAGATGTCGCGCACCACTTCGTTGATGTGGCTTTCCGCGAAGGCGTGCAGCTCTTCCAGGTAGCCCATCAGCAGGACGCGGTCCATCAGGGTATTGGTCTTGCGCGGGATGCCGCCGCTGTAGCCGAAGATCGCCGCATGGGCGCCGTCGTCGAAGGACGGGTCGCCCTGCCAGCCGACCGTGGCCAGGCGGTGCTCGACGTAGGCGCGGGTTTCCTGCGCATCCATCGGGCCCAGGTGGTAGCTGGCGATCACGCGCTGGCGCAGCTGCTGCATGCCGGGGCTGTGCAGGGTGGCGCGGAATTCCGGCTGGCCGAGCAGGAAGGTCTGCAGCAGCGAGCGGTCGTCGGTCTGGAAGTTGGACAGCATGCGCAGCTCTTCGACGGTGCGCGCGTTCAGGTTCTGGGCTTCGTCGATCACCAGCAGGGCGCGCTTGCCCTGGCGGTCGACCGTGCGCAGGAACTGTTCCAGGCGGTTGAGCAGCTCGGCCTTGCTGGCCCCTTCGTAAGGCAGGCCGAAGCTCGACACCACCATGCGCAGCGTGTCTTCCGGATCGAGGCTGGTGTTGACGATATGCGCCGCGACGATCTGGTCGGTCGGGATCTTGTTGAGCAGGTTGCGCACCAGGGTGGTCTTGCCGGCGCCGACCTCGCCCGTGATGACGATGAAGCCTTCGCCCTGCGACAGGCCGTACTCGAGGTAGGCCATGGCGCGCTTGTGGCCCTTGGAGCCGAAGAAGAAGTGGGGGTCGGGGCGCAGCTGGAAGGGCTTGGCCGACAATCCGTAGTAGGTTTCGTACATCGTTGTTCTTCCGGTTAAAGCTTCATCGACAGGCTTGCCGAAATGGCGTTTTCCGAGTAGGTCCCGCTATTGCCGACCCCGACGTCGCCGCTGCGGCGCCGCATTTCCACCGTGCCCAGCATGCGCTCCCCATAGCGGCGGGTCAGGCCCACCCGCAAGGTGCGCTGGTGGTTCACCAGGCCGGTCGTCAGCGACTGGCTGCGCTGCACGTTCCAGCCGCCGATCACGCTGGAACGGCTGTTCAGCTGGCGGGTGAAGGTCGCATCCAGGCCACGCTGGCGCACGTTGGTATTCAGGTTGCTCAGCTGGCTGCCCAGCAGGTCGCTGTCGCTCTGCGCATCCGTCAGGGCGATGCGCTCGTTCGCATACAGGCTCAGCACCGCGCTGCTGCGCCCGAGCCGGTAGGCGCTGGTGGCCTGCAGCGACTTCTGGCGCATGTAGCGGTTGCTCAGGAAATTCACGCTGTCGGCCAGGCTGGGCGGCAGGCCGGTGGCCTGCATGTAGGCCGCGACCACGCGCTGGCGTTCGACCGGATCGGGGAAGGAGGCCGAGAACAGGCGGTCGAGCAGTGCGGCGGTGTCGATCGCGGTGGGCAGCAGGAATTGCTGGCGCGAGGTCGTCACCGCGTCGCTGTAGCTGACGCTCCACACCGTCTGGCGGCTGCGGTGGCTCGCCAGCAGCGAACCGGTCTGGCCATAGTAGTGGCGGCCGAGCGAGGCTTCGAGGCTGGTGCGGGCGCCCGGCTTCCAGGCGAAGCCGGCCGACCAGTTGCGGCCCTCGTCCTTGTTGTCACTGCCGAGGCCGCCGAAATCGTAGCGGTCGTAGCCGGCGGTGGCGGTCAGCGCCAGGCGCGGCGAAATGCGGTAGCTCAGGTTGCCGCGCAGGGACTCGGTCGTGGATTCCCCGTAGCGCGCGGAATCCAGGTCCTGGCGGTAATAGTTCAGTCCCCAGCCGACGGTGTCGAAGTTGCTGCCACTGGCCAGGCTCGCGCTGACGGCATCGCTGTCCGACTTGTAGAAGCCGTTCCGCACGGCGTCGCCCAGCACGCTGCCGCCGGCCGAGTCGACCGCGTCGCGCGTATAGCGCAGCTGGGCGCTGGCGGTATTGCCGAAGCGGTGCACCAGGTAGGGGCTCACGCTCCAGGTCTCGATCTCGGTACGGTTGCCGAGCGAGTACAAATCGGTGCTCAACTGCGGGCCGAAGGCGGAGGTGCTGCGCTGGCCGCGCGAAGTGGAGGCGTCGATGTACAGCAAATCCTCGGACAGGATGCCGCGCAGGGCGCCGCTGTACTGGCGCTGGTTGTCGGTGGTGCGGTTGCCGACGTCGTGCAGGAAGGCGAACTGGTGCCACTCGGCGCTGGCCGACACGTTCAGGCGCGGCGAGGTGCCGATCACGGTCACTCCGGGGGCCAGCTGGGCCACCAGTTCACTGCGCTTGCGCTCGTCGGCCTGGAGATTGATGTTGTCCGTGTAGGTGACGCTCGTCGTCAAGGTCGGGACGACACGCCAGCCGGCTTGCGCCGGCAGCGCCAGCAGCATGGCTGCGGCCAGCGGCGCCAGGCGCGGCAGCCGCTTAGCCGTAGTGATAGTCATACGTCTCTTCGATGCCCGGGATGTCCCTGGTCTTGTTATAGATGAGGTTAACGTTGTTCATGCCTTCCAGCTGGTGCAGCGCTTCCTTGACCGCGTGCTGGGTCGTGGTCTGGGCTTCCACCACGACCACGATCTGGCCCATGTGGCTGGCCAGCACGCGCGATTCGCTGGTCAGCAGCAGCGGCGGCGAATCGAAGATGATGACGCGGTCCGGATAGCGGTTGGCCAGTTCGTTCAGCATCGCGCTCATGGTCGAGCTGGCCAGCAGTTCGGTGGCGCGCGAGGTGCTGGTGCCGGCCGGCAGGATGGACAGGGTGTCGACATTGGTGCGCAGCATGACGTCCGACAGGTCGAGCTTGTCGTCGAGCAGGATGTCCATCAGGCCGCGCTGGGCCGGCAGGCCGAGCGTGCGCAGCACCGAAGGACGCGCCACGTCGGCGTCGACCAGCAGCACGGTGTGGTCGAGTTCCATGGCGATGCTCATCGCCAGGTTGATCGCGCAATAGGTCTTGCCTTCGCCCGGCAGCGAGCTGGTCACCATGATCAGGTTGGCCGGCTTGTCCTTGGGACCGCGCTCGGCAAAGGCGCGCTGCAGCAGCGGGCGCTTGATGATGCGGAATTCCTCCAGCAGGGCGGTGCGTCCGCCGGCGGCGGTGACCATGCCCGTGTCGCGCATGCGCGCCAGGTCCAGGTCGACCTTGCGGGTACCGGCGCGGGAGCGCGCCGGCGCCTCGGCGGCGGGCGCGGCCGCAGGCGCGCTGTCCGGCAGGGGGACGGCGGCCGGCGCGGCCGCGACGGCGGCGCCATGCTCCGGCGCGTAGCCGGCGGCATCGGCCGCCGGGGAGAAGGTAACGGGGGCGGCGCTCTGGCGCTGCTTGTCGATGCGGCTGGCCGCTTTTTCAATGATGCTCACATTCGCTCCTTGGCAACGGCCTTACATGTTGGGACGGACGAGGATGGCGGCGACGCCGGCCCCATAGGCGCTGAACAGCACCAGCACCGAGACGCCCAGCGCCACCAGGCGGCGCTTGCGGCGGACGGTCTGCTCGGCGGTCCAGTTCATGCTGATCGAACCGAGGATCGGCACGCCGGTCACCTCGCGCAGCGCCGCATGGCTGAGGAAGGTCGGGCGCAGCTGGCTCATCAGGAATGCACCGGCCAGGCCGGCGGCCAGCGCAGCGACGAACACGGCCGAGAACAGGCGCAGGCGGTTGGGGCCGGACGGCACCGGCGGCGCGGTCGGCGGCTCGATCACGCGGAAGGTCAGCATGTCGGTGGCCGAGGACAGGTCGCCCGAGAGCTTGGCCGATTCGCGGCGCTCGACCAGCTTCTGGTAGTTTTCGCGGTTGACTTCGTAGTCGCGGTTGAGCTGGGCCAGCTGGGCCTCGACTTCCGGCGCCTGGGCGCTCTGGTTGCGCAGCTGCGCCACGCGGGCGCTGTATTCGGCCACCCGCGCCTGCAGCGAGGCCACGCGCGCATCGGCTTCCGACAGCGCGACGGTGAGCTGCTGCAGCATCGGGCTGTAGCTGGCGCCCGGATCGGCGCTCGGCTTGCGGTTCTTCGCCTGCTCTTCCTTGCGCGCCTGCAGCTGCTCGAGCAGGCGGCGGTTGGCGACGATGTCCGGGTGCTGCTCGGTGAACTGGGTGCGCAGGGAATCCAGGGTCTTGGTGACGGTGGCGATGCGCTCTTCCAGCGCCGGGTCCACATAAGGCAGGCTGGGGCTGGCCCCGCCCTTGGCGCCGCTGCCGCCCGAAATCTGGCGGCGGATCGCATTGCGTCCCTGCTCGGCTTCGGCCAGCTCCAGGCGAGCCTGGCTCAGGGCTTCGTTGGCGGCGATCATGCGCGAGCCGAAGTCCGCGCCTTCGCGCGGCAGCATGCCGACGTTCTTGATCTTGAACTCCTTGAGCGTGTTTTCGGCCGTGGCCAGCTTCTCTTCGTAGCTCTTGATCTGGTCGTCGATGAACTGGACCGCCTTCTCGGAGTCCTGCTTCTTCCCGCCGAAGCTGCCCTCGACGAAGATGGTGAGGAAGGCCTGGACCACGTCCTTGCCTTCCTTGGCGCTGGGCGCCGTGTAGGTGATGGTATAGATGTCGTCGCGCTCGGTGCCCGCGATCTTGATGCGCGAAATCATGTCGTCGACCATCTTTTCCTGCTCCTTGCTGTCGCGCGCCTTGACGTCGAGGTCGACCATGCGCATGACGCGCTCGACGTTCGGACGGCTGATCAGGGTGCGGCGCATGAACAGCACCTGCTGGTCCAGGTTCGGCACCGTGGTCATGTTCGACAGCAGGGGTTTGAGGATGCTCTGGGTGTCCACGTAGACACGGGACGACACTTCGTACTGGTTCGGCAGCTTGAACACCACGGCCCATCCGGCCAGGGCGACGACCCAGGTGATAACGACGGCATGCCAGCGGTATTTGCCGATGGCTTTCAGAAATGTAAGGATCAGGGCTGTAATCTCGGCCATCTTGTCAGTCTCGCCAGTAAGAGCCCGGTGACGGGCTCAACTAATTAAAGATCTTGCATGATCGCTTGTACACTAAGCAATTGCAATTACGTATTTAGAAATTGCGGCTTTCCAGCTTCAGAGTGCAAACTGTTTGCAACAGAACTTCTGCAGTGCAACAAAATTTCAAGGACTTGCCCGTTTTCACCTCGAAATCTTGTTGCATTATCGCAAACATTCGGGCCGAAGAGTGATTGTATTTTTCTACACCCTTTGGCAGTGTTGCTTCAAGCTTAAGCAGGCAAGTCAGTAGCAATAGAATAATTCTGTTGCTGTACGTTAAACATGCTTATTGTAATGTTTAATGTTGGAAAGGGCCTACACGATTGGAAGTCTTTGGCAACAGGTTTACCGGAGAAATATGATATGCGAATGACAACAAGGCGCGCCACCTGCCTTTTGCTGGGCGGCCTGCTGGCCTGGCCAGCCCTGGCGGCCGGCCTGCCGGACACCGCTGCGGCAGTAAAAAGATCCGTGGTCGGCGTCGGGACTTACCAGAAGACGCGCAGCCCGGCGACCGTGTTCGTCGGCACCGGCTTTGTCGTGGGCGACGGCCTGAGCGTGATCACCAACGCGCACGTTGTCCCCGATGTCTTGAATGGCACCCGCGTGGAGGAGCTGGGCGTGGTGGTGGGCAAGGGCGAGCAGATCGCGTTCCGTCCAGCGACCCTGGTCGGCCTGGACCGGGAGCACGACCTGGCCCACCTGCGCCTGAGCGGCGCGCCGCTTCCGGCCGTGACGCTGGGGGACGACGCACAGGCGGTGGAGGGCCAGGAACTGGCCTTCACTGGTTTCCCTTTGGGAATGAATCTCGGCCTGTTCGCCGCGACGCACCGGGCGCTGCTGGCGGCCATCACGCCGGTGGTGCGTCCTTCGCTGAACTCGCGGGGCCTGGATGCGCGCGCCATCGCCCAGCTGCAGCGTTCTTCCTTCCAAGTGTTCCAGCTTGACGCGACCGCCTACCCGGGCAACAGCGGCAGTCCACTCTACGATCCGGCCAGCGGCGCCGTGCTGGGCGTGATCAATGCCGTGTTTGTCAAAGGCTTGAAAGAAAGCGCGATCAGCGCGCCCAGCGGCATCACCTACGCCATCCCGGTACGCCATGTCCACGCGCTCTTGCAACGAAAGTAAGCACGAGTATTTCAACTGTGCATGCATTTCCACAGGCCGCTGTTATACAATACCTACGCTTGTTAATTGATGTATAACATTTTTCAATCGCTAGACGATGTCGCGCAGGCAAGCCGCCGCGCGGCCGCGCGAAGGGGACTCGACGTGAGCAAACTGATGCATTTGACGAAATATCTCGTGGCCGCGGGCGCCGCCGGCTTCCTGCTGCTGTTGGGGGGCTGCGCCACCCCCGCCGCGCCAAGCCAGGCCGCGCTGGCGCCGGTCAATCCCGATTACCTCATCGGTGCGGGCGACAGTGTAAACATCATCGTCTGGCGTAATCCGGAAGTGTCGATGTCGGTCCCGGTACGCCCGGACGGCAAGATCACCACGCCGCTGGTCGAGGATCTCCAGGCCGCGGGCAAGACCTCGACCCAGCTGGCGCGCGACATCGAGCAGGCGCTGGCGAAATTCATCCAGCAGCCGGTGGTGACGGTGATCGTCACGAATTTCGTCGGCAACTACAGCGAGCAGATCCGCGTCATCGGCCAGGCGGCCCGTCCGCAAGCGTTGCCGTTCCGCCGCGATATGTCCTTGATGGATGTCCTGATCGCGGTCGGCGGCGTTACCGAATTTGCTGCCGGCAATAAGGCAACGATCGTGCGCACCGTCGACGGCAAACAGGAAAAGCTGCCGGTACGTCTCGACGCCCTGTTGAAGGACGGCGATATTTCGGCCAACGTGATGATGCGTCCCGGCGACGTTCTTGTCATTCCGGAAAGCTTCTTCTAATTCGTGCCTGTCGAACATTTTTACAACAGACAGGCCAGATGGATGGCGACTTGCCGCGCATAAGCGATTAGTATTTGATAACGCAGGTTTTTTTCGGACGGGTCTATCGAAGGCATGGAAATTGCTTGTAGAAAATGACTTGCCATTAAGAAATTACGGCATACATTTTTCCCTTAAGGATCTAGTTCATGGACAAAGATATCGGTTCCACGTCTGACGACAAGCGCACCCCGGGCACGCTCGGCGCACGCGGCGCGGCGCGCCGCCGGTTCGCCCGGGCAGGGGTGGGCGCGACCGGTATCGTCCTGACCTTGAGCAGCAAGGGCGCCATGGCCAATGCCTGTTCCTCGCCCTCCGGGTTCGTCTCGGCCTCGCTCAAGGGCAGCAGCGGCCCCGCCTTTTCCTGCGCCTCGAACGGTTCGCACGGGTACTGGAAGAACCACCAGGAGGAGTGGGGGATCACCGGCGTGAAACCCACCGACCTGTTCGGCGCCCATTTCGATACCGGCATCGGTTACGCGCACCTGAAGCAGATTCCCCTGATCGGCGTGCTCGACCCGAACGCCTACTTCGATGCACTCGCGCAGAAGGAAGGCAAGAAGAAGGGCGAAGTGCCGCCAGGTTTCGATCCGAACAATGTCGCGATGCAGACCATCGCCGCCTACCTGAATGCGCGCCAGGCCATGGCGACCGGGGCGCAGGGCGCGGTGCTGACACCCCAGGCAGTGAAGAAGATCTGGTCCGATTTCGTTTTCGATGGCAGCTACCTGCCCAGCCCCGGCGCCGAACGCTGGGGCGGCGCGCAGATCGCGTCCTACTTCGAAGGCACCTTCCTGCGCAAGTAGCCGGGAGAGCGGCGCTTGTCGATGTGGCGTGTCAGGTCCGGCCAGGAACTCTTGCATCGTTGCTGGGGCCATGAGTGCGTGCTGTATAACAATCTCTCTGGCAGCACCCACCTGCTCGATCCGGCCACGATCGATCTGCTGGCTTGCCTGGCCGAACAGGCCATGTCGCCGGCGGCGCTGGTGGACGAGGGCTATGCCGAGGCCGGCGATATCGGCGCCTTGCTGCGGGACCTGGAATTGCTTCACCTGATCGAACCCCTTCCATGCTGACCCTGGCCATGCTGGGCCGCGACACGGCCGTCCGGCGCCTGCGCGCCCAGGGCCTGCGCCTGCAGACCGGCCCCTTCGTCAACTGCATCCACAGCCCGCTGGATGGGCTGGCCGACCTGCTGCTGGCCATGTACGGCGACTACCCGGTCCTGTCCGACGAGGGAGTCGCGGACTTCCACCTGCGCCTCGTGCCGGGCCGGGGCCTGCGCCGCTGGCTCAGGCCCCAGGTGTTCTTCGAATACGCGGGGCAGGCGCCGTTCCAGCCCTTGCCCCGGGACCAGCTGTTTCCCATGCTCGAGTGGAGCCTGAACTGGTGTGTCTCGGCGCATGCGCAATCCTGGCTGATCATCCATGCGGCTGTCGTCGAACGCCATGGCAAGGCCGTGATTCTTCCGGCGCCATCCGGCTCGGGCAAGAGCACGCTGTGCGCGGCCCTGGTCAGCCGCGGCTGGCGCCTGCTGTCCGATGAGCTGACCCTGGTGCGGCTGGACGACGGCCGCATCGACCCCAACCCGCGCCCCGTCAGTCTGAAGAACCAGTCCATCGACATCCTGCGCGCGTTCGCGGCGCAGCAGGTGTTCACCGACCCGGTGGCCGACACCGTCAAGGGAACGGTCGCCCACATGCGCGCGCCCGCGGACAGCGTGCTGCGGGCGGGCGAAGCTGCCGAGCCCGCCTTCGTGGTGTTTCCGCGCTTTGCGGCGGATGCCGGCCTGGCGCTCGAGGAAGTGGCGCCCGCGCGCGCGTTCTTCCGGCTGGCGGAGAATGCCTTCAACTACAACCTGCTGGGCGCCGCCGGCTTCGAGGCCGTTGCCGGTGTCGTCGGGCGCTGCCGCAGCTACGATGTCAGCTACAGCAGCCTGGACGAAGCCCTGGGTGCGTTCGAGCGCCTGGTGGCGGGGCCGTGCTGATGGCCCGGCCGCTGCTCGTCACGGTCCTGGCAGAGCCCGCCCGGCTGCATGGGCTCGCGCCGGCGCAATGGGACCTCCTGCTGCGCCAGTCCGCCGCGTGCGGACTGCATGCGAGCCTGTATCACCTGGCGCTCGGGCAGGACGCCCTGGCGGGGATGCCCGAGCGGGCCAGGCGCCACCTGGAGTGGGCCGACCTGCGCTGGCGCGCTCATGGACGCGCGGCGCAGCATGAAGTCGCCTGCATCCTGGAGGCGCTGTCCGGCATCGGCGTCGCCCCGGTCCTGCTCAAGGGCGCGGCCTACGCCGCCGCGGGCTTGCAGGCGGCGCTGGGCCGCCGCTACGCCGACATCGACATCCTGGTCCCGAAAGAGCGCCTGCCCGATGTCGAGGCCGCCCTGATGCTGCATGGCTGGCGCACGACCGCACTCGATCCCTACGACCAGCGCTATTACCGCGAATGGATGCACGAGCTGCCGCCCATGAGCCATGCACAGCGTGGCAATACGGTCGATGTCCACCATGCCATCGTTCCCGAGACCGCCGCCGCGCGCCCCGATCCGGCCAAGCTGCGCGCAGCCGCGGTCCCGGTGCCTGGCCAGCCCGGCCTGTGGACCCTGTGTCCGCATGATATGTTCCTGCACAGCGCCGTGCACCTGTTCTGGGATGGAGAGTTCGAGCACGGCCTGCGCGACCTGTTCGACCTGCACCGCCTGGCGCTGCAATTCGGTCCCCAGCCCGGCTTCTGGGACGGGCTGGCGGCCAGGGCGCGCGAGCTGGACCTGGCCCGTCCGCTGTTCTATGCCTTGCGCTATTGCGTGCGCCTGCTGGGCACGGCGGTACCGACCGCGGTGCTGGCCGAGGCCGAGGCCGGTCCCGGCCGGCCCAAGGCCGCGCTGCTGGCGCTGATGGACGCACTGTTCCTGCGCGTGCTGCCGCCGCACCTGGGCTCCGCCGGCCCTGCGCGCCGGCTCGCCCACGGCGCCCTCTATGTGCGCGGCAACTGGCTGCGCATGCCGCCGCTGCTGCTGTCGCGCCACCTGTTCCACAAGGCCTTCCTGTCGCCCAGGCTTGCCGAAGCAGGTTGAACCGGCCTGAAGGGGTGGTGCACTGCGGAAGAATGGCATACTATTAACAGATTGCCCCTGCGGCCCTTGCGATTCATCCAACCTATCTCGCGGACAGGACACATGGAAACAGCGGACAAGCTGGTACGCCTGCAAGACCTGCGCCAGTTCCTGGCCGGCGGAAGCCTGGAGGAAAGCCTGCAGCGCCAGGCCGAGCAGGCCGCGCTGCTGGTCGGCGCCGACCACTGCTCGATCATGCTGATCAACAGCGGCAGCGGCGAGGAAATGCGGATGAGCATGTATGCGCGCCACGGCGACTTGCCGGACGCGGCCCTGCATGCCTCGATCGGCACCGGCGAGGGCATCTGCGGCCACGTGCTGGCCAGCGGCGAGGCGCTGCTGGTGGAAGACATCGGCCGCTCGCAGTTCGCGCTGCTGGCGCGCCGTCCCGACGCGGCCGGCCGCGCCCTGATGTCGGCGCCGGTGCGCATCGGCGAAAAAATCATTGGCGTGGTCAACGTGTCCGGGGCAAGCTTCGACCCGCTCGACCTGCCACTGCTCGACATCGTGGCCACCCTGATCGGCAAGTCGATCCAGGTGGCCCAGCTGCAGCGCGTGCTCGACTCGCGCTTCGCCCAGCTGGCCCTGCTGCAGGAAGCCCAGCTCAAGGTGGGGGAGCAGGTGCGCACCGCCTACCAGAACCCGGAGGACGTGGCGCGTATATTGGCGCGCGCCTTCTTCCGCGAAATGACCAAGGCCGGCTTCGCTTCCGGCCAGATCGTCAGCGCGGCCACCGAACTCATCGATCAACTCAATCATCAATTGCAGGCGGGCGGACAATCCGCCTGAAGAGGCATGGAAACAACCCACACCGCGCTCGAGGCGGCCGTCGCCGAGTGGCGGGCCTTGCTCGGCCACGAACACGTCCTATCCGGGGCCGCCGCCACCGCCGCCTACGGGCGCGACACCACCGGCATCGAACGCAGCGTTCCAGCGGCGCTGCGCATCGTGGACGGCGCAAAGCTGCCCGAAGTGATGCGCATCGCCCAGCGCCACCGGGTGCCGGTCTACCCGGTCAGCACCGGGCGCAACTGGGGCTACGGCAGCGCGCTGGCGGTCAACGGCGCCTGCGTGATCCTCGACTTGTCCGGCATGAACCGCATCCTGCACTTCGATGAGGAGATGGGCGTGGTGACCCTGGAGCCGGGCGTGACCCAGGGGGAGCTGGCCGCCTACCTCGACAGCCATGGCTACCCCTTCATGGTGCCGACCACCGGCGCCGGCCCCGAGTGCAGCCTGCTGGGCAATGCGCTCGAGCGCGGCTACGGCGTCACCCCCTATACCGACCACTTCGCCGCCGTGACCGACCTGGAAGCGGTGCTGGCCGACGGCAGCCGCTACCGCACCGCGATGCGCGAAGCCGGCGGCGAGGAGCTGGCGCGCCTGTTCAAGTGGGGCATCGGCGCCTATTCGGCCGGCCTGTTCACCCAGAGCGGGTTGGGCGTGGTCACGCGCATGAGCATCGTCCTGGCGCGCCGGCCCGAGGTGGTCAAGGTCTGCCTGTTCAGCCTGAAGGACGACGCCCTGCTGGAGCCGGCGATCGAACGCATCCGCGCCATCCTCGGCAAGCTGCCCGGCACCGTGGCCGGGCTGAACCTGATGAACCGGCACCGGGTGCTGGCGATGTCGGCGCCGTATCCGGCCGACCGCCTGGGCCCGGACGGCCTGATGCCGCCCGCGCTGGTAGAGGAGCTGGGAAGGCAATACCAGATCTTTCCCTGGACCGGCTTCGGCACCCTGTACGGCACCCGGCGCATGGTGGCCGCGGCCCAGAAGGAGATCCGCGCCGCCCTCAAGGGCGTGGCCAGCCGCATGCTGTTCCTGAGCCAGGACAATGCCAATACCCTGCGCCAGCTGGCGGGCTGGCTACCGGGCGCGGCCGGCCAGCGCCTGGCCAGCACCGCCGCTACCCTGGCGCGCTCGCTGGAGCTGGCGGGCGGGCGGCCCAACGAGACGGCCTTGCCGCTGGCCTATTGGCGCAATCCAAACGGCAGCGGCGACGGCGGGCAGCCGCGCAACCCGGCCCGCGACGGCTGCGGCCTGATCTGGTATGCGCCGCTGGTGCCGATGCGCCCCCAGCGCGCGCGCGCCTATGTCGAGATGGTCGGCGCCATCACCCGCAAGCATGGTATGGAGCCGCTGCTGACCTTCACTTCGCTGAGTGACAAATTATTCGACAGTACTGTGCCTTTGTTGTTCGACCGCAATTCTCCAGTCGCCGCGGAAGCCGCCCAGGCCTGCTACCGCGAGCTGATCCTGCGCGGCCGCGAGCAGGGCTTCTTCCCCTACCGGGTGGCGATCTCCGCCATGCCCGAGCTGGCAGCCCTGACGCAGGACTCGCAGCGCCTGCACGAGCGGCTGCGCCGCGAGCTCGATCCCTATGATTTGTTGGCGCCGGGCAGGTATCGTTAATTGATATCAATTATTTATTTTTGTCAATTAATTTGTCGGGAATTTTTACAATGGCAGAGCCAGCACGGCCATGCGAAATTGTGAACATTGTCAAATAACATGCAATTTCAACCACTTAGCGAGGATCTTTAAACGCTGGCACAGGGTTTGCTAAAGAGAGGATGTCGGTGTCGTTATCAATCAAACGAACTTCTTTATCTCTTGGAGAAAGCATGAAAAAGATTCTCGCTCTCGCATTCGGCGCTGCCATGAGCTTTGGCGCATATGCTGCACCGGCTACTCAACTGCCGCCGGGCCCGATCTACCTGAAATTCTCGGGTCAGGAACAAATCGCCATCAACGGCGCCACGACCTGGGCGGGTTCCAACGAAATCAACTGGGGCGTGTTCACCATCTCGACCATGGAACGCGGCTCGGTCAACACCCCGAACGACCAGATCGATCCGACCGGCGATATCTTCTTCGTCAATGGCCTGGGCGGCGGTCAGGTGACCGGCATGTTCTACGGCGTCGAGCAAGGCACCCCGAACGCGAACAATCCGTTCCCGGCTACCAAGGGCTACATGGACCTGTACTGGCGTGACCTGAACAGCATGACCAAGACCACCCTGGACACCATCAACCCGGGCGTGCGTTGCGGCTTTGACTGCGCTACCGGCTTCACCGAAGGCACCTTCCTGGCTCGCCTGTTCTTCGACACCGGCATGGACACCATCGACCCGAACAACACCATCGTTGGCGACCAAATTCCGAGCAGCAATGGCTTCTCGGGCACCGCCGACTCCTACGCATCGGTCGATATGTCGGCCGGCGGCCTGTGGGCTGACCAGCTGGATTCGGATTGGTTCTCGAGCTGGCAAGGCCTGCGCGACCTGCGCTTCAAGAACAGCTACAACTACAACCCGAACTGGGGCAATGGCGCCAACAACATCCTCGGTGCTCGCATCGACGATCCGGGCCAGGCATATTCCGAAGTGCCGGAACCGGGCGCCCTGTCGCTGATGGGCCTGGCAATGGTCGGCATGGGCGTCGCCCTGCGCCGCCGCCAGAAGAAAGACTAAGCGTCTTCCTTCCCTCGGAAAAGGCCTCTTCGGAGGCCTTTTTTTCGTCTGTCTAATTGACTTTATTGACAATATTGACGGAAACATAGTCTACTGTCCGTCATGCGCATTCCACTCCGTCTCTTGTTGCAAGTGCCACTAGTAATGGCCATACTCGCCTTCGTGCCGACCAACCTCGGCAAGCTGGCGGCCCTGCTGGTCCTGTGGGCATTGACTTTCGGCCGCCTCACCAAGGTGGAAGCCGTGTTCTTCGTGGTCGTGTGCGTATTCTTCACCGGTATGAATGCGGCCTCGCTGGCCCAGGGTATCTTCGCCTTCACCGAACCCGACGTGCTGCGCATGCCGGTGTGGGAATTGTTCATGTGGGGCTTCTACCTGCTGCATACACGCCGCGTCCTGGGCGGCAAGGCCGCGCACGACCGCCGTCCGGCCGTCTGGGCCCTGGCGCTGGCCTATTCGGCCGCTTTCTCGACCATTCATGACGGCAATACCCTGCTGGCCGTGACCGGTGTCCTGCTGGCCATCGGCCTGATGCTGTTCCACGAACGCGAAGACCTGGCCTACACCGGCTACATGATCCTGCTGGGCGCCCTGATCGAATATTCAGGCGTCCTGAGCGGTAACTGGTTCTATCCGGACCCGCCGCCGGGTGGCGTGCCGCTGTGGTTCATTACGCTCTGGGGCGGGGTGGGGCTGTTCATGCGCCGCCTGGTGCTGCCGATCCTGGAGCGTTTCGAGGGCGGCCCAAACGAAAACGGCCTGCTTGCGCAGGCCGCCTCCCAGGCATAAGAGGTGGTTAGCCCAGCGACATCAAACGCCGGGTAATGCCTTCTTCTTCCTTCTGCGAGAAGAAATACGGGAACAGCGAACGCTCGTTGCCCGGGTGGTTGCTGGTGCCGCCGAAACGCTCGATCTGCTCCTGTACCTGGTCCAGGCTGCTCCACAGCAGCCAGGCCGGCGCGTCGACGCGCGGATTGGTGCGCATCTCGCCCAGGCGGGTAAAGCCCAGCATGGTCTCGTAGAAGCGGCGGTGGCGCGGATTGACCTCGATGAAGACGTCGGTGCAGTTGTGGATGCGGCGGCCGTAGATGAACAGGATGTGGAATAGCGAGGCCAGCGCCATCTTGGAGCGCACCTTGGGATCGAAGGCCAGCTTGGTGATCTCGCACACCTTGCCGCCCCGTGCGCGGAACTGGTCGATCTCGTCCTTGAAGATCTCGTCGGCCAGCAGGCCCACGCCGGAATCGATGCCGAGCGTCACCGTGCCCACCACTTCGCCGTGGTCGGATGCGGAGAGGGTGATTCGGTTGGGGTCGTCGTCAAGACGATGCGTGCCGGCGTAACCGCGCCAGGCATACATTTTATTGATCAGTAAACTGGCCTTGCTTCGGCCCTGATCCGTATCGGCAACCCGAATCCCGAAAGATTTTTCGTTGATGGCCACGTCGGTGATCCTATCACATGAGGCCGGAGACCCTTCGGTAGCTGAGCTGTAACGTGCGCTCCCCGGTTCAGAGATTAAATCTTTCAATTCCGTTGAATTTAGCGTGGTCATATTCTCTCTCCGCAGGAGTGGCCCGGATGGACGACATAGTGGTTCTTGTATCCTAGCACCGCCGGCACGGGCGTGCCAGAAAGAAATTGCAAAATTATAACTAATGATGCTGAAACGCCACCTTGCGGTGGCGTTTTTGTTTGACTTACAGCTGCTTGAGAAGTTCCTTCGCCTGCTCGGCCCCGGGTCCCTTGCCCTTGGTCGCCAGCACTTCCAGTTCCTTCTTCGCGCCGGCCTTGTCGCCCGACTTGATCAGGGCCTGGGCCAGGTGCAGGCGCAGGTCGCCGCTGCTGGGCGCCAGGCTCACCCCCTTCTGCAGCAGGGGTACGGCGCGCTTGAGGTCGCCCCGTTCGGTGAGGATCGCGCCCAGCGTGTCCATCACCGCCGGGTGGTCGCCGCTCGCGCGGTAGGCCAGCTCGGCGGTCTCGAGCGCCTTCGGATCCTTCAGCTGCTGGTAGGTCCAGGCCAGGTTGTTCAGGGCCACGCCGTTGTTCGGCGAGCTCTTCACGATCGCCTCGAACTGCGCGGCGGCCTGCTTGAGCTGGCCCTTGGCCAGGCTGCGCTCGGCCATGTAGGTGGCCGCCAGCATGTCCTGCGGACGCTTCTTGCTCCATTCGGCCAGGCGGGCGTCGGCCTGGGCTTCCTTGCCGGCGGCGGTCATGGCGCGGTGGATGGTCAGCAGCACCTTGGTGCTCGGCTGCAGCTCGAAGGCCTTTTCGTACAGGGCCAGGGACTGGGCCTGCTTGCCGTCGCGCGCCAGCAGGTCGCCTTCCAGCACGTAGCCGATGGCGGCGTTGTCCGGCTGTTTCTGCAGGGCGCGCGCGCTGTCGAGCGCCAGTTCCGGCTTCTTGGCGCGCATCGCCAGCTCGACCTGGGCCAGGTGGGCCGGCACATAGTCCGGCTGCAGGGCCAGGGCGCGCTTGATGTCGTCGGCCGCGGCGCTTTCGTTCTTCAGGGCCACGTGGGCATTGGCCAGGCGGTACTGGGCCACTGCCGACTTCGGCAGCACGCTGGTCAGCTTGCTGTAGGTTTCCAGCGCGCCGGCGGCGTCGTTATTGGCCAGCTGGGCCTGGCCCAGCAGGTCGAGCAGGTCGGGCTGGGTCGGGTTCTCGGTGCTGGCCTTGCGCGCCAGGTTGAGGGCCTTCTGGTTCTCCTTCTGGGCCAGGTAGTGCGCGCCCAGCTTGAGCAGCGGCGCGACCGCGCCCGGATTCTCGTTGCTGGCCTGCTCGAGCCACTTGGTCGCTTCGGCCGGCTTCTTCTCGTACATGGCGATGTTCGCCAGGGCGACCATGGCGCCGATGTTCTTCGGCTCGGCCTTGAGCACGCCGTTGAAGCGGGACTTGGCCGCATCGATCTTGCGCTCGCGCATGTCGAGTTCGGCCAGGGCGGTGGCGCCCGGATAGAAGGCCGGCTGCAGCTTGACCGATTGCTCGAAGGCGGCGCGCGCGGATGGCGCGTCCTGCTTGGCCAGGTGCACCAGGCCGAGCAGGTAATGCACCTGGACGTTGGATGGCTGCTGCTTGGCCAGCTGCTGGGCGGTGGCCAGGGCCTTGTCGTACTGTTTCATGCCCAGCTGGGCCTGCACCAGCGCGATGCCGCCGTCAGCCGATTTCGGGTCGAGCGTGGCGCCCGCCTGCAGGTCGTTCAGGCCCTTGGCCTGGTCGCCCTGGCCCAGGCGCGACAGGCCCAGCGAAGTGCGCAGCGCCGCCACTTTCGGCGCCAGTTCGCTGGCCTTCTCGAAATAGGAGGTCGCCTTGGCGAAGTCGCGCACCTGCATGTAGGACTGGCCGGCCAGGGCCAGCAGCTGCGGGTCGTCGGTGGCGTTCTTGAGCGCCGGGGCCAGCGCCTCGGCCGCATCCTTGGGCTGCGAGCTCTTCAGCAGGGTCTGGGCCAGCAGCTTGCGCGCGTAGACGTTGTCCGGATTGGCGTTCAGGTATTTACGCAGGTAGAGCTCGGCCTGCTGGTGGGCCCCCAGGTTCAGCTCCACCGCGCCGGCCAGCAGGATGCTGGGCAGGTGTTCGGGAGCGCTCTTGAGCACTTTTTGCAGCGATTCCTGGGCCTGGGCATGCTTGCCCTGGGTGTAGTCGAGCAGGGCCTGGGCATAGTTGGCCAGCAAGTTGCCCGGGGCATGCTTGCGCGCGGCTTCGATCGAGGCCTTGGCGGCGTCGAACTTGCCCTGGTTGATCTCGATATAGGCCTTTTCGACATAGGCCACGCGGTCGTGCGGGCGCAGGGCGATGACCTGGTCATAGGCCTTCATCGCCTCGTCCGGCTTGTTGAGGGCGCGCAGGATGCTGCCCTGGAACAGCCAGGCTTCCGGATTCTTGGGGTCCTTGGTCACGGCCTCGACGGCATAGCGCTCGGCGGCAGCCGCATCCTGGCTGAACAGGGCGTGGCGCGCCAGGCCGACCAGGGCTTCGCCGGTGGCGGGGTCGAGCTGCAGGGCCGCGTCGTAGGCCTGCTTGGCTTCCTCGGGCTTGCGCTGCTCCAGCAGGGCGTCGCCGCGCAGGGCCAGCAGGATGGGCGAGCCCTTGGCCTTGTCGGCCGTCAGGGTTTCCAGTACCTTGTCGGACTGGCCCTGGGCCTGCAGCGCGCGCGCCAGCAGCGGCAGGGTGCGGTCGGCCGCAATGCCCAGGCTGGCGGCCTTGCGCAATTCCTTCTCGGCCGACACGGCGTCGCCGCTGTCCAGGTGCAGGGAGCCCAGCTGGAAACGCGCCTCGCCGTCTTCCGGACTCTGGGCCACCGCATTCTTCAGCTGGATCATTGCTGCCTTGCGGTCTCCCTTTTCCTGGTACGCCTTCGCTTCGGCCAGCAGGGTCGCGGTCGATTCGGTGCGGTTGCAGCCGGCCAGGCCGCCCAGCACGAGGGCGCCGGAAACGAGGGCTGCGGTAAGAGTGAGCTTATGGACGTGACGCGACATTGAATCTTTCCTTTTAAGTAGTATCACGGCGAAGATGGCCCGGGACAGCCGGGGGGAAGAGTTTCCACATCGACAATAATACCCGAACAGCTTGCTTAGAAGGGAATCAATGGCAAGGAGTGTTGCGGACTTGCCATGACAGTTAAGCAAGCATGCTTTTGTACCAACTGGCGCTCACTCTTCGCCGGATTGCGCACCCGGTTCCTCGCCCCTCCTGAGGCGGCTCAGCAGGGCCTCGACATTGTCGCTCACCGGCAGCCCATGGCGCCGCAGGAGCTGGACATGCAGGACCAGGTTTTCCAGTACCAGCTTGGCCGAGACGGCCAGCAGGGTCATCAGGCGGTCTTCGGTGCTGAATTTTTCCATCGAGGCGGCCATCTCGCACAAATGGGTGGCGACCAGGGCGCGCAGTTCGTCTTCGGGGAAGGGCAGGTCGGCAAAGTCGATCGGGTCTTCCTGTTCGACTTCCTGCATCAGGGCGGCGAGTTGCTCCGGTTTGATCGGCATGCGTTGCTCCGCGAATGGTTCACGGCTACATTGTAGGTTTGCCAGCCATGCAATGCCCACGCCATTCGCAAAGGGCGGCAAACCCGATGTCGATGGAAGGATCATGGCGCAGCTCTTCTTTACACAGCAACTGGCGCGCTTCACCAGCGTCCCCGAGGTCGCCACCTCCGCAGGGCGGCTGCGCGAAGGCCTGGACAGCGCGTTCGCCCTCAACCCGCGCTTGCGCGGCTACGTGCTGGACGACCAGGGCTGCCTGCGTCCCAACGTCGTGATCTTCATCGATGGCCGGCGCTGCGCCGACACGCGGCGCCTCGACGACCCGCTTCAGCCTGACAGCAAGGTCTACGTGCTGCAGGCACTATCCGGAGGATGAGCATGCAGGCTTATGTGGCGACCCGCAAGGGACTGTTCGAATTGTCGTTCACCGGCTCGCGCTGGGAATTCGGCCCGGTGCACTTCCTGGGCGACCCGGTGTCGATGGTGCTGCCGGACCGGCGCGACGGGACGCTGTACGCGGCCCTGAACCTGGGCCACTTCGGCGTCAAGCTGCACCGCAAGCAGGGCGAGATCTGGACCGAACTGCCGGCGCCGGCCTATCCGCCCAAGCCGGAGGGCCTGGAAGAGAAGGTCGAATGGACCAACAAGCTGATCTGGTCGCTGGAAGCCGGCGGCGCCGACCAGCCGGGCGTGCTGTGGGCGGGGACCCTGCCGGGCGGCCTGTTCCGCTCCGGCGACCGCGGCGACAGCTGGGAGCTGGTGCGCCCGCTGTGGGACATGCCGGGCCGGCCGCAGTGGTTCGGCGGCGGCTACGACGATCCCGGCATCCACAGCATCAGCGTCGACCCGCGCGACAGCCGCAGCCTGCTGGTGGGGATTTCCTGCGCCGGCGCCTGGCGCACAGAGGACGGCGGCGCCAGCTGGGCGCTCAGCGCCAGGGGCATGCGCGCCGACTACATGCCGCCGGACATGCAGGACAATGAGGAAGCCCAGGACCCGCACCGCATCGTGCGCTGCGCGGGCGAGCCGGACGTGCTGTGGTGCCAGCACCATAACGGGGTCTGGCGTTCGGGCGATGCGGGGCGCAGCTGGCAGGAGATCAGGAACATGCCGCTGTCGCATTTCGGCTTCGCGGTGGCGGCGCATCCGCGCGACGGGCAGACGGCCTGGTTCGTGCCGGCGGAGAAGGATGAGCGCCGCATTCCCCTGGGGGCGTCGCTGGCGGTGACGCGTACCCGGGATGGGGGCAAGACCTTCGACGTGCTCAGGGCGGGGCTGCCGCAGGAGCATTGCTATGACCTGGTGTACCGCCACGGGCTGGCGGTGCACGAGGATGGGCGCACCCTGATCATGGGGTCGACGACCGGGAATGTGTGGGTGTCGGATAACGGCGGGGACAGCTGGCACGCGGTGGCGGGGAATTTGCCGCCGGTGTATGCGGTAGCGTTTGCGTAGAACCCAGGTTTCTCAAAGCAGTGGAGGAATAAAAAAGGGCGCGGGTACCGCGCCCTTTTCCGTTAAGCACCGGGTTACATATTGCGGCGATACTGCCCACCCACCTCGAACAGCGCCGTGGTGATCTGCCCCAGCGAGCACACCCGCACCGCGTCCATCAGCCTGGCGAACACGTTCTCGTTGTCGATCGCCGCCTGCTGCAGCGCGGCCAGGGCCGCTGGCGCCTTGTCGGCGTTGCGCGCGTGGAAGGCTTCCAGGCGGGTCAGCTGCGACTGCTTCTCGTCGTCGGTCGAACGCGCCAGCTCGATCGTCGTCGGTGCGCCCGCGCCGTTCGGGTTGCGGAAGGTGTTCACGCCGATGATCGGCAGCGAGCCGTCGTGCTTCTTGTGCTCGTACAGCATCGACTCTTCCTGGATCTTGCCGCGCTGGTAGCCGGTCTCCATCGCGCCCAGCACGCCGCCGCGCTCGGCGATGCGCTCGAACTCCTGCAGCACCTGCTCTTCGACCAGGTCGGTCAGCTCGTCGATGATGAACGAGCCCTGGTTCGGGTTCTCGTTCTTCGCCAGGCCCCATTCGCGGTTGATGATCAGCTGGATCGCCAATGCGCGGCGGACGGATTCGTCGGTCGGCGTGGTGATCGCTTCGTCGTAGGCGTTGGTGTGCAGCGAGTTGCAATTGTCGTAGATCGCGATCAGCGCCTGCAGGGTGGTGCGGATGTCGTTGAAGTCGATCTCCTGCGCGTGCAGCGAGCGGCCTGAGGTCTGGATGTGGTACTTGAGCTTCTGCGAACGCTCGTTGGCGCCGTACTTGTCGCGCATCGCCACCGCCCAGATGCGGCGCGCCACGCGGCCCAGCACCGTGTACTCCGGATCCATGCCGTTCGAGAAGAAGAAGGACAGGTTCGGGGCGAAATCGTCGATGTGCATGCCGCGCGCCAGGTAGGCTTCCACGAAGGTGAAGCCGTTCGAGAGCGTGAAGGCCAGCTGCGAGATCGGGTTCGCGCCCGCCTCGGCGATGTGGTAGCCCGAGATCGACACCGAGTAGAAGTTGCGCACCTGGTGGTGCACGAAGTATTCCTGGATGTCGCCCATGACCTTGAGCGAGAACTCGGTCGAGAAGATGCAGGTGTTCTGGCCCTGGTCTTCCTTCAGGATGTCGGCCTGCACGGTGCCGCGCACGTTCATCAGGACCCAGTCCTTGATCTTCTGCGCTTCGTCGTCGGTCGGCTGGCGATGGTTGTCCGCCACGAACTTGTCGATCTGCTGGTCGATGGCGGTGTTCATGAACATCGCCAGGATGGTCGGAGCCGGGCCGTTGATGGTCATCGAGACCGAGGTCGACGGGCTGCACAAATCAAAACCGTCGTACAGCACCTTCATGTCGTCCAGGGTCGCGATCGACACGCCCGAGTTGCCGACCTTGCCGTAGATGTCCGGACGCAGGGCCGGGTCGGCGCCGTACAGGGTCACCGAGTCGAAGGCGGTCGACAGGCGCTTCGCATCCATGCCGGTCGACACCAGCTTGAAGCGCTTGTTGGTGCGGAAGGCGTCGCCTTCGCCCGCGAACATGCGGGTCGGGTCTTCGCCCTCGCGCTTGAAGGCGAACACGCCGGCCGTGTAGGGGAAGGAGCCCGGCACGTTTTCCAGCATCAGGAAGCGCAGGATCTCGCCGTGGTCTTCGAATTTCGGAAGCGCCACCTTGCGGATCGGGTTGCCCGACAGGGTCTTCTGGACCAGGCGGGTGCGGATTTCCTTGTCGCGGATCTTCACGACGTAGTCTTCACCGGCGTAGGCGGCCTGCATGTCCGGCCACATGGCCAGCAGCTTCTTGGCGCCGCCTTCCATGGCGTTGTCGCGTTCCGTGATCAGGTCGTCGAGAACCACGTCACGGTTGGCCGCGGCCAGCATGCGCTTGGTTTCCGTCAGCTGCTGGCGCTCGCGCGCCAGCTTGACCTGCTTAGTGGTGTTGCGGTGGTAGCCGCGCACGGTGTCGGCGATCTCGGCCAGGTAGCGCGCGCGGGCCGGCGGGACAATCACGTTCTTGCCGCTCGAATACTTCTGCGACGGGGCGTTCAGCTTGCCCGCTTCGACCTTCAGGCCCAGCTCGGCCAGCTTCGGCAGCAGGCCGTGGTAGAGGGCGGTGACGCCGTCGTCGTTGAAGCGCGAGGCCTGGGTGCCGAACACCGGCATCTCGTCCGGCGACTTGCTCCACAGTTCTCGGTTGCGCTGGTACTGCTTGGCGACGTCGCGCAGCGCATCCTGGGCGCCCTTGCGGTCGAACTTGTTAATGGCGATGAAGTCTGCGAAGTCGAGCATGTCGATCTTCTCCAGCTGCGAGGCGGCGCCGAATTCCGGGGTCATCACGTACATCGAGGTGTCGACGTGCGGGACGATGGCGGCGTCGCCCTGGCCGATGCCCGAGGTCTCGACGATGACGAGATCAAAGCCCGCGACCTTGCAGGCGGCGATCACGTCAGGCAGGGCCTGCGAGATTTCCGAGCCGGCTTCGCGGGTGGCGAGCGAGCGCATGAAGACGCGCGCCTGGCCATTCCAAGGATTGATCGCATTCATGCGGATGCGGTCGCCCAGCAGGGCGCCGCCCGACTTGCGGCGCGACGGGTCGATCGAGATCACCGCGATGTTCAGGCGGTCGCCCTGGTCGAGGCGGATGCGGCGGATCAGTTCATCGGTCAGCGAGGACTTGCCCGCGCCGCCAGTGCCGGTGATGCCGAGGACCGGGGTTTTCACCGATTCGGCGGCATTCACGATCTGGTCGCGCAGGCCGGCGTCGGCCTTGCCGTTTTCCAGCGCGGTGATCAGCTGGGCCAGCGGACGGTGGCGCGCGCCGATTTCGCCCTGCTGCAGGGCGTCGATCGAGGTCGGGGCATACGGGGACAGGTCGATGTCGCAGGCTTCCAGCATCGAGCGGATCATGCCGACCAGGCCCATGCGCTGGCCGTCTTCCGGGCTGAAGATGCGGGTGACGCCATAGGCGTGCAGTTCTTCGATTTCCTGCGGCACGATCACGCCGCCGCCGCCGCCGAACACCTTGATGTGTGCGCCGCCGCGTTGCTTCAGCAGGTCGATCATGTACTTGAAGTATTCGACGTGGCCGCCCTGGTAGCTCGAGATGGCGATGCCTTGCACGTCTTCGGCCAGCGCGGCGGTCACGACTTCGTCGACCGAGCGGTTGTGGCCGAGGTGGATGACCTCGGCGCCGTTCGACTGCAGGATGCGGCGCATGATGTTGATCGAGGCGTCGTGGCCGTCGAACAGGGAGGCGGCGGTGACGAAGCGCACCTTGTTGGCGAGTTTCGGCTGTTCCGGCAGGTCGAGCTTGGCGGCGGAGGTGATGTCGTTCATGGAGTGAGTCCTTGGAATCGGATGAGGACGGGATTCTGGTACGGTATATGACGTTAACGTTAACGTCAAGCCGGGTACGCAGCCCCCGCCCGTCGTTCCGGCGAAGGCCGGAACCCAAGTTTGTCGCGTACTACTCACGCTGTTGCGGCTCGCGGCGGGGAACTTGGGTCCCGGCCTGCGCCGGGACGACGTTGTTTGAAGTTGGCGGTGACTTATGCGGCGCGGCGCTTGACGTTGCCGGACAGCAGCTCCGCCTTGCGCGCACGGTACTCGGCCACGGCCTTTTCCTTCACGTGGCCGAAACCGCGGATCTGGTCGGGCAGCGCCGCCAGCTCGACGGCATCGGCGTAGTTCGACGCATCCAGCTTGCCCAGCAGGCCTTCCACCATCTCGCGGTATTCGCCAATGAGCGCACGCTCCATCTTGCGCTCGGCCGTGTAGCCGAACACGTCGAAGGCGCCGCCGCGCAGGCCCTTGAGCTTGGCCAGCATCTTGAACGCGCCGAACATCCACGAACCATACTTGGCCTTGACCATGTGGCCCTTGGCGTCCTTCCTGGCCAGCAGCGGCGGGGCCAGGTTGAAGCTCAGCGAGAAGTCGCCTTCGAACTGGGTCTTGAGCTGCTCGACGAAACGGCCGTCGGTGTACAGGCGCGCCACTTCGTATTCGTCCTTGTAGGCCATCAGCTTGGCGTAGTTCTTCGCCACGGCCATCGACAGCTTGTTGCCCAGGCCTTTCGCGGATTCGGCCTCGCGCACGCGCTTGACCAGGTCTTCATACACGGCCGCATAGGCCGCGTCCTGATAGCCGGTCAGGTGTTCGACGCGCTTCTTGATCACGCTGTCCAGGCTTTGCGGCATCTGGATCACGACGGTCTGGCTTGGCGTCGCCTGCTTTTCGACGCGCTTGAAGTCCACGGCGGCGCGGCGGCCCCACAGGAAACTCATCTTGTTCGAGGCCACGGCCACGCCATTCAGCTCGATCGCGCGCAGCAGGGCGGCTTCGCTCAGCGGGATGCGGCCCTTCTGCCAGGCGTAACCCATCAGGAACAGGTTCGTCGCGATCGAGTCGCCCATCAGCGCGGTAGCCAGCCTGGTCGCATCGACGAAATCGACGCCCGACTCGCCGCCCACGGCTTCCAGGATCAGCGCGCGCACGTCGCCCGACGGGAATTCCCAGTCGCGCTGCTGCGCGAAGGTGCCGGTCGGCTGCTCGTGCAGGTTGACGATGGCCAGGGTGCGGCCCGGGCGCATCTTCGAGACCGCATCGGCCGCGCCGGTGGTCAGGATGTCGCAGCCGAGGATCAGGTCCGCTTCGCCGGTGGCGATGCGCTGGGCGCGCAGGCGCTGCGGGGTGGCGGCGATCTTCACGTGCGAGGTGACCGAGCCGTTCTTCTGGCTCATGCCGGTCATGTCCAGCACCGAGGCGCCCTTGCCCTCGAGGTGGGCGGCCATGCCCATCAGGGCGCCGACGGTGATCACGCCGGTGCCGCCGATGCCGTTGATCAGGATGTTGTACGGATGCTCGACGCCCGGCAGGACCGGGGCAGGCAGTTCGCCCCAGCCGTCGTCGGCGCCGTTCTTCGACACACCGGCCTTGCTCTTCTTGAGCGTGCCGCCTTCGACGGTCACGAAGCTCGGGCAGAAGCCCTTGGCGCAGGAGAAGTCCTTGTTGCACGAGGACTGGTCGATCTGGCGCTTGCGGCCGAATTCCGTTTCCTTCGGCAGGATCGAGACGCAGTTCGACTGGATCCCGCAGTCGCCGCAGCCTTCGCACACGGCTTCGTTGATCACCATGCGCTGGGCCGGGTCGGGGAACTCGCCCTTCTTGCGGCGGCGGCGCTTCTCGGCGGCGCAGGTCTGGTCGTAGATGATGACGGTCACGCCCGGCAGCTCGCGCAGCTCGCGCTGGATGTCGTCCATGTGCTTGCGGTCGTGCAGGGTGACCAGGGCCGGCAGGTTGCTGCGGTCCGCATAGCGCGACAGGTCTTCGGTGACCAGGGCGATGCGCTTGACGCCTTCGGCCGCCATCTGCTGGGCGATCATCGGCACCGAGGTCTGGCCGTCGACCGGCTGGCCGCCGGTCATCGCGACCGCGTCGTTGTACAGGATCTTGTAGGTGATGTTGACCTTGGCCGCCACCGCCGCGCGGATCGCCAGGTAGCCCGAGTGGAAGTAGGTGCCGTCGCCCAGGTTCTGGAACACGTGCGGCACTTGCGAGAACGCGGCCTGGCCGATCCACGGCGTGCCTTCGCCGCCCATGTGGGTGGTCAGCTTGTTCATTTCAGGGTAGATCGAGGTCGCCATCACGTGGCAGCCGATGCCGGCCAGCGCGAAGGAGCCGTCGGGCACCTTGGTCGAGGTGTTGTGCGGGCAGCCGGAGCAGTAGAAGGCCGGGCGGAAGGGCGTGGTGATGGCCTTCTGCAGCACGGCGTCCTTGGCGTCCAGGAAGGCCAGGCGCGCCTTGATCAGGTCGCGCGTGGCGCTGTCCAGGTCCAGGCGGGCGATGCGGCCGGCGATCACGCGCGCGACCTGGGCCACCGAGAAGTCTGCTTTAGGGGGCAGCAGCCAGTCGCCGCGCGGCGCGACCCACTCTCCCTTGTCGTCGAACTTGCCGACGATGTGGGGACGCACGTCGTCGCGCCAGTTATACAGCTGTTCCTTGAGCTGGTATTCGACGACCTGGCGCTTCTCTTCGACCACCAGGATCTCTTCCAGGCCTTGCGCGAATTCGCGCACGCCTTCCGGTTCCAGCGGCCAGATCATGGCGACCTTGTACAGGCGCAGGCCGACCTTGGCGGCCATGGCTTCGTCGATGCCCAGTTCTTCCAGCGCTTCCAGCACGTCCAGGTAGGATTTACCGGACGCGATGATGCCCAGCCTGGCGTTGGCGCTGTCGATGGTGGTGCGATTCAGCTTGTTTTCACGGGCGTAGGCCAGGGCCGCATAGATCTTATAGTCCTGCATCAACGCTTCCTGGGCGCGCGCCTGCTGGCCCAGCGGGACCGAGGACAGCTTGGTATTCAGGCCGCCTTCCGGCATCGCGAAGTCCTTCGGATATTTCACCTCGACGCGGAACGGGTCGGCATCGACCGAGGCGCTCGATTCGACCGTATCGGCCAGGGCCTTGAAGGCGACCGCGCAGCCCGAGTAGCGCGACATGGCCCAGCCGTGCACGCCCAGGTCCAGGTATTCCTGCACGTTGCAGGGGTAGAGCACCGGGATCATGCAGGCCGAGAAGATGTGGTCGGACTGGTGCGGCAGGGTCGAGGAATAGGCGCCGTGGTCGTCGCCGGCCACCAGCAGCACGCCGCCATGCTTGGCGGTGCCGGCGTGGTTCATGTGCTTGAAGACGTCGCCGCAGCGGTCCACGCCCGGGCCCTTGCCGTACCACATGGCGAACACGCCGTCGACCTTGGCGGGGCCGATCAGGTCCACGGTCTGGGTGCCCCAGACGGCGGTGGCGGCCAGGTCTTCGTTCACGCCCGGGACGAACTGGATGTCGTTGGCTTCCAGGTGTTTTTTCGTCTTCCACAGGGTCTCGTCCAGGCCGCCCAGCGGGGAGCCGCGGTAGCCCGAGATGAAGCCGGCGGTGTTCAGGCCCGCGGCCAGGTCGCGCTCGCGCTGCATCATCGGCAGGCGCACCAGGGCCTGGATACCGGACAGGAAGATGGCGCCCGATTTCGCGGTGTACTTGTCGTCCAGGGTGACGGTGGTGAGGCGGGACGAGAAGTCCGGGGACACGGGGGCCTGTTCGGCGCCGTGGATGACGGTATCGGGCATTGCAGTCTCCAAAGGGTATTCGGCTTTTATCCTCTTGCGGCGCCGGGTAGGCGGGCAGCGGTGGGGGAAGCGCGTGGTGGGCGCTTCTTGACCGCGTGGAGTGTAGGGATTTACCCGTCCACAATCCAATAGGGATTCCGGATGGGGGTATAAGAAAAAATGATGACCGATATTCAGGAGGCCAGGCGGGCTCCCGGCCAGGCGCCGCGCGCACACAGGTCCTCGGTCACTTCGCGCACCAGGCGTCCGATGGCCGCCGCCGCATTGGTCAGCGGAATGTTGCGCGAGCTGCAGAGGATCACGCGGCGCGTGACGGCAGGGTCCTGCACGGGCCAGGCGGCCATGGCGCCGCGCGCCAGGTCGTCCTGGAAGGGCGCGCGCGGCAGCAGGGTGGCGCCCAGGTCGGCCAGGATGGCCGAGCGCAGGATGGCGATCGAGTTGATCTCCAGGACGTTGCGCAGCGCCAGGCCGGCGCCTTGCGCCACCTGCTCGACCAGCGGCCGCACGCCATGCTGGCGCGCCGGCAGGATCAGGGTGCTGGCCAGGGCCTGGCCCAGGCTCAAACTGGCCTTCGCAGGGGAAAAGCCGGAACCTGCCTTGCAGATGAAGACCAGGTCTTCCTCGACCAGGGGCGTGGCCGTGAACTGCACGGTGGGCGCGTCGTCGAACAGCACCGCCAGGTTCAGGCGGCCGGACTTGAGCTGCTCGGTGAGGTTGCCCGAGATTTCCTCGGTCAGCTGCAGGGTGATCTCGGGATAGCGCTCGCGCACCGCCGTCAGCAGGGGCAGGGCCAGGGCGCCCGAGATACTGTGCGGCAGGCCGAGCGAGACGCTGCCCGAGGGCCGGTCGAGCGACTGCACCACGGCCGCGCGCGCATCCGCCACCTGCTTCAGGATCGCCTGCGCGTGCTCGTAGAACACCTTGCCGGCATCGGTGCTGACCACGCCGTGGGCCGAGCGGTGCAGCAGCTGGGCGCCCAGTTCTTCTTCCAGCTGGCGCAGCTGCTGGGTCAGGGCCGGCTGCGCGACGTGCAGCACCAGGGCCGCGCGCGAAAGCGAGCCGTGGTCCACGATGGCGACGAAATAGCGCAGCTGTCGAAGTTCCATGATTCTTATATGAAAAATATGTGTGTTACGGGCAACAATGTGTAATTCCGCTCTACAATGTTGCTATACTGCACCGGGGCCGCCGTGGCGGCGAGATTAACATAGCAGGATATCAAGATGTTGAAGAAGGTGGATGCCTCACAATTAAAGGTCGGGATGTTCATCCATGACCTGGATTGCGGCTGGATGGAGCATCCTTTCGTGCGCAATCGCTTCCTGTTGACCACGGAAGAGGAAATTTACAAGATCCGCAACGCCAAGATCCGCGGTGTGGTCATCGATTGTTCGCGCGGCCTGGACATCGACGACGCCCCGACCCTGGCCGAGGCCGATGCCGCCACCGAGGCCGAAGTGACGGCCATCGCCACCAAGCCGGTCGTGGTCACCCGCGTCTCGCTGGGCGAGGAACTGGCGCGCGCCGCCAACATCCGCAAGCAGGCCGCCGGCCTGGTGCGCACCGTGATGCAGGACGCGCGCCTGGGCAAGGCGGTCGAACTCGACAAGGTCGGTCCGGTGGTCCAGAGCGTGACCGAATCCATCCTGCGCAATTCCGGCGCCTTGCTCGGCCTGCTGCGCATCAAGAACAAGGACGACTACACCTTCTTGCACTCGGTCAGCGTGTGCGCGCTGCTGGTGGCCTTCTGCCGTTCGCGCGGCATGGACGAGGACACGATTTACCAGGCCGGCCTGGGCGGACTGCTGCATGATACCGGCAAGGCCCTGGTGCCCGACCACATCCTGAACAAGCAGGGACGCCTGACCGACGAGGAATTCGCGGTCATCAAGCGCCATCCGCGCGACGGCTACGACCTCCTGCGCAAGTCGCCCGAGATCGGCGCCATCCCGCTCGACATCACCCTGCACCACCACGAGCGCCGCGACGGCAGCGGCTACCCGGAACAGCTGGCCGAAGGACGGATCAGCGAGCTGGCCCAGATGGCGGCCATCGTCGACGTCTACGACGCGATCACCTCGGACCGCTGCTACCACAAGGGCATGTCGGCGGCCGAAGCGCTGCGCAAGATCTACGAGTGGAGCAAGTTCCACTTCAGCCCGACCCTGGCCCAGGAATTCATGCGCTGCGTCGGCATCTACCCGGTGGGCACCCTGGTGCTGCTGGAGTCGGGCCGCCTGGGCGTGGTCGTCGAGCCGCACGAGAGCAGCCTGCTGACGCCCAAGGTCAACGTCTTCTTCAACACCAAGAAGCAAATCTACATCAAGCCGGAAACCGTCGACCTGTCCAAGGCGCTGGGCTTCGGCGGCGGCGACAAGATCGTGCGCCACGAGTCGCCCGAGAAGTGGAACGTCGAACCGTTGCGCTTCATGCAGGTCGCCTGAGCCGCTTATAGCCCGCCGCCGCAGCGCAGGGTCGTCCCGGTGACGTAGGACGCGGCCGGCGACAGCAGCCACAGCACCGGTTCGGCGATCTCCTCCGGCGTCGCCAGGCGCTGCATCGGGATCTTCGGCGCCACGCGCGCGGGCCGCCCAGGTTCGCCGGCGGCCGCGTGGATATCCGTCAGGGTCGATCCCGGCGCCACCGCGCACACCCGGATCCCTTCCGGCGCCAGCTCGCGCGCCAGTCCCAGCGTAAACGCTTCGACCGCGGCCTTGCTGGCGGCGTAGTGGACATATTCGCCCGGGCTGCCGGTGCTGGCCGCCACCGAGGACAGGTTCACGATCACGCCGCGCGTGCCGCTTGCGCGGAAGGAGCGCACGGCGGCGCGGCTGCAGTGCATGGTCCCGTGCACGTTGGTGCGGAACACCGTCTCGATCGAAGCCGGATCGGCGTCCATGAAGGGGCCGATGCGGCCGGTGATGCCGGCGTTGTTGACCAGGGCTGCCGGCGCCCCCAGTTCGCCTGTCGCGCGCGCGAACAGCCGCTCCACTTCCTCCGCCTGCCCGATGTCGGCTTGGATCGCCAACGCCTCGCCGCCGGCCGCGGCGATCTCGCGCACCAGCGCTTCGGCGGACTGCGCGTCGCGCTGGTAGTTGACGGCGACCGCGTAGCCGCGCGCCGCCGCCTTGCGCGCCACCGCGGCGCCGATGCCGCGACCGGCGCCGGTGACGATCAGCACTGGTCTCATTTATGCCTCCTGACTTGTTGTCGAATCGCGATTGTGGCAGTGTGTGCGCAGGTTCCGTTTTGGGCAAGTCCACCAACACAGGAGGAGCAGGGATGAATGCTTCAGCACCGCCGGTCGTCGAGTTCTGGTTCGAATTCGGCAGCAACTACAGCTATCTCACCGTGATGCGCATCGAAGAGCTGGTGCGGCGCGCCGGCCTGCGGCTGGCGTGGAAGCCCTTCCTGCTCGGTCCCATCTTCCGCGAACTGGGCTTCGAGGCGGCGCCCTTCGTACAGCAGAAGGAGAAGGGCGAATACGCCTGGCGCGACGTGGCGCGGCGCGCCGCGAAGTATGGGCTGGCATTCAGGCGCCCGAGCGAATTCCCGCGCCAGAACGTGCTGCCGCTGCGGGTGGTGCTGGCCTGGCGTGACGCACCGTGGATCGGGGAGTTCTGCCGCCGCATCATGCTGCGCAACTGGGTGCGCGACCTGGAGATCGCGTCGGAAGAAGGGGTGCGGGAAGCGCTGGCCGGCCTGGTGGACGATCCGCAGGCGGTGCTGGCCGCGGCCCTGAGCGAGGCCAACAAGCTGGCGCTGCGCGAGCAGACCGAGGCGGCGCGCCGGCGCGGCGTGTTCGGGGCGCCGACCTTCTTCGTGGGCGAGGAGATGTTCTGGGGCGACGACCGCCTGGAGGACGCGATCGTGTTTGCTCTGGAGAAGCGCTAGAAGAATTCGGCGGTATCGTTGGTCGCCACGGTCTGCAGCAGGCCGTGCGCGACCAGCTCTTCGTAGTAGCAGGCGCGGTTGCGGCCGTTGGCCTTGGCGTAGTAGAGCGCCTGGTCGGCGTGGCCGAGCGTGACCACCGGCGAATCGCTGGCGCTGACGCTGGTGAAGCCGACGCTGACCGTCACCCGTCCCACCTGCGGAAAATCGTGGCTCTCGACGTTGGTGCGGAAGCGGTCGATGATCTTGCGCGCGTTCTCGAGGGTGGTGGAGCGCAGCAGCACCACGAATTCCTCGCCGCCGAAGCGGAATACGCGGTCCTGGGCGCGGAACGAAGACTGCAGCAGGTTGGCGATCAGGATCAGCACCTCGTCGCCGTACAGGTGGCCGAAGCGGTCGTTCACGCCCTTGAAATGGTCGACGTCGACCACCGCCAGCCATTGCCTTTCCTCGCCGCCGTGATGGCGCCGCTCCGGCTGGCCCGGCACCAGCGGCTCGCTGTCCGAGGCGTGCAGCATGCGCGCCAGCTGGTCGTCGAAGGTCTTGCGGTTGAGCAGGCCGGTGAGCGAATCGCGCTCGCTGTAGTCGAGCAGGGTCTGGAAGTTGCGGTAGACGCTGACGATGCCGCTGATGACGTGGATGGCTTCCGGCGTGAACGGGCCCTGGTGCGCGATCTCGAGGCAGGTGTCGGCCTTGTCGCCGAACCAGACCGGCAGCCACAGGTGGTGCAGGCCGTCGCCGCCGCTTGCTTCGGCGCGCGAATCGTGATTCTCGAGGCAGTGCGCGAGGGCGGGATAGCTGGCGATCGGCTCGCCAGGGCTGGCGCCGTCCCGGGGTTCTTCCGGGCAGGCCACGCCGCCCATGCGGATGCAGGCGCGCGAACGCACGAACTTCTGGCCGCACACCGTCACGATGCTCAGCACCCGCGTCTGCACGGCATGCCCCAGCTCCTGCACCGCCGAGATCACCGAGATGTCCAGCATCGTGTGATCGCGGTGGCCGGTCATGTCGACCATGTGTCGCAGCAAGGTGTCGTTCACGGGAGCGTCGTCAGTCAAAGGCACGGGGCGTGGTACCGATGGTGCCGCTTTTTTGAGCGGCGAAGCGAAACAGGATAATCCTTTTTTGTATTACGGGCAATTATTCTTATCAATATTTATTCATTTTCCGGCATCGCTCTTGCGCCGTCCTGTGCCCGCCTTCCGACAGTTTATTCCTCGTCAGAATCTTCCGTTTCCACTAGGAAAAGTTGACTGTAGTCAAGTTGCCGCATGGAATGATTCGCTACAGTGAACTCACTGGCAAACGCAACAAAGCAGTAGCGACGGGGCCCCGACGCAGCCAGTTCCCTCAACCACCATAAGGAGTTTGTCATGAACACGATGTTCTCCGCCATCAAAACCTTCGTTGCCGATGAAAACGGTGTGACTGCCATCGAATATGGCCTGATCGCCGCGCTCATCGGGGTCGCGATGGCCACGGTCGCCAAGACGCTTGGCTCGGAGATCAAGGACACGTTCCAGGACGTCGTCAACGCACTCACCGGCACCACCTCGACCTGATCGTCGTGCCCCCTCGTGGCTGCAGCCAGCCCCGGGGGGCTTTTTTTTGGGGGTGCATCATGCTTGTCGCACCGTATCTCGATACCTTGCTGCTGCTGATGGTGGTGGCGGGGGCAGTCAACGACCTGGCGAGCCGGCGCATTCCGAACCGGCTGCTGCTGGCCGGGATGGTGGGCGCACTCGGCCTGCACCTGGCCTCCGGCGCACCCCTGGCAGGGGTGCTGGCCTGGCTGGGCGGCATGGCTACCGGCCTGGTCGTCTTCCTGCCGTTTTACCTGATCCGCGGCATGGCTGCCGGGGACGTCAAGATGATGGCCGCCGTAGGCGCTTTCACCGGTCCGCTCGAGGCCCTGCACATCGCCATCCTGGCCTGGTGCGCGGGCGGCGTCATGGCGCTGGCGATCGTCGCCGTCCGCGGCCGCCTGTTACCGGTGCTGTCGAATCTCTGGACCATCCTGCGCGGCGCGCTGCTGCGCCTGCCGCTTGCGCCGGCCTTCGGCACAGGAGGGCAGGACAGCGTCGGCTCCATGCCTTACGGGGTCGCGATTGCAGTCGGAACAATGATTATTTTGATAAGCCGCTATGGCTAATCGGGGCCGGGTGGCCCTTTGTGGACCGTCAAAGGCCGGCAATGGACGCTCGCTAGAATCAAATCAAGTTCTCTCGAACACTTGTATTGAGCAGGAGGTGAGAATATGGAAGCGCTAACGGGAGCCGCAGCGGTTTACACGGCGAGGGATCCGGTGCCGGAAGGCCCCGGCGGGCAGCTTGCGCCGGCGGATGGCGAAGCTGTTCCCGTGCTGCCGCGCCAGGCGCGGACCCTGCGCGACACCGGCCTCGAGCCGCGCTTCGTCACTGCCCTGGTGGTCAAGGCGATGCACGCGGGCGGCAAGACGCCGCTGTCGGTGCTGACCGGCAGGCTGCGCCTGTCGGTGAGCGTGGTGCGCGAGGTGCTGCAGGGCCTGATCGCGGCGCAGCAGGCCGAAGTGGCCTGGTCGGGCGATTCCGACATCGACGTGCATTACCAGCTGACCGCCTTCGGGCAGCGCGCCGCCGCCGATTACCTGGCCGAATCGCGTTACTGCGGTCCGGCGCCGGTGCCGCTGGCGCACTACCGCGCGGTGGTGGAGCAGCAGTCGCTGCGCCTGGAAGTGAACGACGCAGCGCGGGCGCGCGTCACGCCGGGCGAGCTGCGCGCGGTGCTGGGCGAGGACGGCCTCGAACCGGCAGTGCGCGAACTCATCGGCGCGGCCCTGCATTCGAACCGCCCGCTGATGCTGTATGGCCCTTCCGGCAGCGGCAAGACCACGCTGGCCAGGAAATTCGCCCGTCTGCGCCAGGAACCGGTCGCCGTGCCCTACGCGGTGCTGGTCAAGCACGAGATCGTGCAGCTCTACGATCCCGCCCTGCATCCGGCGCCGCTGGCGAACCGGCGCATGGAGGAGCGGCGCAGCTGCGACGCGCGCTGGGCGCTGTGCCAGCGTCCCCTGGTCCACATCGGCGCCGAGCTGACCCGCGACATGCTCGAACTGCGCGCCGACCCCGGCAGCGGCGTGTTCCATGCGCCGCCGCACCTGAGCGCCAACAACGGCCTGCTGGTGGTGGACGACCTCGGGCGCCAGCGCATGCCGGCCGGCGAGCTGCTGCATCGCCTGCTGGGGGCCTTCGAGCACGGGCGCGACCACGTGGCCGTGCCCGGCGGCCCGGCCCATGCGCTGCCTTTCGATGTCAGCCTGGTGCTGGCCACCAGCCTGGCGCCCGAATCGGTGCTGGACGAATCCTGCCTGCGCCGCATCGGCTACCGCATCGCGATCGGGCCCTTGGGCGAGGCCGGCTACCGCGCGCTGGTACAGCGCCAGGCGCGCCTGGGCCGGCTGGAGGCCGACGAAGCCGTGCTCGATTACCTGGTCAATGAGCTGCACCGCCGCACCCGGCGTCCGCTGCTGGCGGCCTATCCGCAGGAGCTGGTGCAGCGCATCCATGATTTCGCCGGTTTCGCCGGACGCACGCCGCGCTTCGACGTGGACAGCGTGACCCAGGCCTGGAGCAGCCTGTTCGGCGCCGGCTCGCTCCCGCTTGCAATGGGAGACCTGCGATGAAAAACCAACGTGCCGTGATCGTGATGGCCCTGGCCGTCGTGTTCGGCCTGGCCGCGGTGGCGCTGGCCGCGCAATGGCTGCTGAACGCCCCGGCGGCCAGCGCGGGCCGCATCGCGGTGGCCGTGGCCGATATCGATATCGGCCAGCGGCTTGCGCCCGAGATGGTCAAGCTGGTCGACTGGCCGGCCGACAGCGTGCCGAAAGGCGCGTTCGCCGACCCGCAGAAGCTCGCCGGCCGGGTGCTGCGCACCAGCGTGCTGGCGGGCGAACCGCTGAGCGAGGCCAAGCTGGCGCCGGCCGGCACCCTGGGCGGCCTGTCGGCCCTGATCGCCGAGGGCAAGCGCGCCATCACGGTGCGCGTCAACGACGTGATCGGTGTGGCGGGCTTCGCCTTGCCCGGCAATTACGTCGACATCATCGTCAGCACCGAAACCGAGCCGCAGCCGCGGCCCCAGGGCGGGGAGCGCGAGCGCAACATCTCGAAGATCGTGCTCGAGCGCATCCTGGTGCTGGCCGTGGCGCAGGAAGTCAGCCGCGACGAGACCAAGCCCAAGGTCGTCAACGCGGTGACGCTCGAGGTCACGCCCGAGCAGGCCGAGAAGCTCGACCTGGCGCGCAGCGTGGGCACGCTGTCGCTGGCGCTGCGCAACCAGGTCGATCCGGCCGCGGCCGCGACCCTGGGGGCGACCAAGGACAGCCTCCTTCCCGCGCCGGGCGCAGCGCTGCGGCAGGTCGCGCTGCCGGTACAAGCTCCGCAGCCGCGGCCACAGCTACGGCGGCCGCGGGCAGCGCCGCCGCAGCGCCACTGCGTCGGCGTGATCAACGGCCTGCACACCTCGCAGGAATGCTTCTGACACCTTCACGCCTGGGATGAACGCCATGAACAGATGCTCCACGATCGCGCGGCGGGACGGGCTGCGCGCCTGCGCGGCGGCCGCCGGTATCGCGCTCCTTGCCGCCACCGCCATGCCGGCGGCGGCCGCGGCCAAGCCAGCCGCCGAGCCGGAAGCCAAACCCCAGGCCGGCTGCAGCGGCGAAGCCGCGCGCCCGGCGCGCCTGGCCCTCCACATGGGCAAGTCGACCATGCTGCGGCTGCCCGAACCGGTGCGCCACCGCAGCGTCGGCAATCCTTCCGTTGTGCAGGCCATGCTGGTCGCGCCCGACACCCTCTACATCGCCGGGGTCGACGTCGGCAGCACCAATATGATCGTGCAGGGCCGCAGCGGCCTGTGCAGCATCGTCGACATCGCGGTGTCGATGGACCCGGCCGAAGTGCAGGCCACGCTGGCCGCCGTCATGCCCGAGGAAAAGGACATCCGCGTGATGTCGGCCATGGATACCCTGGTGCTGACCGGCACCGTCAGCGACGCCAGCGCGGTCGCGCGCGCCGTCGAACTGGCCGGGGCCTATGTGCGCCGGCCGCTGCGCCAGCTGCCGCCTGCGGCCAAGGACAACGAGACCGACGGCGTGATTCCCGTCGCCGCAAACAGCGGCGGTGGAGGCGCAGCGGGCGCGTCCGCCGGCGCGCGCGTGGTCAACCTGCTCGGCGTCAGCGCGCCGCAGCAGGTGCAGCTCGAAGTCAAGGTGGCCGAGGTGTCGCGCACCCTGATCGAACGCCTGGAATCCGGCTCGCGCTTTACCTTTACCCCCGGCAGCTGGGGAGCCATCCTGACTTCGAATTTCCTCACCGGCCGGGCGCGCGGAGGCATCGGGGGCAGCAAACCCAACGGCAACATGGTCGCCGTCGAAGCCGACAAGCAGGATGGCCTGGTGCGCATCCTGGCCGAGCCGAACGTGATGGCGATCAGCGGCCAGGAAGGCAGCTTCCTGGCCGGCGGCAAGTTCTACATCCCGGTGGCCCAGGACAACAACAAGGTGACCCTGGAAGAAAAGGAATTCGGCGTCGGCCTGCGCTTCACCCCGACCGTGCTGGCGGGCGGGCGCATCAACCTGAAGGTGGCGCCGGAAGTGTCGGAACTGTCGCGCGAAGGCATCGGCATCAACGCGGTGGGCATCGCCGGCACCGCCATCATGCCGCTGGTGACCACGCGCCGCGCCAGCACCACGGTGCAGCTGTACGACGGCCAGAGCTTCGCCATCGGCGGCCTGGTGAAGAACAACCTGGTGGCCAACCTGAAGGGCCTGCCGGTGCTGGGCGAAGTGCCGGTGCTGGGCGCGCTGTTCCGCAGCACCGATTACCAGCAGGACCGAAGCGAGCTGGTGTTCGTGATCACCGTGCGCCTGGTCAAGCCGATCGCCGGCGCCGGCTATGCGCTGCCGACCGACAGGATCGGCCTGCCGTCGCGCGGCGAGATCCTGCTGGGCGGCAGCCTGGAAGGAAGGCCGCCTGCCGCCACGGCCGCCATGTCGACGCCGGCCATCGCGCCGCCGCCGTCGCAGACCGCGGGCGGCTTCGAGCTCAAATGAGCTCACATGCACTCAACAAGGGGATGGACATGGCAAGCAGAACAACCCGTTGGATCCTGGCGGCGCCCGCCGCGGCAGCCTTGCTGGGCTGCGTTTCCGGCACGCCCAACTATGACCGCGAATTCGGCAAGGCGTTGCGCGCCAACCTGGCGTCGCAGGTGCTCGACCCTGCCGCCGGCGCGAACACCGACCCGGCCGCGGGCATCGACGGCCAGGCCGCGCGCGCCGCGCACGAGCAGTACCAGCACTCCTACTCGCGTCCCCAGGCCGAACCGGCGCGCTCGCTGATCGGTACCGGAAAATGAAAGCCGGCCACCCCGGGCCAAGGATGGCAAGCGCAGCTGCGGCGAGGATGCCATGAGAGCGCTCCTGATCAGCCGCGACAGCCAGCTGTATGCGGAAATCGCGTCCCAGGGCGCGGCGCGCGTGCCGCCGCTGCACCTGGCGTCCACCCGCGCCAGCCTGCGCGATGCGCTCGACCGCCCTGAAGCGGACGGCGCCCAGCTGGTGATCATCGACGCCAGCGAGACCGAGCCGCTCGAGGCCGCGCTGCTGGAGCGCCTGGCCCGCCAGTATCCGTCGGCCCAGCTGATGCTCCTGACCGACCACCACCAGCCGGACCTCCTGATCACCGCCATGCGCGCCGGCGTGCGCGAGGTGCTGCAGCTGCCGCTGGTGCACCGCGCCTTCCACGAGGCGATGGACCGGATCTCGGCTGCCGCCGGCGTGTCCCTGACGCGCGACGGGAAGGTGCTCGCCTTCATCGCCTGCAAGGGCGGCAGCGGCGCGACCTTCATCTCGACCAATTTCGGCTACGCGCTGGCGACCCTGGCCGGCAAGAAGGTCCTGCTGGTCGACCTGCACGGCCAGTTCGGCGACGCCGCGCTGTACGTGTCGGACCAGAAGCCGAGCATGACCCTGTCGGACGTGTGCGCCCAGATCGCCCGCGTCGATGCGCCTTTCCTGGATTCCTGCCTGGTGCACGTGGCCCCCGGCTTCGGCGTGCTGGCCGCGGCCGACGACCCGGGCCAGGCCAGGGAAGCCAAGCCGGAGCACATCGACACCATCCTGCGCGTGGCGCGCCAGCACTACGACTACGTGCTGCTCGACGTTGGCCGCCAGATCGACGCGGTCTCGCTGCGCGCGCTCGACATCACCGACACCATCTACCCGGTGCTGCAGCTGGCGCTGCCCGACATCCGCGACGCGCGCCGCCTGCTCGACATCTTCCGCTCGCTCGGCTACGTGCTGGACAACATCCGCCTGATCGTCAACCGCTACGAGAAGGGCGGCAAGCTGCGCCTGCAGGACCTGCATGCGGCGCTCGGCTGCGAAGTGATGCACACCTTCCCGAACGACTACATCGCCGTGACCGACTCGGTGAACCAGGGCGTGCCGGTGCTGCAGCTGTCGCGCTCGAGCGCGGCCGCGCGCAGCCTGGCCGAGATGGTGGAGCTGGTGACGGCGCGCCGCGTCCAGGAAAACAAGGGCCTGCTCGATCGCCTGTTCGGCGGGGGCGCCTAGCCCCGCCCGACGCCAGCCCCCGACATTTCAAGACTGGAGCACCCGATGTCCCTACGAGAACGCCTTGCCAGCACCGAAGTCAGCACCAGCGCCGAGCGCCAGCTGGTCGCCGGGCTGCCGGACACCAGCAACCACGCCTACCAGGAGCTCAAGAAGCTGATGCACCAGATGATCCTCGACCGGATCGACCTGGAGCGCCTCAAGCGCCTGACCCCGGAGCAGTTCAAGCACGAGCTGGCGCTGCTGGTCCAGCGCATCATCGAAGAAGAAAGAATCGTCCTCAACCAGCACGAGCGCCACCACCTGGTGCTCGACATCCAGCACGAGATGCTCGGCTTCGGGCCGCTCGAGCCGCTGCTGAACGATCCGACCGTCTCGGACATCCTGGTCAACACCGCCAGCAAGGTCTATGTCGAGCGGCGCGGCAAGCTGGAGCTGACCGACATCAGCTTCCACGACAACGCGCACCTGATGAAGATCATCGAAAAGATCGTCTCGCGCGTGGGACGCCGGGTCGACGAGTCGAGCCCGATGGTCGACGCCAGGCTGCCGGACGGTTCGCGCGTCAATGCGATCATCCCGCCGCTGGCGGTGGACGGCCCGCTGCTGTCGATCCGCCGCTTCGGCGCCACGCCGCTGACGGTGCAGAACCTGCTCGACTACAAGAGCCTGACCCCGCCCATGATCCAGGTGCTGGAGGGCCTGGGCACGGCCAAGGTGAACATATTGATCTCGGGCGGCACCGGCAGCGGCAAGACCACGCTGCTGAACCTGATCTCCGGCTTCATCCCGGGCAGCGAGCGGGTGGTGACGATCGAGGACGCTGCCGAGCTGCAGCTGCGCCAGCCGCACGTGGTGCGCCTCGAGACCCGTCCGCCCAATATCGAGGGCAAGGGCGAGGTGACCCAGCGCGCCTTGGTGCGCAACGCGCTGCGCATGCGGCCCGACCGCATCATCCTGGGCGAGGTGCGCGGGGCCGAGGCGCTCGACATGCTGCAGGCGATGAACACCGGCCACGAAGGCTCGCTTGCCACCATCCACTCGAACACCCCGCGCGACGCCTTGTCGCGCCTGGAGAACATGGTCAGCATGGCCGGCGTCAGCTTGAGCGCGCGCGCGATCCGCCAGCAGATCGTGTCGGCCGTGACGGTGGTGGTGCAGGCTTCGCGCCTGACCGACGGTACGCGCAAGGTGGTCAGCATCCAGGAGATCACCGGCATGGAGGGCGACATCATCTCGATGCAGGAAATCTACCGCTTCGAGCAGCGCGGCGTGGACGCCGAGGGCAAGGTGCTGGGCCATTTCTGCGCCACCGGCGTGCGCCCGCGCTTCGCCGACCGCCTGCGCCTGTTCGGCGTGCCGGTGCCGGAAGACGCCTTCGATCCCGACCGGATCTTCGACTGAGGGGGGACGGCATGGACGCGCTGTTCTCCGGTTTCGTGGTGTTCCTGTTCGCTGCGGTGATCCTCGCGGTCGAAGGCGTCTACCTGTGGTGGATGGGCACCCGCGGCGCCGCGGCGCGCCGCATCGCGCGCCGCCTCCAGCTGATGTCGGGCGGGGTCGGACGCACGGGCGAGCGCATCTCGATCCTCAAGCAGCGACGCTACAGCAGCCACCAGTCCTTCGACCGCATGCTGCACCGCGCCGGGCTGGCGCACCGCATCGACGCGCTGCTGGTGCAGGCCGGATCGCCCTGGACGGTGGGGCAGTTCATCGCCTGGTCGCTCGGCTGCATGGCGGCCGGCATGCTGGCGGCGTCCGCCTGGCCGCTGCCCTGGCCGGCGCGGATGCTGGCAGGCCTGGCCTGCCTGAACCTGCCCTGGTTCCTGATGCGGCGCGCGCGCCAGCGGCGCCTGCTGCGCATCGAGCAGCAGCTGCCGGATGCGGCCGACTTCATCGCCCGCGCGCTGCGCGCCGGCCATTCCTTCAACAATGTCCTGCAAATCGTCGGCAACGAGCTGCCCGAGCCGCTCAGCAGCGAGTTCCGCATCGCGCGCGAAGAGATCAACTACGGCGTGCCGATGAGCGAAGCGCTGCACGCGATGGCGGCGCGCATCCCGCTGACCGACCTGCGCTACCTGATCATCGCGGTGCTGATCCAGCGCGAATCGGGCGGCAACCTGGCCGAGATCCTCGGCAACATCAGCCAGATCATCCGCGCCCGCCTGAAGCTGATCGCCCACGTGCGGGTGCTGTCGGCCGAGGGACGCATGTCGGCCTGGATCCTGGGCCTGATGCCGTTCTGCGTGGCCGGCGCCATGGCGATCACCAGCCCCGACTACATCAGCATGATGTGGAAGGACCCGTCGGGCGTGCGGATGCTGTGGTACGGCGCCGGCATGATCCTGTTCGGGGTGATCTGGCTGCGCAAGATCATCCGCATCCGCGTGTGAGGTGCCTATGCCGTCGTCCCAACTCCTGTTCCTGTTCATCGTCTTCGCCGTCGTATGCGGCCTGGGCTGGCTCGGCGTGGCGCTGTTCGCCCCGGTCGCCCTGCGCGAGCGCCTGCGCCGCTTCCTCGGCAACAAGCCGGGGGAAAGCGAGGGCGGCCTGGAGGCCGGCAAGGACTGGGTCGAGCGCGTGGCCAGCGTCGCCAGGCCGCTGACCAAGCTCTCGATTCCGGACGAAGGCTGGGAAAAATCCACCCTGCGCACCCGCTTCATGAACGCCGGCTGGCGCAACCCGGCGGCGCCGACCCTGTACTTCGCCTCCAAGACCGGACTGGCGCTCCTGATCCCGGCGCTGAGCGTGCCTGCCATCGTGCTGTACGGCGGCGCGCTCGACTCGAACAAGCTGCTCGCCCTCCTGCTGCTGGGCGCGGCCCTCGGTTACTACGCGCCGAACGTGGTCCTCACCCGCATCGCCAACCGGCGCCGGCGCGAGATCTTCGAGACCATCCCCGACGCGCTCGACCTGCTGACCGTGTGCGTGGAAGCGGGCCTGAGCCTGGAGCGGGCGATGGTCAAGGTAGCCGGCGAGATCCACATCAAGAGCGTGGTGCTGGCCCAGGAACTGCAGCTGGTGCTGATGGAGATGCGGGCCGGCTTCAGCAAGGAGAAGGCGCTGCGCAACTTCGCCCTGCGCTCCGGGGTCGAGGATGTCGACACCCTGGTGGCGATGCTGATCCAGTCCGAACGCTTCGGCACCAGCATCGGCGACTCGCTGCGCGTGTATTCGGACAACCTGCGCCACAAGCGGCGCGTCAAGGCCGAGGAGCGCGCGGCCAAGATCGGCCTCAAGCTGCTGTTCCCCCTGATTTTCTGCATTTTCCCGACGCTGCTGATGGTGCTGCTCGGGCCGGCCGCGATCCAGATATCGCGAACCCTGGGCGCGCTGCACGGGGTGCATTAATCCTTGCGTTGATTGAATGGAGATCGCGATGCGAACCGCTACCACCTTGAGTACGCTGGCGCTGCTGTGCGCCGGCGCCGGCCTGCTGGCCTGTACGCCGCTGCCGACGCTGTCCTCCGCCGCCGCAGCCGCCGGCGGCGACGAAGCCTACCTGGCCGGCCGCAACCATCACCTGGCGCGCCGCTACGACGAGGCGCGCGCCGCCTACCAGGCCGCGCTGCGGGCCGACCCCGGCCATGTCAACGCCCGCAACGGCCTGGCCACCCTGCACGCCGAGCAGCGCGATTTCGCGGCCGCCATCGCGATCTGGCGCGAGCTGGCGGCGCCGCTGACGATGTCCTCCGGCCCGGACAAGGCTTACCTGCTCGGCAACCTGGGCCATGCCTATTTCCTGAGCGGCGACTACGACCAGGCGCTGGTGGCGCTCGAAAAAGCCTGCCTGCTCAATCCGCTCAACGCCCGTTCCTGGCAGCTGCTCGGCGACACCCTGCACAAGCTGGGCCAGGATGCGCGCGCCGCGCAGATGCTCAGGCAGGCGGACGCGCTGCGCCGGCACGACCTCCGCGCCGACCTGGCGGCGGTGGGCGGCAAGACTTCGGTGAGCGCCATCGGCCAGGCGCTGCAGGCCCAGCGCGGCGACGCCGCGGAGCCGGCATGGCTGGAGACCGAGCTGCACGTGGCCGGCAACGGCATGCTCGAACTGCGGCGCGGCAAGGCGCCGGCGCCGGCTGAAGCACCCGAAGCGCCGGCTGCGCCGCCTCCGCAGGCGCCGTCGATCGAGGCCGCCGTCACGCGGCTGGAAATCAGGAACGGCAACGGTGTGACCGGCATGGCGCGCACGCTGGCTCGCCGGCTGGGCGATCCCGGCATGAAGGTGACCCGGCTGTCGAACGAAAAGGGTTTCGGCGTGGCGCGCACCCGTATCGAATACGAGGCGGCCCACCGCGCGGCGGCCGAGCGCCTGGCACGGCGGGTCGGCGGCGTGCAGCTGCTGGAAGTGCAGG
>NZ_JAGPWD010000027.1 GCF_018119395.1 Massilia sp. ZL223
CCCCCCCCCCCCCCCCCCCCCCCCCCCCCCCCGCCCCCCCCCCGCCCCCCCCCCCCCCACGCCTGGGTCGGGTGCCCGTTGAAGCCCGTGGACATGGTCCTTGCCGCGGCGAAGGCGCCGAAACTCACGCGGTCGATGCAGGCCTCGGCGCCGCCGCATACGGCGATGTCGGCTTCGCCGGCGCGAATCAGGCGCGCCGCATCGCCGATGGCCTGGGCGCTGGCGGCGCAGGCGGTGACGGGCGCCCCGAGCGGGCCGCGCAAGCCATGACGGATAGAAATGTGGCCAGCCGCCATATTGGCGAGGAAGCTGGGCACGGTGAACGGCGACAAGCGCTTCGGTCCGCGCTGGTCCGTGGTCCGGACGGCCTCCACGACGGCGCCGAAACCGCCGATGCCGGAAGCGACGATGGTCGCCGTCCTCTGGCGCGCGCTGTCCGACTCCGGCTGCCAGCGCGCCTGGTTCAAGGCTTCCTGCGCCGCGGCCAGGGCGAACATGGTGAAGCGGTCCATCTTCTTCTGGTCCTTGGGTTCGACGGCAAGGGCCGCGTCGAATCCCCATGGCCGCTCGGGCGCCAGGCTAGTGACGACGCCCGCGACCTTCGCTGCGATCCCTTCCGTGATCTCCTCCCCCAGGCCCGCCAGCCCTGAGTCGCCATTCAGGAGGCGCCGCCATACGGCCTCGACACCACACCCCAGAGGCGACACCACCCCCATGCCAGTCACGACAATGCGTTTCGTATTCACAGTTGCTCCCTCGTTGAAGATCATTGGCAAAATACGCCACACAACGCTCAAGGAAACCCTTGAGCGCCGCTTTACACGTGGGCCAGTATAGGGACAGTCAGCTAAAGAAATTGACGCATCGCGCCAACGAATGTGCAAAACGCGCCATAATACGCGCACTATGGATCGGTCCTGGCAACACTCGCTCACCGTCTCATCCCACTTCCTGCATGGGATGCTGCACTTCATCCGCACGCGTCACGGCGAAGCCGCGGCGGCGCAGGCGCTCGCCAGCGCGGCCATCCCGCAATCGCTGCTGGTGCAGCCCGATGCGCGGCTGACACGCCAGCAGTACGTGGCGCTGTACCGGACGGTCGCGGCGACGCTCGACGACGAGATGCTGGGACTGTGGTCCCGCCCGATCCGGACCGGTACCCTGAAATATCTGATGCTGAGCCTGCTCGACGCCCCGACCGTGCTGGTTGCCCTGAACCGCTTCGTGCGCTTCTGGAATCTGCTGCTGGACGATTACCGCCTGCAGATCTCGACGAAGAGCAATCTGGTGCGCCTGAGCCTGATGGAAAGAACGCCCGGCACGCCGGTCACGGTGCTGGGACATGAGTTGATGATGAAGCTGATCCACGGGATCACCTCCTGGCTGCTCGGCAGGGACATCAGCCTGCACCGCGTCGAGTTCGCCTTCGCCAGGCCCCGGCATGCGGAGGACTACGCCTTCTTCTACCCCGGTGACGTACGCTTCGATGCCGGCATGACCGGCATCACCTTCACCTACCAGGATTGCGCGGAGACCTTCAAGCGCGAGAAGCACGAGCTCTGGGCTTTCCTGAAGCGTGCGCCCGAAGACTGGACCTTCAGCGCGTTCCATCCCGGCTCGGTCACCGCCAAAACACGCGACTACCTGGAACAGCATATCGCGCGGCCCGTGAGCATCCAGGACCTGGCGCAGGCCTTGCACACCTCGGTGCGCACGCTGAATCGCCGCTTCGCGGAGGAAGGCACGCACTTCCAGCTGGTGAAGGATGGCCTGCGGCGCGACATCGCCGTCCACCGGCTGGCCAACTCGAACACGGGCGTGGCCAAGCTGGCCTACGACCTGGGCTTTTCCGACGCCACGGGATTCTGCCGCGCGTTCAAGCATTGGACCGGCAGCAGCCCGCTCGATTACCGCAAGGGCGCCCGCCACGAGGAGTGACGGGCGCCCTGCCCGGCTCAGGCTTCGGTGAAGGCCGGCCCGGCGAAGCGCTTGACCACCTCGCCGCCGGCTTTCGCGCAATGCCTGAGACGACGTTCCGCCTTGTGCAGGCGTGCCGACGCATCCACATGGTCGCGCACCCTGGCGCTGAGCAGCGCCAGCGCCGCCGCCTTGTTCGCGCTCTGGCTGCGCGAGCCGCCGATCTTGACCGACAGGCCCGTGGCCACATGGGTGGCCCGCACGGCCGTCTCGGTCTTGTTGGCGTGCTGCCCGCCCGGACCGGAGGAGCGCATCGTCTCGAACCTGACCTCGTTGCCGAAGCCGCGATCCGGTTCCGCAAACAAGCTCACATCGAGATACCAGTTCTTGCGGCGGTGCGCCGGCCGCAAGGGACTGGGACAGACCCACAGGATCGTGCCGGCGTAAGGCGCGGCGAACAGGCGGCAGGCCGCCTCCTCGCCTTCCAGCGCCAGCAGGACCGACTGCAGCAGGCCCGATCCGCCTTCGCGGGTCTCCTCGACCAGCGTGAGCGTGACGCCGCTGGCCCCGGCCTTCGCCTCCAGGTGCCCAAGCAGCTTGGCGACAGCCAGGCAGCATTCCGCCGGGCCGGTATTCGCGGAGATTTGCATCAAGGTCGTCATCAGCAGCACTCCCCACGCGTCTTGTAGGTCAGCACCGGCCGGAACGAAGCAACCGCCTCGACCAGCCCTGCGCCGACCAGGCTGTCGATCACGGTATCGATCGGCTTGTAGGCGGCGCCGGCTTCTTCATAGACAAGGTCCTTGTCGTTGCAGATGATGCGGCTGCCCAGCGCGCCTTTCGACACGTCCTTGCCCTTGATGTGGCGGCCGAGGCGCGCCTTGCAATCGGCGCGCATCCATTTGCGGCCGGCGCCGTGCGCCAGCGAACCCAGGCTGGATTCGGAGGCTTCCCCGATGGGCCTGACCAGGTAGCTGAAATGGTCCCGCGATCCCGGAATCAGGACGAGTTCGCCCGACATCGGGGTGGCGCCCTTGCGGTGCACCCAGCCGTCGGCGCCGTCGAAACGCTCGCGCGTGACCGTGTTGTGGTTCACATCCAGGCGCTGGCTGCCTTGCACGCCCAGGCGCACCAGCACGCGCACCGCGACCAGCCAGCGATTGAGTTCGGCAAACGCCACGGCCGCCTGGTGGCGCCGGACGTAGTCCAGCGCCTCGGGCGTGCCCTCCGCCAGGCCGCCATGCCCGAACTGCTCGACGTGCTCGCGCAGGATCGCGCCGCCGAGGCCCCTGGACCCGGTGTGCACGACCAGGTTCAGGTGCTTCGTATTGAGTACCTTGTCGTCCGCCGCGTCCGGATCGAGCACGTCTTCCAGGCGCTGCAACTCCAGGAAGTGGTTGCCCGAACCGAGCGAAGGCGCGGCCCGCATCCAGCCCGGATCGAGCCCGGCATCGGCCAGCGCCTGCTCGACCTGCGCCACCCTGGCGTCGAGTTCCGGATAAGCCGCGGCCATGTGCTGGCGCTCTTCGCCGGTCAGCGGACCATCGAGGTTGCCGACGAGCTTGTCCAGCTTGTCGAGCTTGACTTTCGCGGCCGGCAGTTCGGTGGTCCAGACGCTGACGCCGCAGCCGATATCGCCGCCTACCAGGGCCGGGTAGAAGCGGCCGGCGGTGAAGAAGGCGGCGCCGATCGGATAGCCGCGGCCAGGGTGCAGGTCGGGCATTCCGACGGCGCGCACCATGCCTGGCAGTTCAAGGGTTTTAGAAAGCTGTTGGATTGCCGCGCCCTCGATCCACAGACGTGGGGCGGCAACGAGGGTCGCACGGTCTGCGACCCGAGAAATGAAATTTCCCATTTGATTCCCGTATTCATACATTCAGAATTCCGGGAGCGGGACGAGGCGAGGCTGCTTGGACTGTTAGCGCCTGTGCGACGACACCGACCCAGAGATTGGAGGCTGCTGGGCGTGTTGGTATTGCATGCTTGCCTCCTGTTGGGTCGGTTGAAAGAAGCCGAATAGTAATGGAAAAACAACTCACAGCGCAAGAGCCGGAACAATTGTCCGGCTCAGGCTTTCGTCGTGATCAGCTTGTCGTCCTCGCGCTTGTCCGAGCGCACGTCGGCCAGGCGATCGACATGGATCAGCCCTTCCGCCGCCGCGTGCGAGGCGGCGAACACGCTGTCCGGCGCCAGGATCAGCTGGGCGCCGGTGGCGCTGACTTCCGCGATCAGGCGGTCGAGCGCGTCGATGCGGGCCGGGTCCGGGTTCACGTTGCGGATATAGATCATGCGCACCGCCTTCGGATGACGGCGCACCACTTCCGTGTAGATCTCCGGGTCCTGCTCCCCGCTGTCGCCGATCAGGACAAACTGCATGTCCGGGTAATAGCCGAGGATTTGCTCGATCTTGTCCAGCTTGTGGCTGCCATGGCTGGTCAGCTTGAGCATCTGGCTCGGGCTCAGCTCGCGCAGCATCAGCGGCCCCAGCGGAATGCCCTGCAGGCGCAGGAAGTCGACCAGCGGGCCGAACAGGTGCCAGGGACTGCTCGACACGTAGAACATCGGATTCTCGTCCTGCCCGCTGGCGCCGGCGCTCAGCGCCCGGTAGAACGCCGCCACGCCCTTGAAGGGCTTGCGCGTGTGGGCGTTGGACCGGGCCAGCATCAGGGCCATGTTCAGCTTGTTGGTGACATTGGTCCACAGCACCGTGTCGTCGATGTCGCTGATGATGCCGAAGCGCGCGGTGGCGGCCGGCACGGACGCCTGGGCCACCGCCCGCACCGTTTGCCCGTCGCGGGTGGCGCTGTCCGGCAATTCCAGCTCGACCTCGTGCCAGCCGCCGGACAAGGGCGCGGCGGGCACGATCTCGAAGCTGAAATAGCCGCCGCGGTCGGTCTGCGTTTCGAGCACCTGGCCCTGGAAGCGCGCCACCACGCGCGCGCCGGCCACCTCGTCGGATTCGAGCCGGCGGTACAGGGCGACCAGATTGTGCCAGCTGCTGTCGTGCTGCGTCTGTTCGCGGAAATCGACCTCGTCCAGCACCCGGCCCTTGATCCACAGCTTGCCGGTATTGCCGAAGCCGAAATACGGCAACAGCATCATCTGGCCGCCCTGCCCCAGCCTGCTCAGGCGGCGGAAGGCGTGGGTGGCGAAGGTGCCGACGACACCGCCGACGGCGCCGGCCAGGCGGCGGTGCAAGGCGCGCGAGCGCTCTTCCGGCACGTGCTCGGCTTCGGCCGGCGGCGCGGATGGTCCGGGCGCCGCGGCGCCATGCTCGACCCAGGCCGGACGGCCGAGCACGGCGTCCAGGTTCGCCTGCTGCGCGGGATCGATCGGGGAAGAAAGGACGTGAACATTGGCGCCCGCCTCGCGCAGGCGCGCCAGCTCGGTGTCGGAGGCGATGCCGGGATTGAGCATCAGGACCGCGCCCGGCTGCTCGATGCGCGCGACGAGGTCGTCGAAACCTGCCCGCGTCAGGATGAGGAAAGGCATGTCGTCGCTGGCCGTGCTCACGTCTGGGCTCCTCGCTGCTGTGGAGCGGCCAGTATGCCGCGCTTGGGGCCGGGCTACCGTGCGCCAGGTCCCATTGCCGGGCTGAGGAACAAAAAAATCCCCCTGGGGCGCGCAGCCGCAGGGGGATTTTTACTGCTCAGGCAGTGCTTAGTTGAGCGTCACCGACTGGCCGCCAACGGTCACGGTGCGCACCGAACCCGAGGTGCTGATGTTGACCGCCGGGCGCTTGCAGCCGACGTCGAGCAGCACCAGGAACTCGGCGACCGACTTGCCGTCGTTCTTCAGGTAAAAGGCGCCGTGGTCCTCGACCACATTGGTCTTGGCACCCGGGCCGATCCACTTGGCGAAGGTCGCCGCGGTGTTCAGCGAACGCACGCAGACCATCTGGTTGCCGGCCGCGACCTTGACGTTCAGGCCGTTCTCCACCGTCATGATGACCGGGGTGTGCATGTTCCACTCGTAGGTGCGGGCCACGGTGCTTCCCAGGCGGTCGCGCACCAGGATGGCGTTGCCGGCGTTACGCAGGTGCCAGACCTGGCGCTTGGCCATGGTCAGCTGGCCACCGTAGGACGGGGTCGCATCGCCTTCCGAGTAGTCGTAGGACGGCTGGGCCGAGAAACCGGTGATCTTGCCGTTGCGCTGCAGCTGCTCGCGGTAGCCGGTGACCATCTGGCCCTTGCCGCCGTCGAAGGTGACCGCATTCTGCGAACGGGTCTGGTGGTACCAGTCGGTCCAGTACGGCGAGCCGTACCAGTCGTACCAGCCGGCCTTCACCAGCAGGGGCTGGTTGGCGACCGACAGCAGGATGCCGTTCTGGTCACCGTGGCTGTGGTTGAACGAGCCGTACGGGCTGGACTTGAAGAACAGCGAGGTGCGCGAGCTCGACGCCAGGTCGCTGTGCATCGCCACCCAGCCGATGCTCGGGTAGTAGGCCGAATTCGACGGGGCCGAGTAGACCTTGGTGTCGGCGACCGGCAGCGGGTACTGGGCCTGCAGCAGCGACAGCGAATCCTCCATGCCGCCCAGGTTCTTCACGTACCAGGCCGCACGCGGCGACGGGATGCGCGAGGCGAAGGCGCGGAACACGCGGTGGTCCGGCTTGGTCTCCGAGGCGTCGCCGAAGGCGTGGACGCGCGCGCCCGGCGGGATGAATTCCATCGCGAAGTCGAGGAAGCCCAGGGTCCACGGCTTGGAGAAGAAGTTCACGCCGGTCGCATGGGTAAGCGGATCCCACAGCGCCACCAGGTAGCCGGCCGCATACTCGGCGTAGGCGGTGCCGTTGGCGTAGCCGCCTTCCGGGCCGCTCCACGGCGACGGGCTGTTGGCGTAGGCGCGGAACGAGAAGTCGAACCACTTCTGCGCTTCCGGGATGTCGCCCAGCGACAGGGTCGAGATCAGCACCATGAAGATCAGGCTGGTATTGCCGTGCGAATCGAACGGGTACTGGTCCAGGCGGCCGTTGTCGCCGGCCAGGTTGTTGTACATCTCGGTCGCGCGGGCCTTCACCGAGGTCAGCCAGCGGCTCTTACGGGTCGCATCCAGCGAGCCGCCCAGGACGTCGATCGCCTTGATCAGCGACCAGGCGATCTGGCGGTTGGCCTGGTCCTGGTTGGCGTAGCTGGTCGGGCCGTTCGGATCGAGCGAGGCCAGCTGGTCGCCGCGCGCCATGGCTTCGTTCAGGTAGATCGACTCGCCCTTCAGGCGGTACATGACGGCCGCGGCTTCGAGCTGGCGGCTGGCTTCGTTGATGCGCTGGCGCACGTCGGTCTGCTGGGAGGCCATGGCGGCCGTCAGCGGCGAGGTGATCACGATCGACCAGCGCGAGTCGGACAGGACCGGCACGGCGGTGATCTGCAGCTTGACTTCGTTGCCCAGGCGGCTCAGGTAGGGTTCCAGCTCCAGCTTCTTGGCCGCGCTCCAGGTCGAGAACGGGGTGAACGAGGCCGGCATCGAACGCGGACGCGCCTTCGACAGGATACGGTTGCGCAGGGTGGCGTTGTCCGGCACTTCGAACAGGTTCGACTTGCTGGTGACCGAGAAGGTGCGCGGGGTCGACCACTCGCTCGCGCCGCTCGGACGCACGCGCCAGGTGTAGTTGCCCAGGGCCAGGGCCTTGGACGGCAGGTACCAGTTGCGGTCCACGGTCACCTTGGTGGGCGACCCGCCGACCGGGGTGATCTCGAGTTCATAGGTGGCCGGGCCGGTATTGTGGCGCGCCCAGGTGAAACCGGGCGGGTTCTGGGCCTGGACCTGATTCATCGCCGGGCTCGGCTTGACGATCAGGGGATCGGTGGACTCGACCCAGTCGGCGCGTGCACTCATGCACACAAACAGCGATGCCATTGCCGCCGCGCGGACGAGACCATTCCGGTGAAATTTCATGCTGAAGCTCCGAGAAAAAACTTGAGATTTCTTGAGGTGGCGCCGCAGACGGGGCGCGTGTGTCAACTGCTGTGGCGGACGACTGATGCGCCCCGTCAACGAAAAGAATGGTAACCCAATCTTTTATTGAGCACAGGCAAATTTCCCAAAGAAATCAAATTTTTTTGCTTGCCTCACAGAAATACCACGCAAAAAAATCAATTTTTGCCGAATAATATTTCAAGCTTTCTAACGACCGTAAACTGCCTGATAACGGTCGTTCTGGGCCTGAAAAGACAGAAAGGCAAAGCTGTCAAATTGCTAAGCAGGTGCTTCCTGCGCCTCGGATTCCAGCGCGCGCATGCGCTTCATGTATCTCAGACAATAAATGCCGAAGGCCAGCGGCGCCTGCTTCATGTAGCGCTTGCGGACTTCGAACTCTTCCCTCCTCGCCTTGATCTTGTTGGCGGACGACACACTGCCGGCATGCTCGCGGAACACGGTCAGCGGCGTGTCCACCGTAGCCGGGCGCGCCACCGCGCCCAGGCGCAGCCACAGGTCGATATCCATCGCGTACTTGAGCTTCTCGTCGAACATCCCCACCCGCTCGAAGGCCGCGCGGCGGATGAAGACGGCCGGATGCGGGATCGAGGCGCGCCCGGCCGCGAACGAGCGGTAGGAATAGCGCGGCATGGCGTAAGGCGGAACCAGCTGGCCATCCTTGAGCACCTGGATATTCCCGTAGAGCCAGTCGACCGGCTGGCCGGCGGCGCGCGCCTCATCGAAGCGGCGCGCGACGGTCGACAGCACGTCGGGACCGGCGTAATAGTCGTCCGAGTGCAGGTGGGCGATGTACTCGCCCCGGGCGGCTTCGATGCCCTGGTTCATGGCGCGGCTGATGCCGCCGCCGACGTCGCGCAAGACGCGCTTGTTGCCGGGATAGGCGGCGATCATGTCGAGGGTGCCGTCGGTCGAGCCGCCGTCGACGAAGATGTGCTCGATGTCCTGGCAGGTCTGGGCCTGGACCGAGGCCAGGGTGTCAGCCAGCGTGGCGGCGCTGTTCCAGGTGCAGGTGACGATCGTAAAGGTGGGTGTGTTCGGCATACAGCTCCAGTAGTCGCGGTAGCAGCCGCCCGGCGTCGGCCCCGAAGCTTGGGGCCGGCGCCACGCGGCGCGGTGGTTCGGCAAGCTGGGCGCGGACGCGCTCCACCAGCTCGTCCATGGAAGCGGCCAGCTGCAGCTGGCCTTCGTACAACTGGTATTGCGCGAGTTCCGGCGTGCCGCCGCGCGCCATCGCCACGCACTGGCGCCCCAGGGCCAGCGCTTCCAGCACCGTGGTGCTGCAGGCCTCCTCGCACAGCGAGGGCACCACGCACAGGTGGGCGCGCGCGGACAGGGCCAGCGCGTCGCGGTAGTCCTGCCAGCCAAGGAAGCGCACCTGCTCGCCGCCATATTTTTCTTCCAGCGCGGCGCGCTCCGGACCGTCGCCGACGATCTGCAGGCGCGCATGCGGCGGCAGCTTGCCCTCCACCGCGGCCAGGAATTCGCCGAAGCCCTTGCCCTTGTCGACCCGGCCCACCAGCACCACATCGCCCTGCGCCGCTTGCGGCGCGGCCTCCGCGGCCGCTTTCAGCTGTGGATAGTCGACGAAGTTATGGATCACGCGGCAGCGCGACAAGTCGGCGCCGGGTACGGCGCGCAGGAACTGGCGGCGCAGGAAGTCCGACACAAACACCGTCTTGTGGCGGGCGAAGGCGCGCGCGGTCTGCTCGCGGTAGCCGTTGACGGCGATCGCCGTGACGCTCTTGCGCATCGGTCCCGCGCGGCGCGCGATGCAGGCCGAGCAATCTCCCGGCACCAGGTTGTCGCACACGGCGCCGTCGCGGAAGCGCAGGTGGGTCAGGCACTCGCTGCCCTGGTCGTGGCGGGTCTGGACGTAGTTGATGCCCTCGTCCACGTGGAGGCCGACCATGGGCAGGTGGCCGTGGTAGTGCACCACGTCGAAGTCGATCGCGTGTTGGTTGATCGCGCGCCCGATCTTGCGCGCGAAATAGGGGCGCTTGAGCGGGTTGAACACGCCCAGCTGCAGCTCCTTCCAGCCGGGGCGGGCCTGGTCGAAGCCGGGCCGGAAGCGCCCGCGAAAGCCGATCTGGGCGGCGCAGTGCTCGCGCCCGCGGTCGTCGCGCCCCAGGATCTCGACATGATGGCCTTCGGCCAGCAGGCGGTTGGCAAGCGTCACCACGTGCTTGCCCAGTCCGCCGATCTGTTCGCCCGGCAAGTCCTCCGACACCATCAAGATCCGCATGTCCACTCCATTGATCAACCTCCTGCCGGCTGCCAGCGCGCCCGAATTTTTTCCTTTGTGCGCGACCAGGCCAGCAAGCGGTCGTCGCGCTCGATCACGAACAGGAAGCCATGGGCTCCCAGCAGCATGACCGTGGCGCACAGGATTACGATGAAGTCGAGCGGGCCGGCGTCGAACAGCTGTTCGGCCGCGGTGGCGGCGATCGCCACCAGGGCCACGCCGGCCAGGCCCGGCGCATAACCCTGGCTCAGCAGGCGCGCCAGGCTGGTCGGCACCGTGCGGCCGTGGACGTAGAGCACGAAGGCGGTGGTGAACAGCATCGACCCCAGCAGGTGCCCCCAGGCGGCGCCGTCTATGCCCCAGCCGGCCACGCCCAGCCAGACGACCAGCAGCCCGGCCAAGGCGCGTCCCAGCGCGAACATGCCGGACACGCGCGGATGGCCCATGCCGTCGTTGACCAGGGACGGCAGGTTGGTCAGCGAGTCGACGAACTGCGACAGCGCCATCACCGCCAGCACCACGGCGCCGTGGCGCGCGAAGTCCTCGTTCATCCAGTAGCCCAGGATCTGGTGGGCGAACACCGCGACCAGCACCAGGATGGCGGCGTTCAGGTAGACCACGTAGCGCGTGGCCTTGACGTAGACCTGGTCCAGGCGCGCCAGCTCGCCGCGCGCGGCCAGGGCGCTGGCGGCCGGGAAGAACACGCCGGACAGGCGGAATGTCAGTCCCAGCACCCGGTTGGCCAGGGTCGCCGCCACCGTGAAATAGGCCAGGCCGGTGACCCCGACCAGGGCGCCGATGATCAGCTTGTCGGCATAGGCATAGGACAGCGAGGCGAAGCGCGCCAGGAAGGAATAGGCCGAGAAGCCCAGCAGTTCGCCGCGGATGCGCGCCCCCGGCCAGCGCCAGGCCAGGCCGGGCAGAAGGCTGCGGATGGCGCGCCACAGGAACAGGCAGTGCAGGCCGCTGGCAAGCACGCGCAGCAGGATCACTTCGAACAGGCCGTAGCCCAGCATCAGGATGCCCACCGTGGCCAGCGGCACCAGGGTGCCGAAGGCCATCTCGACCCGGCTCGAGAGGTCGTAGCGCATCAGCGATTGCGGCACGCTGTTCAAATAATTCTGCAGCTGGCCCAGCAGGAAGCCGAGGGCCGCCAGCTCCAGGGTCGCCGTCGCTTCCCCGATCAGGCGGGCCGGCACCGAGAACACCTCGGTGACGAACCAGTGCGCCCCAAGGAACAGGCCGCAGGCGCCCAGCAGGCCGATGATCAGGTAGGTCGCCAGCCCGAAGGAAAAGGTCTCGGCGATCTTGGCGTCGTCGCGGCGCGCATTGTGCTCGGCGATGTACTTGACCGAACCGGCGGTGACGTTGATGTCGATGACCGCGAAGTAGCCGACGATGGCCGTGACCAGCGAATACACGCCGTAGTTCGCCTCCCCCAGCCCCTTGACCACCAGGGGCACGGTCCCCAGCATGACCAGCGCGGGAATCGCGGCCCCGAGCAGGTTGGCCCAGGCGTTGCTGACCAGGCGCAGCTTCATCACGCCGGCACCAGGTGGGGACGCGGCGCGGCGGGCTTGGGCACGGCACGCGCCGGCGCCGGGGCCAGCTTCGCCACCGCCATCGCCAGGTAGGGCAAGGCCAGGCAGAAGGCCAGCATTTGCGTGGTGCGCACCTGCGGGAAGGGCGTGCCGACCAGCAGGTCGGGAATCATGAAGGCGATCCCGGCCACGCCGGCCGTGCCGAGCCCGAGCAGCTCGGGCGGCAGCTCGCGCAGCGCGCGCCGGGCGAACAGGACGAAGGCGGCGATGGTGCCGACCAGCAGCGCGAGGCCCAGCAGGCCGCTCTTGAGGGCGATGTGCAGCACGCCGCTGTGCAGGAACAGGCCGCCGTCCGGATTATTCTGCCAGGGGATGTACTGGTAACCGTTGTAGCGGCCCCAGGAACCGATGCCGGTGAGCGGCCTGGACAGGAAGTCGGCCAGCGCCAGCTTCAGCTCCAGCACGCGGTGGCTCTCGGGACCGAAGCGCTTCGACTGCATGTCGTAGACCAGGCCGGACAGCCCTCCCCCGGCGCCCTTGGTCTGGGTCAGGCGGCGCACGGCGGCATAGGCCAGGGCCGCGCCCACCAGCGGCAGGCCGGCCACGGTCAGGTGCAGGCGGCGCTTCACCGGGAAGCGGAACATCACCACCACGAATGCCAGCAGGAAGCCGATCCAGGCCGAGCGGCGGTAGGACAGCACCACGCACAGCGCCGTGCACACCAGGGTCATCCATTCGACGGCGCGCCAGAACTTCGGGCGGTCGAACTTGTGCACCTGGAACAGGTGAACGGCGGCGATGGCGAAGGCGACCGTGCACAGCAGGCTGTCGTTGATGTCGAAGAAGGTCAGCCGGATCTTGATCGCGTTCATGTTGGCGTAGACATTGTTCGGGTCGCCGCCGAAGGCGGCCCAGCGCACCAGACCGAACAAGGCGCGGCCGAGGCCGGCCAGCATGATGAAGTGGGTCAGCTCGATCACCTGCTCGCGGGTGCGGAAGGACAGCAGCACCAGCGAGATCAGCGGCGCCATCCAGACGATGTTGGAAAAGCCGGAAGGAGCGAGGGCTTCGGCCAGGGTCACGTCCGACGCCATCGCCACCGCCACATGGCCCGCCAGCAGCACCAGCCATCCGATAAACCAGGGCCGCAGGTTGCAGGCCGGGGACGGGTAGCGCTGGAAGCTGGCGGACACGCGCGCGCAGGCCCAGGCGCCCAGGACGTACCAGAGGACGACGCCGAAGAACAGCATGCCCGAGCCGCGGCTGTAGATGCTGCGCGAGGCGAACACGGCCAGGTTGCCGTAGCTGGTCGAGTTCACCCAGAAGAATACGCACAGATACGGATAGACCAGGAAGCGCGGCCACACCATCCCGACCCCGAAGCCGACCACGGCCGCGACCGACAGGGCGGCCACGAACAGCCAGGGCAGCGAGTAATAGACGTAGGTCAGGAGATCGTTCAAGGCGCCTTCCTTCCTCAGCCCTGCGCCGTACCGGCGCCCTGTACCGTGCCGGCGCCCAGCAGGCGTGCGCGGTCCCTGGGCGCCATCACCGCCAGCATCTCGGCGACGAAGCGGTCCTGCACCTGGTAGGCGGCGGCCTCGTTGGCGCCGAGGGTCGAGACCCGCACCAGCATGCCGTCCGGGATCTCGCCCGACAAGCCGTAGGCCAGGCGGCGCAGCTTCTGTTGCACGCCTGCGCGGGTGGCCTGGTTGCCGATCGTGATCCAGTAGGTGATCGGCTCGTTGCGCTCGTGCAGGCGCGCCACCAGGCGTTTGACCGGCACTTCGCCGAAGCGGGTCGGCAGCACGCCCTCCCCTTCCTTCATCATGGCGAAGCCCTGGGCCACGTAGCAGACCTCGGGCAGGTGGATCTGCAGCGACTTGCTCTGCTCGCCGCCATAGGCGATCGACAGCATCACGCGCTGGCCCTGCGGGTTGATGTAGGTGCGCGACAGCGTCTGGTCGTAGATCTTCTCGAGCATGCCCTGCTGTTCCGGATCGGGCGTGAGCGGCACCACGCTGGGGTCGATCTGCCAGTCGCCGAAGCGGGCCGGAATCATCTGCTCCAGGCTGAACTGCTCATGCGCCTGCGGCGCGCGCGCCTTGGGCGTCAGGGCCACGGTCAGGGCCGAGGTGCCGGCCATGGCCGCGCCCAGGATCAGGCTGATGGCGAAACGGCGGTTCATGTCGCCTCCTTCATTGCGTGTGGCGCGCCCGGACCGCCGCGGTCGTTGCTGCCGCGGCGCTTGAGCCACCATTGCAGGCTTGAATCGACCGCCAGGATCAGCACCAGGGCCGTGACGAACAGCACCATGCCCGCGAATCCATGCAGGAAGCCCTGGCCGGCGGCGTCGCCGAAATAATAGGTGATCAGGGTCAGGGTGATCACGCGGATCACGTTGGCCGAGAAGGAAATCGGAACGATCAGGATGGCCAGGCCGATGTTGCGGAAGGCCGAGGGGTGGCGCATCAGGTTCAGGTAGAACAAGCCCAGCGCTTCCAGGGTGAGCAGGGTCTGCAGGCCGGCGCAGGCGTCGGCCACCAGCAGCTGGTACTGGCCGATCTGCAGCACCACGCCGGACCGGGAGATCGGGTAGCCCAGCGCGAACAGGATGTGCTCGGTGGCCCAGGACACAGCCATCTTCATGGGCATGGTGACGGCCGCCACGAACTCGCTCGGCAGCGGCACCATGAACAGCATGAAGAAGAAGGGGAACCACAGGATGCGCAGCGCCCTGCTGCCGCGCTTGATCAGGAGCACGGCAGCCAGCACCACCAGGATGGAACCGACTTCGAACATCAGGATGCTCTGCGAGCGGCCCAGCAGGTGGATGGCCAGGCCGAAGGCCAGCACCGGCCAGCCGAGCCAGCTCGACACGGGCGGCGTGGTGGCCGCCATGACTTCCGGCCACTTGCGCCAGATCAGCCACAGGGCCAGGAAGAAGATGATGGGGCCGTGTCCCTGTTCCTCGCCGATCCAGGCGCCGGTGAACAGGCTGTGGAAGGTCGGCCCGAACAGGATCGCCAGGCCGGCGATGATGGGCCACCATTCGGGGAGCGCGTTACGCAGTTCGTTGCGCAGGTCGCCTTGCCGCTTGTCCGCGTCCAGCGGAACATTCGCATGCACCTGGGTCGCCATCTCAGAACTCCACCACCACCGAGCCGATCACTTCCGCGCCCGCCTCGGTCATCTGCTCGGCCATGCGGCTCATGTTGGCGATGCGGGTGCGGTGCTTGCAGGCCACCAGCAGCACGCCGCCGGCCCGTCCTGCCACCGCCAGCGCGTCGGCGCCGGATGCGAAGGGCGGCAGGTCGTAGAGCACCACGTCGTAGCGCGATTCGAGCTGGGTGTTGAGGTTGCGGAAACCTTCGCGCGCCAGCAGTTCCTGCGGATTGGGCGGCAGGGTCCCGGCCGGCATGATGGACAGGTCGACGAAGGCCGGCACGCGCCCGATCACGTCCAGGTCGGCGCGTCCGGCCAGCAGGTCGGACAGGCCCTGGCGCGGCTTGAGGCCGAACATGTCCTGCTGGCGCGGGTTGCGCAGGTTGGCGTCCACCAGCAGGGTCTGTTCGCCCAGCTGCGAGAACACCACCGCCAGGTTGGCCGCGAACAGGCTGGCGCCGTCGTCCGGATTGACCCCGGCGATCGCCAGGGCGCGCCGGCCGCGGGCGAACCAGCGCAGCATCAGCTGGCTGCGGATCGCGCGCAGCGCTTCCACCTGGGGCGAGAAGGGTTCGTAGGCGGCGACCAGCTTCGGCGACAAATTAGCCTGTCCCTTTTGCAGGTAGGGATAGGAAAACTGGCGCGCCAGCACCTGCTGGATATCATCCTCGCTCACCAGGCCGAGGCGCACGGCGGCCTCGCCGAAGCGGATCCCGAGGTCCTTCTGCATGCGCAGCACGCGCTCGGCGCTTTCAGGGGTGAGCTTGCCCGAGTCGAGCAGCAGTGCGCCCATGCTCGAGTCGGCGGCGTGGCCGGTAGGCAGTGCGGATAGCACGGATGGGTTCATATCGTGTCCACTCCTTTAGTTCAGGCGCAGGCGGCGCGGCGACATCAGCGAACGGATGCCGCCGCTGCGCGCGCGCGCCGGGCGCCATTCGATGGTGCCGAGCACCGGGATGCCCAGCATGTCCTTGACATCGCCGGCCGAGCGTACCGGGCGGTTCAGCAGTTCGAGCAGCAGCGCCAGGCCGACGCCCAGGATGGTGCCCAGCAGGATCGAGGCCAGGGTGTTGAGCAGGATGCGCGGGCCGGACGGCTCGGTCGGCGCCACCGCCGGGTTCAGCAGCGAGATATCCGACTGCTCGGACTGGGCCTCGATGCGGGTCTGCGAGAAGCGCTGGCTGGCGGCGTCGAAGGCGCGCTGGGCGCTGTCGAGGTCCTTCAGCAGCACGCCCAGCTCGTCGCGCGAGCGGTTCAGCTCCAGCACGCGGGTTTTTTGCGCGGCCAGCTCGGTGCGCAGCTCGGCTTCGCGCTGGCGCAGCACCTGGGCGTTGGCGCCCACGCTGCGCGAGACGGTGCCCAGCGCCGCGTTCAGTTCGCCGCGCAGCTTGCCGACCTCGGCCGAGGCGGCCTGGTATTGCGGGTGGTTGCGGCCATAGCGCGAGCCGGCCTCGGCCAGCTTGGCTTCGGCGCCCGACACCTGCACGCGCAGGTTCTGGATCAGGGCGTTGTTGGCCACGTCGGCCGAGTTCACGCCGCCGCCGGCGGCGCGCTCGCGCGAGCTGGCTTCCATGGCCTGGGACTGGGCCGCGACCAGCTGGGCCGACAAGTCATTCAGGCGCGACAGTTCCACGTCGACGCGGTTGTTGTCCAGGCTGACGATGCCCTTCTCCTGCTGGTATTTGGACAGGCGCGCCTGGGCGGCCTCGAGGTTGTCGCGCAGCTGCTTGGTCTGTTCGTTGAAGTAGGACGAGGCCTTCTTCATGGGCTCGGTCTTGAGCTGCACGCTGATCTTCTGGTACTCGTCGGCGAAGGCGTTGGCGACCGCGGCGGCGAAGGCCGGGTCGGCGCCCTTGAAGCTGATCGCGACCACGCTCGATTCGCGCGAAGGCATGATCTCGAGCTTCTTGAGCAGCAGGTCGGCCAGCCAGTCGCGCGCGCTGCCCTGCCCGTCGCTGGCTTCCTGCCACTGCTTCTGCACCGCCGGGCTGGAAGCGAGGCGCAGCGAATCGACCACGCGCAGCGCCACGTTCTTGCTGCTGATGATGTCGATCTGCGTCGCCATATAGCCCGGCAGCAGCTGGCCCGGCATGGTCAGTCCGGTCAGCGGATCCACCCCTTTGTAGTTCAGCAGCACGGACGCGGTCGCCGTATAGGTCTTTTGCTGCACGAGGCTCCAGCCCAGCGCGAGCAGCACCGTGACCAACAGGGTCGACAGGATGACTTTCTTCCTGGCGAGCAGAATCAGGAGGAATTGATGTACGTTCATGGCTTAAACCTTTGCAACGGGGTGTACAAAACCGGCGAGCCGGAACCTTAGAACCAGCTCTCGCGCACGGTGATGACGTCGTCCATTTGCACCGGATCGCTGGCCTTGACGTTGATCGTCACCGGATTGCCGCTGGCGTCGCGGCGGGTGATCTTCATGCCGTTGTTGCTGCCGCGCGCGCTCAGGCCGCCGCCGGCCGAGACGGCTTGCTGGACGGTCATGCCGCGCTCCAGGCGGAACGGACCCGGACGCTGGACTTCCCCGGTCACGTAGGCGCGCGGGGCGCGTTCGACGTAGATGATGTCGCCGCCGGCCACTTCGTAATCCTTGTCCAGCTCGCCCTTGCGCACCATCTCGACCACGTCGATGGTTTCGCGGCTGGTGCTGCCGTTGCGGGTGCGCACCAGGCTGATCTGGTCGCCGCCGTCGCCGTGGATGCCGCCCGCCATCGCCAGCAGGTCGAGCACCTTGCGCCGGCCTTCCACCGGATAGCGGCCCGGACGGTTCACATAGCCCAGCACCGACACCTGCTGGCTGGCCAGGGTGGTGACCAGCATGTTGACCTGGGCTTTCTTGAGGTAGCCGCCCTTCTCGAGCAGGCTGCCGATCTTCTTCTCGGCCTCGGCAACCGACAGGCCGCCCACGGCCACCTGGCCGAGCAGCGGGAAGGTGATGTTGCCGGTTTCGCTGACGCGGGTCTCGACCGACAGGTCGGGGCTGCCGTACACGGACATCTTCACCACGTCGCCCGCACCCAGCTTGACTTCCTGGGCGCCCGCCATGCCGAAGGTCAGCACGAGTGCGGCGGCCATCATCCACTTCACGAGTCGTTTCATGATTGCTCCTTGTTGTTCAGTTGTGTCGTCCAGATGGTTGATTTATTTAAGACCTGCTACGCCGCGGCTGACCGCGCCTTCGTCGGCGGCTGCAGCCGGCGCCGTGGCCGGCGCTGCCGCCGGGGCGGCGGCATCCGCAGCCGGGCCGGCGCCGTTAGCCAGCGCCGACGGTTCCGGCGCGGCGGCCGGTCCGCCGACGCCGGGGGCCGTCGTGGGCAGGCCCGGCTCCTTGCCGGTCGGCTGCAAGTCCTTGTTCAGGTACTCGATCTTGGCGGTCGAGCGCAGGCGCTGGATCTCGGCCTGGGCCAGCTCCTTGTTCTTCTTGTTGACCAGGAATTGCGTGATCTGGGGTGCGGCGATGTTCAGGGTGACGGGCGCGTCGCGCACGTCGGCGATCGAGATCAGGAGGGCGCGCTCGCCTTCCTTGACCACGAAGATCTGGCCCTTCGGCATGGCCAGCAGCTTGGACGCGACCTGCGGGTTCAGGTCGGCGGTGCTGCGGGTGACCTGGGCGCGGCCGTACTGGACCTTGCGGGCGTCGAGCAGCACGGCCACCTCTTCCAGCGACTTGGCGTTGTCGACCGCGCTGCGCACATCCTGCGTGAGGGCCGCAGCCGGCACCACCAGCTGGTTCATGGCGAACTGCTTGCGGTTGGCGAAGAATTGCGGGTTCTTGTTGTAGTAGTCCTGGACCTCGGCCTGGGTGGGACGCGCGACCTCGCCGATGCGCTTCTGCATGTAGGCCTGAGCGATGATCAGCGAGCGCGCGCGCTCGATCGCCTGCATCACCTTGGGATCGCGGTCCAGCTTTTCCTTGGCCGCCTCGCTCTCCAGCAGCTGGCGGTCGATCAGGGCCTGCAGCAGCTGCTTGCTGGCGACCTGCTGCTGCGCGGCCGGCACGCCGGCGCGCTGCATCTCCTCGTTCAGCTGCAGCACCGTGATTTCCTCGCCGTTCACGCTGGCCAGGGCCTGGCCTGGTTTCGCCTCTTTTTCCTTGTCGCCGCAGCCGGCCAGGGCCGCCGTGACGAGCACCAGCGCCGCGCACAGCGCACGCTTGGGGGTGGATGGGAAGGTGGTTTGCATGGCTGCCAAGTGGAAGGTTTTCAAGATGATTTCCTCGACGTTAAGGGCGGCAAGGCCGCCCGCTTGTTATGTGTGCCGGAGTCGCGATCTGGTCCCGGTCTGGACTCATCCATTCTGGGGAGCGCACGCCGGCCTCTCTGTACGTCAATTAACACTCTGCTAAACGGGTCGCCCACCGCATGCCCGCCTCAGGCCACGGCCCGCACCGGCTGCGCTTCCTCCTGCTCCGCCAGGTAAGCCGCATAGGCGCGCTTCAGGCCTTCCGCCAGCGGCGTGCTGGCGCGCCACCCCAGGCTGGCCAGCTTGGAGACGTCGAGCAGCTTGCGCGGCGTGCCGTCCGGCTTGCCGGCGTCGAAGACGATGCGCCCCTGGTAGCCGACGGTCTCGCCCACCAGGCGCGCCAGCTCGGCGATGGTCACGTCCTGGCCGGTGCCGACGTTGACGTGCGAGTGCATGGGGTCGGTATGCGCCGCATACACGTCCTGCGCCAGGTTCATCACGTAGACGCTGGCGGCGGCCATGTCGTCGACGTAGAGGAATTCGCGCATCGGCTTGCCGCTGCCCCAGATCACGACCTCGGGTGCGCCGTTCGCCTTGGCTTCATGGAAGCGGCGCAGCAGCGCGGGAATCACGTGGCTGTTCTCGGGGTGGTAGTTGTCGCCGGGCCCGTACAGGTTGGTCGGCATCACGCTGCGGTAGTCGGTGCCGTACTGGCGGTTGTAGCTCTCGCACAGCTTGATGCCGGCGATCTTGGCCATCGCATAGGGCTCGTTGGTCGGCTCGAGCTTGCCGTTCATCAGGTATTCCTCGCGGATTGGCTGGCCCGCCAGGCGCGGATAGATGCAGGAAGAGCCGAGGAACAGCAGCTTCTTCACGCCGGCGCGCCAGGCTTCGTGCACCACGTTGGCCTGGACCATCATGTTGTCGTAGATGAACTCGGCCGGATAGGTGTTGTTGGCGTGGATGCCGCCCACCCTGGCGGCGGCCAGGTAGACCTGGTCGACCTGCTCGGTGCGGAAGAACTCGCGCACCTGGGCCTGGTCGGTGAGTTCCAGTTCGGCATGGCTGCGGGTGACGATGTTGGTGTGGCCCTGGGCGTGCAGGACGCGCACGATGGCCGAGCCGACCAGGCCGCGGTGGCCGGCGACGTAGATACGGGGCTGCGTAGTGTTCGACACGTTTACTCCAGTGAAATTGCAACGTTGTAGCCATGCGAGGTCAGCAGCTTGTGGCGGCGCGCCGTCTCCAGGTCATGCGCCACCATCTCCTGCACCATCGCTTCGAAGCTGGTCGCCGGCTCCCAGCCGAGACGCTCGCGTGCGCGGCTGGGGTCGCCCAGCAGGGTCTCGACTTCGGTGGGCCGGAAGTATTGCGGATCGACCGCCACGATCGGCTGGCCGGCAGCCACGCCCGGCGCCTTGTCGCCATGGATGCGCGCCACGATGCCGCGTTCGTGCACGCCCTCCCCCTGCCAGGCGATCTCGATGCCGAGTTCCTCGGCGGCGATCTCGACGAACTGGCGCACCGAGTACTGGCGGCCGGTGGCGATCACGAAGTCTTCCGGCTTGTCCTGCTGCAGCATCAGCCACTGCATGTGGACATAGTCGCGCGCATGGCCCCAGTCGCGCAGCGCGTCCAGGTTGCCCAGGTAGAGCTCGCGCTCCAGGCCTTGCGAGATGTTGGCCAGCGCGCGCGTGATCTTGCGGGTGACGAAGGTCTCGCCGCGGCGCGGGGATTCGTGGTTGAACAGGATGCCGTTGCAGGCATACATGCCATAGGCTTCGCGGTAATTGACGGTGATCCAGTAGGCGTAGAGCTTGGCCACCGCATAAGGGCTGCGCGGATAGAAAGGCGTGCTTTCGCGCTGGGGCGATTCCTGGACCAGGCCGTAGAGCTCGGAGGTCGAGGCCTGGTAGAAGCGGGTTTTCTTTTCCAGTCCCAGGAAGCGAATCGCCTCCAGCAGGCGCAAGGTGCCGAGGGCGTCGACGTCGGCCGTGTATTCGGGCGACTCGAAGGACACCGCGACATGGCTCATGGCGCCCAGGTTGTACACCTCGTCCGGCTGGACCTGGGCGATGATGCGCGTCAGGTTGGAGGTGTCGCTCAGGTCGCCGTAATGCAGGATCAGGCGCGGATTGTCCGAGTGCGGATCCTGGTAGATATGGTCGATGCGGTGGGTATTGAACAGCGAGGCACGGCGCTTGATGCCATGGACCTCGTACCCTTTCGCAAGCAGCAGTTCCGCGAGGTAAGAGCCGTCCTGGCCCGTTACCCCGGTGATCAGAGCTTTCTTCATCTTGTTTTGTCCTTGTGTTTCCTGTTTGCCAGAGGCAGCCGGCCCTCCGAAAAACTTGCAAACTCATCAATGATTCTACGCAGCGTGCATGGTCGTGCAAACAAGACCGCAATCGTGCGCACCTCTTTTAAGTAGGACTTAAGTAAATCGTTGCCCTTTCGTACGATGACGTGTTTTCACACGTAAATGCGCGTGCTTTAGCGCAAATTAGTTACAGTTAGCAATCCAGGCAAACCGCGGCCCGCTGCTGTTCGATGCGCCGGAAACGGTCCGGTTCACTGTGCGCCGGAAGGCGCCCTGGTACGCTTAGTGCGCGTTTTCGCGGGTGAAGACGACCTTCACCGTCTTCAGGATGATCCAGAGGTCGAGCCACAGCGACCAGTTGCGCAGGTAGTCCAGGTCGTACTGGATGCGCGCCTCCATCTTGTCGAGGGTCGCGGTCTCGCCGCGCAGGCCGTTGACCTGGGCCCAGCCGGTGATGCCCGGCCTGACCTTGTGGCGCAGCATGTAGCCCTTGATCAGCTTGCGGTACTGCTCGTTGTGGGCCACCGCATGCGGACGCGGGCCGACGATGCTCATGCGTCCCTGCAGGGCGTTGATGAATTGCGGCAGCTCGTCGAGCGAGGTGCGGCGCAGGAAGCCGCCCACCCGGGTCACGCGCCGGTCGTCCTTCCTGGCCTGGACCACCACCGGGCCGTCGTCGGTGACGGTCATCGAGCGGAACTTGTAGACATAGATTTCTTCGCCGTACAGGCCGTAGCGGCGCTGCTTGAAGATGATCGGGCCCGGCGAACTCAGCTTGACGGCGATGGCGATCACCAGCATCAGGGGCGCCAGCAGGATCAGGGCGAACAGGGAGATCACGACGTCGCTGCCCCGCTTGAGCACGCTGTTGAAGCCCATGAAGGGCGTCTCGCTGATCGCGATCACCGGCATGCCGCCGACGGTGTCGAAGCGCGCCTGCATCAGGTCGAACACATACACGTCCGGCAGGAAGTAGACCGAGGCCGTGGTGTCCTTCAGCTCGTCGATCAGCTTGCGGATGCGCGGCTGGGCCGAGATCGGCTGGCTGATGAAGATCATCTTGATGTTGTGCTGGCGCACATAGGCGGCCACCTCGGCCATCTTGCCCAGCATCGGGTGGACCAGGCTGGCAGGCTTGCGCTCGTCGGCGCGGTCGTCGAAGAAGCCGATCACCTGCATGAAGAGGTTCGGATGGCGGTCGCACACGCCGGCGAACTTGATGCCGACGTCGTTCGCGCCCACCACCACGATGGAACGCACTTCTTCGCCGCGGTCGCGGCTGCCGGTGGCGCGGCGCACCGCGATGTGGCTGACCAGGATCGTGACCGGCGTGGCGACGAACCAGGCCAGCAGCACGCGCTCGTCATAGTAGTACTTGAGGCCGCTCGCCGAACCCAGGAAATACAGGACCGCGATCGTCACGCACCAGCCGAACACGGTGTCGCGCGCATAGGCCAGCATGCGGCCGCTGCGCCAGGTGCGGTAGGGATCGATGTGCTGGTAGACCGAGGACGAGATGAAGAACGCGAGGATCATCAGGACCAGCGAGTATCCCGAGAACGGCTCGCCGTACACCAGCGTGGCGAGATACAGGGTCCCCATGACGATCAGGGGATCGAGCACGCGCTGGAAGAACGAGATAATCGGAATATCGTTGACCGTCATGTTTCACGTCTTTTCTCTTGGTGTCCACGTCAGAACAGGACGTTGGCGCCGACCTGCACCACGTTGGCGTCGAAGCGGCTGGTGCCGAGTACGCGCGAACCGCTGCGCGCCTGGTGCGAATAGCCCGCCTGCACCTGGATCTTGCGTTTGACCTGCCAGGTGGCGCGCAGGTTGGCGGAGCGGATCGTGTCGTTGAGGTCTTCCGAACCGGGGAACTCCCGGCGCGCGTTGTAGTCGCGCTTTTCGTAGATGGCGCTGGCGTCGACCTTGACCTTGCCGGTCGCGTTCCAGGTCGCCCCCAGCATCGCGCCCTTGTTCAGGGTGTAGCTGACGACGGTGCTTTCGATCGGGGCGAATTCGCGCCATACCGAGGCGCTGTAGCTCATCTTGCCCCGCGGCTGGTAGAGCGCCGTCACGCGCCCGTTGACGCCGCTGGTCTTGCCTTCGCCGAAGGACGGCTGCTCGCGCCGCACATAGCCGACCAGCGCCTGCAGGGTGGTCGAGCCGGTGGCGAGCCAGTTGACGCGTGCCTTCAGTTCGTCCTGCGTGAAGTCGTCGGTCAGCAGCGGATTCGGACGGTTGGGCCGGCGGATGGGAAACTCGCCTTTCACCCGGCGCGCCACCAGGCCGACCGAGCTGCCGCTCCTGGGCTGGTAGATCAGCTCGGCCTCGGCCGCCTTTTCGGTGCGGTTGTTGAAGCGCTGGGCCTGCAGCTCGTAGTCCCAGCGCTCGCGCGCCACGCCCGCACGCAGCTTCCAGCTCGGATGCATCTTCCATCCGGCATCGAAGAACTGGCGGCGCAGCTTGCGCAGGTTGCGCTCGTTGCTCTGGAAGTCGGTGTAAGGCGCCAGCGTCTGGACATGGTTGACTTCCGCTTTGCCCTCCAGCTTGTTGCCGATCTCCCAGTTCCACTGGGCCTGCAGGTCGCGCCCATCGTAGTCGAGCTGCTTGAAGTGATCGAACTTGACCTTGGACGCCTTGGCGACGGCGGAAATGCGCTGGCGGCTGATGCGCTTGTTGTAGACCACGCCGCCTTCGAGCGTGCGGTAGGAATCGCCGCGCTTGCCCTGGAAGGGGCGCGCGTTGTCGGGAATGCGCAGCAGGTTGTCGTCGTAGGCCCAGCCGATGCCGCCGTAGAGGCGCATGCCTTCTTCGGGCGGGGCCGCGAATGCGGATGCGGCCGGCAGGGTGATGAGGGCGCCGATCACGGCGGCGGCCAGGGGACGGTAGCGGAAACTCAGCATGTTGTTTGTCTTCTCGAAAGTGCGACGCTAGTCGGATTACCAGAACGCCCAGCTGCCCGTCGTCACCACCCAGATCCCCAGCAATCCATTGGTGACGGCGTGGGCCAGCACGGGCGACCACAGGTTTCGGTGCCGCATGTAGAGCAGGCTGTAGGCGACGCCGGCGACGATGCCGGCCAGCCAGAGATTGTGTTCGAAGCCGAACAGCACGACGGGAACGAGGAAGGCCTTGAGACCGACTCGGGCCGGATCGACCTGCTCGAAGTCCGAGGCTTCCACCCAGCGCATCAGGAAGGAACGCCAGAACAGTTCTTCCATGACGGGCACGACCAGGGCGGCGCCGGCGATGCGGATAGCCGCCAGCAGCCAGTCGATCTCGCCCGCGGTGCGCGGGTCGTAGCCGGGACTCGATCCGACCACCATCCAGGGCGCGTCGAGATTAATCCACAGCACCAGCACGAGCACGCCGGCCGCGATGGCGACGGCGGCTTGCCTGAATGTGATGAAAGCGTGTCGCAGCTCGGCGTACTGCTTCCAGAACACGGCCAGCAGCACGGCCACCAGCCCGATCTGGACCGGATACAGCCAGCGCAGCTCGGCGCGCGCGAAGCCGGCGCGCTCGAGCATGTCGCCGAGGATGATGAAGAAGATATAGGTGCCGAAAGGCAGGATCCGCGCCCAGGCGGCGCGGCTCAGGAACGGCGTCTCCGCCGGGGAGGACTTCGCTGCAGCATGATGGACCGAGAGCGCCTTGGGCGCGGAGGAAACGATGCGTTGTTCGTTGTTCTCGGTCATGGATTCAATGGCGGGCGCCTGGCCCGCTTGCCTGTTTCGTTAGGCTACTCTCCCCTGGCGCGAGCTTCAATGCGCTCCCAGCGTTCCAGGGCGTCGAGCAGCAGATCGTCGATCTCGGCGTAGCGCGCATTCAGGCGCTTGGCATCGCCGGGATTCTGCTTGTAGAAGTCCGGCGAATTCATCTGTGCTGTAATCGCCGACTGCTCATCTTCAAGAGTCGCGATCAGCTGAGGAAGTTCCTCCAGTTCGCGCTGCTCTTTGTAGCTCAACTTTACCTTCTTAGCGGCAGGGCTCTGTGCGGTGGATGACATACCACTCGGTTTCGTCACGGCAGGCTTCGGCGCCTCCGCGGCCTTCGCGGGCTGGAACGCGGGTTCGCTGGCTTTCACGCGTTCCCAATCGGTATAGCCGCCGACGTATTCGCGCCACATGCCGGCGCCTTCGGCAACGATCACCTGGGTCACGACATTGTCCAGGAAGGTACGGTCGTGGCTGACGAGAAACACGGTGCCGGTATAGTCCTCAAGCAATTCCTCGAGCAGTTCGAGGGTGTCGATGTCGAGGTCGTTGGTCGGTTCGTCGAGCACCAGGCAGTTGGCCGGCTTGGCGAACAGGCGCGCCAGCAGCAGGCGGTTGCGTTCGCCGCCGGAGAGCGACTTGACCGGCGAACGCGCGCGTTCCGGCGCGAACAGGAAGTCGCTCAGGTAGGTCATCACGTGCTTGCGCTGGCCATTGATCTCGACCCAGTCGCTGCCCGGCGAGATGGTGTCGGCCAGGCTCGCCTCTTCGTTGAGCTGGGCGCGCATCTGGTCGAAGTAGGCCACGTTCAGGCGCGTGCCCAGCTTGACCGTGCCGCTGTCGGCGCTCTCCTCGCCCAGGATAATCTTGAGCAAGGTGGTCTTGCCGGCGCCGTTGGGGCCGATCAGGCCGACCTTGTCGCCGCGCAGGATGGTGCCGGTGAAATTCGTGATGATCTGCTTGTCGCCGTAACGCTTGGAGACGTTCTCGAGCTCGGCCACGATCTTGCCGGAGCGTTCTCCGGTGCCGACGTCGAGCTTGACCTGCCCTTGTTGGTCGCGGCGTGCCGCGCGCTGCAGGCGCAGCGCTTCCAGGCGGCGCACGCGGCCTTCGTCGCGGGTGCGGCGCGCCTGCACGCCCTTGCGGATCCACACTTCTTCCTGGGCCAGGAACTTGTCGAACTTGGCGTTCTCGACTTCCTCGTTGGCCAGCAGTTCGCGCTTGCGTTCCTGGTAGGTCGAGAAATTACCCGGGAAGGAAAGCAGGCGGCCACGGTCGAGTTCGACGATGCGGGTGGCCACGTTGTCGAGGAAGCTGCGGTCGTGGGTGATGAACAGCACCGAGCCGCGGAATTCGCGCAGCAGGCCTTCCAGCCACTTGATCGAGGTGAAGTCGAGGTGGTTGGTGGGTTCGTCGAGCAGCAGCACGTCCGGGCCGGAGACCAGTGCCACGGCCAGGGCCACGCGCTTCTGCATACCGCCGGACAGGGTGCCCATCTTCGCTTCGCGCGCCAGGCCCAGGCGGTCGAGGGTGGTGTCGACCTTGTGCGCCAGGTTCCAGCCGTCGAGGGCGTCGAGCTTCGACTGCAGCTCGTGCATGCGTTCCATCAGGGCTTCGTCGTCGCCCTGGCCGAACTTGCCGGTGAGCTCTTCGTACTCGGTGAGCATGGCTTGCTGCTCGCCCATGCCGGCGGCGACCGCGTCGAACACGGTGACCTCGGGGTCGAACACGGGTTCCTGCTCGACGTAGGCGATCTTCAGCCCCTGCTGCATGACCAGCAGGCCGTCGTCGAGCCTGGACCGGCCGGAAATAATCTTGAGCAGCGAGGATTTGCCGGTGCCGTTGCGGCCGATCAGGCCGACGCGCTCGCCGGCCTCCAGCGAAAAGTCGGCGTGGTCGAGCAGTGCCACGTGGCCGAAGGCCAGCTGGGCGGAAGTAAGGGAGATGACAGCCATAATGGGTTAGCGTCCTGCGGGCGCGGGTTGCTGCCGCAGCGACAAATGCATGAAATGATTGAATGAGACCGGTATTGTACCGACTCGTGGGGCAAGGCCTCGAACAATCCGGCCATCCTCGGCTATAATTGCGCTCGGTTCACGGTTCCGGCCCGTTCGCGGGGTCCGCCCGCCGGACTGCAGGCCTGGTTCTGCCGGGTGACTGCCCTGCCCGCTTCACGGCGGCGCTCGCGTCCTCTCCGTAGCACAATGGATAGTGCACATGCCTCCTAAGCGTGGGATACTGGTTCGATTCCAGTCGGAGGGACCAACTCGATAGACCTTCCCTCATCTGCCAGCCCGTCCGACCGGATAAGTGGCGCCGATCGGCTGGCGCTGGCACTCGGCTGCGCCGTATCGCGAATCAATCCATCGGCTCCTTAGGAAGGCAGGAAAGCATCTGCTGGATACGCTGCTCGGAATAAACGCTTGCCGCGGCCTGGAGCGCTTCCTGAGTGACCTGGGACTGGATGACCCCTCCCTTTTTGGCCAGCAAGTCTTTCCCGAGGATGACAAAGTCGAGCATCTGATTAATCCCCGTATAAGCGCGAATATCGCTTCCTGACGAGGCAACGTGGCCCTGCCTGCATCTGTCGGTTTTGATATCCGGCTTGGAAACGAAGGGCGCCTTGAGGTTCAGCTCTTCCGGACTGCAGCGTTTCGCCACGGGGATGGGTCCGGGCTTTTGGGGCGATACCTTGCCATAGCGGAGCAACTGGTGAAGGGCAATCGAACCCTCGCCAAAGGCAGGTCCGCTGTCGGCGATCACAGCCCATGTCGGCTTGTAGCCCGCACCACCGATCCATACCACTTTGCCCAGCAGGTCCTCGGTGGGGGTGACCGCAACGGGAAGCGACTCGGCATCCAGGTACCGCGCTTCGCCATCCACCAGGTGCCGCAGGGACGTGGCGGAGAAGTAGGCTTGAATCTGTTCTCCTGCTACGGTTTCCAGCAAGGCTCCCATTTTCGGCCTGCCTATCCCATTACCAGCCACGTAGCCCTTTTTGCATGACGTGGGACTCCGCCCGGGCGCCAAGGCTTCGACCTCCATGCCGAACACACAAAACATTGGTGTGCCGGGGCCGAACCCGGCCTTTGCGGCCTGAGAAAATTCCACGGCACAGGTGGCATCGCAGGATTGAGTCTCTTTACCGTTCCAGCGGGACATACCATTTTGCAGGTAAGTAAAACCGTGATCGCCAACCGTATACGACGCCGGGCCACCGTCCGGATTCACGGCCAGCCGCGCACGCACGGCGATGGACCCATCGGCGAATTTGCGCGTGCTGGCTTTCATCTTGTCGCCGGCGCGGTTCTTGACTGTAATCTTCCCAGGGATACCGCAGTCCTCGGCACCGATGACCGCGGCTGTCACAAAGAACTGGGCTGTCATGATAGCTATTGCTGGCTTAGGAAATCTCATTTTCTCTCCTTTAACAAGTTGGCTTGTCAAACCACCTGCGACAGGTAGCACCAGGCTTCCACACTACCGAGCTACATATTGCGCCGGTTTGCCGGTTCTGCATATGAATGCCTAGACGACAGGCCGCTGAAACAACACGCGGATACGGTGCCATCGCTTGCAGAGTTCTTGCTCGGCAATAACATTGGGAACTTCAAATCCTTAAATTTAACCATTGTTGTTTTAACGAAATTTGTGTTGCCTGGACTTAATACCCCCCAGTAAACTCAAGGGCTTTGCCGGTCGTGCCACGCGACCTTCCTCTGTCCTGAAGAGATTCCCTTGAAGTTCACGTCACGCTCCCGCACCACGCTTCTCCTGCCTGTCCTGCTTTGCCTTACCGTCCTGACCGCCTGCGGCGGCGGTAGTGGAGATGCCGCACCTGCCACGGCTTCCAGTGTCCCTTCCGCATCGGCAGCCGCCGTCAGGACCGCCTCGCTGGTCCAGATCTGCCCCGGCCAGAGCGCCGATCCGACCGGCGAAGTACCGGCCTCGGCAGCCATCCAGGCCTGCGTCGACCAGATCGGGGCCAAGGGAACCCTGGAACTGCCTCCGGGCACCTACCTGATGAGCTCGCAGTTGAGGTTCAGGTTCCCCTTCACCCTGAGGACCAAGGGGTTGGCCGGCTCGACGGCGACCTGCACCCAGGGCGCCGATTGCGCCACCTTGAAGGCATCCCCCTTGCTCGCGGAAAAGTTCGGCATCCTGTTTGTCGGTGGCGAAGGCGTCGCCGTCGAAGGCTTCGTCATGGATCATGTGACGCTCGACGGCAACCGCGCCGAGCGCCTGCTCGGCGTGGCGCGCGACCGCTGCGTTGCAGGCGACAATCGCTACGGCTTCAACGCCTCGATCGAGAGCTGCACCTCCTGCAGCGTGACCTACTCCGCTTCGGTGAACGCCGTTTGCGGCACCGGCCTGGCCTGGTCCGGAAGCAAGGCGACGATCGAAAGGAACGTCTTCGCGAACAACGGCGACAACGACACCCCTTACCTGTGGTCCGACGGTTTGTCGGTGGTCCTGGCCGATGACTCGTCCATCCAGGAGAACCGCTTCATCGACAACAGCGACGTGGGCCTCATCTCCTTTGGTTCCGCGCGGACCAAGATCCTGAACAACGTGGTAACTCAGGACAAGATCAAGGCCTTTGCCGGCTTCATGCTGGACTCGCTGCAGACCGGCGACTTCAGCGACTCGACCATCTCGGGCAATACGGTAAGCTGCGCGCCGGGGAAATGCTTTTTCGGGGTCAATATCGGTCCCAGCCCCTGGTACCCGAAAAACAAGCCCGTGTTCGGCGGACGCTTCGAGGGAAATACGATCAGCGGCGGCACGATCGGCCTGAACATCAGCGGCATCAAGGCGAGTCCACAGATGATGTACGTGGGCGGGAACATGCTGGTCGGCTCCTATCCTGCCGGGCGGACGACTTGCCGCCACGTCGGCAGCGTGACGAGCACAGCTATTTCCCGCGATCCGAACATCGCGAACTCCGCCATCGCGCTCGGCACCAATTACCTGAACCAGCAGACGGTCTTCCCTCTCCTGCAGTCGACGGATAATTGCATCGGCTGAACGCCGCGGGCTGGGTATGGTCCGTCGGCGAATGCACCGGAGCGTGCGTGGCGGCCTAGCTGCTTGCCGGACGTCCGTCGCCGATCCGGATCCGGCGCTTCATCGTGGACAGCAGGCCGATCATGCTGTCCTTGTCCTCGGCCGGGATCTCGGACAGGATCTCGTCGATCCAGCGCTCGTGCACGGCGGCCATTTCGGCGAAGGCGAGGCGCCCTGCCGGCGTCAGCTTGACGGCGAAGGCGCGCCGGTCCTTCGCATCGGGCACGCGCACCACCAGCTGCTCGCGCTCGAGCTGGTCGGTGATGCCGGTGATATTGCCGCCGGTGACCATCATGCGCCGGGACAGCTCGCCCATGCGCAAGCCGTCCGGATGGCGCTCCAGCTGCGCCATCAGGTCGAAGCGCGGCAAGGTGATGCCGAAGCTGGTGCGCAGGCGGCTGCGGATCTCGTTCTCGATCCGCAAGGTGCACGACAGCATGCGCAGCCACAGGCGCAGCGACTGGTGGTGTTCCTGCGTCAGCCGGCTCTCCAGGTCGAGGCTGTCCAGATCCTCCGGCGCCTCCCGCAAGCCGTCGCTTCCCCGACCGTCGACATCCTTCATGCTGTTCCCTGGGCCGTCTCGGCGCGTAGTTTGAACCGTTGCAGCTTACCGGTTTCGGTGCGCGGCAACTGTTCGCGAAACCGCACAGCGCGCGGGTATTTGTAGGGTGCGATCTGCTGCTTGACGAATTCCTGCAGCTCCTGCGCCAGCGCATCCGAGGGCGCCTGGCCGCTGCGCAGCACCACGTGCGCCTCGACCAGCTGGCCGCGCTCGGCATCCGGGCGCCCGACCACGCCGCACTCGGCCACGGCCGGATGGCGCAGCAGCGCTTCCTCGACCTCGGCCCCGGCGATGTTGTAGCCGGCCGAAATGATCATGTCGTCCGTGCGCGAGCGGTAGTAGAAGTAGCCGTCGGCATCCATCTCGTAGGCGTCGCCCGTGAGGTTCCAGCCGTTCTTCACGTAATCGAGCTGGCGCGGGTCGTCCAGGTAGCGGCAGCCGGTCGGTCCCTTGACGGCGAGCCTTCCGATCACGCCTGGCCCCACCGGGCGGCCCTGCGCGTCGAGCACGCAGGCCTGGTAGCCCGGCACCGGCTTGCCGGTGGCGCCGGGACGGATCTCTCTGCCGGCCGCCGAGATAAAGATGTGCAGCATTTCGGTGGCGCCGATGCCGTCGATCATGGCCAGGCCGGTGGCCGCCTGCCAGGCCTCGCGCGTGGCCAGCGGCAGCGCCTCGCCGGCCGAGACGGTGCGGCTCAGGCTGGACAGGTCGAACTGCGGGGCCAGCGCCGCCATCTGGCGGTAGAAGGTCGGGGCCGTGAAGCATACCGTGGCGCGCTGCTGCTCGATCGCGGCCAGCAGGGTTTCCGGCGTCAGCTTTTCGATCAGGACCGCGCGTGCGCCCACGCGCAGCGGGAACAGCAGCAGGCCGCCGAGGCCGAAGGTGAAGGCCAGCGGCGGCGTGCCGATGAAGACGTCGTCGATGCTAGAACCCAGGATGTGGCGCGGGAAGCAGTCGCAGATCGCCAGCACGTCGCGGTGGAAGTGCATGGTGCCTTTCGGGACGCCGGTGGTGCCCGAGGTAAAACTGATCAGGCAGACGTCGTCTGCCGCACTGTCGACGGCGTCGAACGGCGCTTCGTAACGCGCCATGCGCGCCTCCAGCCCCTCTTCCTTGTCGCTGTCGAAGCAGACCAGGGGCACGCCATCCAGCGCCAGCGCCTCGACCTCGCCGCACAGGGCGGCCGCGCACAGCACGGCGCCGACGCGCGCCTTGGCCGCGATGGCGCCCAGCTCGCGGGCGCGCAGCAGCGGCATGGTCGGCACGGCGATGCAGCCGGCCTTGATCACGGCCAGGATGCAGGCAGCCATCATGGGACAGTTGGCGCCGCGCAGCAGCACCCGGCTGCCGGTGGGCAGGCGCAGGTCTTCGCGCAGCACGTGGGCGATGCGGTCGACCCGGGCCAGCAGCGCGGCATAGCTCAGGGTCTCGCGAGCGCCAATCAGGGCGCTGCGTTCGCCCCAGCCGCGCTGCACACCCTTGTCCAGCAGTTCGGCCGCGCAGTTGAGCCGCTCGGGGTAGCGCAGCTCGGGCAGCTCGAACAGGAATTCCGGCCAGAGTGCGCGCGGCGGCAGGTTGGCGCGCGCAAAGCCGTCGGTATAGCCGGAACGGGTCAGTTCCGTGGAAGAGACTGCTGCTGGTGCGGCATCGGTCATGTGAGCCCTCTTTGGTAGGTCAGGCAAGCGTCCGCAGGTACTTTAAATCTAAAGTAACCCAGCAGCAAGGGATTTGCGGGGTTCGCGGCGGACGCCTCTAGTGCGGTTATGCGCTACGGGCACGCCCGGCCTGGCGCAGCGCGGCGGCGCCGGCCTGCCCCAGGACTTGTCCGAGTCGGGCCGCGTCGAGCGCACCGTCGGCGAGCTGTTCCAGCTGCTCCAGGCTGGCTGCCGCCGCGTGCAGGCCCAGGGTGGCGCAGCCCTCGCGCAGACGCTTGAGGCGCCCGGCCACGGCATCGCCCTCGCCTGCCGCCAGCAGGCCGGCCAGCTCGGGGCCCGCCGCGGCCAGCTGGCGCTGCAGGCCGTCAAGGTAGAGCTGGAGGCGCGCGCTATCGATGCCGAGGCGGCGCGCCACGTCCTGCGGGTCTTCGTCGGCAGCCCCGGCCGGCGCGCCGGCCAGGCGCGCGAACTGGGCGCGCACGTCCTCGGCCTGGAAGGGTTTGACGATGTAGCCGTCCGCGCCCAGGCCGTCGGCTTCGGCCATGGTGGCGGCATCGGCGGAGGCGGAGACCAGCACGAAGCGCTGCTGCGCATGCACCGCGTGGGCGCGCATCCTGGCCAGCAGTTCGAGCCCGGACAGGCGCGGCATGCGCAGGTCGCAGAACACGATGCCCGGGGCCAGGCCGGCCTCCAGCTGGCGCCAGGCGTCCTCGCCGTCCTCGGCCTCGAGAATCTCGTGGCTGCCGCAGCTGTCGACCAGATGCATCAGCATCATGCGCGAAACGACGTCGTCGTCGACCACCAGCACCTTCATCGGCTTCCCCTCGTTAGAAGCCGGCATTATAAACGCGCAAGCTCGGGCCGGGCTTCACGCCTGCCCCGTAGCGAATCCGGCAAACAGGATGGCCAGGCGCGGCAGACCCGCGCGCAGGCGCGTTGCGTCGCGCGCATCGGCGGCCGCTTCCAGCTCGGCGCACAGCTGCTGGATCGCGCTCTCGCCCAGGTGGCTGGCGCTGCCCCGCAGACCGTGCAGGACGCGCCCGGCGGTGTCGAAGTCGCCGGCGTCGATGGCGGCGTCGAGCTCCGCCCGGCGGCGCGGCAAGTCGGCGGCGAAGGCGGCGCGCAGGCGGGCGCTCAGGTCGTTGGCGCGCCGTCCCGGGTTGGCCGCGGCCGGCGCCGGCGCCGCAACCGCAGCTTCCGGCGTCACGCCGAACATCGCATCCAGCTCGGCCAGCGCCGCCACGCTTTCGCGCACCGGGGGCGCGGCCGCCTTGGAGGCGTCGTGGGCCGGCATCGGCGTCAGCGGCAGGCCGCGCTGCTGCTGGCGCTCGATCGCGCGCGCGATCTGGTAGTGCAGCGCTTCTTCGTCGATCGGCTTGGTCAGGAAGGCGTCCATGCCGCAGGCCAGGTAGCGCGCCCGGTCCTCGCTGGTGGCGTTGGCGGTGAGCGCGACGATCATCACATGCTGGTCGATGGCCGGCGACTCCATGGTGCCGCCGGCGCGGATCAGGCGGGTCGCCGTGGCGCCATCCATCTCCGGCATGCGCCCGTCCATCAGGACCAGGTCGTAGCGCGTGCGGGAACAGGCCTGCACCGCCTCGGCGCCGTTGGCGACCACGTCGACCTGGTGTCCCATCTCCTCGATCATCAGGCGCGCGATGATCTGGTTGGTCGGGAAGTCCTCGGCGCACAGGATGCGCAGGCGGTGGCTGTGCGGCGCGCGCGCCAGCTGCTCGAGCTGGGGCGGCTCGACGCCGTCCGCCAGCGGCAGCAGCACGCTGAACACGCTGCCCTTGCCTTCGGTGCTGTTGACGCCGATGGTGCCGCCCATCAGCTCCACCAGCTGGCGGCAGATCGCCAGGCCCAGGCCGGTGCCGCCGTAGCGGCGCGTGGTGGTGGTGTCGGCCTGTTCGAACTTCTGGAACAGGCGCGGCAGCGCGGCGGCCGGGATGCCGATGCCGGTGTCGCGCACCGTGAAGCGGATCATGTGGCCGCCTTGACCTGCTCCCTCGCCTTTCGGCTGATCTTCGGCGCGGCGCTCGACCTCGACCCGCACCCCGCCCGACCTGGTGAATTTAAACGCGTTCCCGACCAGGTTGACCAACACCTGGCGCAGGCGGGTCGGGTCGCCCACCACGAAGCGCGGCAGCTCCTCGCCCAGGCTCACCGCGAAGTCCAGGCTGTGGGCCGCCGCCTGTTCCTGGAACAGGCTGGCCACGTTGGTGATGGCCGCGTGCAGGTCGAAGTCGATGCTTTCGATGCTCAGCTTGCCCGCCTCGATCTTGGAAAAATCGAGCAGGTCGTTGATGATCGCCAGCAGCGCCTGGGCGTTGGCCTGGCCGCGCAGGATCTGGTCGCGCGTGGCGTCCTTGAGTGCGCCGTCGCGCAGCGCGAAGCCGAGCATGCCGATCACGCCGGCCAGCGGGGTGCGCATCTCGTGGCTCATGTTGGCCAGGAATTCGGACTTCTGGCGCGTCGCATCCTCGGCGCGCTGCTTGGCCTGGCGCAGGAATTCCTCGTTCTCCTGCAGCGCGCGGTAAGCGTTCTGCAGCTCGTTGGTCTGGGCGCGCACGCGCCGCTCCTGGTCGCGCAGTTCCTGGGTCTGGCGTTCCAGCACGCGGTTCTGGTGCTCGACCTGCTCGGTGCGCGCGCCCACCTGGCGCTCGAGGCGTTCCTTCTGGTGGCGCAGCCCTTCCAGGCGCATGCGCAGGCCTATGTACACGGCGGCGCAGAACAGGGCCGCGGCGCCGATCCGGAACCAGGGGGTGCCCCAGGGCGGCGGTTCGATGGTGAGCGCCAGCGCGGCGACGTCCTCGCCCCAGACCCCGTCCTTGTTGGCGGCGCGCACGCGGAACACGTAGGTGCCCGGCTCCAGGTTGGTATAGGTGGCGAAGCGCTTGTCGGCGCCGGTCAGCACCCAGCCCTGGTCGAAGCCGTCCAGGCGGTAGGCGAACTGGTTGCGCGAGGGCGCGGCGAAATGCAGGGCCGCGAATTCCAGGGTCAGCACGGCCGCTTCGTCGGGCAAGGTGACCTGGTCGGTCTGCTCCACCGGGCGGGTCAGGAGGCCCGGCATGGCCTGCTCGATCGGGCGGTTGAACACCTGCAGCCCGGTGATCACGGCGCGCGGCGCGGTGCGGTTGTCGCGGATGGCGCTCGGATCGAAGGCCGTGATGCCGTTGAAGCCGCCGAAGTACAGGGTGCCGTCGGAGGCGCGCAGGGCCGAGGCGTCGAAGAAGGCGCCGTCGGTGATGCCGTCGGCCGAGGTGTAGTTGCGGAAGCGCCCGCTTTTGGGGTCGAAGCAGGACATGCCGCTCGAGGTGCTGACCCAGATGCGGCCGTCGGCGTCTTCCAGCATGGCGGCGACCGCGTCGTCCACCAGCCCGTCGCGCGCGGTGTAGCGCACGAAGCGCACCGAGCCGTCGGCGGCCGTGATCATGCGGTTGAGGCCGCCCGCGGTGCCGACCCAGATGTCGCCGCGGCTGTCTTCCAGCAGGTAGTGGATCTCGTCGTGACTGAGGCTGTTCTTGTCGTAGGGGTCGTGGCGGAAGTGGCGGAAGCGCCCGCTCTTGCGGTCGAGCAGGTCGAGGCCGTCGAAGGTCCCGACCCAGAAGCGGCCGCGCCGGTCCTCCAGCAGCGGACGGGTGATGTCGTCGGCCAGGCTGGCCATGCGGTTGGCGTCGTGGCGGTAGCTGACGACGTCCTGGGTGACGGGATCGAGCCGGTGCAGGCCGCCGCGCGTGGTGATCCACACATAGCCGTCGCGCGCGGCCAGCATGCCGCGCACGTTGTTGGAGTCGGCGTCGCCCGGCAGCACCTTGCGCCGGAAGCGCTTGGTGCGCGGATCGAAGCCGGTGACGCCGGTGCGGCTGCCCACCCACAGCACGCCGTCGCGGTCGCGCGCCAGCGCCGTGGCCGGGGCGTCGATCAGGCTGTTCGGATTGGCCGGGTCGTGGCGGTAGACCACGGCGCGCCCGGTGGCCGGATCGAGGTTGCTCAGGCCCGTGACGCTGCCGACCCACAGCCGGTTGCCGTCCTCGAGCAGCACCCGCACCTTGCTGTCGGCCAGGGAGTCGGGCTCGCCCGGACGGGCGACGATGCGGGCGAAGCCGCCGCTTTCGAGGTCGGTGCGCGAGACGCCGCCATACCAGGTGCCCACCCAGAAGGTGCCGACGCGGTCGCGGTACAGGGCCGAGACGAAGTTGTCCGCCAGGCTGCGGCGGTCGGTGACGCTGTTGCGGTAAGGGTCGAAACGGTCGCCGCCCTCGCGCCAGCGGAACAGGCCGTCGTCGTGGGTGCCGGCCCAGATCGTGCCGCCCTCTTCCTGGTACAGCGCAGTGATCCAGAAGCGGCCGATGCCGTCCTCGGGCCGGTAGCGGCGCACCTTGCCCTGGTCCTCGCCGCGCAGCGCATGGCGTTCGAGTCCGCCGTAGCGGCCCACCCACAGGCGCTGTTCGCTGTCCACCATCAGCGCGTGCACCGGGGCGTCGCGCTTGCCCAGGCCGGCGCCGTGGTGCTCGAAGCGCTTGCGCTTGGGGTCGAAGCTGTCCAGGCCGGCCGCGGTGCCGATCCACAGGCGCCCGCTGGCGTCCAGCGCCAGCGCGTTGATGCCGTCGTCGCTGAGCGAGCCGGCGCCCGGCTCGCTGTGCCAGCTGGTGAAGCGCTTGCTCACCATGTCGAAGTGCTGCAGGCCGTCGCCGGTGCCGATCCACAGGCCGTCGGCGCCGTCGCTGATCAATGCCTTGATGTGGCGGTTGCCGTTGCCGCGCCGCGCCGGGCCGTTGGACACGAACAGGGTAAAGCTGCGCGTCACCGGGTCGAAGCGGTTCAAGCCGCCGTCCGTGCCCAGCCACAGCTGGCCATGGCGGTCGATGTGCAGGATCCGCACCCAGTTGTTGGCCAGGCTGTTCGGCTTGCCCATCTCGCTGCGGTAGTTGGTGAAGCGGTAGCCGTCGAAGCGCGAGACGCCGGACTGGGTGCCGAACCACATGAAGCCCTCGCGGTCCTGGACGATGGACAGCACCGATTCCTGCGGCAGTCCGTCGTGCACCGACAGGTGGTCGAAGCGCAGGGTCGGCTCGGGCCCGGCGTGCGCGAACCCGGCGCAGAACAAGGCCGCCAGCACCAGCAGCAGTCGCAGGCAGGCCGTCATGGGGCGAAGAAGGACAGGACGTCCTGGCGGCGCGCGAGCGTGTCGTGCTCGCCCAGGCGGATCAGCTCGCGCGTGTAGCTGGCCTCGAACAGCAGGTAGGAGGCGAGCGCCGAGCCGCGCGATTCCAGCGCGCCGATCCCGCCCAGCAGGGTGCGCACCGGCGGCGGCAGGCTCTGGGTGTGGCGCGCGGCGATGTCGTCAAGGCGCTCGCTGGGCGCGATCACGAGCAGCTTGACCGGCCTGAGCGGCATGGCGGCGCGCGCCTCGTCGGGGATGCGGCCGAGCGTGTGGTTGACGCGCTGCAGGCGCTCGACGTCCGCCGCCAGGCTGTCGAGGAAGATCGAGGACAGCGCATGGCCGGCGACCTGCGCCAGACTCGGATAGCCGCCGCTGTTGACCTCTTCGCGCGCCGGCTCGGTCATGCGTCCGGCGCCGACCACCAGCACGCGCGTGGCGCCCAAGTGGATCGCGGGGGCGATCGGAGCCAGCTGGCGCATCGAACCGTCGCCGCAGTACTCGCGCCGGCCCGCCAGGTAGAGCGGCACGGCCGGGAAGATGAAGGGAATCGCGCTCGATGCCAGCAGGTGCTCGACCCCGATCTGGGTGGCCAGCGCCATGCGCTGGTGACGCACCCAGGGCTCGATCTGGGCGGCGCTCTGGTAGAAGGTCAGGTGGTGGCCGCTGCTATAGGACGAAGCGGTGATGGCCAGCGCGTGCAGTACGCCGTCCGCCAGGGCCGCATCCAGGCGCGGCAGGTCGAGCGCATGGTGCAGCAGGCCGGCCAGCGGGGTGTTGTCGAGCAGGGACTGGGGCGGCGAAGCGTGCCACTTGCGCAGCAGCCAGCCGAAGGACAGCAGCGACAGCCAGCGCGCCCCTGAACGCAGCACGGCCAGCGAATCGGCGCGGTAGACCTGGTGCGCGGCCACGTTTTCCCAGACCGACAGCAGGCCGCGCACGCCGTCGGCGAAATCGTCGGCGCGGCACGCCAGGGCGGTCGCGTTGAGCGCGCCGGCCGAGGTGCCGCAGATGATGTCGAAGGGGGATTGGGGGGCGGTGCGGCCGGCCTCCACCAGGATCTGCCGGACCGCATGCAATACGCCCGCCTGGTAAGCGGCCCGTGCGCCGCCCCCAGTCAGGATGAGCCCGGTTTTTTCTTTACTGTCCACCCCGCCAAGCTTAGCAAACAAAGACTAGCTATAGGGAAATAAGTGCCATTTCGTCAGCATTTAATCCCCTTTTGCAACGCCTTCGCGTCGCGGATCCGCACCACCGAACCACAGCGGCACGCCGTGGATGTTCAGGCGTTCGATGCCTTGCAGGCCCGAAGTCTGCTCGCTCTGGCGCACCTTGTGGCCGCGCGCCTGCAGCGCTTCGACGGTGGACAGCGGGAAGCGCCCCGCTTCGAGCTCGGTCGGTCCGTTGCGGCTGCCGAAGTTGGGCAGCGCGATCGCCTGCTGGACGTTCAGGCCCCAGTCGAGGGTGCCGACCAGGACCTTGGCCACGTAGTTGATGATGGCCGGGCCGCCGGGCGAGCCGACCGTGAGCGCCAGCTTGCCGGTCTTCTTGTCGAACACCACGGTCGGCGACATCGCGCTGCGCGGGCGCTTGCCCGCCTCGACGCGGTTGGCCACCGGGCCGTTGGCGTCACGCGCATCGAAGGAGAAGTCGGTCAGCTGGTTGTTGAGGATGAAGCCGTCGACCATCTGGCGCGAGCCGAAGGCGTCCTCGATGGTGGTGGTCATCGCCAGGCCCATGCCGTAGCCGTCGACCACCGCCACATGCGAGGTGGACGGGGTTTCGATGGCGTTGTCGGTGCCCCACTTCGCGGCCACTTCCATGCCCGGCGGCGTGCCGGCCGGCGCTTCGCCCATCGAGCGCTGGCCCACCAGGGCGGCGCGCCGCGCCAGGTAGGACTTGTCGATCAGGCTGGCGATGCCCTTGCCCGGCAGCGGCACGAAGTCGGTGTCGGCGGCGTAGCGGTTGCGGTCGGCGTAGGCCAGGCGCCCCACTTCCGAGAACACGTGCACCGCTTGCGGGCCCGGCACGCCATTGGCCGGCGCCAGCGCCTTCATGTCCATGGTCTCGAACATGCCCAGCATCTGGGCCACCGCGATGCCGCCCGAGGACGGCGGCGGCATGCCGCAGATGGTGTAAGTCCTATAGTCGCTGCAGACCGGCGTGCGCACCTTCGGCTGGTAGCCGGTGATGTCGGCCGCCGTGAGCAGGCCCGGGTTGGTCGGGTGGCCCGCCACCTTGGCGGCGATGTCGCGCGCGATGTGGCCCCTGTAGAAGGCGTCGGCGCCGCCCTCGGCGATCTCGCGCAGGGTCCTGGCCAAGGCCGGGTTCTTCAGCACGTGGCCGACCGGCCAGGGACGGCCGGCAGGGTCGTAGAAATAGGCGGCGGCCACCGGGTCCTTGCGCAGGTGGGCGTCGTAGCTCAGCAGCCCGTTGAGGCGCGGGCTGACGGCGAAGCCTTGTTCCGACAGGCGGATGGCCGGCTCGAACAGGGCTTTCCAGGGCAGCTTGCCGTGCTGGCGGTGGGCCAGCTCCAGCATGCGCAAGACGCCGGGCGCGCCTACCGAGCGGCCGCCGACGATGCCCTCGACGCGCGAGAGCGGCTTGCCGTCGGGACGCTGGAACAGGCGCTCGTCGGCCCTGGCCGGCGCGGTCTCGCGGCCGTCGAAGGCCTGGACCTGCTTGCCGTCATAGTGGACCAGGAAGGCGCCGCCACCGATGCCAGAGGACTGGGGCTCGACCAGGGTGAGCACCAGCTGGGTGGCGATGGCGGCGTCGATGGCGCTGCCGCCCTTCCTGAGGATCTGGTAGCCGGCGTCCACCGCGAGCGGATTGGCGGCGGCGACCATGTATTTTTTCGCGGGCCAGCCGGCCTTGTCCTGGTAGCCGGTGGCCGCTTCCGGTGCGGCCTGGCGGGTGTCCTGTGCGTGGACGGGAGACTGGAAGGCGCCGGCCAGTGCCAGGCCGATGGTAATCAGTGTGAATCGGTTCAAATCGGCTCTCCAAAAGCAAGGCGGGCGCGCAATATGGGATGCCCCATGATTGGCCGCGCCCGCTACCCCGGCATCGTACAACAATTGCCGGTTGCTTACAGAACAGCTTATTTAGGCTGCATACGGATCGCGCCGTCCAGGCGGATCGTTTCGCCGTTCAGCATCACGTTCTCGATGATGGCCTTGGCCAGGTGCGCGTATTCCTTCGGCATGCCGAGGCGCGGGGGGAACGGCACCATCTTGCCCAGGGAGTCGCGCACTTCCTGCGGCATGCCCATCAGCATCGGGGTTTCGAAGATGCCCGGCGCGATGGTCATCACGCGGATGCCGCTGCGCGCCAGGTCGCGCGCCATCGGCAGGGTCATGCCGGCGACGGCGGCCTTGGACGAACCGTAGGCGGCCTGGCCGATCTGGCCGTCGAAGGCCGCGACCGAGGCGGTGTTGATGATGATGCCGCGCTCGCCGTACTCGCCGGCTTCGGTCTTGCCCATCGCATCGGCGGCCAGGCGCGCCATGTTGAAGGTACCCACCAGGTTGATGTTCACCGCGCGCTGGAAGGCGTCCAGCGGGTGCGGGCCGTCCTTGCCCACGGTCTTGACTGCCGGCGCCACGCCCGCGCAGTTGACCAGGCCGCGCAGCGTGCCCAGTGCGGTCGCGGCGGCGACCACGGCCAGGCCGTCGGCTTCCGAGGTGACGTCGCACTTGACGAATTGGCCGCCCAGCTCGGCCGCCAGGGCGGCGCCCGCTTCGGCCTGCACGTCGGCGATGACGACCTTGCCGCCGGCTTCCGTGATCATGCGCGCAGTGGCCGCTCCCAAGCCCGACGCGCCACCGGTGACGATGAACACATTGTTCTGAATTTGCATGGTTTTCCCTTGTAAAAGTTCATATGACGCCGGTCCGCGCTCAGTGTCGCGCGATTGACCTTTACGTAAACGTCAAGCAGCGGCATTGTAGCGAACTTTTGCCCGGAAAAACCATGTTCTTGTCAAAAGCACTGCATCACGGTCCCGTTGCGGTTGCACAGCCGGCCGCTGCTGTTCACGGCCGCGTTGCCCACGCCGGTCGCGTAGGAGGTGCCGCTGGCATCGGTGCAGACGTTGCCCTGGCAGGTGCTGATCTGGGCGCCGCCTGGCGCGCCCGGTGTGGGCGCGGGGGCGACCGGGACGGGGACGCGGGCGTAAGGCTGGCTTGAAGGTGCTGTGATGCGCGCCGTCGGCTCGATCCGCTGCTGGGCGCCGGGGCGCCGCGGCGCAGGCTTGGCCTTGGGATCCTTCTTGGGCGCTTGCTGGGCCTTCTGGCCGGGTTCCGGCTGGGGCGGCTGGGGTGCGGGACGGGCCGAGGGATCGGGCTCGTCCTGGCGCTGCCGGGCTTGCTGGGCCGGCGCGGCGCGCTCTTCCTGGGCCTGGGGCCGGGCATCGGCAGCCGGGATGGGCTGGGGCGACGGCGCCGCCTGGGGATTCAGCACGGGCCCGTAGGTCGGGCCGGTCGCGCGCGCCTTCTCTTTTTCCTGGGACGCGCCCCCGGTCGCCTGGGCCTGGACGATGCCGGCCGCCGAGAGTGCGACGGCAAGCAGGAGGATATGGCTAGAATGGTTCATGGTTCTCCTCGTGGGCTTGATGACCGTGAACCCATTATCGGCCTGCCCAGGCGGGCACGGCGCACACGAAACACATTCTCACATGATTGCGCGGCGACATGCCGCAGGGTTCTAACAGTTCGCGCGAAACTTATTCATTTTTGATTAGTCATACAGAAGCACTCAGTTCGAACGTTGTAGCCGAAGCTCGTAGTGTCTTGCTGCGCTACGTCTACATGCCAATGAAACTGAGTTGGCTTGCGGTGAGTTCCACCGTGACTGCCTGTGGAGGGGAAGGCGCTGGCCTTGCGCCCGAGCGCAAAGTGAAACCGGCCCCTATGAAGCAGGAACCCAACTGTATGGCCAACTTTAAGCAGCATCGAGTAGCTGTACGTAAGTTTGGGAGAACGGAGCGGCAATGGGCGAGCAGGTAACAGCGGCGGCGAACGACCATCTGCGCGGCATGCGCGATGCGGAACTGGTGGTGATCGAGTATGGGGACTTCCAGTGCCCGTATTGCGGCCGGGCGCGCCCGACCCTGGCCGACCTGCAGGAGCGGCACGACGGCCGGATCGCGCTGGTGTACCGGCACCTGCCGCTCGAGCACCTGCATCCGCTGGCCGGACTGGCCGCCGAGGCGGCGGAAGCGGCCGCGGCGCAGGGACAGTTCTGGGCCATGCACGACGCCCTGTTCGAGCAACAGCGCCAGCTGAACGCAGCCAACCTGCCGCTGCTGGCGCAGCAGATCGGACTGGACATGGAGCGCTTCAGGCGGGATGTCGAGAACCGGCGCTATCGCGACAAGGTGCGCGAGCATGCGGAAGACGCTGCGCGGGTCGGGGCGACGGGGACGCCGACCTTTTTCTTCAACGGGCAGCGGTATCCGGGGGATTCAGATAAGGAATCGCTGACGAAGGCGATCGAGGAAGCATTAGGCGTGCGTTGAACGCGTTGGCATGAGACCTGCCAACCCTACGATATGCCGACAATGCCTCCCCTGGCCCGCGCCTAATGCCGTCGTTCCGGCGGAGGCCGGAACCCAAGTTCGTCGAATCACCCAAAAAACAAAAGCGGCCCATCGGGCCGCTCCTGTCATCAAGCGAAAAAACGCTTACTCGGCCAGCGCCGCAAACGCCGCCTCACGCACCTGCTCGACCGGGCCCACGCCCGAGATCTTGCGGTACTTCGGCGCGCCCGGCAGGCCCGACTGCGCCCACTTGTTGTAGTAGCCCAGCAGCACTTCGGTCTGGTTGTGGTACACCTCGAGGCGCTTCTTGACGGTCTCTTCCTTGTCGTCGTCGCGCTGGACCAGCGGCTCGCCGGTCACGTCGTCGACGCCTTCGGCCTTCGGCGGGTTGAACTTGACGTGGTACACGCGGCCCGAACCCGGGTGCGAGCGGCGGCCCGACATGCGCTCGACGATCATGTCGTCCGGCACGTCGATTTCCAGCACGTAGTCGATGTTCACGCCGCTGTCCTTCATGGCGTCCGCCTGCGCGATGGTGCGCGGGAAGCCGTCGAACAGGTAGCCGTTGGCGCAATCCGCTTCCTTCAGGCGCTCCTTGACCAGCCCGATGATGATGTCGTCGGACACCAGCTGGCCCGCATCCATCACTTTTTTGGCAGCCAGGCCCAGCTCGGTCCCTGCCTTGATCGCGGCGCGCAGCATGTCGCCGGTCGAGATTTGCGGGATGTTGAACTTCTCTTTGATGAAGTTGGCCTGGGTGCCCTTGCCGGCGCCGGGTGCTCCTAACAGAATGAGACGCATGAGTTTCCTAGTGTTCTAATGGATGTGTGGAATAGTGAGGTGCGAGCGATCGCGCGTGATGCATATCTGACTAGCTTGACACGAAAGTTACCACAAAAGTCAGCATCAACGCCACCTTGCGGCCTTCCGCCGGCAACAAAAGTTGACGCAGCGCAGACGCCTTGAAGGCGTCTTGCGCGCAGGATCAAGACGCAAAATGCAGGCGCGTGCGAACCAGATCTTCAGGGGTATCGACCCCTGCGGGCGGGGCGCTGTCGGTCACGTGCACCGCGATCGGGTAGCCATGCCACAGCACGCGCAGCTGCTCCAGGGCCTCGATCTGTTCGAGCGGCGAGCTCTCCAGTTTGGGATAGGCCTGAAGGAAGGCATTGCTATAGGCGTAAAGACCGATATGGCGCAGCGGTGCGTAGCCGGCCGGCAGGCCGTCGCGCGACTGGGCGAAGGCGTCGCGGTGCCAGGGGATGGTGGCGCGCGAGAAGTACAGCGCCCTTCCCTGCTTGTCGAGCACGACCTTGACCACGTTCGGGTTGAAGGCGTCGTCGGCCTGGTCGATCGGGTGGGCGCAGGTGGCCATCGGCACGCCTTCGCCGATGCGCGCGGCGCATGCCGCCAGCAGGCTCGGGTCGATCAGCGGCTCGTCGCCCTGCAGGTTGACCACCACTTCGTCCTCCGGCAGACCCAGTACCAGCGCCACTTCGGCGATGCGGTCGGTGCCCGAGGGGTGGTCGGGGCGGGTCAGCACCGCATGCACGCCATGGGCGGCGCAGGCGGCGGCGATGTCTTCGTGGTCAGTGGCGACGATGATGCGGGCCGCGCCCGACAGGCGCGCGCGTTCGGCCACGCGCACCACCATCGGCTTGCCGCCGAGGTCGGCCAGCGGCTTGTTCGGCAGGCGGGTCGACGCCATGCGCGCCGGGATGATGACGGTAAAGCTCATGCCGCGACTCAGGTGGGTTCGATGCGACGAGCCTGGTCGGCCCACATGATCGGGATGCCGTCGCGGATCGGGTAGGCCAGGCGGTCAGGGCGGCAGGTCAGTTCCTGCGCCTTCTTATCGTATTCGAGCGGGCCCTTGCACAGCGGGCAGACCAGGATATCAAGCAGTCGAGCGTCCACGACATTTCTCCACGATTTGTTCGGCCAGCGCAGCATCGAGCTGCGCCGTCACCGGCACGACCCACAGCCGCGGGTCGTCCTTCAGGTTATCAAGTTGCCGACATTTTACTGCATCCTTCTCCGTGATCAGGATGACATCGGCGTCGATGCCGTCGAAGGGGCGGTCGAGGAAGTCGTGGTGGTCGGGCAGCGGCAGCTCGGCGAAGGCCAGGCCGTGGCTGCGCAGCATGGCGAAGAAGCGGCCCGGATTGCCGATGCCTGCGGCGGCCACCAGGCGTTTTCCGGCCAGGCTGGCCAGGGGAACGGAGGCGCCTCCAGGCAGCGGTTCGGCCACGCCGCCTTCGAGCTGCATGCGGAAAGGCCGGCCGCCGACGGCGCGCGCCAGCGCCGGCGTGATCTCGGGCGCGTTCACCACCGTCACGTCGCGGCGGCGCGAAGGCGGTTCGCGCAGCGGGCCTGCCGGCAGGGTCCAGCCGTTGCCGACGCCGCGGCCGTCGAACAGGACGATCTCGACGTCACGCGCCAGCGCATAGTGCTGCAGGCCGTCGTCCGTGATCAGGACGTTCACCTCGGGATGGGCGGCCAGCAGCGCCCTGCCCGCTTCCGCGCGGCGGCGACCGACGAAGACGGGGCAGCCTGCGCGCGCGGCGATCAGGAGCGGCTCGTCGCCGACCTCGAGCGGGCTCGAACCCGGCGTCACTTCGCGCGGCGCGCTTTCCTTGCCGCCGTGACCGCGCGAGATGACGCCGGGACGCAGGCCGGCCGCGCGCAGCGCCCGGGCCAGCCAGATCGTGAGCGGGGTCTTGCCGGTGCCGCCGATGAAGATGTTGCCGACTACGACCACCGGCACCGGCAGGCGCTCGCTGGCCAGGATACCGGCGCGGAACAGGCGCACGCGCAGCGCGGTGAGCAGGCGGAACAGGAGCGAGACCGGCAGCAGCGCGCAAGCAAGCGGGCCGCGCCGCAGCCAGGCGCGGGTCAGGGTCGATTCGAGTCGGGATGCCATGGGATGCAGGAGGCGCGGGGCCTCCCCTGTTTACTTCTTGGCGCCGGTCTGGGCCGCGAAAGTCAGCTTGTCGTAGCCGGCCAGGCGCGCCGCTTCCAGCACGTTGATGACCATCTGGTGCATCGCGAACTGGTCGGCATTGACGATCACCACCGGGCTGGCCACCACCTGGCCCTCCTGGGTGCGCGCGGCGTTCTTCAGGTCCTGGGCCAGGCCCGCCACGCTGTGGAAGGACACCGGCACGTTGTTGACCGTGTAATTGCCCTTGGCGTCGATGGTGACGTTGATCTCGAAAGGCTTTTCCTGCTGCTTTTCGGCGTCGGCGGTCGGCAGCGTGATCTGCAGCTCGGTGAACTTGCTGTAGGTGGTCGAGACCATCAGGAAGATCAGGACCACCAGCAGCACGTCGATGAACGGGATCAGGTTGATCTCCGGTTCCTCGGGCCGGCGGCCGCGGCGGAAATTCATCATTTGCGGGACCCGTGCACGACGTCGACGAACTTCACCGCCTGCAGTTCCATGTCGACCACATAGGTGTCGACCAGGTTGCGGAAGTGGCGGTAGAAGACCAGGGCCGGCATGGCGATCGCCAGGCCGAAGCCGGTGTTATACAAGGCCACCGAGATGCCGTGCGCGAGCTGGGCGGGGTTGTTGCCGCCGGTCGGGCTCTGGGCGCCGAAGATCTCGATCATGCCGACCACGGTGCCGAACAGACCCATCAGCGGCGCGAGCGAGGCGATGGTGCCGAGCGTGGTCAGGAAGCGTTCCAGGCCGTGGGCGACGCCGCGACCCGCTTCCTCGATCGATTCCTTCATCACGTCGCGCGGCGCGTCGACGTTGCGCAGCGCGGAAGCCAGCACCGCGCCGAGCGGCGAATTCTGTTCCAGGGTGTTCACCACGTCCGGGGTGACCTTGCCGCTCCGATAGACGCGGATCACATCATCGAGCAACTGCTTCGGGAGAATCTTCTCGCGGCGCAGGTAGATAAGGCGTTCGACGATCAGGGCGACAGCAACGATCGACGCGATCAGCAAGAGCCAGATCGGCCAGCCTGCAGCTTGAAAAATGGCGAGCAAGAGAAACTCCTATGTTGAGAAAAATCACTCGGCAATGTAGCAAGTTGCCAGCTTTGCGGCAAGTAGAGTTCTGCACAACTTCTGTGGATAAAATTGTGCGCAAGGGGTCCCGTCAAACCTAAGCCCCTTGATTCATAAGGACTTTCTGATCCTGCGCAAGAAAATGGCAGGCTCAGGACTCACTGCCCGGCTGCGAACCAAGTTGATCCGCCTCGGTTTTGCCGAACCAATAGTTCTTGTAGTTACGAACAAATTCTGTGGACAAAATTGTGTGCAATGCCTCCTAGCAAGTACTAAGCTGTTGATTTGGCTCAATAATTTGCACGCGGTTAAAAAACAGGCAGCTCCGGACAGCTGTACTTCTCTTCCACCTCTGTGTGGTTCCTCACATTTTTTGTGGACAAGAATGTGATTAAGGCTCCATTTTTATGCTTAAGTACTTGATCTAGATCATAAAAAACTCATAGCTCAATATTTGAGCAAAGCGGCCCTATGCACAATTTCCACTGCCTGGAAGGGTTTGGATCCCCGATTTGTTCGCCTTCCGAGCGTTACTCACATGCAATATTTGGCTGTGCACATTTTTTGTGGATAAGAATGTGAGAAAGCGCATGTTTTCATGTTTAAGTCATTGATTTTAATCAATTCGTACTGCGGTGCTCAAAAAGCAGGCATGTCCTCATGCCTGTCCCAAGCGAGCATTTCCGCGTGCCCAAGGCGAGGCAGCGCACTGGCAGACGATGTTTAGTGCGGCCCCAGCCCTAGCTTGTGCACATGTTTTGTGGACAACATTGTGAGCAAGGATACTTTCCACCTGCTAAGCTATTGATTTTACTCAACAAAGTTTCCAAGCATCATTTTTAAGCACGGCAGTGCAGTCTGGCGTCGCCCACGCAAGTTCGGCGTTTGCCCAGGCCGCATGAGCTCGGCTATGCACAGATTTTGTGGACAAGCACGTGGGTAAGCTACTCTACGGGCTCCTAAGTGCTTGATCCAAAAGGGAACACCCTACCCTGCCCAAATCCCGCGCAGTCTTCGGTCTTATGCATGAGTTCCCCACAGATTTTGTGGATAAAACCACCCTCATGTGTGAATATCGCATCGCAAGCCCTTGAATTTAAAGGGTTTCAATAAAATGCATTGAAAAGCAGCAACTAGTAGTTTTCCGCACACCATTGAACGACAGGGCTTGTCGATTTTGCCAAGATATGACATAAGCATCAGCTTTGCTCCCGCCACCACGCCACGACTCCTATGCAACGCCCGCCTGATGCCGATCCCGCCTACACCGCCCCGCCGGTGATGACCGTCACCGCCCTGAACCAGCAGGTGGCGCGCCTGCTCGAACGCAGTTTTCCACTGGTCTGGATTGGCGGCGAAATCTCCAACTTCACGCGCGCCAGTTCCGGCCACTGGTATTTCACGCTCAAGGACGATGCCGCCCAGGTACGCGCGGTGATGTTCCGCAGCCGCGCCCAGATGGCCGGCTTCACCCCGCGCGAAGGCGACAAGGTCGAGGTGCGCGCGCTGGTGACCCTGTACGGCGCACGCGGCGACTACCAGATCAACGTCGAGGCCATGCGCCGCGCCGGCGTCGGCCAGCTCTACGAAGCCTTCCTGCGCCTGAAGGAAAAGCTGGCCGCCCAGGGCCTGTTCGACCAGGATCGCAAGCGCGCCCTGCCCCTGTTCCCGCGCACCATCGGCATCGTCACCAGTCCCCAGGCGGCCGCGCTGCGCGACGTATTGACCGCGCTGCGCCGCCGCGCGCCGCATGTACGCGTGATCCTGTACCCCGCCCCGGTCCAGGGGCAGTTCGCGGCGGACAAGATTGCCGAAGCCATCACCACCGCCTCGCGCCGGGCCGAGGCCGATGTGCTGCTGGTCTGCCGCGGCGGCGGCTCGATCGAAGACCTGTGGTGCTTCAACGAGGAATGCGTGGCGCGCGCAATCGCCGCCTGCAGCATTCCCGTGATCTCGGGCGTCGGCCACGAAACCGACTTCACCATCGCCGACTTCGCCGCCGACATGCGCGCCGCCACTCCGACCGCCGCCGCCGAGCTGGCCGCCACGCCACGCGCCGACTGGATCGGCTCGCTCCAGGCCGACGCGCTCGACCTGCGCCGCGCCATGCGCCGCACCCTGTCGGACGCCAGCCAGGGCCTGGACAGCCTCAGCCGCCGTCTGCTGAGCCCGTCGGACCGCATCGGCCACCAGCGCCTCAAGCTCTTGTCGATGGCGACCGCCATGACCCACGCGGCCCAGCATCCGATCAACCGCCAGGGCCTGGTGCTGGCCCAGCTGCGCCAGCGCTGGGCGCGCCACCGCCCCGATATCCGGGCGGTGCGCGCGCAGCTGCTGTCGGACCAGCGCCACCTGAACGCGAGCCTGTGCAGCCAGGTCAAACAGCGGCGCGACGCCCTGGGTGCGCTGGCGGCCCAGCTCGAACTGCTGAATCCGCAGCGCACGCTCGAACGCGGCTACGCCATCGTGCGCGACGCCAAGGGCCAGGTCTTGCGCGACCCGGCCGCCATCCATGCGCGCGACACCCTGACCCTGCGCCTGGCCGGCGGCAGCGCCGAGGTCGGCGTGGCCCATGTGCAGAGCGTGCTCGAGTGAGCCAAGGCCATTTATGCAACATTGCGGTATCCGGTTTAGAATAAGCGCCGCTATCGGAACAAACCCGTCCAACCAACAAAGGAAAGAACATGGAACATACCCTGCCGCCACTGCCGTACGCCAAGGATGCCCTGCAGCCGCACATCTCGGCTGAGACCCTGGAATACCACCACGGCAAGCACCACCAGACCTATGTGACCAACCTGAACAACCTCATCAAGGGCACCGAGTACGAGAACATGCCCCTGGAAGAGATCATCAAGAAGTCGTCGGGCGGCCTGTTCAACAACTCGGCCCAAGTGTGGAACCACACCTTCTTCTGGAACTGCATGACCCCGAACGGCTCGGGCGCACCGAGCGGCAAGGTCCTTGATGCCATCAACGCCAAGTGGGGCTCGTTCGACAAGTTCAAGGAAGAGTTCAACAAGGCTGCCCTGGGCAACTTCGGTTCGGGCTGGACCTGGCTGGTGCAAAAGCCGGACGGCAGCGTCGACATCGTCAACACCTCGAACGCCGCCACCCCGCTGACCACCGCCGACAAGGCCCTCCTGACCGCCGACGTCTGGGAACACGCCTACTACATCGACTACCGCAACGCCCGCGCCAAGTTCCTGGAAGCGTTCTGGAACGTCGCCAACTGGGACTTCGCCAACCAGAACATGGCCTGAATGGCCTGAGGATCCTGTGCCCCGGCACAGGATGCGCGAACGATACGGCCCGCCTTGCGGGCCGTATTGCTTTGTGCCCGGCGAAGGACGGCCTCAGTCGCCTCCACCGCAGCCGCCGCCGCATCCGCCCCCGCCATCCCCTCCGCCGTCGCAGTCCCCACTGCCGTCACCGGTACCGGAACCGGTATCGCCGCCATTGTCTTCCCGCCGGCGCAGCGCCTCCGCGTAGATTTCCTCGCTGATGAACCCGGCCGCGAGCAGCGCCGCCAGCGAGAGTTCGGGCTGGCGCCGCGCCACCCCCAGCCTGCGTCCGCTCGCGCCGAGCCGGGCGTAGGCGACCTCGCCGCGCTCCGTCCAGTAGCCGTGACCGCGCGGCATCCGCAGTCGCGCATCCAGCGTGAAGAGACGCGGCAGCGCCGGACCGTGGACGGGAATGCCATCCAGCGCCCGGCATGCCACCAGGGCCCTGGCCAGCGCGCCCGGCTCCAGGCTGGCCGCCTCCAGGTGCGGCACCGCGGCGCCGAAGTGACGCCGGCAAAAGCGCTCGAGTCCGATCGGGTCGTGCGCCAGCCAGGCATGCCACACCGAATCCGCCGCGAGCGAGGGCAAGGCGCAGGACGCACCCTGCCTGGTGAGCGCGTCGAAGAATCCCAGCAGTCCTTCCGCCGCACGGACGAAAAAAAGGGCATCCCTTGGGATGCCCGGAAACTCGGTCGATGCGCCGTGCCGCCACGCGGCCTCCAGCCCCGGCGGCAACTCCGCCAGCGCGGTCCTGTAGCGCGACGTCCGCAGGTGGCGCTTGACGCGCAGATTGATCAGCCAGTTCATGTTGCCTCCTTTGTGATTGTTATCGGCAGGATCAGCGTAAGCCAGGAATGTGACAGGAACATGACATCCCGGATTCCGCTCTGCCCCCACCCAGGGGGCTAGTCCCGTACCGTCCGCACCACTACATTGACTGACCGAATGCACGGGCGCCATCCGGCCTCCGGCACCGCTCACCCCGACCATGACACATCGACTTCTCTCCGGACTCGCCCTGATGCCCGCCCTGCTCGCATCGCTGCCGGCCAGCGCCAACGATTGGCTCAACAAGCTGGCGAAACAGGCGGCCAACACCGCGATCCAGCAGACGGCAAAGAACCTGAACGCGACGGCATCCGCGCCAAGCTCCGCGCAAAGCCCGGCGCCCACCATGGCAAGCGCTGCCGTCAGCTATCCTGCCCCGACCGCCGCACCACGCGCAGCCCGCATGCGTTTCGAGGACGGCACGATCCTGTATGGCGACTATCTGGCTGATTACTGGAGCCGGCCCGACGCCAGCACGCGCGGCGCAACGCCGGACAGCGACGCACCCGGGCATGTCATCGGCAAGCCGCTCAGCTTTGGCGGCAGCCGCAAGGTCGTGGGCACCGCCGACATGCAGCGCAAGCTCGAAGCGATCTTCCCGCGCGTGCTGGCCCACCCCGCGCTGGCCGGCATCCGCGGTTCCAGCCTGCGGCCGGGCGGCGGCTTCGGCCATGCGAACGGCGGCCCGATGCGCCACGCGACGGCCGGGCAGGCCACCCTGCTGGCCTATCCGATCCGCCTCGAGGATCCCGAAACGCATAAATTCCCCGACGGGACCTTCCACAGCCCCGGCGAAGGCGTCGTCATGCGCATCGGCGTCAACGACACCGACGAGCTCGACGGCCGCACGCCGCTCGGCACCTGGAACGGCATGACGGTGCTGCGCGCCGGCTACATGTTCGTCATCCCGAATACGGAGCGGCCGCTGTACGTGCGCGACGCTTCCGGTCGCCAGGTAGTGAACCCGAACCTGATCGACGTCACCCGGCCGCGCTCGGACATCCAGTTCATGACCGTCTATGTGGGCACCGATTCGGCCGAGCACAACGAGGTCGTGCGCCAGCGCGTGCTGCCCACCTCCGGGTTCGGCCGCCTTGTGGGCGTGCTGTACAACACCGACTGGCGCACCCTGCTCCGGGAAGTCAACGACATTCGCTAAGCGGCCCGCATGAATTTGTCGTGAATCTGTAATCAAATGTCACCCCTTTGGGGAGGGTATGTTTTTCCCTGGACGGTCTTATACAATGGCAGACCCAAGGAGAAACGCATGTACCGAGTGATGTTGGTGGAAGATGACGCGCGGTTGGCCGAGCTCGTCACGGAATACCTGTCTGGCTACGAATTTTCGGTCGATCTGGTGACGCGCGGCGACGCCGCCCTCGGCCGTTTCAAGGAACTCAGCCCGGACGTGGTCGTGCTGGACCTGATGCTGCCCGGCCTGGACGGCATGGTGGTGTGCCGCCAGATCCGCGAACTGTCGGAAGTGCCCATCCTCATCCTCACGGCGCGCGAGGATTCCTACGATGAAGTCTCCGGCCTCGAACAGGGCGCCGACGACTTCGTCAACAAGCCGGTGCAGCCACGCGTACTGCTGGCGCGCCTGCGCGCGCTGATGCGCCGCACCCAGGCCAAGAGCGGCGGCGACACCCGGGTGCTGCAGTTCGGCGCGCTGCGTATCGCCACCTCGGACCGCAGCGTGATATGGCGCGGCCAGCCTTGCGTGCTGTCGAATACCGAATACAAGCTGCTGCTGGTGCTGGCGGAGGCGGCCGGACGCGTGCTGTCGCGCGACGCCCTGCTCAAAAAGATGCGCGGCATCGAGTTCGACGGCCTGGACCGCAGCATCGACAACTGCATCTCCAAGCTGCGCCGCAAGTTCGACGACGTGGATTCGGAGAAGATCAAGACGGTGTGGGGCGAAGGCTACCTGTTCTCGCCCTCCGCCTGGAACTGACTCAGGCGGCGATCAGGACGCCTTCCTCGGCGCCGGGCGCCTCCAGCGCCAGGACCTCGACCAGCCGGTCCAGGGCCAGCGAACGCTCGCCGCGCCACACCAGGTGCGTGCGGTTGGTGGCGAAGCGTTCCGGCAGCGGATGCTGGCTCACCTTGCCGGTCGCGTGCAGCGCCGCCAGCACCGACTTGGGCATGATCGCAAAACCAGTCCCCGCGGCCACGCAAGCGATCATGCCCTGGTAGGAGCCGAATTCGAGCACATGCTCGGGCATGACATTGTCGCCGCCCAGCCAGTCTTCCAGGCGCTTGCGGTACGAGCAGCCATGGGCGAAGGCGATCATCGTGCTGCGCCCCAGGTCGCGCGCGGTCCGGACGCTGCGCACCTCTTTGGACGTGACCAGCACCAGCTCCTCGCGGAACACCACGGTGGATTCGAGCTCGGGCGCCGTGAACGGCTCGGACACGAAGGCCGCCTCGATCTCGTATTGCATCACCCGGTTGATGAGGGCGCCCGTGGTCCCGGTCACCAGTTCCACGACCACCCCCGGATGCTCGGCATGGTAGCGCGACAGGATCGGCGCCAGCCGGCTTCCCGCCGTGCTTTCCAGCGAGCCGAGCCGGAACGTCCCCTGCGGCTTGCCGCTGCGCAGCGCATTGACCGTCTCGTCCGCCAGCCTCAGGAGCCGCAGCGCATAGTTCAGCAGCATCTCGCCCTCGCTGGAGAGCGTCAGCGAGCGCCCTTCCTTGCGGAACAGGCGTACGCCGAGGTAATCCTCCAGCTGGCGGATGCGCGTGGTGACGTTGGACGGCACGCGGTGCAGCTTCTCGGCAGCCCGGATGACGCCGCCCTCCTCGACCACGGTGCGGAAGATGGCAAGGGATTCCAGATCGATCGTTCTCATATGGAGAATGGTACTCCACATTTATTCATTAGTCTTTCATGGGCAAACAAGGTGTAATAGAGCCCATGACCAGTTCCACTCTCAGCTCAAGCCTGCCCTCCGGGCGCACCGCCCTCCTGGTGTGCACGGCGGCCGTCCTCTCCCTGGCGGTGGCCATGGGCATCGGCCGCTTCGCCTTCACGCCGCTGTTTCCCCTGATGGTGAGGGATGGCCTGCTCGACAGCGAAGCCGGCGCCCTGCTCGCGGCCAGCAATTACCTTGGCTACCTGGTGGGCGCCATGCTCGCGTCCAGGCTGAGCCTGAGAGCGGAAACCCTGCTCGCACTCGGCCTGGCCGGCACCGTAGCGGTCACGGCGGCGATCGGCTGGACCGCTTCCTTGCCGGCCTGGGCAGTCCTGCGCTTCCTTGCCGGCGTACTGAGCGCCTGGACCCTGGTCGCGACCAGCACCTGGGGCCTGGGCTGGCTGGCCGCCGCCGGCCGCGCCCACCTGGCGGGGCTGATGTTCGCGGGCGTGGGCCTGGGCATCGCCGCGGCCGGCCTGTTCTGTCTCGCACTGGCGGGCTCCGCCATCTCCTCGCAGGCGATGTGGGTCGACCTGGCCTTGCTGGCGGCGGTCGCCGTGATCCTTCCGCTGGCGGCCAGCAGGCGCCTGCCCGTGCCCGCCCCTGCCGCGGCGGCGCCCGCGCCAGACGCCGCATCGCGTACGTCTGCGGTACGCACGGGCGGCCTGATTGCCTGCTACACCCTGTTTGGTTTCGGATACATCCTTCCGGCCACGTATCTGCCCGCACTGGCGCGCCAGCTGGTGGATGACCCCGCCATCTTCGGCTGGGCCTGGCCCGTGTTCGGCCTGGCCGCGGCCTTGTCGACGGTGCTGGTGTCCTGGCGCCTGCACAAGGCGAATCGCCTGAAGGTGTGGGCCGGCGCCCATGTCGTGATGGCGGCCGGCGTGCTGCTGCCCGCGCTGTGGGTGTCGCTGGCCGGCGTCGTCGCCGCCGCCTTGCTGGTCGGCGGCACCTTCATGGTGATCACCATGGTGGGCATGCAGGAAGCCCGTCACCGCGTCCAAGGCAACGCCGCCGCCATCCTCGGGCGGATGACCGCCGGCTTCGCCTTCGGCCAGCTGATGGGTCCGGTCGTCTCCGGCGCCATCGGCTATCTCACCGCCCATTCCCCGGCCGCCCTGCACACTGCCTTGACGCTCGCAGCAGCCGGCCTGATCCTCAGCGCCATCTGGCTGTGGCGCGAAGCAAGCCATTCCACTCTCATTAAGGAGCATCCATGAACCAAGCTACCGAACTCAACGCAACTGCCCAGGGTTTCGGCGCCTCGGCGTCCCAGCGCCTGCTCATTCCCGACCGCGAGGCCATGAGCGAGGCGCAGCGGGCGGCGGCGGATTCCATCATCAACGGCCCGCGCAAGGCGATCTTCGGTCCCTTCATCCCCCTGCTGCAAACGCCGGCGCTGATGGAGCGCATCGGCAAGACCGGGGAAGCGCTGCGCTTCGAGGGCAAGCTGACAGACAATATCCGCGAACTCGCGATCTGCGTCGTGGCGCGGGAGACGGGGAATCAGTTCGAGTGGCAGACCCATGCGCCCCTGGCGATCAAGGCCGGCGTGCCGGAACAGGCCATCGCGGCGCTGGCGGCGGGGCGGCGTCCGCGCGGCCTGGCGGCTGAAGAAGCCTGCGCCGCCGATTTCGTCGCCGAGCTGATGCTCAGGCACGGGGTCAGCGACGAGACCTATGCGGAAGCCGTCGCCTGCTTCGGCCAGGACGGCGCCGTGGAGCTGACCGCGCTGGCCGGCTATTTCGTGATGGTGTGCTGGGTCATGAATGTCGGCCGGACGCCCGGACCGGCCAATGCGGCGGCGCCTGGCCTGCACGCTTTCCCGGGATAGAAGCTCGCGCGCCTCAGCCCTGGATCTTGCCGTCGGTGGCGCGCAGCATGCACTGCGACAGGCGGTCGAAATGCTGGAGCGCCGCCTGGGTCAGCTCGATCTGTTTGCGCCGGGCGTCGTCGGTGTCGCTCAGCATGATCCAGCCCTTCTCGCGCATGGATTTCAGGCGCGCATGCACGGTGGCGGGCGCGCCCAGCTCGTGCTTGGCCATCATGTCGCGCACGGACAGGCGCAGCTGCTCCTGCTGGGCGCGCGCGACGATGGTGAGGATGCGCTCCTCGAGCGGATCCAGTTCCGGCAGGGTCGGCAGTCCGCGTATTGCTTCGGTCAGTTGCAAAAAACGCAGATAAATATCGGCAGGACGTACCTTCTTCATCAAATCTCGATTCCTGGTTGCAGCAGCACATCGACTTACGCTAAGCTCATAACCTGTATTCGGCAGGCATGTCATTTTACTCCAACGAAAAACAGGCATGAGCCAACTGAAATTGAACCTTGCGATGATTGCCGCGACAATCGTGCTTTTCATCGCCACACTCGCACTGAACGAGCTGCTTTTCACCCGCCTGGAATTTGCCAGCGGCATCAACTGGATCTACCTGCCCGCCGGTGTCCGGCTGCTCTGCACCTTGCTCTTCGGCGGCGCCGGCGCGATCGGCCTGCTGCTGGTCTCGTGGGCGGTCTGCTTCCTGTATTTCTTCCCGGACGACATGATCCGTTCCTTCATCGGCGGCATCCTCGCGAGCGCGGCGCCCTACCTCGTATACCGCATCATGCAGCGCCACTGGGGCCTGCTCGCCACCTTGCAGAACCTGACGCCGAAGCGCCTTCTGATCTGCTCGCTCGCCTTTTCCCTTGCCAGCCCTCTGCTGCATCACCTGTGGTTCGCCTTCGCCGAGCCTCAGCGGCCTCTGCTGTCGGGATTCCTGGTCATGGCCACCGGCGATTTCGTCGGCACCATGATTGTGCTCTACACGGCCAAATTCATCCTGATGCGCATTCCGGTGGGTGCCAGGAGCGGCGCCGGCCTGTAAGCAGGTCGACGTGCGCCAGTCCCAGCCGGGCCTGGGCGCGCAGCTCCAGCACCACGGGATCGTCCGGTTCCGGCCAGGCGTGCAGGATGATGGCCCGGAACATCCGCTCCTGGCGGAACAGCTCGCGCTGCTCGTCCGCGGCATTCCACGCCATCCTGCTTCCGCGGCGCACCCTGGACGCGAGCTGTTCGCAAGGCCCGTCGAGGTCCAGTTCGATGCCGTAGCAACGCGCCGAAATCAGGTTGGCGTCGGTAATGCGATGAAGTGCGATCATCCGGGTTCAGCGTCTGCCAGCTAAAGTCTTTCAGGACTGCAAGCAGCGCGTTCACCACCGCGCACTGCTCACCGGTTACTGTGCATATACAACCAAAAGTGCTATGCTGCTCGCACTGCTCTAAATTATAGAGCAATACGGGCAACATGGACCATAAGGAAGCGGCCATGACAGAGAGTTCTCCATGCGAGCGCCGGCGCGATCTGCACCGACAGGCCCTGATCGAGGTCGGCATTCGCTTGCAAAGACATTTCGGCGACGCCTATGCGGAACGCTACCTGGCGGACGTGAATATCCCGGACTTCACCATCCAGCGCATTCTTGCGCGCGGGGCGTTGCGCAAGCCTGCGGCGCCCCTGGGCATGAACGAACCGCCGCCGGACGGTAATGACGGGCACTAGGCGCCGCTTCTCTCTCAAGGAACGGAAAGGCCGCTTATTCGAACAGCGGCACGATGGCCAGCGGCGCGTTGTAGCTGATGAGCTGGGCGCGTTCGGCGGCGCCGAAGCGGTAGACGACGATCGGAAAATCGTCGTCGAGGTCGCCGATGAAGGCGGGACCGTGGGTCACCGGCAGGACCTGTTCTCCGCCATCCGGACGGCGCAGGCGCACCGCGGCCTCCGCCCCCTTCTTCGGGAACACCAGGCGCACGCCGGCGCACTGGCGCGAGCGCGCCGACGCATCGGCGTAGCGCGCGAAGCCCAGCGCCTGTTCGCAGGCGCTGCGCAGTTCGGCCACCTCGTAGGCGCCGTCGGCGCGCGGCGCCAGCGACACCCGTGGACGGATCGTGAAGCCGCCCAGGCGCCGGTTCGGGGCCAGCACCGCGTTCTCGTCGTAGGCGGCCTTGAGCAGCGGCAGCGTGCCGCGCCCGCTCGCGTCGAGCGGCAGGCTGGTCTGCACCGTCTTGCCGTTCAGGACCAGCTGCAGGCCCTCGCCCAGCACGCCCTTTTCCTTCGGCGCCACCTGCAGATGGTTCTGCAGCAGGTTCTTGGCGCCGCCGTATTTGTCGAACAGCACCATGGTCCGGTAGGCGTCGCGGTAGCTCACCCATTCACCCGCGAGCGGCTGCGACTGCGCCGCGGCCGGGAGGGCCGTCAGGAGCAGGCAGGCGCATGCGGTGATGGAGGCGGATCGCATGATCAGAACCGGTAGGCAAGTGCGGTCGAAACCGTCAGGTGGTTGGGCCGCTCGACGAGCGGGCTGCGGCGTGCATCGCCCATCAGGCGCAGGACCTGGACATTGCTGGTCAGCATCCAGGAAGGCGTCAGCGCCCAGTTCCAGCGCACGCCGAGGCGCAGGTCCTTCAGGCCGCTGTCAGCGGTGTAGACGGCATTCCCGCTGGTGCGCGCCTGCGCCGGGCTGACGCCGAAGTAGGACTGGTTGTAGGCGCGGTTCACGACCGTGGCGCCGGCGCTGAAGGACAGCGTGTGGTGCTGCGCGATCTGGGCGGCCAGGCGCTGGGCGCCCAGCTGCAGCTGGACGCCGTCGCGGTCGATGCCTGCGCCGTAGACCAGGCTGCTGGTGAAGCGCCACTGCGGCGCCAGGTAGTAATTGAAGAAGCCGCCCACCTGCAGGCGGGCGTCGATCTTGTCCATGCCCACCAGCGGATTGCCGCTGCTGCGCGAGAGCGGCTCCGGAATCAGGCTCGGCATCAGGGACGAATTCTCGAAAGCGCCGATCTCGCCGCCGAGGCCGGATTCGTCGCGGCTGGCATGCAGTGTCAGCAAGGGACCGTACTCGACCGTTGGACGCTCGGACAAATGCATGCCGGCGCTCATACCCGAAATGAAGAGGCCATGGCTCCATTGAACCTGGAGCAGGGGCAAGGCCGACACCTTCCTGCTATCCGCGCCTTCATACCGTGGCGCCGAGATCGCGCCCAGCCCGACATACATGTCGCGGCTGCCGTCGGGCATCGGGTTGGTGGTCGGCGTCTGCGCGCTTGCTGCGCTGCCCGAGACGGCCAGGACCAGGGCGAATAGCTTTTTCATGTTCACATCGTCGAAAAGTTCGGTAACCGCGTATTTTACGTCGAGCAAGCCGAACTCTCCCAGTTTGTTACTTCAAAGTACCACACGTCTTCGACGAACTCCGCCGGCGCCTCGGGCTGCACGGTCACGACGTCCATCGGAACGAGGGCCGGGCGGGCTGCCGCCCGGCCACTCCTGAATAAAAAAACCCACCGACACTCGCGCATCAGGTGGGCAAACGGAAAACCTGGTATCCCTGATGAAGCATTATGGTAGACGGCCGTCCTTTTTTATTCCCCCTCTAGATGTAGAGGAATTGTCATCAATTTGTAAGGGCAACTATTTGCTACCGAGCCGGCTTTGCCTGATTAGTTGCACTTGTGCCATCAATTTGCCGAGCCATTCACCTCGTTGCACCTGTACAATGCCGGGTGAGGAGAAGTTATGAGTTTGGCAGCATTCCGAAACCGACAATCACACAGGACGGCACCGTGAACCGGATTTTCTTCCGTTTCTTTGTGCTGGTCATGCTGTCGATCACGGCTGCCACCTTTGTCATCTATTTCGCATTCAGCCGCCTGTTCGGCGACCCGCTAGACGACATCGCGCGGAGCCAGGCCGCCGCCCAGATCTTTCTGCTGGAACAATACGTGGACCAGGCGCCGGCCGACGAGTGGCTGGCGCGCCTGAACAAGGTGCGCGAAGTCTCCACGGTGCGCTACGACCTGATCCCCCTCGAGCAGGCCCGCGCGCAGCTGGGAAGCGGCCGCCGGGCCGCCCTGGACCGCGGCGAGATCGTGCTCGACCCGGCCCGCAAGGCCTTCTTCCGGCGCGTCGACCTGGAGGGCGAGCGCTACATCGGCAGCCACGAGGAAGTGCTGCACGCCCAGAACCTGCCGATCGATATCGGCCAGGCGCTCAAGATGGAAGCCCTGCGCTACGTCATCGTCGCGATCGCCCTGCTGGTGCCGATCGCGCTATGGTCGCGCTCGCACTGGCAGGGCTTGCAGGCGCTGTCCAGCATGGCCGACGAGTTCGGCAGCGGCAAGCTGACGGTGCGCGCCCACATGAAATCCTCGGCCACCATCTATCCGCTGGCCGAACGCATCAACCACATGGCGGGCCGCATCGAGGACCTGCTGGAAGCCCAGCGCAGCCTGCTGAATTCGGTCTCGCACGAACTGCGCACGCCCATTGCGCGCCTGGAATTCGCGCTGGAACTGCTGGACGCGCGCGCCAAGGACCCGGACCTGAGCAAGCGCATCGCCGCCATGGAGGGCGACCTGGCGGAGCTCAACAACCTGGTCAGCGAACTACTCGACATGAGCAAGCTCGACAGCGCGCGTACGCTGCAGAGCGCCACCCTGTCGCTGGACGAGCTGCTCCACGAATGCTGCGGCGCCCTGCCCCATGCCTCGGCCAAGCTCGACTGCGAGTTCGAATCCGGCCTGGGCGCCATCGAGGCCGACGGCCGCCTGCTGGGACGGGCGATCGGCAACCTGCTGCGCAATGCCCAGAAGTACGCGGCCGCGCGCATCCTGTTGTCGGCGCGGCGGCGCGCGGACGGCGTCGAGATCGCCATCGACGACGACGGTCCCGGCATTCCCGAGGAAGAGCGCGACAAGATCTTCGATCCATTCTACCGGCTCGACCGCAGCCGCGACCGCGCCACCGGCGGCTTCGGGCTCGGCCTGTCGATCGCGCAGAAGGCGGTGGCCCTGCACGGCGGCACGCTCAAGGTGGAAAGTTCGGCCCTGGGCGGGGCGCGCTTCGTCATCGCCCTGCCTGGCGGCAAGGGATTAAAGGAGTAAGCGGGAGGAAAAGGGTTGGCGGCGTGCCGCCAACTGGGGAAGGATTACCGGCCGGAGTCTTCGGGCCGCGCGCGTACGTGCGTCACGCCGTACCACAGGTGTTCCCACCAGTGGTCGCGCGAGTGCACGGTAACGAGGCAGGCCTTGTCGATCCCGCCCTTGAAGAGGGGATCGGGGCACTTGTTGGTCAGCAGCGCGTAGCGCTGATTCTCGGCATGGACGAGCGCAATGGCGAGCCAGATGGCGACGAACGCGAAGAACGCCGCCAGCGACCACGCGAGGTGGTTGAAATTACTTGTCTCGAACAGCTCTTCCTCGCGAGGGCGTGAGCCCTCGTACATCTTCAGGACTTCGCGTTCGACATCGTCACTGCTCATTTCGTCTTGGCTGCCTTTGCTACGAGTGCGTCCATGACCTGTTCCGTGGCGGCGAGCGCCTGGTTCATGTTCTGAAGCTTGTTGGCCTCGCCCACGGTGGCCGGGGACAGCACGTATTTACCGTCGATCACGATCGTCGGGGTGCTGCTGACCTTATAGCCCTGCGCCACTTGCGGCAGGCGGCGCAGCTTGGTCTGCACGCCGAACGAATTCCATGCTTCCATGAATTTCGCCTTGTCCAGGCCGTTCTTGACGGCCCAGGCGGTGATGTCCTCATCCTTCATCAGGCGCTGGCGCTGCACGTGCACCGCCTGGAACACCTTGTGATGATACTCCTCCAGCTTGCCCATGGCTTCCAGCGTGAGGAACAGGTGCGCTTCCGGATCGGCCGGGCCCTGGAACGGCAGGTGGATGCGGCGCATGACGATGTTATCGCCCTGCTTCTTGATCCACTGGTTCAGCGTCGGTTCGAAGGCGTTGCATGCCGGGCAGTGGTAAGCGAAGAACTCGATGACCTCGACCTTCTTGCCCGTCGCCTGCACCGGTTGCGGCACCGACAGCGTGGTGTATTCGGCGCCGTTTTTCGGATCGGTCGGCGATGCGTTGGCGAACCCGGCGATCAGGCTGGCGGCAACGAGGGCAAAACGCAGAGAGCGCATAACTATCCTTCCACTAAAAGTGATTGAGCGAACGACCGCGAGATTACCACTTTTTCGGCTCATCCAAGGAGGATGGAGCCCATCTTTTTGCATTTGCTTACCTCTTTAACGCTTCCTTAAGCCAGTGTTACCGCCGCTGGCGCGCGCTCTCGAGCTGCTCGCACAACTGGGCCGCGCCCTGCGCCGTGCGTGGTCCCGGGCGGCTCAGCAGGTCGCCGTCGACCGTGAACAGGTTGCCCCGCTTCACTGCCGTCATGCCCTGGAAGGGCTTCCACAGCGCCAGGCCCGGATTGGCCGGGTCGTAGCGCTTGCCGGCCAGGATGGCTTCCGGATCGCGCTCCACCACCGCCTCGACGCCCACCTGGGGCGCCACCACCTTGAGGGCGCCGAAGATATTGCGGCCGCCGCACAGGCGGATGATGTCGCTCGCGATCTGCTCGTCGTTGAGGGTGTACAGCGGCTGGTCCCAGACCTGGTAGAACACGGTCACCGGCGAACGCTTGCCGTAGCGTTCGCCCAGCGCGGCGATGCGCGCGCGGTAGCCGCCGGCCGCCGCCTGCGCGCTGGCCTCGGCGCCCAGCAGCACGCCCAGGCGCTCGATGCTGCTGGCCACCTGCTCCAGGCGCTTCGGTTCGCTGCGGAAGATCGGCACGCCCAGGCTTTCGAGCTGGGCGATCTGGCGCGGGGTATTCCCGCTGTGCCAGACCACCAGCAGGTCGGGCTTGAGCGCCAGCACCCGCTCCATGTCGATCTGGCTGTTGCTGCCGACGAGCGGCAGGCTGCGCGCGGCTTGCGGGTAGTCGCTGTAGTTCATCGCGCCCACCACCTTGCCGCCGCCGCCGGCCGCGAACAGCAGCTCGGTGACGTGGGGCGCCATCGAGATCACGCGCTGCGCCGGGCGCTCGAGCACGACCTTGCGGCCGGCGTCGTCGACCACGCTCACGGCGGCGTGGGCGCTGCCGGCCGCGAAGGCCAGCAGCGGCAGGAGGCGGGACTTCATCATCAGAAGTCGTAGCGCAGCGACAGCTTCAGCTGGCGGCCGTCGCTCGGATAGATCCCCGAGCGGCAGCCGAAGGCGTTGCTGTAGTAGTCGCGGTCGAACAGGTTCAGGCCGCTGACCGCCACTTCCCAGGCGCCCATGCGGCGCGCATAGCGTGCGTCGACGGTCGTGTAGGAAGGGATGCGCGCGCCGCAGCTGTTGGTGAAGTCGCTGCCGTAGCGCTGGCTGTCGACCCACTGGGCGCCGATGTCGGCGCTCTGGCCGTCGCCCGGCACCCAGGCCAGGCGCCCGCTCACGACGTTCTTCGGCACCAGCACCATCTCACGGCCGGCGTTCGGGCCGGCGGTGAACTCGGCGTCCACGCGCTGCCACTGGCCGGTCAGGCGCCATGCCGCGCCGAGGGCGGCCTGCCCTTCCACTTCCAGGCCCTGGCGGCGGGTCGGATCGAGATTGGTGTTGGCGCCCCAGCCGATGGTCGGATCGTAGAAGATCTCGTTGCGCAGGCGGTGGCGGAACAGGCGCGCCGTCAGCTGACGCTCCTTGCCGCCGGCGGTCACGCCCAGCTCCAGGTCGCGCGAGGTCTGCGGCTGCAGCACGTCGGCGCTCGAGCGCAGGCCGTTCTCGTCGGCGTTGGGCATGCGGTAGCTGCGGCCGGCCTTGGCGAACAGCGTCACCTCCGGCATCACGTCAACGCTGCCTTCCAGCGACCAGGCGTTGAGCGACTGCGAACGGCTATCGGTCGCGGCGCCCAGCACGTCGTCCTTCTCGAATTTCTCGTGGCGCACGCCCGCGGCCAGGCGCGCGTTGTGCGGCGCGTTCCAGCGCAGCTCGTCGCGCAGGTAGATCGCCCTGGAATCCTGGCGCGCGTCGCCCGAACCGAAGTCCGACTTCACCTGGCGCTCCCAGCGGATCAGGTCGACGCCCGCCACCAGCTCGTTGCGCTGGCCGCCCAGCATGGCGCTGTGGCGCACGCGCGGCGAGAACTGGGTCTGCTCCGACGCGTAGGTGGAACGCGACAGCGTGGTGCTGAAGAAGTAGTTGGCGCTCAGGTCGCGTTCGCGGTGCGACAGGTCGGCGGCCAGCTCGAAGGCGCCCACGCGCTGCTCGGCGTAGGCACTGATGCGGTCGGTGTCCAGGGTGCCGAAGTCCCGGAGGGTGAGGCTCTGGCGCGGATTGGCCAGGTATTCGTCTTCCGTGAGCGAACCGGGGAAGCGCGAATCGGAACGCGCGCTCTCGATGCGCAGGCCGGCGCGGCCTTGCGCGTCCCAGGCGTATTGCAGGCCGGCGCTGGCGGTGGTCTGGTCGAAATCGCTGTTGCGGCGATAGCCGTCGCTGCTGCGGTCGGCGATGGACGCGTCGAAGGACCAGGGGCCGGCGCCATGGCTGAGCGAGGCGCGCAGGTCGCGGTGGTCGAAGCGCCCTGCTTCGGCGAACACCGAAGCGCGGGTGCCGGCCTGGCCGGCGCGGCGGGTGATGATGTGGATCACGCCGCCGGTCGCGCCTTCGCCGTACAGCACGCTGCTGCCGCCGCGCGTGATCTCGATGCGCTCGACGCTGTCGACCGGGATCGTCGAGAGCACGGTGTTGGCCAGTTCGTTCTCGTTCAGGCGCACGCCGTCGACCATCACCACCAGGTTCTGGGCGCTGTTGGAACCGAAACCGCGCAGGTCGAGCGCGAAGTCGGGCGAGGCGTCCAGGCTCTGGCGGCCGTACACGCCGCCGACCTTGCGGATCGCTTCGTTGACGTCGGTGGCGCCGGCGCGGCGGATCTCGTCCGCGGTGATGACGGTGGCGCCGATCGGGGCCAGCCCGGCGTCGACCGGGAAGCGGGCGCCGGTGACGACGATGGAGGGAACGGCGTCCTGGGCGCAGGCCTGGGCGGCGAGGACGGACAGGGACAGGGCGCAGGCCAGGGCGAGCGGCTTGATGGCCGGCGCGCTGCGCGGTAGAGCAGCAAAATTCATGTCGGATGCATTTTCGAAAAAGCCACCGGCCTGCGTCCCCGCACGCCGGAGTCAACGGAAGCCGCGTGCGAACGCGCTTCCACCTGTCTGGCCGGTATCCGGGCTTGCAAGACGGACCGCCTCACCTTCCTATGCAGGATGCACAGTGGTTGTCGAGGAAGCCTGTCGCCGATTGGCGACGCTTGTTGACCGTTGCGGGGGCAGCACACCTGGCGATCATGCGTAGCGCGATCGCGTCGTGTTTCCCGTTTAACTGCGCGCGCAGATTGCGCACGCGGGCACCAGAACGGGCCGCATTATAACGCTGGCAAGGCCCAGCCGCCATTTTTGCCTTCCAAGCGCCATTTCGCGCCTTCTGTCGGAAAATCTTGGCGCGGCGACAAGCTTGTCGATATAGTCACTCCACAATCACAACTCATCCTTACACGACAAGGAGTCCTGATGGAGATTCGTTTCCGCAGCCGTTCCGTGCTGGCCGCCGGCGCGGCCGGCGTGGCCTTACTGAGCGCCGGCCTGGCCCTGGCCTGGACCGTCCAGGCCAGCGCGCCCGCCGCCGCGCCGCCGCCCTCGCTCGACGGCATCGCCCTCGCCGCCCCCGACGCCGCCTTCGTGACCACGCCCAGCGCGCCGGATGCCTGGGGCGGGATCCGCACCGGCGAGCAGGCCACCCTGTCCGACCGCGTGGTCCAGTACCGCATCGAGGCCACGCTCGATCCGGTCAAGCACCAGGTGACGGGCCAGCAGCAGCTCACCTGGCGCAACCGCAGCGCCGTTCCCGTGCGCAGCGTCTACGTGCACCTGTACATGAACGCCTTCGAAGGCGCGGGCAGCACCTTCTTCACCGAGCAGCGCCAGAGCGGCCAAGGCTTCCGTACCGGGGTCGAGACCAAGGACGGCGAATGGGGCCACATCGCCCTGCGCAGCGTGCGCCAGGCCGGCGCCAGCGTGCCGTGGCGCTTCGTCCAGCCCGACAACGGCCCGGCCACCGACCACACCGTGGTGCGCATGGACCTGCCGCAGGCGGTCGCGCCGGGCGCCTCGACCACGCTCGACATCGGCTTCGCCACCCAGCTGCCGCGCGTGATCGCGCGCACCGGCTATTTCGGCAGCTTCCACCTGGTGGCGCAATGGTTCCCCAAGATCGCCGTGCTCGAACTGCCGGGCGAACGCGGGGCCACGGCGCCGCGCTGGAACGCGCATGAGTTCCACCAGAACTCCGAGTTCTACGCCGACTTCGGCAGCTTCGACGTCAGCCTCACCGTGCCCAAGGACTATACGGTGGGCGCCACCGGCGAACTGCAGGGCGCACCCGTCGAGAAGAACGGCATGGTGACGCGCCGCTACGTGCAGGCCGACGTCCACGACTTCGCCTGGATGGCCGACCGCAGGAGCGCCAAGCCGCTGGTCGAGACCTGGACCGGCCCGGGCAGCCCGACCGTGACGGTGCAGGTGATCTACCCGCCCGAATACGCCGCCAGCGCCGAGCCGGCGATGAAGGCGGCCAAGGATTCGCTGGCCTACTTCTCGCGCACCCTCGGCCCCTACCCCTACAAGACCCTGACGGTGGTGATCCCGCCCCACAACGCCGAGGAAGCCGGCGGCATGGAGTACCCGACCTTCTTCACCGCCATGGGCTACGACAAGGTGGAGCCGAAGTCGCTGCAGGCCTTCGAGCTCGACGCGGTCACTATCCACGAATTCGGCCACGGCTACTTCTACGGCATCCTGGCCTCGAACGAGTTCGAGGAGCCCTTCCTCGACGAAGGCATGAACGAATACTGGGACAGCCGCATGATGCGCGACCGCGGCCAGCAGGTGTACCCGGCGCCGGCCTTCATGAAACGGCTCGGCATCGACCCGGCCTTCGACGTGTTCGACGGCGTGCGCACCGGCGCCCCGCGCGACAACCCGGCCGACGCGCCTGGCGAGAACGCCTGGCACCGCCTGCAGGGCATCGGCCCGGTGTACTCGCGCAGCGCCATCGTGATGCGCGACCTGGAAGAGCGCATCGGCCGCGAAGCCATGGAGCGCGGCTTCAAGGAATACTACCGCCGCTGGAAGTTCCGCCATCCGGGCATCGCCGACCTGCGCGAAGCCCTCGCCGACGGAACCGGCCAGCGCGCGGCGGTCGAGCGGGTCTTCGCCCAGCAGGTGTTCTCGACCGCCAGGGTGGACGACCGCGTGGCCGAGATCGGCAGCGAGGAAGTCCTGCCGCTGCCGGGCACGCGCATGGCCGGCGGCAAGCAGGTGGAAGACACCCAGGAAGCGGTCGACAAGCGCATCGAGCGCATCCGCGAAGAATGGGACAAGGCGCATCCGAAGCCGGCGGCCGGCACCGGCCCCTTCCCCTACCGCACCACGGTGACCGTGCGCCGCGGCGGCGCGCCGGTGCCGCAGACTTTGGTGGTGAAGTTCGCCGACGGCAGCAGCGAGACGGTGCTGTGGGATACCGACGAGCGCTGGCGCACCTTCACCTGGGTGCGGCCGACCAAGGCCGTGTCGGCCCAGCTCGACCCACGCCGCAGCCACTACCTCGACGTCAACAAGCTCGACGACAGCCGCACCCTCAAGGCCGACCGCAGCGCGTCGACCCGCTGGACCGGCGAATTCGCCGCCTTCGTCCAACTCGTCCTTTCCTTCATCGCGACCGTATGACGACCATGAGCGCACTCCTCGACAAGCAAGCGGCGCCGCCGCATACCATCCCCAGCGCGGCGCCGAGCCGCCTGCCCGCGCCGCTGCGCGCCACCCGCCCGGCCCTGCAATGGCGCCTGGTGCTGCTGTGGCTCGCCGCTCTGCTGCTGCCCACGCTGGCGGCCTCGCTGCCGGTCTGGAACATGCTGGGCGCGGCCTTCGACCACTCGGTCCAGGCGGCGGAACTGGCGCGCCGCCTCGACCTGGTCTCGATCACCGACCTGATCGGCACCGGCAAGCAGTACGGCGCCGCCGTCACCGGCGGCGGCATCGCGGCCCTGGTGCTGACCCTGCTGCTGTCGCCGCTGCTGACCGGCGCCGCGATCACGGCGGCGCGCGCTCCGCAGACTCCGGGCTTCGCGGCCCTGGTGGCGGGCGGCGTGCTCGAATACGGCCGCCTGGCGCGCATGATGATCTGGGCGCTGCTGCCGCTCGCCCTGGTGGGCGCCGTGGCCGGCGTCGCCTTCGACGCCGCCGGCAAGCAGGAGGCCGCCGCCATCGTGGCGGTCGACGCCAGCCTGGCCCTGACCGGCGCGCAGATCCTGGCGGCCGTGCTGTTCCTGGTGGTGCACGCGACCCTCGACCAGGGCCGCGCGGTGCTGGCGCTCGACCGCCGCCGCACCTCCGCCGTGAAAGCCTGGTTCGCCGGCCTGCGCGTGCTGGCGCGCCGCCCGTTCGCCGTGCTCGGCACCTACCTGGGCCTGACGGTTCTGGGCCTGGGCCTGGCGGCGCTGCTGGCGGTGGCGCGCATCAATACACCGCCGCTGGGCGTCGCCGGCTTCGTCGGGGCCCTGCTGCTGACCCAGCTGGCGGTGGCGGTCCTGGCCTGGATGCGCTGCGCGCGCCTGTTCGGCCTGATGGAAGTGGCGCGGGGCGCCAGCAAGGTGTAGGAGGATGGGCTAACATGGGCGTTACGAGCTTTCGAGAGGAGCGCCCATGTCCACCTTACCCACCTATTTCGTCTCGCATGGCGGCGGCCCCTGGCCGTGGATGAAGGAGCAGGTCGGCGCCGCCTACGACCGACTGGAAGCCTCGCTCAAGGCGATGCGGCAGGAGAATGGCGACGCGGTGCGCGCGGTGCTGGTCGTGACCAGCCACTGGGAAGCGCCGCACTTCATGCTGTCCTCCGGCGGCGCACCAGGCATGATCTACGACTACGGCGGCTTTCCTCCCCATACCTACCAGATCCGCTATCCCGCCCCGGGCGATCCCGCGCTGGCCGGCCAGGTAGCGCGCCTGCTGGCCGCGGCGGGCATCGACGCCGAACTCGATCCCGAGCGCGGCTTCGACCACGGCACCTTCTCGATGCTGTATCCGGTGTACCCGGAAGCGCGCATGCCGGTGGTGCAGATGTCCTTGCTGCGCGACCTGGACCCGGCCGCGCACATCGCCGCCGGGCGCGCGCTCAAGCCCTTGCGCGACGAGGGCGTGCTGATCGTCGGGAGCGGGCTGTCCTTCCACAACCTGCGCCAGTTCGGACCGGCGGGACGGGAGGCGTCGCATGCCTTCGACGGCTGGCTGCGGCATGCGGTGGTGGACCTGCCGCCGAGTGAACGCGAACAGGCGCTGCTGCGCTGGAGCCAAGCGCCGCAGGCAGGGGCCGCGCATCCGCGCGAGGAGCATTTGATTCCGCTGATGGTGGCGCTCGGAGCGGCGGAAGATGAAGCGGCAGCCTGTGTGTACCACGAAGATGACTTCTTCGGGAGCCTGGCGGTGTCGAGTTTCCGCTTTGGCGAGCCAGCGGCCGGCGGCGCCGGCACGAATCGATAAGGTCCGGCGATCACCGCGTCGGCGGCAGAGCCGGCATCGCGCTGATGACAGGGTTGTTTAAGTCCCGCGTTTTCCGCGCGCCGCCTGCTCTGCCTTCTCTGCCGCCTTCTCTTCGGCGATGCGCGCCTTCTCCGCCATCTCGACCGCGTGCTGCGCCAGGCTGGCCGCACGGGTTTCCGGCGTCTCCAGGCTGATGCGCCCCAGTGCGCCGCTGCGGTAGTCCTGCAGCAGCATGTGCGAAGCCTTCTCGTAATCGAACTCGCCGCCGCGTACGCGGTAGCCGCGGCGCGCCGCCACGCCTTCGATCACGTCCACGCCGTCCATGCCTTCGGTCTTCAGGCCATAACGGGCCGTGAGCAGCTGCGGGTAACGCTCCAGCAGCACGCTCGCCAGGTATTCAGCGACTTCTTCTTCGATCAGCGCGTTCGAGCCGATCGCGTGGCTGGCCGCCAGCGCCAGGCCGTCGCTCGCCATCGCGATCTTCGGCCACAGCATGCCGGGGGTGTCGACCAGCACAGTGTGCTTGTCCAGGTAGAGGCGCTGCTGGGTCTTGGTCACGGCCGGCTCGTCGCCCACCTTGGCCACGCGCTTTTTCAGCAGCGCGTTCATCAGGGTCGACTTGCCCACGTTCGGGATGCCCATGATCATGATGCGCAGCGGCTTGGTCGGCACGCCGCGGTGCGGCGCCAGTCCCAGGCACAGCGCCGGGATGCGCGCCACGTCGGCCGGCTTCTTGGTCGTCATCGGATAGGCGGTCACGCCTTCCTGGGCGTCGTAATAGGCCTTCCAGGCGGCGGTGGCGGCGGGATCGGCCAGGTCGATCTTGTTCAGGACCTTCAGGCAGGGGCGCTGGCGGAACTTGCGGATCTCCTCGACCAGCGGGTTACGGCTCGCCTCCGGCAGCCGCGCGTCCAGGACCTCGACCACCACGTCGATGTTCTCCATCTGCTCGGCCGCTTCCCTCTTGGCCGCATTCATGTGCCCCGGGAACCATTGTATCGACATACTTTGCTCTCTATATCTTTCGTTCAAGGCGCTATTTTACGCTGGCGCCCGCCCTCCCCACTACACCGGCCGCACTTCTTGATACATTGCAACGCGTTTGAAACATTTGGCGCGCACACTTTCCTTTGGCCGTTAGAGCCGCTGGAGGAGAGAAAGATGAAAGTGCGACAACTCGACAAGCGCCCGCTCGTGCGCCCACTCATGCGTCCATTCTTGCGCTGGTTCTGGTGCGGGATGCTGTGCGGCGCGATCGGCGTCGCCATGATGATGGAGCAGCTCCCGCTGCTGCCGGGCTGAAGCCAAGGCCCGGCAGCAGCGGCGCTCACCCTGCGGGCTGGGCGCAGGCGCTGGGCGGCGCGGCCTGGCCCGGGTCGAAAGCGGCCAGCCGGGCGCGCGCCTCCTTGCGGTCCTTCGCAAACTCGGTCAGGTAGCGGCTGCGCTCCTCGCTCTGCCATTCGGCATCCGAGAAGCCCTTCGGCGACTGGGTCTTGCTGGCGTAGACCTTGCCCTCCAGGCGCGGCAGCAGCAGCCGGTCCGGGTCGGCGTTCTCGCGCAGCAGGTAACCGTCGACATCGCGCAGCACCAGCGGCAGCTGCGGCGCACCGTCCGTCAGCAGCTTGCCGAACACGCTCAGCTTCACGTCCTGCGCGCCTGCTCCCAGTACGTCGTTGAAGGTCGCCAGCGCGAAGGGCTTGCCGCGCGCGTCGTCGACCCGGCCGGTGACGACGTAGCGGCCCGGCTGGCGCACGTCCAGGCGCAGGTAGAAGTTGAGCGAGCCGTTCTCGGTGGCTTCGCGCACCTGCCCGGTCCAGGAGGCCGGCAGGGTCGGCGTGTAGATGACGTCGAACAGGGCGAAGCCGCTGCGTCCGCCCGCCGTGTAGCGCACCTCGGTGCGGATGGTGCCGTGGAAGCCCGCCAGCCCGGTCTGGGCCGGCGACAGCACGCCCGCGAAGGCGCCGTCGCCCGCCACCGGATCGGCGCCGCCGCCGTCGTCCGCGAAGGGCAGCGCCACCTGGGCCGTGGGACGGCTGGCGCCGTAGGTCATGCCCTGCGCCAGCGCCCGCGTCACCACCAGGGGCACCGTCTGGCCCTGGGCGTCCACCGCGCGCAGCGAAAAGGCGACCGCCTCTCCCGCCGCCAGGTAGACGCGCGACTGCGAGGTCTGGAGCAGCACCTTGTCGCTGCTGCCTCCGCCCGGCGTGCGCATCGGGTTCATCTCGGTCACCGGCTGGTTCGGGTGGGCCTGGTCCGGGTTGCGCGCGATCGGCTGCGACTCGTGCGGATACCTGCTGCCTTCGAGGTAGCTGCAATAGGCCTGGTCGGTCTCCCGCACCTGCTCGACCAGCAGGCGGCGCCGCTCCTCGCGGCCGTCCGGGACAGGCAGGCCGCCCTGCTCCGGCAGCTTGGCGAAGAATTGCGGGCCGCTTGAAGAAGGCGGTGCGGCCGTGGCGTGCTGGGTGCCGGCCTCGCCGCCGCGCGCCAGGTAGAGACCGGCGGCGGCGAGGGCCGCGATACCCAGTCCGATGGACCAGGCAAGGCGGCGCGGCTTGCGTGCCTCAGTAGGCACTGTTCACCACGGCGTTGCGCACGACGCCGACGATGCCTGCCCAGTTGCTGTTGGCGTAGTGGTTATAGGCCTCGTTGTCGTCGCGGAAGGCTACCGAGTGGTAGCTCCACTTGACGCTGCCGCCTTCGTTGGCGGCCGTACCCAGGGTCAGGTCGTTGCACCACCAGTCGCTCGGATTGCAGTAGGAGCCTCCCGAACTGCCGGACACGCCGCCGGTGCTGTGGTAGGCCACGGCCTCGTCGTCCTGGCCCGGCAGGATGCCGGAATAGGCTGTGCCCTTGGCGCCGGCATACATGTAGAACCAGACGTTGCGCGTGGTGTTGTGGTTGTACATGGCGCGCGCGGTGGTGGTCTTCAGGTCCTGCACCAGCGGCTCGGAAGTGGTCCAGGAGCCGGCGTCCGAGAGTTCGGAACCGCCGCCCGCGCCCGATGCGGCGCGCACCCACTTGATGTTCCAGCCGGTCTGGGTGCCGCCGTCGGAATTGCCGCATACGCCGCTCGAGTTCGGGGCGGCGTTCTTCTTGTAGCGCGCCGAGCCCCCGTAATTGGCCATCGTGTAGCCCATCATCAGGTCGCCGGCGCTGTGGGTGGCGACATAGCACCAGTTGGCGCCGGTGCAGAAGCAGTCGAGGGCGTCGCGGATCTTGCCGCTCTGGGAAGCGATGCTGCTGCGGCCGTCCCAGTTGACGGCCTTCTTGTTGACCCCGGCGGCGGCGGTCGAAGGTCCCCAATAGGTGAAGTCGTTGTAGTTGCCGATCTGGCCGCCTCCCGTCCTTCCGTTGATCCAGAGGGTGTAGTTGGCGGCAGAGGTGATACCGGAAATCAAAAGCAGGCACAGCGCACACAGCATGCGGATTTGTCTCACTGTCTTCTCCTTGATTATGTTGCGCCGGAGTGTCCGGCGGGCCATTTCTTTAGGCCGAGATCGACTGTATTACTGACATATGTACATGTCAAAGGGAACACTCGTGCTATTTTTGAAGTGTGGTTTATTTGGCCTCTTTGGCATTTATTTGCACTAAATCAGTGCGCAAAACTTAGGTTCTGGCCGTTTACTCCAGCTCTGCCAACACCTTCAAATGCGCCACCACGCTGCGCCCCAGCGCCGACAGCTCATATCCGCCCTCGAGACAGCTGACAATGCGTCCCCGCGCATACTGCTTCGCCACCGCCATCACCTGCCGCGTGATCCACGCATAATCCGCCTCGACCAGCCCCATCCCGCCCATGTCGTCGTCGCGGTGGGCGTCGAAGCCGGCCGAGATGAAGATCATCTGCGGCTGGTGCGCATGCAGCGCCGGCAGCCACTGTTCCTGCACCAGCTTGCGCACCGTCTCGCCGTCGGCGCGCGCCGGTACCGGCACGTTCACCTGGCTGGCCGTGATCGGCTCGGGGTCGCTGTAGGGATAGAAGGGATGCTGGAAGAAGCTCACCATCAGCACCCGCGGCTCGTTGCGGAAGGCGTCGGCCGTGCCGTTCCCGTGGTGGACGTCGAAGTCGACGATCGCCACCCGCTCCAGCCCGTGCACCTCCATCGCATGGCGCGCCGCGATGGCGACGTTGTTGAAGAGGCAGAAGCCCATCGGCTCGGTGGGCGTGGCGTGGTGGCCCGGCGGGCGCACCGCGCAGAAGGCGTTGGCGATGCTGCCGGCGATGACGGCGTCGGTGGCCGCCACCGCCGCCCCGGCCGCGCGCAGCGCCGCCTGGTAGCTGTAATGACAGAGCGAGGTATCGCCGTCCAGCGGATAATAGTCGCCCGGCGTGGCCGGCACGTGGTCGCGCACCAGCGCCAGCGCGCCCGGCGTGTGGTTGCGCAGGATATCGGCGGTGTCCGCCAGCGGCGCGCTGCGCTGCTCGATCAGGCCGTCCAGGCGCGCCAGGATCAGCTGGTCGTCGATCGCCTGCAGGCGCGATGGGGACTCCGGATGCCAGCTGCCCATCTCGTGGCGCAGGCAGTCCGGGTGGCTGTAAATTGCTGTGCTCATAGTGCTTGGTCTTTCGCCAGTGCTCATCCATGCACACCCGCGCCGCCGTTCTCGCATAGAATCGATGCGACGGCTTGTTGCTGTCGGAGTACAAGGGTTGCCGATGGCGCTAATCTACCATGCCGGCAGCCTGCTCCGCAGAATGGCCGCCACCGACGAACAACCCATTAGGCCCTATGTTCAAACAACTGCATGCCGCCGCGCGCCAGGTCGGCCAGGTCGTGATCGGCAAGGACGAGCAGGTCCGCCTCGCCCTCACCTGCCTGCTGGCGGGCGGCCACCTGCTGCTCGAAGACCTGCCCGGGGTCGGCAAGACCACGCTTGCGCACGCGCTGGCGATCTCGCTGGGCCTCAGGTTCAACCGCGTCCAGTTCACCAGCGACCTGCTGCCCGCCGACGTGGCCGGGATCTCGGTCTACGAGCGCGAGAAGAACGGCTTCGTGTTCCACCCCGGCCCGATCTTCACCCAGGTGCTGCTGGCCGACGAGATCAACCGCGCCACGCCGAAGACCCAGTCCGGCCTGCTGGAAGCGATGGAGGAGCGCCAGGTCACGGCCGATGGCGTCACCCGCGCCCTGCCCGAGCCCTTCTTCGTGATCGCCACCCAGAACCCGGCCAGCCAGGTCGGCACCTTCCCGCTGCCCGAGTCCCAGCTCGACCGCTTCCTGATGTGCCTCTCGCTGGGCTATCCGGACGCCGCCGCCGAGCGCGCCCTCCTGATGGGCGAGGACCGGCGCGCCATGCTGCGGGTCCTAGAACCGGCGATGGACGCGGCCGAACTGGCCCAGGCCCAGCGCGCGTTGCGCGAGATCCACGCCTCCAGCGCGCTGGTCACCTACGTGCAGGCGCTGGCCCAGGCCTCGCGCCAGAACGGCATGTTCGCCGAAGGCCTGTCGCCGCGCGCCGCCATCGCCCTGCTGCAGGCCGGGCGCGCCTGGGCCGCGCTCGAAGGGCGCGACCACGTGATCCCCGAAGACATCCAGGCCGTGCTGGTGCCGGTCTGCGCGCACCGCCTGCGTCCGCTCAAGGCCGCCCACGGCGCCGCCCTGGCCAGCCGCGACCTGGTGCTGCAGCTGCAGAAATCCGTTCCCGTCTGATGGCGCAGGCGCAGGGCTTCAGGGGCTGGCTGCGGCGCACCACCGGCGCCTGGCTGCCGCGCAAGGGAACGCTCGACACCGGCGAAGTGCTGCTGTCGCAGCGCCGCGTGTTCATCCTGCCGAGCAAGGCGGGACTGGGCTTCGCGGCCCTGATGCTGATCCTCCTGATCGGTTCCGTCAACTACGCCCTGGGCCTGGGCTTCGCACTGACCTTCCTGGCCGTCTCCTGCGCCCTGGTCGACATGGTCGCCACCTACCGCAATCTTGCCCAGCTGCGCCTGCAGCAGGGCCGCGTGGCGCCCGTGTTCGCGGGCCAGGAAGCCCAGTTCGAGCTCCAGATCGCCAACCGCACCCGCCTGGCGCGCTACGCGGTCCGGGCCGATTTCTCGACCATCGCCGAGCCGCGCCACGTGACCGACGTGGCGGCCGGTTCGCAATCCACCGTGGTGCTGGCGATGCCGACGACCGAGCGCGGCTGGCTGGCCGCGCCGCGCGTCAGGCTCTCGACCCGCTTTCCTCTCGGCCTGTTCCATGCCTGGAGCTACTGGCGGCCCGGCCTGCGCGCCCTGGTCTACCCGCGTCCCGAGGACGGCGCACCGGCCCTGCCCCTGGTCGGCAACAGCGGCAGCCAGGTGCGCGCGGCCGGCAGCGACGACTTCGCCGGCGTGCGCAGCTACCAGGCCGGCGACTCGCTGCGCCAGCTGGCCTGGCGCCAGATCGCGCGCCTCGACCCGGCCCTTGGCGGCCAGCTGGTGACCAAGCATTTCGAGGGCGGCGAAGGCAGCGACCTGGTGCTCGACTTCGACGCGCTGCCGGCCCAGCTGGGCGTGGAGGGGCGCCTGGCGCGCATGACGCGCTGGGTGCTGGACGCCGAGCAGCGCGCCCTGCCCTATGCCTTCCGCCTGGGCGCGCTGCGCTACGACGCGGCCCTGGGCGCGGCGCACCAGGCGGCCTGCCTGCGCGCGCTGGCCCTGTACGGCAAGCAGGAGCAGCCATGAAGGCGCGCGCCGCCCTGCCCCGTGACAAAGCCGACACCCTGCTGCTGCTGGGCAGCGCGCTGCTGGTGCTGCTGCCGCACGCGCGCCACCTGCCACCCTGGATCTCGCTGCTGTGCGGCGCCGTCCTGTCCTGGCGCGCGGCGATCACCCTGCGCGGCAAGCGCATGCCATCCAGCCTGGTGCTGCTGCCGATCGCCGTGCTGGCCATGATCGGCGTGCAGACCAGCTACCAGACCCTGCTCGGGCGCGACGCCGGGGTGGCCATGCTGGTGCTGCTGGTCGCCTTCAAGATGCTCGAGATGCATGCGCGGCGCGACCTGTTCGTGGTGATCTTCCTGTGCTTCTTCCTGGTCCTGACCAACTTCTTCTACTCGCAGAGCATCTTCAGCGCGCTGCTGATGGTGCTGTCGGTGCTGGCGCTGCTGACCACCCAGCTGTCCTTCCAGTTCACCGGCGCCGTGCCGGCGCTGCGCGCCCGCCTCCTGATGGCCGCGCGCATGCTGGCGCTGGCCGCGCCCCTGGCCTTGCTGATGTTCGTGGTCTTCCCGCGCATTCACGGCCCGCTGTGGGGCATGCCGGGCCCCGGAGGCGGCGCGAAGTCCGGCCTGTCGGACCAGATGGCGCCGGGGCAGATGTCCTCGCTCGCGCTGTCCGACGAGCCGGTGTTCCGCGTGCGCTTCGATGGCCCGGCGCCCGACCAGGCGCGCCTCTACTGGCGCGGGCCGGTGCTGGATTCATTCGACGGGCTGACCTGGACCCGCGGCGCGGAAAAGCATGCGCCCAGGGACCAGCGCCTGTCGGTGGGCGGCCCGGCCCTTTCCTACGAAGTGACGCTGGAGCCCTCGCCGGCGCGCTGGGTGTTCGCGCTCGAGATGCCGGGCCGCATACCCGCGCTGCCGGGCCGCGTCACGCACGTGTCGCCCCAGTTCGAACTGACCGTCGGCTCCGCCCCGCAGGAACGCGTGCGCTACCGCGCCAGCTCGCACCTCGACTATGCGCTGCAGGGCGGCGAGCGCCTGGCCAACGCCAGCCGCTGGCTGCTGCTCCCCTACGGCTACAACCCGCGCGCGCTGCAGGCCGGCATGGACCTGCGCCGCGAACCGGAGCCGGCGGCCCGGGTCGAGGCGGTGCTGCGCCGCTTCCGCGAGCAGCCCTATTCGTACACGCTGGAGCCGCCCCTGCTCGGCCGCCACACGGTCGACGAATTCCTGTACCAGACCCGGGCCGGATTCTGCGAACACTATGCGGGCGCCTTCGTGTTCCTGATGCGCGCGGCCGGGGTGCCGGCGCGCGTGGTGACCGGCTACCAGGGCGGCGAGATCAATCCGCTGGACGGCTTCATGACAGTCCGGCAATCGGACGCCCACGCCTGGGCCGAAGTCTGGCTGGCGCCGCGCGGCTGGGTGCGCGTGGACCCGACCGCGGCGGTGGCGCCGGAACGGGTGCGGCGCGGCCTCGGCGCGGCGGTCCAGATGCCCGCACCCTTCGGCATCGAAGCCCTGCGCGGGTTCGACCTCGGCCGCGACGGCGGCAACTGGCTCGGCCAGCTGCGCAATGCGCTGGGCGCGGTCAACAATGGCTGGAACCAGTGGGTGCTCAACTACACGCCGGAACGCCAGCGCGACGTGGTGAGCAGCCTGCAGGCGGGCTTCACCGGCTGGCCTTTTATCGCCCTGATAACAAGCAGCTGTATTTTGTTGCTGCTCTATGGAATTTTAATTCGCCGCAGGGCAATTCATCCGATCGATGCTCTATACTCGGTGCTGTGCAAGCGCCTCGGCCAACACGGCCTGGCACGTGCAGCGGACGAAGGGCCGACCGCCTACGCGGCCCGGGTTGCGGCAGCTTCCCACCTGGCAGCGCCCACGCGCGCTGCCGCTGCCGAGTTCTTGCGCCGCTACAGTGCCTGGCGTTATGCGCCCGTCCAAGCCGATCCCCGGCTTGCCGCCACGTTGAAGAGCTTATTGTCGCAAGTCAGATGAAACCGTTCGTTCCCCTGTTCGCCGCACTGGCGCTGGCATTTGCCGCCCAGAGCGATGCGCTAGCTTTTGCCAAAGAATCCACCACGCAATCCCGTGCGCATGCGGCGCACGCGAAAGCCAAATCCAAGACCGCCAAGCCCACCAAAGGCGCCAAGGCCAGGCCGGCCAAGGGCAAGAAAGTGGCCGCCAAGGCCAAGCCCGCCAAGGTCTTGCCGGCCGCCGCGGCCGCCGCCGTGATCGACTACGACGGCGAGCACATGAACTTCCTCGAGTGGGGCTCGGTGCAGACCTTCATCGACGAGATGGTGACCCAGCGCGGCTTCCAGCGCGCCGAACTGGAAGCCCTGTTCGGCAAGGTCCGCTTCGTCGATTCGGCCGTGCAGCTGGTCAAGCCTGCGCCGCCGGGCAAGCCGAAGAACTGGCAAGCCTACAGCGAGCGCTTCATCGAGCCGATCCGCATCAATGCCGGCGTGCGCTTCTGGAACGAGAACGCCGAAGCCCTGGCGCGCGCCGAAGCCGCCTACGGCGTGCCGGCCGAGATCATCGTCGGCATCATCGGCGTGGAAACCATCTATGGCCGCGACACCGGCCGCTTCCGCGTCGTCGACACCCTGGCCACCCTCGCCTTCGCCTATCCGGAGACCCCGAACCAGGAAAGCCGCAAGGCCTTCTTCCGCAGCGAACTGGCCAACACCCTGACGCTGGCGCGCGAGCGCGGCACCGATCCGCTGGATCTGCTGGGCTCCTTCGCGGGCGCGGTGGGGATGCCGCAGTTCATGCCAGGCAACATCCTGAAGTACGGCGTCGATTTCGACAGCGATGGCCGGATCGACTTGCGCGGCTCGCCGGCGGATGCGATCGGCAGCGTGGCCAATTTCCTGGTCCAGCACGGCTGGAACGCCGAGCACCGCGGCCCGGCGGTGTTCGCGGCCGACGTCTCGCCCAACCGTGGCTGGGAAGAGCTGCTTGGCCGCGGCTTGGCCGCGACGCTGCGTCCGGAAGAACTGCAGGCAGCCGGCGTGATGCTGAATACCGCCCTGCCCTCGGGCCGCCTGTACGGCCTGGTCGACCTGCAGAACGGGGCCGAGCCGACCGAGTACTGGGTGGCCAACGATAACTTCTTTGCCATCACCAAATACAATCGCAGTTACTTCTACGCCATGTCGGTGATCGAGCTGGGCCGCGCAGTGCGCCTGTCGCGCTCCAGTTGAATGTTGCTGGGCGGGAAATTTTGTAATCATTTGTAACGGCCTTCCCGCCCAAATTTCTGTTTTCTCCCCGCTAATCTTACCTCCACGACAAGATACCCCCCAGGGGTATCCTGGCTCGACTCCTTCAGTTCTCTGCGGAAACTCCCGCAAATTTTGCCGCATTGCGCCATACCCCCCATTTTGTTGCTTTCTCGTCAGCATAAGTCGTACCGTGCGGCATCAAAATATGTTTGGACTTACACTAGGGATTGACCAAAAAACAATTATTATTTCCGTGAGTTTGTGAGAGAATTGCATTGGAGCTATTGTTGCATTAAGACAACAAAGCCTGAGGCGAAGTTTCTATTCCGCTTGGCTGACAAGTAGCGTGACGGAAATAGTTGTACAATTGGATAGAAAATTACGAAATATGATTTCCGGATTCGAAACGCCGCCAGCGATTCCGTTCAACCCCCATATAGGAATTTGAATCATGACAAACCAAGTCGGCATTGATATGAACAGCGATTCGGAAGGCGATGAACTGCTGCAGTACAACCCGAACCGTCTGCTCGACACCCTCATCGAGAACCTGCGCCTGAAGAACGACGCGGCCCTGTCGCGCGCGCTCGAAGTGGCGCCGCCGGTGATCTCGAAGATCCGCCACCACCGCCTGCCGGTCGGCGCATCGCTCCTGATCCGCATGCATGAAGTCAGCGACCTGTCGATCCGCGACCTGCGCTACCTCATGGGCGACCGCCGTGCGAAGTTCCGCATCAGCGACAAGCAGTTCAAGCCGAAAGAAGGCGCAGCACCGAAGGACCAGCAGGCGTAATTTCGCCATGCCGGGATAACGCCCTCGCCGCATCGGCGGCCAGGGCATGGGCTGGCGCATTGCACGCCGAGCCTTCGCACCACAATGCGTGCCATCTGAATTGCGCGCGGGCCTCGCGTTTTCTGCCCGCTTAGTGGAATCTCCAGCGCAAGCGTTCTCCGGCCACCAGGCGCCGGATTGAAGCGGCCGTCCCCGAACCCGACGGCCGTGCAGATGAATCAGGCGGGGAAGACGCCCGTCGACAGATAGCGGTCGCCGCGGTCGCAGACGACGAACACGATCGTCGCGTTCTCCACGGTCTGCGAAATGCGCAGCGCCACTTCGCAGGCGCCTGCCGCCGAAATCCCACAGAAAATGCCCTCTTCCGCCGCCATGCGGCGCGCCATCTGTTCGCTGGCAGCCTGGCTCACGCTTTCCACCTGGTCGACCCGGGCCTTCTCGAAGATCTTCGGCAGGTAGGCTTCCGGCCATTTGCGGATGCCCGGGATCGAGGAACCTTCCTCCGGCTGGGCGCCGACGATGCGCACCGCCTCGTTCTGTTCCTTCAGGTAGCGCGACACGCCCATGATGGTGCCGGTCGTGCCCATCGCGCTCACGAAGTGGGTGATGCGGCCTTCGGTATCGCGCCAGATCTCGGGACCGGTGGTCTCGTAGTGGGCGCGCGGATTGTCGAAGTTGGCGAACTGGTCGAGGATGATGCCCTGGCCGTCCTTCTGCATCTGCTCGGCCATGTCGCGCGCGTATTCCATGCCGCCCGACTTCGGAGTGAGGATGATCTGGGCGCCGTAGGCGGCCATGCTCTGGCGGCGCTCGACCGACAGGTTGTCCGGCATCAGCAGCAGCATCTTGTAGCCCTTGATCGCGGCGGCCATGGCCAGCGCGATGCCGGTGTTGCCGCTGGTGGCTTCGATCAGGGTGTCGCCCGGCTTGATCTGGCCGCGCTCTTCGGCGCGGCGCAGCATCGACATGGCGGCGCGGTCCTTGACCGAGCCGGCTGGATTATTGCCCTCGAGCTTGCCGAGGATGATGTTGTTGCGGGCCTGCGCATCCGCGCCCGGCAGGCGCTGCAGGCGCACCAGCGGCGTGTTGCCGATGGTGTCTTCGATGGTCTTGTATCCCATTACTTTCCCGGTTCGTTGCGAATACTAAACCAGCATTCTAAACCGGGATGCAGGACGACGTATGCGGACGGGGCCGAATGCCCTGTCCGCATAGATCAAACAAGCTCAGCGTTGCGGCGACGGATAGGTGGCGGGGCTGACGTTGCCGTCCTTGTCGACCGCCTGCACGCCGAAGAACACGTTGTCCTTCGACAGGTCGACCGTGGCCTCCGTCACGTTGCCGACCCACTTCGATCCCTGCCAGGTGGCCGCGGTGGTTTCGCGCCAGACGATGCGGTAGCCGGCGACATCCGGCTCGCCGTTCGGCTGCCACACCAGGGTCGAATCGTTGGTCAGCTTGTCGGTGCGCAGCTTGACCTCGCGCGGCGCGGCCGGGGCCAGGGCCAGCGAGGCCAGGGCGGCGGCGTTGACGCGGGCGACCTTGCCCACGTAATCGAAGTCGACGAAGTCGATCAGGTCGCCGTAGACCTTTCCGCTCTCGGTACGCAGGTCCTGGTGCTGGTGGTCGAAGTCCTCGTTCGGCTCGGTGAAGCGCAGCGCGGCATAGCCCTGCTCCAGGAAGGGCATGTGGTCGCCGCCGCGCAGGTAGCGGTCGTGGCGCTGGATCACGGAGACCTTGAAGCCCTTCACGTAGCGCTCGCCCTGCTCCTTGGTATGGCGCGCGAGCTGGCGCGAGATCGAATCGTTCTCGCCGCCGGTGGCCACCAGCTGGCGGACCGCGTCGCTCATTTCCTTGGTGGCCGGGATGCTCTGTGCAAACAGGCGCACCTGCTTGTTGTCGACCTTGCCGTCGTCGGCGCGCGAGCTGCCGATGATGTCGTTGGTGAACATGCCTGCGATGTTCACGTTGTTCTTGCGCGCCTGCTCGGCGAAGTGGCGGGCGCCGATCAGGCCCTGCTCTTCGGCGGCGACGGCCATGAACACCAGGGTGGCGTCGAACTTGTGCTTGGCCATGACGCAGGCCAGCTCCATGGTGGCGGCGGTGCCCGAGGCGTCGTCGTTGGCTCCCGGCGCGTCGGCGGTGTAGTTCATCACGTCGGTGACGCGCGAGTCGTAGTGGCCGCTGACCACGTAGACGCGGTCTTTCGAGGCCGCCTGGGTGCCCGGCAGGGTGGCGACCACGTTGACGATCTCGGTCGGGCGCGAGATGCGCGCGGAGACCGGGGCCACGTGGCTGTCGAAGGCAACCGTCAGCGGCGTGCCGGCGCCGCAGCGCTCCAGCTCCGCCTTGATCCAGCGGCGCGCGGCGCCGATGCCGCGGGTTTCCGATTCGGTCTCCGACATCGTGTGGCGGGTGCCGAAGCTGACCAGCTTGCGGATGTGGGCTTCGATGCGTTTCGGGGAGATATCGGCGACGATCTTCTTGATCTGGGCTTGTTCGCGCTGGGTGTCCGGTTGTGCCGGAGTCGCGGCTGCTGCGGTGGCGGCGCCGGCGGTGGCCAGCAGGGCGGCGAGCAGGCCGGTGGAAATGCGGGCGTGAGGCATGAGTACCTTTCTGGTCTGATGTTGAGGCGTGCTCGGACATCTTCTCATGCGTTGGGGGTGGGTGTCAGTCAATACACGGGGGAAATGTGCATATGGTGAGCGGAGGCGATGCACCTCGCGGCCCCGGCCCCCCCAAAAACACGGGGGGGGGG